>NZ_JBALDL010000001.1:0-36115 GCF_036917465.1 Nostoc sp.
TAGGGGTCGCCCTACGCAAAAATAGCTCGATGCCAGGGATAATCTTACAACCGAAAAACCCTAAGCAAATATGTCTGCTTAGGGTTTTTCTTTTTTACTATAATACGCCTTATGTGAGTTAAGCCACAGGATGTTGTTCAAAAATCAGCACATCAAGACCAAAACGTTGACGTAAGAAGATACGTAAAGTGTGACTGGTAATTTTAGCCTACGAATCGCACAATGAGTACCAATTTGTAGCCAAAGTAGTTCATTTTTCGACTGGCACACCACCCATAATCAGCACTGCCAGTAAACTCACTTTGGCGTTTATCCCGCTTGTAACCTATTACTGGTAAGTGATCACACACTCCTCGCCTTGTGCTAAAAGTCTGGTAATTGCTTCCAGCGCCAGTGCATAACTTGATGAATCAGGATCGCAAGCACGCAGTAGAATGTTGGTATCTAGTAAGTAACAAATAGTTACTGCCTTTTTCTCCCATAGGCTTTGAACATTTCTAGATTCCCTTTCTTACATCTTAAATTGTCACGACTTATCCTCCAATATCAATGTAGATTCAGCAGTACGCCCAAATTCTTCTGGTGCATATTGCAGGTGAACTTCTGCGCCAGGCCAAGAAAATGTCCCAGGGGTGACAGAACGGACTAAGTAATGCAAGCTATAAACTCCTGCTTCTAGGTGGTCGGCGTAAGCGATAATGCGATCGCGGTACACATTCTTAAACCCAAGTTCCCAGCTATCGGCTTTTGCTTGTAATGCAGCTGTGCTAGTTTGAAAACTTGCATCAACCGCCTCAAAACCTGCTGGTAGTGGATCTTTTATTACTATATGATCCACGGTGCGATCGGCGATGATTTCTAAACCAATATCAAACACCTGTCCAGAGGCTAAAGTCAAGGGTTTATCAAAAGCGTAAATCCCTATTTTTTGTAAAACTTTCTCTTGATTTACTTGACTAATTTCTCGTGTTATGCGTAACCCGTTAAATCTACCTGATTGATTTCCTTGCAAGCGATAATTATAAGCAACTAGATAGTGTAAAGTGCCATTACCTGATTTTTGAAGCGTTAAATCATTACGACCACGAGGTAATTGATTCATTGGCACATTTAGCTTTAAGCTAGGATTTTTGTAGCCATCAAAATGATTTTCTCCTAACTTTTCACTAGCTAATTGCACGGTGGCAACAAAATTAGGTGGTGTGGGTTGTAGTTGACTATAATCTACCAAAGCTGTTAATGCTTGGGCATTATTATAGTTAGTTTGCCATGTGCCATCCCGTCGCAGTGCGAGAAGGCTTTGGAATAACTTATCTATAACTTCTGGTTTACTCTGCTTGGCAACAAATAAGCGTAAAGCTTGCGCTTGCGTTGTCGTAGATGAACTCATCCATCCCCAACTGCTGGGGAAACTCACAACTGCTGTGCGGCCAGTTTCATAGATATTCTGTTCCAGTTTGTTTACTAATTGTTGAGATTCGTCTTGCCATTCTGGGAATTGAGATAAGTATCGCGCTAGTTTAATTTGAGTTACTAAATCAAAATTATTGCGCTGTTCATAAATATCTGCAAGGAAAGTATTGCGTTTATCTCCTAAATCTGCTAGAGCGATTAAAGCATTAAGTTGTAGTTGCCTTTTACAGAGTAGTTGCTTACAAAAATCGTATTCTCCAGGATTTGCTAGAATTTTTTGCAGATAAGTTTTGAGTCGAGACAGCATTGCAGAATCGACTAAATTAAGGAATACCTGACTGGCTTTAGCCAAAGATTCACCCGTGTATGAAGAAACCCAAGGGTCGGATTTTTCTTGTCCGGGGAAAGTAGCAAAACCACCATCGGCGATTTGAAGTTTTTGTAATTTTTCAATTGCTTGATTTCCCTGTTGGCTAGGATTAAATTCTGCAAATTTTTGACTATATTTTTGGGCGATAGTTTGCAAATTAGCCGCAATTAGTAACTGACTCGCCGCCGGTTCTGTGAACGGTAAATCATTATCTTCTAAAACCTGCTTGGCTGGTGCTTGAATCTCCGCTATTAAAGTACTCGCTAACTGAATATCTAAACCTCCCGCATCAGGGAAGGTATTTTTATCAACATTCAGGGAAATCTTTATCTCTTTTTCAGTTACACCAGATTCAACGACTTGTTCGGTAATTTCAATTGGCTTAATTTCCAAAGGAACTTCAAAAGCATCTGCGGCTGTACCATTTAGCTGAGTGGTAAAGCGAACTTTACCGACTCCGACGCTATCCGCCACCATTGGAAAGCGATAAGCGTGAGTTGCAGATTCAGCTTTGGTTTGCAAAGAACTAGCTGTGGGGTTTTTGTCAGCAAACTTCACCGTACCGCTAAGTTGGCCATTTATTGAGAGATTTCCTGGATTCCCGGTGTTGTTGGTGACGGATAAACCCGCAAGGATGCGATCGCCTGGACGGGCAAATTGTGGCAAAATGGCATTAGTTAGCAGTGGCTTGGTGGTGATAAACGTTGCATCCCCATTCCCGAAACGCAGATTTCCATCGGTGGCCACAGCCATCACCCGCCATGTAGTTAAGTCATCTGGCAATTTAAAGGTGATCTGTGCATTACCATTAGCATCGGTGAGGACAGAACCGTTGTAGTAAGCTAAGGCTTTAAAATCTGTACGAGTGCGAGTATTTGCTGCACCAGTTGAGAAACCACCACCATAACCCCAACCTTTGGGTTTAGCTACATCTTGTGGTTGTAATATGACATCTGGGCGATTATCGCTAAAGCGGGTAGATATTATCTGTTGTGCATAAACTGTATCCACCAAATCTGGCGGCCGATAACCAGAAAGTTGTAACACCGCTTCATTTACCACCATGACTGTAAACTGTCCTTTGGTAGGATTTCCTTGATTATCCTTCAATTCCAGTTGTACTGTTTCTTCTGCACCAGGTTCTAATGATGCTTGCACTGGCTTAACTTGCAGTTTTAAATACTTATCTTCTAAGTTGACTTTAAAAGGTGTAAAACCAATCTTCACCAAGTTATCTAAACTTCCTGCTTCCATTTGGTTTATGGGTTTACCTTGCCTTACTAAGATAGCTTCAATGGCTGCATTTGGCAGCATTTCTGGTGTAACTTGAAACTGAATTTGTGGTGTGCCTCCCTGAACTTTGGTAATCTGCTGATAAAGAGGTTTGCCTTTAATCACAGCAAAGTACAATTCTGCATCTGGATAGGGAGATTGAATTAGTACAGTAGCAGTTTCACCAGGTTTGAACTCTTTTTTATCTAATTTAACTTCTAAGACATCTTTTTCTTTGGAACCCCAAAATACTGGGTTTTCTCCAGTTGCCCAAATTTGTAAATCTGTGGCGCTTAATTCAGATTTAGCATCACTCAAATTAACTCTAATTCGGTATGAACCAGATTCTGGTGCTGTCAAACTTACTGATTGCGGATTACTCGCCGATGTAATTTCTGCTTGTCCGACTGTTTTATATTCGACTTGATTTTTTGGTGTTCGGCTACCTTCAACTAATTGGGTGACGCTACTATATTTAATTTCTTGTAATTCCAGCCTGACTTGTTGACCTGTTATCGGTTTTCCTGTAGGGTCAGTAACAATCACATCAACAGGAAAAGCCTTACCAGCATCAGTGATAAAATTACTTTTTAAGCCAATTAGACGATTACTTGGTAAGGCTGTAAAAGTTTTGGAATTGGCTACAGATAGATTAGAAACATCTGCAACTTGCACATCTACTTGGTAAGTCATAGGATATGGTAAATCATTAGCCACACTCACTGTTTGACTACTTTTACCATTAGCATCTAGCTGGGCATTAGTTTGTAACACATCACTAGATACACTAGGAGATTCTTCCGGCCATAACCACTGCCGACCAAAAGTAAATTCGTCCCAACCTTTAGGAATAAAATTAGCCTGTTGGCGAGTAATAAAGTATTTTGCTTCTCCACCTTCTACAGGCGCACCAAATAAATAATTGCTGGTAGCATTAATATCAACTTTATCGTCAATATAAGCAAATTCTTTATCTAGCTTGAGGTCGACTTTAAAATTAGGTGGCTTAAACTCAGCTACCCGAAATTCTCCAGAAAGTTCTTGTCCATTCTTACCCTTAGCCTGGATTGTATGGTAGCCTAAGCGCTGAGTAGTTTTAATTGGCAGTTCCAGAGAAAACGTACCAAATTCGTTTGTAGTTTGCGTACCTAAGTTGGTCTTTTGTCCATCAGGATTTACTAAAGTTAATTGGTAAATAGCATTTTTATCTTGCTGGATTGTACCATTTTGTAAGAAGTCAGCAAAACCAGTGAACCAAGCTTTTTCACCTGGTTGATATAACTGTCTGTCTGAGAAAATTACCCCGCGTGATTCTGGCTTATTATCTTGCCAACCTGCATCAATTCCGTATCCATAAACGCCGCTATACTCTTCGGTTCTAGCAAATGCCCAATCTTGGTTTTCACGGGCAATTACTAATAATTGGGGTGATTTACTAGAACTCTCATTTCCTAAATAACATTGCTGTAATCCTTCACGAACAATTCTAAAAATTCCATTTTCATCAGTTTTACCCGTTGCACAAGGTACTGGTTCAGGGCGAGATTTTATTTGTAATTTTGATTGATAAATTTCCACAGCAGCCGCTTGAACTGGCGAACCATCTGTAAGATGATTGATGCGAATTAAACCTGATTCAGGAAACCACTGAGTAAATACGCCCAAATTCGTTAATTCAACCATTCCATAAGTGGTAGGCTCTCGCCACAGTTCCTTACCATTCTCCTGATATTTATTAGTGCGCGCTTGCACTCCATAAGCTAACATTCCGGTAGCCGCACTTAGTTTTTCCCGCAGAGGAACAGCAATATCAACTGATTGATTTTTCTTACCCGATACCTGAAAGCTTTGCCAATCAGAAGGTTGGGGTAATAAATCATTACTATTATTAAAATAAACTAAATCTGTCGGTTTAATTGCTCGATAAGCTGCTTTGTATTTAGATTCTGGTAGATTTCCAGTACTAATATTTAGCTGCAAATTTTTATCTGTAGGGAAAATATTCAAATCTGATGGTACCCAGATATCCCCAGCTAAATCTCCAGTATCATATTTAAGTGTGACAGGTTTACCGAAAGTTTGCCCAAACTTATCTTTGAGATTTCCGCCGATAGTAATTGTATAAGTTTTGGCAGGTTCTAACGCATAAGGATTGATGCCGACAATTTTATCTTCATCATTTATTTGGATGATTCTCGAAATATCTTTCGGTGCTGGATTAATGGTAATACTTTCTTTGGCTGAATCTGGCAGTAAGACATTATTAAATTCTAGCTGAGGACTGCCTTTAATAAATCTTCCAAAAGTTCCACCTGAATCTGGCTGTCCGTAAAAGTTAATTTTCTGGAATGCTAAAGGTGAATAAGTCGCTAACTTACTGGCAAATTCTTTCTCTGTAGGGAGATTACCATCAGCAGGGAGTATTCCGGGAGAAAAGACTAGGCGATAAGGGGTTGCCTTTTCGAGATTTTGCTGGGGAATGAGATTATAAATCCAGTTGCGGGCTGAAGGGTCTAATTTTTCTAAAGGGTCTTCATTTTCTTTTACTGGTTTTTCTTCTTTGTCTAATTCAACCTTAAAACCTATACCTTGATTTTTACCTTCAGGAATTAACTGTAAATGTTCTTGTACAGAACCTAAATCCAATTCTACATTAGAAGTAAAGTGTAGCTTTTGTTGTAAATCAATTGGTTCGATATCAGACTTTTCAATGAGATTGACACCGGGTAAATTAGTCAGGTTAATAGATTCAGTGTTGAAAGTCCAAGGTAAATCTTTGTCTAGTCGATGGTTTTTTAAGTCGGCTAAACCTGCTTTGAGAGTGACTTGGAATCTTGTGGCTATTGGCAATGCTTTCTCGGCTTGAAAACCCACCATGCGCGGTGTCAAAAAGCGAAATTGGCCAGGTAAAGGCGGCCAAAGGGCAAATTTTTGTAATATTTTTTGCTGTTCTGGACTGTCGAGAGTTTCAACTGGGATTAAAGCTTCTTTAAAACGGATGCGGATTTGGTTGAGAGGCTTTGCATTGCCAATGGGACTTATTTGTTCAATCCAGTCTGGTAATTTTGGTGGTGTGAGTGGGGATACTGCTGGGAGTTGTTCTTTGCTTGAGTTGATACCAAAAAAATTACACCCTGTCATTGCTAGCATGAATGTAAAGAGAAGAATAAACTGTATTCTTCTTTTCTGGCGTGAGGAATGGGTAATTTTTTTTAACGTAGACGCTTCGGCTTGCCGCAGGCTACCGCCAAGGACGCTAAGGAAGAGATAGAGAATTTTATGGTGGAAACTGCGTAAAAATTTGATAATCATATTTTTTAGGAATTCAAAATAAAAAATCACAAATTATAGATAATAAAAGTTTGCATACCTTATTGAGTTGGTAATGCCAAGACTAATCAAGCATGCCAGATGACTATTTTTTACTCAGCTTTTGGATTTAACTATGTTTATTTACATAGATAACCACTCTAGTGTGATTGTTCCTAAAAATCACTACAATTCTTAACTATGAAGAAGTATTTAGCTTCTGCAAACATTAATTTACATCTGCTAAGTTATGAAAAATGGATCGTTAAAGATTTGATATATTTACTGATGTAGATGTAATCACTGCGTCCAAATTAAGGTAAATTTTCTGCTACAGGGTATTCCCTGATGAAACTAATTTTACGATCGCTATTCCAATTTAAGCACGGTAGCAAATTTATCCTTGCTCTGCTGGTAATCTGCCTAGTTATACGCTTACTACCTTATTTCGCACCCGTTAGGGCTACAGATATTGCCCAAAATCAGTTGGCAATGCAATTTAGCGATCGCAATGGTTTACCATTAGGAACATTGCTCACCCGTGACCAAGAACATACATCAGTAGTCCCGCTAAATCAAGTTTCGCCCCAGTTTATCCATGCCATTTTAGCCGCCGAAGATGGCAGCTTTTACCATCATGGGGCGTTGGATATGAAAGCTGTTATGCGCGCTGGCAAAGAAGCCATCCATGCCAAACGAATTGTTTCCGGCGCTTCTACTATTACTATGCAGTTGGCGCGGATGTTAGATCCTGTGCCGCGCAGCTTCTCTGGTAAACTGAGTGAAATTTGGCTATCTTGGCGGTTAGCAGCAGGGATGAATAAAGATGAAATTCTCTCTGCATATATTAATCGGCTGCCAATGGGAGGAAATATATATGGTGTGGAAGCAGCCGCGCAGACTTATTTTTCCATACCAGCTAGTGAGTTAAATCTTGCCCAAGCTAGTTTGTTGGCTGCTATTCCCAATAATCCCACATACTTTAACCCTTATGAACATTGGGAACGGTTAAAGCAGCGACAAAAATACGTCCTTAATCGTATGGTAGAGGAAAAGTATATTAGTGGTGCGATGCCTACGGCGGCAAGCTACACAGCCCGAACACACACCGAAAAAGTTGTGTTTCAGTCCCGCCCACAGGGAATTATCGCCGCACCACACTTTTTATTTTGGTTAGCTAATCAGTTTGATAAGGCGCAAACAGAAGAAAATTCCCCCATCCGCACGACTATAAATCGCCCATTACAGCAGTTTGTCGAAGCACAGGTACAACAGGTGATTTCTTCCCTAGCCACTAATAATGTTCATGATGCAGCTGCGTTGGTGATTGACAACTACACTGGTGAAGTATTGGCTTATGTCGGTTCACCTGATTACTTTAATGAAGCCAAGCTAGGACGCAATGATGGAGTGCAGGCGCTACGTCAACCAGGTTCTACCCTCAAGCCTTTTGTCTATGAATTAGCTTTAGAAAAACGTTTAATTCGCCCAAATACCATTTTGGCAGATGTCCCTGCCCGTTATGCAATTCCTGGTGCGAGACTTTATAGCCCAACTGATTACACCGAACGCTTTCTTGGCCCTGTGCGGGTGCGAATCGCGTTAGCAAATTCGTTGAATGTACCCGCAGTGAGGGTTTTAGAAAAAGTAGGTGTGGAAACTTTTTTAGAACGACTCCATCAACTAGGATTTGAACACCTTAATCAAACCCCAGAACATTACGGTTTAGGTTTGACTCTCGGTAGTGGCGAAGTCAGTTTATGGGAATTAGCCCATGCCTATCTGACTATAGCACGATTTGGAGATGCTACCCCAATAGTCAGCACATTTTCCAATTCCCGACTCCCGACTCCCGACTCCCCACTCCCTAACCAGACAATATGGCAATTAATCACCAACATCCTTAGTGATAATCATGCTCGTGCAACAGCCTTTGGTGTAGACTCAGTATTAAATTTACCTTTTCCTGTTGCCGTTAAAACTGGCACTTCTTCCAATTTTCGTGATACATGGACAGTTGGCTTCACTACCGATTACACCGTCGCTACTTGGGTAGGCAATTTCAACGGTGAACCGATGCGACAAGTTTCAGGCGTGACAGGGGCTGCACCTTTGTGGAATCGGATTATGCTACACCTGCACGAACATCAAGAACCAGCAGCTTTTCCACTTCCAGAAGGTTTAGTACAATTATCTATTTGTGCAATTTCGGGATTACGACCAACACCAGATTGTACCTCAGTAGTACAGGAATATTTCTATCCTGAAGATAAAATTGCCTACGAAGGTGACAATAAATTTAACTTACTACCAGAGTATAACGAGTGGTTGGCGAAGCAACAGCAATCGAGTCTTGTTTCTACCAATTTGAGAATTTTATCTCCCCATCATGGCGATTTATTCTTACTGTATCCAGGTGAAGAAGCGAAGCAAAAACTCGAATTTAAGCTAGTAGGAAATAAATCTCTGCCTGTTGAATGGTGGCTAAATGGGGAAAAGTTAGATACAAACTCAGCTAATTCTTTATTTTGGAATTTGCGTCCTGGTAAGTGGACTTTGGAAGCGAGAAGCGGTGAAATGACTGATAAGGTAAGTTTTCAAGTGGAATTAGCTAATATTAAACCTACTCGCCGAGGATTTTCTATTAGTAATTCTCAGGTAAATGGGAATCGCCCATAATTAAATAGCAATTAAATGCAGTACTAAAGGACATTGATTAAAAAAGGCAGGGATTACCTGCCTAGTTCCGTTAAACAGTTTGATGAGTAAACTATGGCAGATCGTATTGACAAAGCCATTGCAAGATTATGTCAAAGGTGTGAAGTCTATATATTTGCTTACCGTGCCTGCTTAATAGGAATTTTAATTACAAACTCTGTACCCTTACCAGGTGCAGAAATACATTTAATTTTTCCTTTATGCTTATCTACTATAATCTGGTAACTAATAGATAATCCTAAGCCAGTGCCTTTCCCTACAGGTTTAGTAGTAAAGAAAGGGTCATACAATCTAGTCTTAACTTCGTCTTTTATTCCTGCCCCATTATCTTTAATACTAATAATTACATATTCTTCATTCTCAATTTTTGTGTGAATAGTAATAGAATAAATATATTTTCTTCCTGTTAAAGACTCTCCTTCCTGTTCATATAAAGCATCAATAGCGTTACTGAAGATATTCATAAAGACCTGATTTAATCCTCCCGCATAACATTCAACAAGAGGCAAATTACCATAATTTTTTATTATTAAAATTTCCCTCTGCTGTTTACCCTTTTCCTTTAAACGATGTTGTAAAATTAATAGTGTGCTATCAATTCCTTCATGAATATCAACAGGTTTCATTTCTGCTTCATCAAGACGCGAGAAGTTCCGCAAAGTTAGCACAATCTCACAAATGCGCTCAGTACCAACTTCCATTGAGGATAAGATTTTTGGCATATCTTCAATAATAAACTCTAAATCTATCTTATGAATGAGATTAGTTATTTCTGGGTTGTAATTAGAATTTTCTTGCTGATACAGGTTAATTAAAGTTATTAGTTGCTGACTATATCCTCTAATATGCATCAGGTTTCCATAAATGAAATTAACTGGATTATTGATTTCATGAGCAACACCAGCAACTAACTGACCTAATGAAGACATTTTCTCAGTTTGAACAAGTTGTACTTGAGTATATTGCAATTCTTGTAGCGTCTGTTCTAGTTGAAGATTTTTGTGTTCTAATTTTGCTGTTCTCTCAGCCACTTGCATTTCCAATCTACAATTCGTTTCTTCTAAGGCGGCTTGAGCAATTTTTTTATCTTTTAAGTATTGCTGCAATAAATTCAATACTAAAAGCCATGCCGGAATCAGCAGTCCTAAACTTATAACAGATTCTAAGACTGCCCAAAATATTCTTCTAAAATATTCATCAAACTTCTGTTGTAACTGAAGTGAGATATTACGGTTTCTTTTGGCAACACCATCAGCATAAATGTGCTTCTGAGTTTCATATTCTCGGCTAGAAAGTAGTAGTTGTGCTGTCTCTTTTTGATTTTTCTTAACTAAATCAAAAGATTGATATTCCATTGTAACCAAAAGCTGATTAGCAACATCAATTTTTTGGGCATCCTCATTTTTATATGCTTTAGGAGCCAGTTTGATAGATTCTTTAATTGCAAGATCGAGTTTAGGTTCAAATTGGCGATATCTTTGCTCCCAATTTGAGTTGCCTGTAGCAGCATTCATGCGGGCTGACATCGTTAATACTTCATCAAGATAAGTAATTTTATCACTCAGTATTTGTAGTTTAAATTCATTTTTAATAATACTATTGAAGTTATAATATACCTGCCAGTTGAGCAAAATTTGAGGAATAAACAAGAGTAATGTCAGCAGTACTGTTACAGTTACTAATTGAGAAGAAACAAATCTCAGTTTATAAGTTAGATGCATTTTTATACTGTTTTTTTTAATAAATTATAATTGTGTGCCCACTAAATTTAACACTCTCCGTAAGTATTTTATTATCAGTACTAATACCGAATAAAGCTTTTAAAAAACTTTTTATAGATAACATTAATAGACTATTGAGATAGTGTATTAAGCAAATAGCAAAATCATCTTCTTGCTAACGAGCTAAACGAAATTTTAATAAGTGTGCTTTTAAAAAAAATATTTTATCTATATCTATTTGAAAATATTCATCAAAATTAAAAGCCAAATGAGGAATCATCAGCTGATACAGATTACTGCAATAGCTTTATCATGGTTTAGTTGATGGATTTTGTACCCAATCCTGAATTCTATGAATGCGTTGCTCAATATGGGCAACGAGGTAGATGCCGGAAATACCAAACTAATATATAAAATCTATAGAAAAGCCGCAAACTCAAATTATGACTCAGGAACCAACCGATCTAGATAATAAGGCTGTATTTGAGCAGTTGTGGAGTTTGACAAACGAACTCCGTCAGAAAATAGACGCTCGTTTTGAATTACATCCAAATCCGTCTACCAAGAACTTACAAAGCTATTCTGCGACGACGGGAGGCGCTCATGGATCGCTCAACACCTTCTCTGGCTCAGAAATTGATTGGCTAGTGCATTCATGGTTACGCGAACCCAAATCTGGCTTTTGCAATATGCACTTAACTATTTGGCTCAAGTCACAGTTACGTGTTCCACATTTAGCTTTTGCATTTGCCACGGTTCCGTACTTATTCTTCTACATGGATTACATTCCTCGGAGCGATCTGTCTGTTGATCTGGAATATTTGGATCGCTACTATGAGCCGATGAACAAGACATACCTAGGGTTGCTAGAAGATTCTCGTTTTAAGCAGTATATCAGCAAAACTCTCTACATCCGTCAAGCTCAATCTCATACTAGTCTGTGTTACACCAGCCCAGTTACAGAAGAGACACTAGCTCATCTTCGCACGGTGGCTCATGAGATGATGGATCGTTGGTTGAAGTGGGTAGATGAAGCTGAATCCGTACCAGATGATGAGCGTGTTGCTTTGGCTAACCGTGATTTAATTGTACGCCGAGCGATCGCAGAACGCGACCCAGACAACCAAATTGCTGTACGGCTATTTGGTTCTGAATTGACAGATGAACTTGTACGATCGCTCTGGGGTGGCAATCGCTAAATTTGTCCTTTACCAATACCCAATGCCCAATGCCCACTAACCCAGAATCATTCCGCGCCTTAGCACTGCAAGTTACCTGTCATGCAGTCAATCAAACAAGCGATGCCTCCGGCGGGCTACGCCTACGCCACGAAGCGCGATCGCTGATGCAAAACTCTATCAACCGTTTAGCTCAACAAATTGCTGCCAGCATCGCTTTCATTGGCTTTGATTGTCGTTTAATTGTCCTACCAGAATATTTTCTCACTGGTTTTCCGATGGGAGATTCTCTCTCTGGTTGGGCAGAAAAAGCTTGTATAGAAATGGCTGGTGCTGAATATGAGGCACTTGGTAAAATTGCCCAAAAGCACAAAATCTTTTTAGCTGGAAACGCCTACGAAGTCGATCCCAATTTCCCCGGATTGTACTTCCAAACCTGCTTTATTCTTGACCCCTCTGGCTCAATCGTCTTACGGTATCGGCGGCTGAATTCTTTATTTGCTCCTACCCCTCATGATGTTTGGGATAAATATCTCGACTGCTATGGTTTAGAAGGAGTTTTCCCCGTAGCCAAAACTGCGATCGGTAATTTAGCAGCTTTAGCATCAGAAGAGATTTTGTATCCAGAAGTGGCGAGATGTCTGGCGATGCGAGGAGCAGAAGTTTTTCTCCATTCCACCTCGGAAGTATACAACAAAAACCTTACGCCCAAAGACGCGGCAAAAATTAGTCGCGCCGTCGAAAACATGGCTTACGTAGTTTCAGCTAATACCGCAGGCATCGCCAATATTGCTATCCCTATAGCTTCGGCTGATGGTGGCTCTAAAATCATCGACCATCGCGGAATCGTTTTAGCTGAAACAGGTGCAGGCGAGAGTATGGCAGCATTTGCCGAGATTGATTTAGGAGCATTACGCCGCGATCGCCGCAGACCAGGGTTACATAATTTACTTGCCCGCCAACGCTTTGAACTATACGCCGAAAGTTATCATCAATCACACTTTTACCCGGCTAATACTATGCTGGAGGGAGAAATAGACCGCAAACACTTCCTCCAAACCCAGCAAGCCACCATTGAGCGGTTAGCCAAGCTGGGGATAATTTGAATTTGGGAATTGGGAATTGGGAATTGGGCATTGGGCTTTGGGCTTTGGGAATTGGGAATTGGGGGAGAAAGAGAATAACCCATACCCAATTACAAATGACAAATGAAAAATAACAAATGACAAATGACAAAACCAATAGAAGTCCGTAATCCCCGAACTGGCAAATTTGACTACGTAATTGTCCCGTCGCCCCCAAGGTTGCTGGCACAACAGTGTAAGCGATCGCGGCGGGCGCAAGTTAGCTGGCAACAACTGGGTTTAGAGGGAAGAATTCAAGCTTTACAGCAGTGGAAGGAGGCGATAGTATCAGGGCGCGATCGCTTAACGGAAGCTTTGGTAAATGATACGGGAAGATTATCAACCTCGGTATTAGAAA
The DNA here is from genome assembly GCF_036917465.1 of Nostoc sp. GTDB lineage: Bacteria > Cyanobacteriota > Cyanobacteriia > Cyanobacteriales > Nostocaceae > Nostoc. Next base: position 13,464 of record NZ_JBALDL010000001.1, read on the forward strand.
TAGACTCCTTCCTCTCTAGCATCGATCGCTGGTGTAAGTTAGCGCCAGAATTGCTGCAAGACTCTGTAAAAAATACAGCAATTCCATTTATCGCTTTGCAACAAACCTCTGTTCCTTACCCTGTTGTTGGGATAATTAGCCCGTGGAATTTTCCACTGCTGCTGTCAACCATTGATACCATTCCGGCATTGCTGGCGGGTTGTGCTGTTATTGTCAAACCGAGTGAAATTGCTCCCCGCTTCGTCGCACCACTGACAACAGCAATCAACGCCGTTCCGAAATTGCGCGATGTCTTAACTTTTGTTGAAGGAGCAGGTGCAACCGGATCAATTTTGATTGACAATGTAGATTTAGTATGCTTTACAGGCAGTGTAGCGACAGGACGAAAAGTAGCAGAAGCGGCTGCTAAACGGTTTATTCCAGCTTTTTTGGAATTAGGAGGAAAAGATCCTGCGATCGTTTTAGATTCAGCCAATTTAGAATTAGCAATCTCAGCAATCTTGTGGGGTTCCGTCGTCAATACTGGACAGTCGTGCTTGTCAATTGAGCGAATTTATGTTGCTGAATCTATATTTGAAAAGTTTTACCATCAATTAGTAGTCAAAGCACATCGCCTTGAGCTAGCCTACCCCAGCGTCGAAAGTGGAGAAATTGGCCCAATCATCGCCGAAAGACAAGCAGCAATTATTAGCGATCATCTCCTAGATGCAGTAGAAAAGGGAGCAGTAATTCACTGCGGCGGTGTAATTGAAGATTTAGGTGGGGGTTGGTGGTGTCGTCCGACAGTTCTCACCCAGGTTAATCATTCCATGAAAGTGATGACCGAAGAGACTTTCGGCCCCATTATGCCAATAATGCCTTTTTCCACAATTGAGGAAGCGGTATCTTTGGCAAACGATTCAATTTATGGATTGAGTGCTGCTGTGTTTGCCTCGGAACCTGAAGCCTTAGAAATTGCCCAGCAGATAGATGCAGGTGCTATTAGTATCAACGATGCTGCACTCACCGCCATAATGCACGAGGGAGAGAAAAACGCCTTCAAATTTTCCGGTATGGGAGGCTCACGCATGGGTGCAGCAGCGCTGAAACGGTTCATGCGAAAAAAAGCTATTTTAATTAAAACTAACGCTACGAATGACCCTTGGTGGTTTGATAATGAAGTATAAGTACTGTCAACAAAGACAAGGTAAGTTTTTAGTCGCAGTTTAATACATCGTTTCACAATGCGATTGTTTTGACTGACAATGCCATTGCATCGTTTCACAATGCGATTGTTTTGACTAACAATGCCATTGCATCGTTTCACAATGCGATTGTTTTGACCAACAATGCCATTGCATCGACTGACAATGCGATTGTTTTGACTAACAATGCCATTGCATCGGCTGACAATGCGATTGTTTTGACTAACAATGCCATTGCATCGACTTACAATGCTAATACTTAGCAGTGTTTATAGAGTGAGCAATGCTTATCTGCTTAAACTGTTATTTTACCTTGTGTTGTGCGTCTTACCTACATTAGTTGAGAGGGAAATTACAATGTCAAATATTCGAGAAGAAATGCCTGTACTTGTCCGTCACGAGGGGGACTGGGTAGGAACTTATACATTAGTTGATACATCAGGAAAAATCCTCGACAGTTATGAGTCTCACTTAACTTGTCAATTTCCAGAAAACGGCCCTCATCCCTACTATCAAATCAATCGCTACAAGTGGGCTAATGGTAAAGAAGAAAAGCATGAATTTCCAGGAAGTTATAAAGATAATAAACTGTGGTTTGATACCGATCGCATTGACGGAAAAGCCTGGGAAGCTGATGATTCTGTTGTTATTTTGTGGTTTAGTTACAAAACAAACCCAGAATTGAGCTTATATGAAATGATCTACATTAGTCCTGACAATAACAATCGTGCCCGCACTTGGCATTGGTTTAAGAACAATAAAATCTTTCAACGCACCTTAATTCAAGAAGAACGGCTAAGATAGTAATTTCTGCGATCAAACATAATCATTCATTCTTCTCCAGTCCGCGCAGGCGGACTTTGTTTGTGTAGACACGACTTCCAAACGTTAGACTTCCATCTCAAATTTCAACTTAGTAAGGTACACGCATGGCAAAAGGTGACAAAATAAACTTTTCTACTCCTAGCGGTTTCCCAGAATTTCTGCCTAATGAAAAGCGTCTAGAATTATATTTGCTAGATATCATCCGTAAAGTTTTTGAAAGCTATGGATTTACGCCCATAGAAACACCTGCTGTAGAACGTTTAGAAGTGCTGCAAGCTAAAGGAAATCAAGGCGATAATATCATTTATGGCATTGATCCCATCTTGCCACCAAATCGACAAGCCGAGAGAGATAAATCAGGCGAAACTGGTTCGGAAGCAAGAGCGTTAAAGTTCGATCAAACAGTTCCTTTAGCGGCTTATATTGCTCGTCACCTAAATGAGTTAACCTTTCCCTTTGCTCGTTACCAAACAGATATGGTTTTTCGGGGAGAACGGGCAAAAGATGGGCGTTTTCGTCAGTTCCGCCAATGTGATATTGATGTAGTTGCTCGTCAGGAACTGAGCTTGCTTTATGATGCTCAGATGCCAGCAATTATCACACAGATATTTGAAGCAATAAATATTGGTGATTTTCTGATTCGCATCAATAATCGCAAAGTTCTTACAGGTTTTTTTAAATCAGTAGGAATTACGGAAGATAAAATTAAATCGTGTATTGGTATTGTTGATAATCTAGAAAAAATTGGTGAAACTAAAGTAAAACAAGAATTAGAGAAAGAGGGAGTTTCAGGAGAACAGACTCAAAAAATTATTGATTTTATTAAAATTAATGGTTCCGTTGATGAAGTATTAGATAAGCTTAAGCATCTAGCTCAAAGCCTGCCCGAAACCGAGCAATTGAGTCTGGGAATTAGCGAATTAGAAACGGTAATTGCAGGCGTGCGTAATCTTGGAGTTACCGAAAATCGTTTCTGTATTGATTTATCTATTGCTCGTGGGCTTGATTATTATACTGGTACAGTTTACGAAACAACCTTATTAGGGCATGAAGCTTTAGGTAGTATTTGTTCTGGCGGTAGATATGAAGAATTAGTCGGGGTGTTTTTAGGTGAGAAAATGCCTGGTGTCGGCATTTCTATCGGTTTAACTCGCTTAATTAGTCGCTTATTGAAAGCTGGCATTCTTAGTACCTTAGCTGCTACACCAGCCCAGGTGATGGTAGTGAATATGCAAGAAGATTTAATGCCAACTTATTTAAAAGTTTCGCAAAATCTGCGTCAGGCTGGAATTAATGTTATCACTAACTTTGATAAGCGTCCCTTGGGTAAACAATTTCAGCTAGCCGATAAACAAGGAATTCAATTTTGCGTAATTATTGGTTCTGAAGAAGCAGCAGCACAAAAGTCTTCGCTAAAAGATTTGAAAACAGGTGAGCAAGTAGAAGTTTTATTAGTAGATTTGGCTGAGGAAGTTAAAAGAAGGCTTGGCTAATATACTTCTAAAATCTCTTTTTCTCTCTGCGTCCTCCGCGTCTCTGCGGTTCAAAAGCTTTTTATTTAACCACAGAGGCATAGAGAACACAGAGTCAAGAAGTTAAAGAGGAGTTATCTTGAGGATTAATATTTGATTAACTGATAAATATTTTTCGTTGTAGCTTAACGAATTTGGTCAGTCAACCAGGGGTTAAAATAGATTTTATATATAGCAGCCTTATTTGATTTATGAAAAATATAGAGAAGGAAACGAACCACCAAGTACGCCAAGTACGCAAAGGGAAGAAAGAAGAAAGAGATATATAATTTTCAAAAATGATTTAGGACTGCTATAAGTCGTTTGGATTGAGTTGCACCTTAATCAAGGAAAAATATATGACAATTCTCAACGCTCGTAATTTATCCTTAGAAGAAGTTCATCGTCTGTTTGGCTTTCAAAAACAGTACAATGACTCATTTTCTAACTACTTATCTCTGCAACCTCTCACTGAAGCAGAACAACAGGAACTCAAACAAATTCAGGATGACTTTGATAGATATCTTACAGCAGGTAAAGTTTCTGAAGGTCAAGTTAAGTTTCTTGCAGTTGCCCCTTTACTAAGATTAGCTGGTTTTTATCGCTATCCTATCGAGATTGTTTTGGAAGAGAATATTGCTGATATTGAAGTTGAAGATGAAGATATCAAAATTAAAGGAAGATTTGATATTTTAGCTATTAGTAAAGCTAAACATACAAAACCTCAAACATATTTTTGGGTACTGTTAATTGAATCTAAAAATAGTCAGATTGATATATCAACAGGTTTGCCTCAGCTACTCACGTATGCTTATAAAAATTTAGATAATCAAAAATCAGTTTGGGGATTAACGACTAATGGTAGAAGTTATCAGTTTGTTTACATCGAAGAAGGAAATCCCCCTATTTATTATCTGTTACCAGAATTAAATTTAATGGAAAGAGAGCGTTCAAGTCATTTGCTACAAGTTTTAAAAGCAATTTGTCAGCTTTAAAAGTGAATTTAAATATACCACTCCTCTCCAGGTAGTATCCTGCGATCGCACCAGCTTGAAATCACACGCTGCCATTCTAATATGCTCAGGTGTTTAGCTAGTTCATCCCGCAGAGCTTCGTCTTTGTGAGAGTAAGAAAAGAAAAGCTTTAACGATACCTCTGGCATTTTTGGTCTAAGGAGTAGGATAAATCACGCTTTAAGCAAATTATAGTGTTTTTACCTGATTTGCTTGAAAACTAACCCCCTAAGTGCGATCGCAATAAACTTCACCAAAGCTATGATCGGCATGGATCTCAATCACTAGATCAACCACTGTTGCATCTTTTACCAAGGGCTTGATGAATAATTCCGGGTGAAGCGATCGCCAAAAATAATTGACAAATTGCTCTATCTCTGCATTGCTCATCCCCAACTTCCCCGCAGCAATCATCTGCTGTTCCGCTTGTTTGCGCCACTCCAACGAACAGCGATAATCGGTTGGATATAACAAAATTAAGCTGTCTAATCGCTCCCACAGTCGTAAATAATCGTCGAGGCGACGATTCATATCGCGGGCAAATGCTTTATCCTCATCTGTGATAATTGGCGGCGGTGCAGTATCAAATACATCTGCGTTAATTGGTTGGACACCCACAAACCAACCTTCAAATAGTACAATATCTACATTTGTTACTATCTCTGAAGTAGTGCGATCGCCAGCGCCTCTGTACGCAGATTTATCAAAGCGGGGAACCATAACCGAACTTTGCGACTGACGGATCTGATCTAGTACATCTAAACCTAAATGTACATCGTGGGTTCCTGGTGGGCCACGCCAAATCAAGCGAGGATCTTGTTGTGTTAAAACCAAGCGATCGCTGTAAGTTTTATATAAGTCATCCAAAGACAAACTCAGAGTCTGGTATCCCAACTGATTCAAAATCAAGCTGAGAACCTTAGACATTGTGGTTTTACCAGTACCTTGTCCTCCCAATATTCCTTGAATTAGGGGGCGTTCTAACTGTTGGCGCTGCGATGCTAGTTTGATCCCCAAAGGCAGCCACAAGTCCCACAACACCTGTAACATTTCCTTGGGTTCGATTTGGAGCGTAGTTTGGCAGAATTGACTAAAAGCTGGGAGGACAGATTTTAGTAAATGCGATCGAAAAGCGATCGCTTCATTGACATTTTCCGGCGTAATCTCAAAAGCTTTAGCCCTTAACCTATCTGCCAGCGCAGCAACTCTAGCTTGCTGCTCCCAAGTTTCCCCCATCGCATCCGTTGCTAAAATTTCATCCAGCCACAAATTCATAATTTCCCCCTCCCTGCTCCCTACCTTTTCCTACGATCCCAGCTTAAAGGCTTCGAGAAACAGGCTGTAGGTGAAACCAATTTTGAGCAGATTTAGTGAGTCTACCAAGAGCGATCGCTTGGTGAAAAAGCTCTGACTGTAAAATATCCTACTAGTAATTTCCGTCAACACTACTAAAAAACCTGCTACTACAATATCTAATACACCTTCTTGACCGGCTGTTGTGGAAACTGCATTTCCCAGAAAAAAACCAAACAAAAAACTAATGATCAGCAACGATAATCGCCGCCAAGGATTTAAGAACCATTGACTAAAGCGTGTAGCAATGGCATCCAACAAGTTATTGAGACGAGTGTTTTGCATCACATAGACTTCTAAGGAAAAGTCACGATATCTTCAAATATCTCTATATTCAAATAGGATATTTGGTTTTAGTCTAAGCTTATTTGTTAATATTATAGGTATATGCTGGAACTCCAGTATTAATTCAAATTTCCATAAGCTATCATCTTTCATAAAATACAGTCCCTTCAAAGGGTGGTTATTTTAATGCGAGATGAAATATACATCTTACATTTATCTAAGGATTGGCAAAGAACGCCTTGTTGAAGCCGTTAAGGTTTCAATAAACTCTTATTTTTTATCCAAATAAATTGGCTGGCTAGGTATCTGATTTTCTGGTTTTCATCCAAGCCTACGGTCAATACACAAAGCAAGGGGTGTCTATATCCATTGTTTAGCAAAGATCAAAGGAATTATTTCTTCCAAATATTTTCTCCAAAAAATGATATTTATAATACATTGATATACTTAATCTTAGAAAAATCTATATTAGGATACTTTCTATGATTAGCTTTTGTGATAATAGGCTACTATTTGGTCAAGCCTAGACAAAATATTTATTTCTAATAACTATCAATATGAAATCATCAGTATATCGTAACGTCGGTATTACGGTTTCTTGCTTGGGACTGCTTGTTGCACTGGTAGGATGCTTTGGAGTGAGTGTATCTTTTGAATCCTCAAACCCAGATACATCTTCACAAGTGCCAACAGAAACTCAAGAGTGGGAGACAGCTTCATCAACACCTGTTTCACCAGAAAAAGATATTTCCGCTAATCTATCTACTCAAAAAAATAAAACAGAACATAGTGATCCTAGAGAAAATACTTATCCTGTGTTGGCAGAGCGTGATAAATCAACTAGCATTGCCAAGGATGAAGGGACTTTGCGGATGAGCAATCAAACGAATCAGCCTGTGCGGTTGGCTCTACTGGCACGACAGTCGGTAGCAAAAGGCTCTGGTACTAAACAGACTCACTATGATGTACCAGCACATTGGGATTTTGCGCCCCAAGAAGGTAGCGAAAAAGGACTGACTTTATCCCTACCTCAGAATAATTTAAAGCTGGAGAAGGGAGATATTTTAGTTGCTTTTGCACAAGATGGTTCCCGTCGTTACTGGGGCCCTTATGTTGTTGGTGAAACTCAATTACCTAAATGGAATTCTCAAAACAGGGAATGGCAACTAGTGCTGAGTCCATAGATTAGTAATACTAAAGTAGAGGAAAATTGTTGAGTTAAAACTCCGAAGAACAAAAGATAGATAACGAACGACTATTGAGTAGTGATTGTTGACTATTGACTAATGAGCATGAAATTGAGTGTTAAGCACACTGTTGACCGGTGGTTCAACGAAATATCAAAGAATCCATCCCTGAGTCTAACTGTGTCGATTTTGTGGTTGATGGTGGTTGGGTGGATAGCTTTTGGGTGGAATTTGGGCAACATTGGCTTGATTGATGAGACAGAACCTTTGTTTGCGGAAGCTTCCCGCCAGATGTTCGTTACAGGTGATTGGATAACCCCATTTTTCAATGGTGACACTCGTTTCGATAAACCTGCTTTAACTTACTGGTGTCAAGCGATCGCATATCACATAATTGGGGTGAATGAGTGGGCAGTACGCCTTCCCTCTGCGATCGCAGCATTTGGCTTAATTTGTTTAGGTTTTTACACCGTCCAGTGGTATTTCGCCAAACAAGACGAATTAGAGCAAGTTTCACGTCCTAATCGCCGCTATTTAACATCTTTCATCGCAGCAGCGCTCATGGCACTCAATCCCGAAACTATTATTTGGGCAAGAACGGGTGTCTCTGATATGCTGCTCACCGGATGTATGGCATCAGCTTTGTTATGTTTCTTTCTAGGATATGCAGGGAAGGAAGGGAATGGGGGTTGGGGACTGGGAACTGGGAAACTGGGAACTGGGGAGGAATTTTCCCAATCTCCAATCCCTAATACCCAATCCCGAAGCGAAGCGACCTCCGTATTCCCTAACAAGTGGTACTTAGCTTGCTATGTGCTAATTGCAGGCGCAATTTTGACTAAAGGCCCAGTGGGAATTGTCTTGCCAGGGCTAATTATTTTCGCCTTTTTGCTTTATGTGGGAAGGTTTAGAGAGGTATTGCGAGAAATGCGCCTCTTCCTGGGTATACTGATAATTTTAGGTCTATCAGTACCCTGGTATGCTTTAGTAATTTGGCGCAATGGCTGGAATTATATTAATGCCTTTTTTGGTTATCACAACCTGGAACGCTTTACAGAGGTAGTTAATGGTCATTCAGCACCTTGGTATTTTTACTTTATAATCGTGCTACTGGGTTTTGCACCATACTCAGTGTATTTACCAGTTTCTATAGTGAGATTAAAATTTTGGCAGCGATCGCACTGGCGATCGCTTGAACGTTTCCAACAATTTGGTTTATTCGCCTGGTTCTGGTTTGCTAGCATCTTTGGCTTTTTCTGCATTGCTGTCACCAAACTGCCTAGTTACGTATTGCCTTTAATGCCAGCAGCAGCCATCTTAGTAACGCTGTTGTGGAGCGACTTTTTCCAGGAGAGACAAGACAAACAAACAATTCCTGTTTCCTCCTTTCCCTCTTATCTCCGAGTCAGTGGTTGGTTGAATGTAGTGTTTTTATCAGTTTTGGCAACAGCACTGCTTAACATAACCCACATATTAGGTACTGATCCAGCGATAAGTAACTTCCATGAACTAATTCAAAAATCTGGTTTACCAGTAATCGCCGGCATAATGTGGCTTGTTTCTGCCGTTTTAGTTGCGGGTTTATTGCTGAGTCGCCGATGGGACTACATTATTGGGATTAATTTACTAGGGTTAGTGGCGTTTGTAATTTTTGTCTTAACGCCTGCTTCGTTTTTTATCGATCGAGAACGTCAATTACCTTTAAGAGAATTATCTGCGGTCATCCTAGAAGCAAAACAACCAAATGAAGAATTGATCATGCTAGGCTTCAAAAAGCCTAGTGTGGTATTTTACAGCCACATTCACGTAAATTATTTAAGATTTCCCCAAGAAGCTTTAGAGCATATTAAAAACCAGGCTGCTAAAGGACTAAAACCTCCGTCAGTGCTGCTATTAGCTGAACAGAAAAAGTTTTTACAAATGGACTTACAGCCAGATGATTACAAGAATTTATCTACCAAAGGTGCTTATAACCTAATTCGGGTTCCTTTTAAGAAAAAGAAAAATGAAAAAATAGATATATCGTAATTGGGAATTGGGAATTGGGAATTGGGCATTGGGCATTGGGCATTGGGCATTGGCAAGAAACAAGAGGGGTGAAGTGCTGCTTTTGGTGAGAGGAAAAATACTCTCCCATGCCCCATTCCCAAATTAACATTTGTTATTGTAACCATTGATGGCTAAAGCTTGATTTATCTGGTTTAAGAGGTCTTCCATTGATATCGAGCGTGGTAATATTTGGGTAGCGATCGCATCAACAACAGTTTCTATCGATTCCAAACCATTTTTCTTCTGCTTGTCAATTTCCTTATAAGCTACCGCAGGCTGTAAACTGGTTTCTGGGCAATTTAATCGCTGATTTAATACCAAAATTGGTGGTAATTTGTCCGGCGAATCTCCCAATGTTTTCAGAGCTGTTAGCACATCTTTGTGGATAGCGGATTCTCCTAAACAAATTAGCAGTAAATCAACGCTTTGGTGGCGAATTTGTTGTAACACTTCTGCCCAACAGGGACTGATCGCCGCTTTAAAGCCGGCTGTTTGTAGATACTGAATTAAAGCTTGGAACCACTCAGATCCCCGTTCAGCAGTTTCACTACTAATTGAACAATTTTTTGCTGTTCGATAACCCTTAGCTGGCTTACGTCTTCCCTGTGGAAAATCACGCAACATTGTCAAATCTACAACTAAGATGTTAGGAGGACAGCAAATACCAGAAGCAATTTGCAGTACTGATAATAAGGCTTCTGTTTTGTCGATGCGACTGCTATTGTCTTTGGTAAATGGTGTTAAGTAAGGAAATACAGATAACCCTGGTATTTTAGAAGCTATTAAGGTAGTTGCAACATCGCAAGTAACCAGTGGTAGAGCCGCCAAACGTGGATGCTGAATTAGTTGTTGTAGATAAATTTGGGCGGTGGTACTTTCGACATCTAGCAAAATCACATCAAACTGCCATACCCGCGCCAAAAGTTCTGCTTGATCTAAATCATCTACTTCAATCACTCGATGTTCTCGAAGTGAGGGGTGAGGATTCACCGATTCCAACTGGGGATTTACCAACCGGAGAATTCGCAGTAGGGTTTTAGGTGGGATAATAGCGCTATTGTCTAACCCTACCTGCAAAACTGCCTGTGTAGTACATAATTTCTCTAGAACTGGTGCTAATACCTCATGCTCTACTGGCAAATTTAAGAAACCATCGGCTCGGTTAGCAAATGCTTTATCCTTTTCGGCCCCCGTTGCGGTAACAATTACAGATATATGACGGGTTGCGGTGTCAGATTTTAGTAAAGTCAGCACATCCCAGCCTGACAGCAGAGGCAGCAAGGGATTCAAAAATATCGCTATTGGTTGCAAGCGCCGAGCTTTTTCGACTGCTTCTGTCCCCGATCGCGCAATTACTACCCGATATCCTAAAGCTTTGAGTTTTTCGGTCAAGTCTTCAATATATCGGGCTACTGCCTCGACTACTAAGACTAACCGTTGCGAACTCGCGGGATGATGCTGTGTTGTCGTACTGATATACTGACGAGCTGCTGCGGGGTTTTCTCTTGTCTCTTGGTGTCGTGTCTTCTCGTCTGTTCTGATGACCATATCTGGTTCAGAAAAGCCTGTTTTCGGGGGACTGGGCGGTAAAAGTAGTGTAAATTGGCTACCTCTTCCTTCACGAGACAAGAAACTGACATCTCCTCCGTGGAGCCGAGCCAAGGCGCGAGTTAATACTAGCCCTAAGCCAGTGCCTTCAAATTGGCGGGTGAGGGGATTTTCTAGTTGCTGAAATTTTTGAAAAATTAGGTGTTGCTGGTGTTCAGGAATGCCAATGCCTGTATCCCAAATTGTAAAGGCAATCCATCCTTCCCAACGACTCACCCGCAACCCAATTTCGCCGGATATTTCGGTGAATTTAAAGGCGTTGGAAAGTAGGTGTACTAGCATCTGGCGCAAGCGCAACTCATCTGCCACCATCTCATCTAAACCTAGTTCAATGGAAAGGCAGAATTGAGGAGCAGTTGAACGGATATTTTCTTGAGTTTGGGGTGTTGTTTTGGTAGTTTGAGTGTGGATGGCTTTGGCTTCCGATAAGGCGCGATCGCACACAACCCGAATTTTCACCGGAGTCAGCGTCAAATCCATTTGTCCCGTTTCCATCCGCGTCAAATCCAAAATGTCATTAACCACACTCATCAGGTGGCGACCACTTTGATGAATCAGTCCCGCATAACGGGCTTGACGTTCGTTGAGTTCTCCCAACTGCTGATCCACAAGCAAGCGCGATAATCCTAAAACGGCAGTTAGGGGAGTTTTGAGTTCATGACTAATACAAGATAAAAACTCATCCTTCAAGCGATTTAGTTGAATTAAATCAGCATTTTTTGCAGCTAATTCTTTACAAAGCTGCTGTTGTTCAGTCACATCAGTAGCTAAAACCAACCACAAATCCTTGCTGAGTTCAACCTCCTCTTCAGCACTCATGGCTTTAAACTCAGGACTATCTAAGGGAATTTTGGCAAATTGCCAGATTTGCTCCTGACCATTTTGCACTTGGACAACACAGGTACAAGTACCCACTTGACTATCCAAATAGCACCGACTGTATACAGCGTCTGGTGATGCTTCTGGTTGAGTCAGTTCTTGTTCACCACCATGTTCATTCTCCCTACTATTGGCATGAACCTTGATTGCTCGTTGGGTGGCATATTCAGATTTTTCGGAGGGCTTAGGGATAAGTATTGCCTCTACTTGTTGCCTAACTCCTTCTGGATCTTTCAAGGCTCCTAATTGCTGCCACCAGGCGGGATTTCGGGCTAATACTTCGCCAGTACCGGTTTGCAACATTAAAGGCCAAGGCAGTCTTTCGAGCAACAGGATCAATGGCTGATGTTCCAATGATTTAGCTTTATTTGGCGGCTGTACATTGGCATCATAATCGTGTGAGCTTTGTAAGCCAGCCATGCGTTCCTTAGCCAGCGATCGCAACAGGCGTGGACTATCAAGCAGCCCCAAATATCGCCCATCAGAGTCAATCAGCGCCCAATCTAACTTTTGGTGGCTTTCGGCTTCTGGATCGCCCAAATACAAGCCCAATTGCTCGACACGCTCGGAAGCTGATATTGTCTGGATCGGCTCAATTAGACCTTGATCCCAAGTAAAGATAGATTGATGTAAATTTAGATTTATATCGTCACTATGTGCTAATAATTTTTGGATTAAACGGGCAGAATACAGCAATCCTATAGGGCATTGCTGCTGATTCACTACTACCAAGCGATCGCACTGATCTTGCTCAAAAATCTTCAGCACCACTGCCAAAGAAGATGTTTGGAGGCAGCTAGGTACGGTTGCCTGAAAGTCATAAAGCGGGTAATCTAGCATTAACATAGGGCTTTGGGGGTCATTCTTCCTGTGGAAACCTCCGGCATCTCCATCTGCCAACTGTTGATGGTCTTTTCGCCTGAAGCCATATCCTCTAAGAAGACTCATATAAGCAACTCTGGTTATTTCAACGCCATTAAATAAAACAACAGGATTTCTCCTCACGGACACATGCCCACAAGCAAGTGCATTTTTCCAAGAGGCGACATTTCTGATTTATAGCAACTAGCCTCTCTAGCGTCTTACTGGTATTTAAACTCCCCATCGATAGCGACGGCTACAACAATTATGACCCCAAAGATTCGCTTTAGAACCTTGAGGAATTATAATGATTTACAATGCGACAATCCTTTAAGTTCGTTTAAGTATCTTATCAAGGAGCAAAATCAAAAAATCTATCTATCTATTTACATAGATATACAAACAATCAATTAGGTACTGTGTCTTGTTATGCCGACATATACCCGATCATCAAAGAGCTACCGCTCAGTTTCTGCACTAAGTTGTTGAATAGCTAGCACAAGCAGGTATAAATAACTATCAGTTGAGAAAAGGTAAAAATGTTTAGTAAATAAGCTTTCTTACTTCCTGCCTTTTGCCTTCTTGGACTATCTACTAACACAAAGCGTTATTTTGGGGTAGAACAACCAGTTTACAAATACACATCAAGTATTCCCCTAGAAGCGTTAGCCAAATTTATCAGCCCACGTTTCTTGGTCAGGGCGATCCAGGAGATAGATTAAAGATTAAATGTTATTACCGATATTGATTTTACGACCTGATGTTAAAAGATGTTTAAATAATCTAGTTGACTTAGCCAAGGAAAAAGGTTGGATTGTGTGGCCGTGGAAATTTTTTGACGCGATTATTGCCCAATTTTGCTATTTACCTGTTACTGCAACTACCTCTGCGACAATCGACTATTTACCAAATTGGCCGCAACAAAATCTAACTGAGTCATACACTAGCAATTACGTCTATGTATTTGCCAGCCAGATGCAAAAAAGCCAACAGCATTTTCAGGATATGAATCCAGCCGAAAGGCAAGGATTATTAAAACAGCTTAAATTAGATTACAGCCTAATCCTTATAAATTATTTTACCACAGATAAAACACTTAAAGAAAAAATTGATAAATTTATCAATACTATATTTTATGCTAATATTCCTGTGCCCCAAATCATTGAAATCCACATGGAGGTAATTGAAGAATTTTCTATCCAGCTAAAACTAGAAGGAAGGAGCAATGAAACTTTACTTGATTACCGCCTGACGTTGATAGATGTATTGGCTCACCTATGTGAAGTCTATAGGAGTTCTATTCTAAATAAATGAAAATTATTGATGTGAACTTGGAACAAGCTAACACTGTTAGTTATTCTTAAGGTGCGCTCGCATCCTATCTTTATCTAATAATAACTAGCCTATAAATAGATGATTAAAGCCAAAAAAACCTACGTTCTCAAGCTTTACGTAGCTGGGAATACCCCTAATTCAGTCCGAGCATTAAAAACACTCAAAAATATTTTAGAACAAGAGTTTGAAGGTGTTTATGCTTTAAAAGTAATCGACGTACTGAAAAGTCCGCAACTGGCCGAAGAAGATAAAATATTGGCAACACCAACATTATCTAAAATTTTACCGCCACCCGTACGCAAAATTATCGGCGATCTTTCAGATCGAGAAAGAGTATTGATTGGATTAGATTTGCTCTATGAAGAACTAAGTGAAGGAGATTTTGAAGAGTAAAATAATTAATGCTCAAGGGAGCATTTAGAAAGTAAATTTCAAATGTGTAGGTAAGGCAGTATGTTGCTCTAATCAAGAGAGTTTTTGTACCCCCGATCTTAGTATATTACTGAAAAAGATTTATTTTTGCGATCTTATTAGTAAAATTGTGACTTAACACACCCTACTTGCTTAATATTTGGTTTATAAATAGCCTCAAGAAAATCAAGTAAAAACTTTATAATTTTAAGAACCCGTTTTTAACACCCTTTTATTATCAAGCAATGAGTCAAAATCAGCCAGTAGAACTAAATAAAACACCGAGAAATGGGGGGGTAGAAAAAATTCGCACAATGATCGAAGGGTTTGACGATATTAGTCATGGTGGTTTACCAATTGGTAGAACTACCTTGGTAAGTGGCACTTCAGGTACTGGTAAAACTTTATTATCTCTTCAGTTTCTCTATAATGGGATCACTTACTTTGATGAAGCAGGAGTATTTGTTACCTTTGAAGAATCACCTAGTGATATTATTAAAAATGCTCATGTTTTCGGGTGGAACTTACCACGCCTAATTGAAGAAGGGAAGTTATTTATTCTTGATGCATCTCCCGATCCAGAAGGTCAAGATATCGTGGGAAATTTTGACCTTTCTGCACTAATTGAACGCCTGCAATATGCCATTCGCAAATATAAAGCTAAACGAGTTTCAATTGACTCAATGACAGCCGTATTTCAGCAGTACGAAGCGATGGGAGTAGTGCGACGCGAGATTTTTCGCCTGGTAGCACGTCTGAAAATCCTGAATGTCACCACTGTAATTACCACCGAACGTAGTGAAGAATATGGCCCTGTTGCTTCCTTTGGAGTGGAAGAATTTGTTTCTGATAATGTAGTAATTTTTCGCAACGTTTTAGAAGGAGAACGCCGCCGTCGTACAGCTGAAATTCTCAAGTTGCGCGGTACAACTCACATGAAAGGCGAGTATCCCTTCACAATTACTAATGAAGGAGTTAATATCTTTCCGCTAGGAGCAATGCGTTTAACTCAACGGTCTTCTAATATCAGGGTATCTTCAGGGGTCAAAATCTTAGATGAAATGTGCGGTGGTGGTTTCTTTAAAGATTCTATTATTTTGGCAACAGGAGCCACAGGTACTGGTAAAACCTTGTTAGTTAGTAAGTTTATTCAAGATGGTTGTCTGAATGGAGAACAGGTAATATTATTTGCTTACGAAGAATCACGCGCCCAACTATCTCGTAATGCTTCATCTTGGGGAATTGATTTTGAAGAATTAGAAGATCAAGGTTTACTAAAAATAATTTGTACCTATCCTGAATCAACTGGTTTAGAAGACCACTTACAAATTATTAAATCAGAGATTGCTGTCTTCAAACCAGCCCGCATCGCCATTGATTCCTTATCAGCATTAGCTAGAGGAGTGAGCAATAATGCATTTAGGCAGTTTGTAATTGGGGTGACGGGTTATGCTAAACAAGAAGAAATTACTGGTTTCTTTACTAACACAACTGACCAATTTTTGGGAGCGCATTCCATTACTGACTCTCATATTTCTACGATTACCGATACAATTCTGATGCTACAGTACGTAGAAATTCGTGGAGAAATGTCGCGGGCAATTAACGTATTTAAAATGCGCGGGTCTTGGCATGATAAGGGCATTCGTGAGTATAATATCACTGCTGACGGGCCCGATATTAAAGATTCTTTCCGAAACTACGAACGGATTATTAGCGGTGCTCCTACTCGCGTTAGTATCGATGAAAAGGCGGAACTTTCTCGCATTGTTAGACGTTTTGAAGACAAACAGAGTTCCGAACCCTAAATTTAGTATCGTAGTATATTCTTTCCTAAATTTAGTATCGTGCTATATTCTGTGGTGAAGAAAGGTTTATCTGCCGCTAGATTGATTTTCGTGTGAGGGATGCGGTGAAAGGACAGCAATTATTCTATAGCTTCTTGCCTGGTGTGACGGCAGCAGTTTTAACGACTCAGCCTGCTTGGGCTGGTACTGTAAAACTAACTAAGGTACAACTGGCTTCTTCTCCTAGTGTTTTGACTTCTACTTATGGTCAAAACCCAGTTGTGGACATGATGAATACACAACTGCCGAATGGTGCCAATATTAATGTTCCAACTTTAGTAACTGGTTTTGGTTTCACTAAACTTAGTATGAAGCCTTTAAGTAATAATAGTATTCCAGTATTTACGGCTGAGAATACTTTTGTACCAATAAAACAAGTACTTAAGAAGGATAAAAGTAGATTTTTAAGTTTGACACCTACCTCTAATTCTTCCCAAAAGCTAGATGTCAGCCGTTCTACTCAAAATCTCCAAAAACAGAGTAACTCAAGCACTTCTGAGCAGAAATCAGAGAGTGTAGTAATTCCCAATTACACTTCAAAACCCTCTTCTGTCCAAAAGGAAATTTTTCCCCTGTCTTCAGCACAGCAGCCAGTAGTTCAAAAGATAAATACTGTTGCTGAGTTGCAAACATTTTTAAAAACTTCAGCGACTGGTGGAGAATCAGCAAAACTGTTGTCAGCGCCAACATGTCCACAGGAGTCAGGAAAAAGCAAGACTGATTCAACAGGTGCTTTACTACTAGCTTCAAGCACCTGTTTACAACAAAATGCTGCTGGCTCCCGCGTGGCTCAGAGTAATACCCCGATTCCGACAGATTCTACACAAGTACCTACTATACCAGGAAGTGTAACTCCTGCACCAGAGGGTTCAGTGCAACCTTCCACTGTGCCGAGAACCGTAACTCCTGCACCATCAGGGGCGGTGCAAATTCCAGAGAACCTGATTCCTAACTCAAATCCCTTGCAATTTCCCACCAAAACTGAGGAAGTGACACTTCAGGGAAATCAGCCGATTACTTTAGCACAGGCTCTAGAACTAGCACGGCGTAATAATCACGATTTACAGGTGTCTATTTTGGAGCTAGAACGCAATCAGGCGGCTCTGCGCGAGGCACAAGCGGCTTTATTGCCCACTCTGGGAATTAGCACGGGTTTAACTCGGGGTCAGTCTTCTAGTAGCCAACTGACGGACGAATTAAACGGGCGCAATGGCACACTCTCCAACCAAGACAAACCCACTACATCTTTTTCTGGTAAAGCACAACTTTCGTATAACATCTACACTTCTGGAAGAGTACAAGCTAGTATCAGAGCGGCTGAAGAACAGGTACGTTTCAATGAGTTGGCTGTAGAAACTCAGTCTGAGACAATCCGTTTGAATGTTGCCACTGACTATTACAATCTGCAACAAGCGGATGAACAAGTACGCATTAGCCAGTCGGCTGTGGTAAACTCTGAAGCTAGTTTGCGTGATGCAGAAGCTTTAGAACGAGCCGGGGTTGGTACGCGGTTCGATGTGTTGCGATCGCAGGTGACTTTAGCAAATTCCCAACAAAATTTAACTAATGCTAGATCGCAGCAGGCAATAGCCCGTCGTCAATTAGCAACTCGGATAAGTTTGCCACAGACAGTAAATATCAGTGCAGCCGACCCTGTACAGTTAGCTGGTCTTTGGAACCCAACACTAGAACAAAGTATTGTGCTGGCTTATCAAAATCGTCCAGAATTGCAACAGCAGTTGGCACAACGCAATATCAGCGAACAACAGCGTAGACAGGCACTTGCAGAGTTAGGCCCTCAAGTTAGTTTAGTAGGCAGCTACGACCTGCTAGACCAGTTTAATGATAATGTCAGCGTTACTGATGGTTATTCATTTGGAATTCAGGCAACCCTAAGTTTGTTTGATGGGGGAGCAGCAAGAGCAAGAGCACAACAGCAGAGAGTTAATATTGCGATCGCAGAAACTCAATTTGCCGAACAGCGTAACCAAATCCGCTTTCAGGTAGAACAAGCCTATTCTAATCAGCAATCTAATTTGGAAAACGTTCAAACTGCTAATACCGCTTTAGAGCAAGCTAGAGAAGCTCTACGTTTAGCCCGTTTGCGATTCCAAGCTGGTGTAGGCACTCAAACTGATGTGATTAACTCTGAAAATGACCTCACACAAGCTGAAGGTAATCGAGTCACAGCAATTTTGGGTTACAACCGCGCTTTAGCTCAGTTACAACGTTCTGTTACCCTCAGAGCGCTACGCTAGTAATTCTGACTTAACGAAATATTCTGAAAGCCTCATTGAAAAATGAGGCTTTTTATTAATTAAAAAAGACGTGAAATCATACTGAGCTTCGTCCCGATCCACTAAAAAAACCATATCTGTTGTCGGGTCAATTCATGAATTGCCCTAAGATGTCTACTAGGTTTGCGGCTATTGTTTGCCTAATTACTGTTGGATTCTGAAAGGGCTACGAAAAACGAGCGCAGGAATTTTGTGAAATGATGTAGCATAACTGAATGTTCGTAGTTTACCGCCGTAGGCATCGCTAGCCTTGTCAAAGACTCATGACTAAAGTAACATCTCAAGAAATTGCACAGTTTCGCTCTCAATTGGCTGATGATCCTAACGATATGGAAGCGCTGGATTTGATTGAAGACTGTGATGGAGATTTAGAAGATGCGGCGATGACACTAGCGATTAGAGCCGGACAACAACCAGAAAGAGCAAATTCCGAGTGGTTAGATGCCTTAGCTAGAAAATGGCGTGTGGTTATTTGCGAACAAGAATATCGGGAAGATTTGCTTAATACTTCACTTCAAAAGATGATGGAACATCTAAAAGCAATGCCAACGTTTCCGAAGATTTTAGCAACCCCAGTTTTGATATATGTCCTCAAGCAAGGCGTGAACAATTTTTGTGAACCACTAGATTCACTCAAGTGATCGGTCGATGTATATTTAACTTGGCTTAATTTGTGCGATCGCCCATTGCAGTTTACATTTGAGTTTAATACAGACTTAATCCCCAACTCTTTTTCTACAAGGGAAAGCTACAGTATACACACAACTTATCTGATTACCCAAAACCCGCTCTGTCTTACTAAGACATCCCTCTTCTTGCTAAGGCTACCATGTACACACAAGTCTTTTAATTTCTGCGTAACGTAGTGTAGGCTAATCTTTACAAGTCGATGTATTGGCATTGCAGGTCAATGTATTGGCATTGCAAGTCGATGTATTGGCATTGCAAGTCGATGTATTGGCATTACAAGTCGATGTATTGGCATTGCAGGTCGATGTATTGGCATTGCAGGTCGATGTATTGGCATTGCAAGCTAAAGTATAAGGCAGCTTTAATAAGACTTGTATCTACGTCGTAGGACAACAGTAGGGGAGCAAGAATCAAAGCCTTTGCAAATTCGGAACTCCTAACTCCTAACTCTAAACTCTTACCCAATACAAGATTGATTCCACCAAGACTGATACGCTGTTAATTAAGGCAAAACTTCTATTAGACAAATTGTAAATTCAATGAATTACCTTGTTGCCGTATTACCAGACCGCATTCAAGCCGAAGCTGCTTACTTAGCTTTAGAAGAAGAAGGCATAAACAGTACTATCCTGGGGAAAGGATATAAAACGGCTGACGAGTTTGGCTTAATTGACCCTAAAGACGAAGCCAAAAAGCAAGCACAACTGATGGCAACCTGGCTGATACCATTTGGCTTTTTTGCAGGTTTTACATTCAGCCTGATCACTGGTTTAGATACTTTTGCGTGGGCGGGTGAAGTTGGCAATCACATCATTGGCGGACTGCTAGGTGCTGCTAGTGGTGCTATGGGTGGTGTGTTGGTGGGTGGCGGAGTTGGTTTACTCGTAGGTAGTGGTGATGCTTTACCTTACCGCAACCGCTTAGATGCAGGTAAATATTTAGTTGCCGTGCAAGGTTCTGAAACTCTGACTCGGCAAGCAACCCGAATATTACGTCAGTTTGATCCAGAAAATATCCAAGGTTATGCCGACACAAGTAGCGTCGTGTAAGAAAGCTTGGAGCCGTCAGTTTAACTTCTGGCGGCTCCACATTCTCCACTATTGGATTTTCTTCTTGGTTATCTGACATACTCTCATTCACACGGCACTCTGAGTAGATGGCGACTTTAATGCTACTTCATCAGTCTCGGCACTAAAAGCATCTGCCAGTTCAGGACTAGCGATCGCTAGCCTTAACTTGTTACTAATGGCTCAAATGAAAATTAAAGTTAGAATCAAGACAGTTATAACAGATTAATTCTCAATTCATAACTCATAATTTTTAAGAATGTTGCCACGAGAAGAACTTTTAAAAGGTGTTGAAAATAGAGATAGTCTAGCTCGTGTAATCGATCAAGCAGAGCAAGCCATCAAAACTTGGGAAGTGGTTTTGACAGATTTTCTATCTCCCCCAGAATTGGCGGAAATTCAACGGGTGTTTAACCGATTAACAGAAGTGCAATTAGTTGCGTGGGGTGGATATCCGCAAGCTGAACGCCAAAGAATAGCGATCGCTCGTTCGGAACTTCCCTTAGATCAGTCTCAAGTTAGCCTTGTCGCCGTGGAAATTGCTGGTAATTTCCTTTTTGATACCGCCTCTCACCGCGACTTTTTGGGCGCAATGTTAGGAACAGGGATTGTTCGTGAAAAGACGGGAGACATTATTGTTTTGGGAGAACGAGGGGCGCAGGCGATCGTCGCACCAGAGTTAGTGGAATTTTTGGAAATGAGTCTTAAGCAGGTGCGATCGGTTCCTGTGAAGACTCAGAAGATCGAGATAACTGAGTTAAAGGTTCGGGAACCAAAGAAAAAAGAATTAACTACTGTGGAGGCTTCTTTGCGGTTAGATGCGATCGCATCTGCTGGTTTTGGTATGTCCCGCAGCAAAATGGTTGATTTCATTGACGCAGGTGATGTCCGCGTTAATTGGAAGGAAGTTACACAAGCTAGTTCTCAAGTCAAATCAGGCGATTTAATCGCCATTCGCTCTAAAGGGCGTTTAGAAGTTGGAGAAATCGCCGTTACAAAAAAAGACCGTTACCGAGTTCAATTAACAAGGTATATGTAATTAAGTTAGGAGTTTTAAATTTACTAATTTATGTAATCTCAAACTCCTAATTCCTAACTCTATACTTAAACTTTAAAGTGTTTTGCTAACATATTCAACAGAATTTTTCGTGGTACAAGCCGAGATAATTTGCTTCTCACTTGAGTGGTAGTATCAGAACTAATAACAGTTGGATAGCCTTTTTCCAAAGCGTCTAAACACTCCCAAACAACTTTTTCACAAGAATACACTTTATCTGTACTACTCGCCAGCGCTGGAGGAAAATTAGCTTCTGCAAAAAAGTTTGTTTCTATTGGCCCTGGACAAGTGACTAAAATACGGACACCATATTGCTGGTTTTCTGCCCATAGCGCTTCACTAAAACTGAGAATAAAAGCTTTACTAGCTGCATAAACAGAAAGGTATGGTATCGGTTGAAATGCCGTAATAGAAGATACGTTAATAATACTTCCAGAGCGACGTTGCCGCATCAATGGTAGAAATTTATGGGTTAAATCTACCAATGCTAAAATATTTAATTGTACGATTTTAATTTGTCTTTCTCCATCTCCTTCAGCAAAGTCACCATAGTAGCCAAAACCAGCATTATTGATTAATAAGTCAATGCTTAATTCCTTTGCTCTAGTGGCTTCAAATACAGCAGTAGCTGCATTTGATTCTGTGAGGTCTTTGATTATAACGTCTACTTGAATTTTGTGTTTTTCTTCTAGTTCTTTAGCTAATTGGCTTAGTTTATCTTCCGAACGAGCTACAAGTACAAGATTGGTCTTGCGTGCAGCTAGTTCTTGAGCAAAAGCTTTACCAATACCACTAGAAGCACCAGTAATTAGAGCAGTTGGCATTCTACATATTCAGATAGTTTTTAAGCACTTTATAAATCTTAGCTATGCTGGCTATAAGTTTTAACTACCCAAAGTGATATACCCAAAAGAATAAAAGCAGTACTTAGTACAGAAGCCTGGGCGGAGGAAGCCTTCACTCAAATACAAATTTAAGTCTAAATGCTTGAGGTGAGAAAATATCTGCTTCCATTAGCTTCATCAAATTCGATTTCCCCAGCTTGATTGTAATTGCACAGATATCTCGCTTAACTTATCGTCTATTGAACACAACACTATTACAGCACTTGCATCTATTATGAGGTACACTAGATTAAAATATAAATACTTTTAAATGAAGTCCTACTCTGTCGATCTTCGAGAAAAAATAGT
>NZ_JBALDL010000002.1:0-76811 GCF_036917465.1 Nostoc sp.
AAATTATTTGTTTACTTGGTCTATCACCTGATATTTATGGTCATTTGGTCGATAATTCCTCTTAGTCAAATCCTATTACGCGAACGGTGAGTTATACCGTTCTAAATTATTTGTGAAAAGTTAGACACCGCTAAGTGTGCTACGAGGTTGAATGAACAAGTATTTCACTGTGATTTTAGGCACTTTTAGATCCCCCCTAACCCCCCGATAAATTGGGGGGAACCGGAATCAAAGTCCCTCTTTTTAAGGGGAGCCACTGCGTTGGGCGGCTCTGCCGACTTGAAGGACGTGGCGTGGATTTAGGGGGATCTAAAACTTTTAATACCGACAAGAGGACTTTTCAAACATCCTCTAAGAGGATGTTTGAAAAGTATTTGTTGTGATTTTGGACACTTGTTGATCCCCCCTAACCCCCCTTAAAAAGGGGGGAACTGGAATCAAAGTCCCCCAATTTATCGGGGGGTTGGGGGGATCAAAAGGCTCTGGGGCAACTCTAGAAGACTTGTGTATACACCGTAGCCTTACTAAGGAGAGGGAATGAGGGTGAGGTTTGATCTTATATTTAATTACGCCTACCTACTTATTAATTCTGCAACAAATTATCCCAATTTATTGCCAGAAAAGAGCAGATTTGTAACTTGCTCTAGTGTCTTTAATGCTGTTAATGAACCTCTAATCAGCCGAGTAGCAGCAAGGGGTTGTCGCAGCATTCCCATCGCTAAAGCAAAAGGGTTTAGAGAGCCATCAGAGTTAATTGCTGATGTGAGATTGGGGATATCGTGCTGACAATTGTCACTGACTACTCGCACCATTGCCACTGCAACTCCAGTCGCATTGAAAAACTCTAGGGCAGTAAATCCTTCCATATCAACAACATCAGCCGCCAAAGTTTCACCCAAATGGCGTTTTTCGGCAGCAGACCAAATGACGCGATCGCTTGTCATTGACTTGACTAAATATACTTTTTGGGCAATTGAAGATTGCAATTGTGCTGTGAAAGTGCGATCGCATTCTTGCCGCTTCCCAGAGAAAAGACAATCTTGATACAGCACAATATTACCAACTGTGTGGCGATCGCTCAAGCTGCCACATATACCCATAATCAACACTCTAGATTTGGGAGCTAAAAATTGTGCATTTCCTGGGGATTTTTGCAGATATTTGAGCAAAGGTTTCATTCCCACAGGTATGGCTACTACCGTTGGCATCGAACCAGTTACGCCGCTTAATCCGCGACATACAGCTTTATATTCTGCTCCTTGGGGTACTAAAATTGTATTGATCGGCAAAAAATTAGGCACTAGCTCTCCCAAAAACTCTGACAGAATAATTGCTTATCAAAACCAAGTTTCATATTTAAAAATTTTGCCACATCTAAGTGACAATAAAGAATGTTGCCCTATTCTGGTTATAAACCCCAGGTGATTGCTGTAGCATGACTAAATAATTGTGCCACCACACGATAATTTTCCAAGATGGTAAAGCCCGATCGCTCAAAATCCGCACGAGAACTCTTCAATATTTCTAAACTAGCGATTCAATTTTCGTGGCTGACGGTGAGTTTTTGGATTGCCGTAACGGTAGCTGGGATTTTGGCATTCAGTTCTCTGAAATATGCTTTGTTTCCAGATATTACCTTTCCAGTGGTAGTTTTAAATGCTACAGCCCCACTGACAACTGCCCTGGATACAGAGGCGAAGCTTACCAAACCGTTAGAAGAACGCCTCCGTTCCCTAGAAGGATTGGACAATATTCGCTCATCAACCTATCCTAGTCAAACAGCCGTTAGCCTTTCTTTTGCCGTTGGTACGAATTTAGAAACATCCACTAAAAAGGTGGAAACTGCCCTCAAACAGTTGACTTTGCCTCAAGGAGCGACTTCTAAAATTATTCCTCTGAATCTGAACGAGTCAGCGGCCATTAGCTATGCCATTGAGAGTTCCAAACGGAATCTCACAGATTTGACAAAGTTGGCACAAGACGAGATTGTAAGTGCGATCGCTAAACTACCAGGAGTCTTAAAAGTCTCATTACTTGGCGCTGCTAGTGCAAATCCTTCCATACCTCCAGCCAATGCAAGTTTAACGGCTCTCCCCCAAGCTGGAGCAACATTAGTCCGGTTTAACGGGCAAAATGCCCTGGCATTTCAGGTAATCAAACGCGGTAACGCTAACACCTTAGAAGTAGTTAGTCGAGTTGAAAAAGAAGTCCAAAGGCTACGTTCTACCCTCAAGGATGTCAAACTCACCTTAGCTGCTACCCAAGCAGAATATATCCGCCAAGCCACTCAGTCAACCATTGATGCTTTATTGGAAGCAGTTTTGTTGTCCATCGTGGTGATTTTTCCATTTCTGTGGAACTGGCGAGCCACCCTAATTTCAGCACTGGCGATTCCTACGTCTTTATTGGCGACGTTTATCGTCATGGCAATTTTCGGTTTCAACTTAGAAACCATTACGCTCTTAGCTTTAGCTTTAGTGATTGGGAGTATTGTTGATGATGCGATCGTGGATGTAGAAAACATCATGCGACACATTGAAGATGGGGAAACTCCTCATCAAGCGGCGCTTTTAGCAACCAATGAAATTGGATTAACAGTCACCGCCGCCACCTTGACAGCAGTAGCAGTTTTTCTACCCATAGGTTTGATGGGTGGAGTAATTGGGCAGTTTTTCAAGCCTTTCGGCATCACTGTTTCAGCAGCGATGCTTGCTTCTATGCTAGTTGCTCGGACTTTATCTCCAGTTTTAGCTATTTACTGGCTAAAACCTAAATCCTCGCTCTCCCCGCGTCAAGAAGCAAAAATTTGGGTGGCGTTTACCCAAGCTTACAGAAACTTGCTGAGTTGGTCTTTGAATCACCGGAAAATAGTTATCGGATTAGCTGTCCTCAGCTTCATCGCAGGTATAGTACTGATTCCCTTAATTCCCAAAGGGTTTATTCCTAAACTCGATCGCGGCGAATTCAATATTGCTTATACTGTTCCTTTACCAAGTATCCCCGATTTAGGTAGAGCGACACAAGAACAAGGGAGCAATATTCCCAGTCCCCAATCCCCAATCCCCAACCCATTAAACGATTCTCTTCAAGTTGCGAAAAAACTAGAAGATGTAGTCAGAAAATCACCAGCAGTTGAAACGGTATTTACTACTGTTGGTTCTCGTGAGGGTGAGCCAAACAAAGGCACACTATATATAAAGTTAAAGGAAGACCGCGCGATCGCAACTGGAGAACTACAAGATCAATTGCGCTCCTCTTTACCTATCCTTCCAGGGGTAACTACTAGTGTGGAAGATATTCAATTTGTCGATTCTGGCGGTCAAAAACCTCTCCAAATAGCTTTAAGTGGTGACGATCTCCAAGCCTTAAGTAAAGCAGTCAAGGCAATTAAAGAGAGAATTCAAAGATTACCGGGATTTGCTGATGTCACAGTTACAGGTGAAACAAATTCACAGGGTAAGGTTGTTCAAATCGAGCGGCTGAATAATCAGCGAGTTGCTTATGTTAGTGCGAATCTTGGCAAGGAGCTATCTTTAGGTGATGCTACTGATAAAGTGGTAGCAGAAGCAAAGGCGGTATTACCCTCTAACGTTTCCTTAGATTTAGGAGGAGATTCCGCTAACCAAGGTGAGGTTTTTAGCAGTTTTGGCAGTACTTTGGCTTTATCTGCCCTGTGTATTGTTGTGGTACTATTTTTGCTGTTCAAAACCTGGGTAGACCCTCTGGTGATTGGTGTCTCTTTACCTTTAGCACTAGTGGGAGCAATGTTGGCATTACTGATTACCAAGAGTGACTTTGGGATGATCTCACTGATCGGTTTTGTTTTTTTGCTGGGGTTGGCCAATAAAAATGCCATCTTGCTTGTGGATTACATCAACCAGTTACGCAATGCTGGCATAGAACGCACCGAAGCGATCCTTAACACAGGAATAGTGCGCCTCAGACCAATTATGATGACCACTGCCTCCACTATTTTGGGAATGCTACCGATCGCATTAGGTTTGGGTGCTGGTTCGGAATTGCGATCGCCTATGGCTGTAGCGATCGCTGGTGGACTCGTAACTTCAACTATCCTCAGCTTAATTGTCGTGCCGGTAGTCTACACCATTTTAGATGATTGGTTTCCCCGATTTCAGAAGAGAGGGACAGCTTGATGCAAGTTTTTGTCACAGGGGGTACGGGTTTTATTGGTGCCCACTTGGTACGGTTGTTACTGAAAGAGGGTTACACAGTCAAAGCTTTGGTACGCTCAAGTAGCAATTTAGATAATCTACGCGGTTTAGATGTGGAAATTATCAAAGGCGATTTGAACGCTTCAAATCTCTGGCAACAGATGAAAGGTTGTCAATATCTATTTCATGTTGCAGCCCATTATTCCCTCTGGCAAACAGACCGAGAGTTACTTCACCATAACAATGTTCTGGGTACGCGCAATGTGTTAGCAGCAGCTAGCAAAGCTGGAATTGAGCGTACCGTTTATACTAGTTCAGTAGCAGCTATTGGGGTAGGATCGTTTGGTCAAGTGGTCGATGAAACACATCAGAGTCCCCTAGAAAAGTTGGTGGGTAACTACAAAAAGTCTAAGTTTCTGGCTGAACAAGAAGCCATGCAAGCTGTTGCTAGAGGTCAAGAGGTAGTTATTGTCAATCCTAGCAGCCCCATTGGAGCGTTGGATATCAAACCTACCCCTACAGGTGATATAATTCTAAGGTTTTTACGACGGCAAATGCCCTTTTACTTGGATACTGGTCTGAATTTTATCGATGTGCGAGATGTGGCGTGGGGGCATTTACTGGCTTTGCAACGGGGTAAGTCAGGCGATCGCTATATCTTAGGTCATCAAAATTTAAGTTTCAAAGAACTACTCGAACAACTTGCCGATATCACCGGTTTGATAGCACCTCAACGAACAGTACCCACTTGGTTGCCCCTTGGTGTTGCCTGGGTTGATGAAAAAATTCTTGCCCCCTTGGGGAAATCGCCCTCAGTGCCATTGGATGGCGTGCGGATGGCGAAACAGCCTATGTACTACAATGCTGCAAAGGCTGTACGAGAGTTGGGTCTACCTCAATCTTCGTTGAAAGCAGCACTCAAAGATGCTGTGGATTGGTTTGTTGCTCAGGGCTATGTGAAATGAAAAATATAACGATACTGTAGTGTTTTTAGATATATAAAGAGGAGCGATCGCAACAATGGCAGTTAATCTACAACAAGCTATGGATATCGGGAAGTATCTGGTTACTCAGCGTTTGAAAGGACGTAAACGCTTCCCCTTAGTATTGATGTTGGAACCTCTTTTTCGCTGTAATCTAGCTTGTACAGGTTGTGGTAAAATCCAACATCCCAAGGAAATATTAAAGCAAAATCTCACCCCAGAACAGTGCTTTACCGCAGTGGAAGAGTGCGGCGCACCGGTTGTCTCAATTCCTGGGGGTGAACCTCTGCTACATCCTCAGATCGATCGGATTGTTCAAGGATTAATTGAGCGCAAGAAATATATTTACTTGTGTACCAATGGTTTGTTATTAGAAAAGAATCTAGATAAGTTTCAACCTTCCCCTTACCTAACTTTTAGCGTGCATTTAGATGGAATGCGCGAGTTACACGATCGCTGTGTCGATCGCCAAGGTGTTTTTGATATTGCTGTCAAAGCCATCCGCGCCGCTAAAGCTAAAGGCTTTCGTGTCACCACTAACACCACTATCTTTGAGGGGACTGAACCTAAAGATATGCAAGAGTTCTTCGACTTTATAGAAACCCTAAATACTGACGGGATGATGATTTCTCCCGGCTACAGTTATGAGTGGGCACCAGATCAAGATCATTTTCTCCACCGCGAACAAACCCGCACCCTCTTCCGGCAAATTCTGGCTCCCTACAAAGCTGGTGAAAAAAACTGGAACTTTAATCACAATCCACTATTTCTAGATTTTCTCACTGGTGAGAAGGACTACGAATGTACACCTTGGGGTAGCCCTAGTTATAGCGTTCTTGGTTGGCAAAAACCTTGCTATCTGCTGAACGAGGGTTATTACTCTACCTTCAAGGAATTACTGGCACAAACTGATTGGAGTCAATACGGCCAGAAGAGTGGTAATCCCAAGTGTGCCGATTGCATGGTTCATTGTGGCTACGAACCCACCGCCGCAATGGATGCAATGCAACCGCAAAATATGGCGCGCGCCCTTGGCAGTGTGTTTGGTAGAAGCTAGTAAAACGGTACAGCAAATGGAAACTGTTGCTAGAGAAGAGATTTAGGGGCAAAATGCTCACAGTCCATCTGCACCACACAATTTCTTCCTTGGGCTTTTGCTTGGTAGAGTCCCCTATCGGCAGCAGCAATTAAGGTTGCGGGAGATAATTGGCTATGAGGAGTGATGGTTGCCACACCAAGACTTAGAGTGATGAATTCACTAACCTGAGAATGGGGATGAGTCATTTTTAATGCGCTAATATTTCTCTGAATATCTCTTGCAACTGCAATAGCCCCTTGCATATCAGTATTTGGCAAAATGACTGCAAACTCTTCTCCACCATAACGAGCAACTAAATCACCAGGGCGTTTAACTGTCTGAGAGATTGCCTTGGCAACCTGTCTGAGTGCATCATCTCCTGCTAGATGTCCATGCGTGTCGTTGTAAAGCTTAAAGTAATCGACATCACACAAAATTAAAGATAGCGAACCTTGCTCTCGTGCTAACCTTAGCCACTGTATATTGAATGTGTCATCAAAGCAGCGTCGATTTCCCACTTTAGTCAGACCATCCGAAGAAGCAAGACGCTGTAATTCCTGGTTTGCTTGTTGTAATTGGTGGTAAAGTTCTGATTGCTGAATAGCGATCGCAGTTTGTCCCGCTAACTGTTTAAATAAGTTAATCTCCGATTGTTGCCATTGTCTGGGATGACGGCATTGGTGAGCAATTAATAGTCCCCACAAACCCTCTTGCTGTAAGATAGGCACGACAAGGTTTGCTCGGATTTGCAAACTTCGCAGCAAGTCAAGATGACACGGCGATAGTCCTGCCGTTTGAGTGTCTTCAATCGCTTTAGTATTGCCTTCTTGGTAGTAAGCTGCACGCGTGGATTTAAAGCACGTATCCATCACGTGAAACCCCAGAATGGATATGCACCCTTGTGCTAAAGATTCTACAGCAACTAACCCACTCCAATCTGGCTTAAACTGATAGATCACTACTCGGTCTACCTCAAATAGTTGTCGCACCTCATCTACCGTGGTTTGC
The DNA here is from genome assembly GCF_036917465.1 of Nostoc sp. Classification (GTDB taxonomy): domain Bacteria; phylum Cyanobacteriota; class Cyanobacteriia; order Cyanobacteriales; family Nostocaceae; genus Nostoc. Next base: position 7,242 of record NZ_JBALDL010000002.1, read on the forward strand.
AAAATCTCATCTAACTCTAACGATTGTCGAATGCGCTGCGTCACAGCTGCGACAATTCGCTCAGACTCATTTTGGTGTTGAACGTGCTGCTCAACCAGCTTACAATCTGGCGATGCTACATTTAATGCGATCGCCTCAAAGTGAGGGGTTGTTGTCACAGGCACTGCACTGGGTTTAGCAATCAAATAGCCTTGAGCAAGAGTTGCACCTCTTTCTCGCAGCCAGTTCAATTCCTCAATGCACTCAATTCCTTCAGCAACAGTCTGGATGTTTAACTTTTGCGCAATCTCTAAAAGCTTCTCGGTAATCGAGGCTTTGTACACGTCTTTATGCACATCTCGAATTAACTCCATGTCCAATTTGATAAAGTCTGGACGTAACTGATGTAGCAAGTTTAGGCTAGAATAGCCAGAACCAAGATCGTCAAGGGCGATTAAAAACCCAGCATCTCGGTAATATTTGAGGACAGCTTTCAGGTGGGTTAAATCTTGGGGATTGTCTGACTCCACGACTTCAAAAACAATCCGCTCATGGGAGATGCCTGCTCGGTCAATTGCGTCTACCGTACTACGTAGGCATAAAACTGGGTCATAAAGTGACGTTGGTACAAAATTGATGAAAATGTGTCCGCTCATTTGATGGCGACTGATTTGAGCGATTGTACTGAGGCGAGCAATTTGGTCTAGTTGGGGTATTAGTCCGGCTTCGGTTGCTAACTCCATAATTGACCCTGGTAATACTAAATTGCCTTGTTCATCCAGCCCACGGAAGAGCGATTCATATCCATAAATCTGCGATGTGTCTTGAATTGAAACAATTGCTTGAAAGTAACTGGTGAATCGTTCCGTTTGCAACATTTCAACCAGCCAGTCGGATTGGTTCAATTTAATGAAGCGTTGTAATGAGGTTATATCACTAAAATCATGAAGTTGAGGTTGGATAGCACCTCGAATGAAAAGAACTTGCGTCTCTTTTAATTCCCTCGGTGCAAGAAGTTGGGCCAGGTTACGGGCAATTTCTTGAGACTGTCCAGGTCTACAATCCAAACTCAAACCCAGACGCTCGTGCATCAATTCATACTTTATGGCAAACTGCTTTAGGTAAGAGGTGACTTTCTTTAGGGTATGTGGAACGGGGAACCAGAAAAAGAGCCTGCCTGCTTCCTTAGTCTGGCAGCGTGCAATATTGCGACAAGCACAGGTTTTAGAGATAGGACATATTTGGCTCATGGCTAACTAATTTGTTCAGTCTGATTTATTCTATTATTCCCACTATTTTTACTGTAAAAGATAAACTATGTTTCAAATGTATGAAGATTTGATGAGTTTGTTAACTTGAATAATTTACTTATCAAGTAACTCATCAACACATTTATAGTTTTATACTAAATATTCAACTAATTGCTGGGAACTTTTGTCTAATAAAGCAAATTATGGAGTAGTTAGATTAATAATTTAAGTTACGAAATAAAGGAAAAAATCAGCCAGAGGAGAAAAAGTTTTTAGTTATATTCATTGATTGCTATCGCTAGATAAAAATCTGAAACTCTTATTTTTATTTGCCCAGATTCAGAAAAGAAGAATATTCACTCCCCAGTCTTTTGCTATACGAACAAAAAAAAAGTAATTAAAATGGCATTGAAAATAATCGCATATTCAACTCTGCGACTCACAAATCCGACGGCGGCAATCAGGGCGATCGCTAGCCCGATAATGCCAAAATACTGGCGTTTCTTGAATATTTTTAGCCTCTGCTGCCAAACGCACTGTCTCCAATCCCGCCTCAATTACCAATACTAGGTTGACGGGAAACATCTTCAGGTTGAGCTTGCCTTGTAAGATCCGAGAGACATCGAGCAAATCTTCAATTAGTTGAGCTTGTAATTTAGCATTGCGCTTGATGGTTGCAATCGCTTTCTTGATCTCTGCTGGCTGAAATTCACGGGTTTGTAAAAGTCTTGCCCAACCAAGAATGGGGTTGAGAGGCGATCGCTGCCAAACACCGCAAGGTAAGCTACTAAAAGAAACTTCTAAATCAGAACATCACAATTTTATCATAAATTAAATTTATCATTTTAAGAAAAAAGACTATTTGATTTTATTCCATAAGTCGCTTTATCCTGAAATCAGTAGAGATTTGAACTTTACAAGACTCACGGAAATAATAGGTGAATCCCTGATTTTCAGGTAGGGGCAGTTTATAAATTACCCCTGGGCGCGTGTAGTTTTGCGTAAGTTTTATTTAAACAAATACAAACTTAGCTTGCGACTAATACAAGCCTTTGGTTTGTGAAATGAAAGTAGTTGTCTTGCTTGCCAGGGTTCAAAGACCAAACTAATGCTAAATTGCCCAAATGAAGTTTTAGTGTACCTAAGTAAGTCTGCGGAAATAAATCAAACTATGTTACGAAAAGTAAACAGGCTTCATCTTACCAATGACAAAGGACAAATGACAGCCCCACTAGTTAGCTTTGATTGCACCAACCTACTTAGTTTTTAACCTTGATAAAATAAAGAAGAAGGATTATAAATGTTAGTTCAGCAGATTGATTGCCCCAGCAGACCAAAGACAAGTGCAATGATTATGAAACTTTTCCAAATCACTCTAGTGGTTTTAGTACTTTTAATCAACTTAGTAATTGCTTTCCCTTCTTGGGCAGAAAAAGCACCTTCTTTAACTAACAATCCTGACTACTTTCAAGTAGGGCAAAAAGTTATTTGGCTTTATAAGTCTCGTGCGGATTCTACTGATGTTCAAAGAATTCCTGCCGAAGTAGTTCAGTTAAGTTCTAAGCAAGTGCAAATAAAGGTATACAAACATAATCACGAATTTGTCAATCGTTGGGTAAATCCAAATAAGCTTGAGAATTTGCAAAAAGTCAAAGAGTCAGTACTCTAAAACTTAAGTATATGAAAGTAAATCTCCTACATTACTACGTAAATAAAGTTATCATCTCAATAAATAATATAAGTAGAAGCAGTATTGTAGGGTGTGTTAGAACGGAGTTCGTAACGCACCATTATCAAGGATTTGATGCCGTACTCTCCGTGCTAACACAACGCCAGTGACGCTACGCACAGTCGCTAACGCTCAAGTCGGGAAACCCGCCCACACGACTGGCTCCCCTACGTATATTTTCAGAAATCAAACCGGATTCCTATAGAAGTAGAAGCAATACATGAGTTGACCCTACTAAAACTTCCGTTACAGTGCAATAATTTTCAAATATTTTATTTTTTGTAAATCAAAAAAACTGAACCAATCGGCCCAAGATTTTCTACATAAGTTTTTTGGTTATAATACAATCCTGGAGACATACCTCCATCAAATAAAATTCCTTCTTGAATCTTACCTAAACAGTTATTGCTAGCAATGCCTTGTAAGACATGATCAAACATATCTGGCAGTAACTCTTGATTAAGTTGAGATAATTCTATCTCTGAATTAGCTTTCAAGTCATTAACTAATAGTATTACATAGCCGCGATCGGTGATAGCTGCCAGAGAGCGATTAGTCGCATTTTTACAAGCAAATTCTCCCAAATCTTGACAAATATCTTTAAACTTTCCCTGACGATAGAATCTGCCATTACCGCCCACTAAATTGTAATTGAGAATATCGCTGTTTCTTCTCCCGGCTTGGATAGTAGCCTGTCGTTGATTGGGCGTACCTCCTGATATCCCAAAAGAAGAACGCTTATTTTTAAATGCTCCTGAATACTCTACCCCACGAGAAATATTTAAACCTTGTGGTTTATTATCAGTACCTATATAGTCGGCATTAATTGCGGCAATGGGTAGCTGCCCATTTAATTTGGCATTTTCATCGCTGAGTAGTTCATGAAACTGTTTTGGTACATATTCTTTACGTAGTTTCCCACTCGCATCTTTGGTATAGAGTTTATGAGATAGGCCAACATTAACTTTGAAATCTAATTCTGCTGATTTGGGATTAAAAATAATCACATTGTTAATCCCTCTGGGATTTTTTTTACCTTGATTATTGGTTTTAAAAAAATCAATACTGAATTTAGTATCTTTACCAGGGCAAGTTTTAGATGCTTTAGGGGCTGAATTTGCTTCAATTTGTTGACAACCTGATAACAAGCTTGCACTAATTATCAGAATAAATAACAAAAGTAATTTTTTTGTTGGCATATAATGCAAAAAAAACCGCTATAGAATTACTATAGCGGGGAATAATTTAAAATTTCAGTCTGGAATTAATCTGATAACCAAAACTTAAGAGAACCATTCTACAACAGCTTCTTCTTTGCTGTTGGTATTACGAGATGGTGTCTCACGGTTAAATTTCATCTGAATTGACCGGGTTTGCTCACCATCAGCAGCTACAGCCAGAATCGGATAGTCAATTAAACCATCTTGGAAGGACATCTGGAAGCGGAATGTGCCATCTGGATTTAGCTGAATTGGACGGCCACCAATGGTTACGGTAGCGTCGGGTTCGGTTGCACCGTAAACTATCAACTCAGCATCCGCAATTAACCAGAATTGGCGCGGACGTACTGGAACGGCGGAAGCTGAGAAGCCAACACCTGACATTCCTGCACCAGAAGCGGTTAAGCCAGAGACAGTGGGAACTGCCCACAAACCTACACCAGAGGGGAAAATGTAAGAGCTAAGGGCTTGTTCTGAACTTGGTACTTGATGCTGGGAACCGAAGATAGAACCCGCAACCCGTAGTCCTTCGGCAGATTCGGCTAAACCAAAGATTTGGTCGTAGATAGGATTGCCGTTGGCATTCACACCATTACTACCATTAGCGGTAGCTGTAGCTGTAGCTGTAGCTGCAATCTTTTTGGCGGGGGGAACTAATTCGTACTGAGTCTTACCACGCAAATCTTCTTCAAAGTTGACAGAGATGAAGACATCTTCAATCCAGTCAGAAGGATACACGGGGGGAATGTGTACTCTCGCAGAACGAGCTAGTACTAACCAGCGGCCATCAGCAGCACGATAGCCGATATCTATCACATAATCGCGATCGCTAACTGGAACCGGTAAATACCATTCTCTAGCTAGTTCATCAGCAGGATATTCTTGAATGCTGTGGGGGCTTTGGTATTCGATATTTATGTCGCTGACATCATAAATCCGTAGTGCTAGTTGTTGTCCCCCTTGGCGGCGCAGTTCCTCTTTATGTTCATTGGGAATATCCCAGTAAGTGTAAGCCCACTGGGGATCGCGCGGTAAAAGGACAATTCGGCTTTCACCATAGCCAGAAGGCAAATCTGCGAGTCCTTCATCAACATCAGCTAGAGATCCACCTGTACGATCTTCCTGACCTAATTCAAACTTAGCAGCTTCCACAGTTTCTTGAGCCTCCAATGAACGAGATGGACTGAGCAAATTTTTGCTGCGCTGTACTTCTAAAATTGATGCCAGCAATTGTGATTTACGCATTCGACTATAGCGAGAGATGCTATATTCGCTAGCAACTTTTCGTAGTTGGCGTAAGGTCATCTCCTCTAGTGGCGGGCGTTCTTTTGCCATTAATTTGGCCTCCAGTAGTGTAAGCGGTAAATGATTTCCCCTGGTTAAAGAATGCTATATAAAATCTCATCCACATCCAGATGAATTTCTTATTCCTGACTCCTGGTTTTGCCCAGTTTTAAGTTTTTTAATCTATTTTTAAATTGAGGTAACTTTCAACCAATTCCTAGTTATGCCAAAATTAGCATTTCTTTGGGATCGGAGAAGTTCGCTTTGTTAAGTCAATATTAACCACTAAGCATATCTAGGGATCAAGGGGTAATCAGTAGGTTTTTTGCCTGTTTCACGAATTCATAAGCCTTTTTGGGATCGCAATGTCATGATTTCATTACATTACTGGCTAGCTTCATGTCTACCAAGAGCCAAAATATCAAATTTTCATGACATTAAATACAGAGCGTAATTTGTTTAATCAGTCATAAGTAATTCAGCGAAAAAACTTAGTATATATAAATAAACCTGATTTTATTATTAGTGGCGTGGCAAAAGCTAAAATGCTGTATGTTTAAAGGTTACATATATAGCAAAAATCTAACGCATACATTTAGTATTGCCACGCCACTAGCTGTATTTCAAATGTTCTTAGTGGAAAGTAGTATTTAGTTGATCATCATGGCAGTCCAATTTTACGGTAATGGTAAAGTAATGTCTAACTAAAGACCAGACGATTAACAATTCAAAATTAAAAATTCAAAACGTTTTCAGACGAACAGGAGTGCGGTCTTGGGGTCTCCTCCGCCGCAGGATGCGCGTTCGCAAAGCGTCTCGCAGAGAAACGCTGTAAAGGAGCAACTCCGGGGGATTTAAACCCTTTTACTTACGATAAATCATTTTTTCAATCGCATAAAGACTGCACCAATCGATAATCCTACAACCTGCCCCCAGAAGACAACAGCCGATTGATTTACGCCAATAGGGGGAATATTTAAACTGCCTATGCCATAAAATAACTGTTGCAAAAACCACCAAAATATATAGAAAAAAGCTGGAACTTCGGTAGGAATATACAGAATTATAAGCGGCAAAATGGTGTCAATTTTAGCTTTAGGAAACTTCATAATGTATGCCCCTAAAATAGCTGCGATCGCGCCATTACCCCCAATTAATGGTACTGTCAAACTCGGTTCCACCAGAATTTGCATAATCCCTGTTAAAATGCCAGCCGTAAGATAAAATCCGAGATAGTGTTTATGTCCTAAAATATTTTCTACACTCTTACCAAAAACCCACAGAAATAGCATATTTCCCAATATTTGACTAAAACTGCCGTGCAGAAATATGCCAAAAATTAGTGAACATGACCGCCAAATAACAATTATCCAAGCAGCCAAGTTGTTGAAGAAGAATGCATTTGTAATTGCTCCACTCATCTGGGCTGGAATCACACCCCAACTATTGACGAAATAGCCCAATGTATCACTAAATTCTAGTTGAAGTTCCCACAAGAATACGGCAATATTAATGCCAATAAGCCAATAATTAATTATTGGTTTATTCCAACAACGAATATTATCACTGATAGGAATCATATAAATTTGTCATTAGTCATTGGTCATTAGTCGTTGGTTATTAGTTATTCTCCTTCTGGCTAACCCACTCCCTCAATTTTCCTTAACATGTGGCAAGATTGAAATCAGATCGCATCGCACTTAAGTAGGCAAACGAGATGCTGGGAAACACACTTGTTGGAAGATACCAAATTATTAGTAACTTGGGAGGAGGGGGTTTTGGTGAAACATTTGTTGCTTATGATACTCAATTACCCGGTTCACCTCAATGTGTCGTCAAGAAACTCAAACCCCAGGCAAATGATCCCGTAACGTTGGAGACAGCTAGACGTTTATTTGATACAGAAGCACAAGTTCTGTATAAATTAGGAACTCACGATCGCATTCCGCAACTTTTAGCTTACTTTGAGGAGAAGGCCGAATTTTATCTCGTACAGGAATTAATCGAAGGTCACGACCTGAGTCAAGAATTAATACCAGGTAAAACCCTCAGTCAAGAACAAGTAATTTCGCTTTTACAAGAAATTTTGACAATTCTAGAATTTGTCCATCAGCAGAATGTAATTCACCGTGATGTTAATCCGCGAAATATCCTCAGACGACACCCAGATGGCAAGTTAATCTTAATTGATTTTGGTGCGGTTAAACAAATTACTACCCAAGTGATTACTCCCGAAGGTTCAGCTAAAGGTACTGTTGCTATAGGTACACCTGGATATATCCCTGGAGAACAAGCTCATGGTACGCCAAAATTAAGCAGTGATATCTATGCTACGGGAATAATTGCTATTCAAGCTCTCACTGGATTATTACCAGAAGAAATAGTAAAAGATGCTGAAACTAATGAAATTATCTGGCGCGATAAAGCCACAGTAACGCCAGAATTTGCTGAATTTTTAGATAAAATGGTGTGCTATGACTTTCGACAGCGCTATTCTTCGGCAACGGTAACATTACAAGCACTGAAAGAGTTAACACTACCACCGATTGAGACAATAGCATTAACTCCTATTTCTCCACCAAAAAATATAACGAAACCTCAACCGAAAAAAGGTATTTTAGGTAAAGTTTTACTAACAATATTTTTAGTTGGGGTCAGTGGAGTAGCATCAATATTTGTTTTAAATCACATTAATTCAAATAACGCTATAGAATTATCCAACCAAGGAAATACACTTTTTGATTTGCAACGTTATCAAGATGCATTAGAAGTATATGAAAAAGCCGTTAATATTAGACCGGATTATGCAAAAGGCTGGAATGGTCAAGGCAAAACACTGTATAAATTAAAAAAATCTAAAGAAGCATTAGCTGCTTATGATAGAGCAATTCAAATTAAGCCAGATTATTTTGAGGCTTGGAGTGGAAGGGGCTTTGTATTAGCAAGTCTACAGCGATATCAAGAAGCGATCGCATCTTTTGACCAAGCCTTACAATTAAAGAATGAAAGCTCAGAAGTCTGGAATGCTAAGGGTGAAGCTTTTAGTAACTTGAACCAATATGACCAAGCAATTAAAGCTTATGAAAAAGCGATTGAATTCAAACCAGATAATTATGAAGCTTGGTACAAAAAAGGATTAGCCTTACAGAATTCTAAACGATACGAAGAAGCGATCGCAGCCTACCAAAAAGTCGTTGAGTTAAAACCAGACTACGAGAAAGCTTGGTATAATTTAGGGAATATGCTAGTCAATTCACAACGCTACCAAGACGCATTCAATGCTTATGATAAATCTGTACAATACAAATCAAACTATTATCAAGCCTGGTTTTCAAGAGGTAATACTCTCCTAAATTTACGACGTTATCCAGAAGCAATCGAATCTTTTAATCAAGTAATTAAATATAACCCTGGTAACTATCAAGCATGGTATAACTTGGGCTGGTCGCTGCATCAAAGTCAGCGCTACGAAGAAGCAATAAAATCTTATAATAAAGCTGCAACCCTGAAGCAAAAAGATTATCAACTTTGGTATAATCTAGGAAATTCACAATACATTTTGCAAAAATACGAAGATGCGATCGCATCTTATAATAAGGCAGTTCGTTATAAACCAGATCATTCTGAAAGCTGGTATAGCAGAGGCAATGCTCTACTAAATTTGAAGCAATATAAGGATGCGATTGCCTCTTACGATCAAGCAATAAAATACAAGCCTAATTACCAACAAGCTATAGATGGTCGCAATCAAGCCCAGATTCAATTGCAATCTGAGAAACCAAAGCCTATAATTGTGCCAGTTGTTCCAGTTCCTAATCCTATTAATCCACCGCAGACAACGCCCTAATATACTAAACAATTCGTAATTATTAATTACGAATTTTTAACAACACTTAATTAGAAGCAATAATTGGAATTTTAGTTGATTTTAAAGAATATTCTCAGATAAAAACTTATAATTCATGACATTTGGATAAATTTTTGGTTTATTTTACCAAAAGCTGTGAGCATCGGTAATTTATAGGGAAATCTAAAGATAACCTAGAATTTCTTCTTACCGAACTATGTGATTAAGGAGCTAACCCTTGATACAACAAAACTCCAGCCTATCGACATCTGACAAAGAAAGTCATCCCTCACGAAATTTACTGATTCGATTTATTCTTGGCGGTACCACCCTTATAGTCAGTATTTCTGCCTATTTCAGCTATCAAGCTGCTAGAAATATGACGCTGAAAGATTTGAGACATAGCGCTTTTTTAGAAGTGCAGAGAGGGGGTGCTGAAATTGAGGAGTGGTTAGACCTTCGCCAAGTGGAGGTACAAACCCTGGCTAATACTTCAACTGTCCGCTCCTTAAACTGGTCTGTGGCAGACCCCTATTTAAAAGCAGAAGTCAAGCGGATCAATGAATTTTTCCTTTTCCAAATAGCTAACCCAGATGGTTCATATTCCAATACAAAAGTTGGTCGATCAAATAAAAATATTCGGGATCGAGACTACTTTAAAAAGGCAATTGCGGGAAAGAGCAATACTTCTGATCCCTTTATTAGCCGTTCTACAGGAATTCCTTTAATTGCGATCTCTACCCCGATCTGGTCAAATTCTGCTAGCAGTAGTTCACCGATCGGGGCTTTCCAGGGCAATGTGAGAGTCGATCGCATTACAGAGGTTGTTAACTCCCTGCAATACGGTACGAACAGCTATGCTTTTGCGCTGAATTCTCAAGGACAAGCGATCGCTCATCCTAACTCAGCGTTGATGTCAACCCTAGAAAAACCTGCACCCAGCCTGCTGAAAATGAGCGATCGCAATCTAAATGCGATCGCCCAGAGGATGGTAAACAAACAACAGGGAATTGAGTTAATGGAAATTGACGGCACTAAAAAGTATGTAGCTTATCTGCCGTTGCAAGCCGCTAATTGGTCTGTAGCTTTGGTGATTCCCTGCCAAAATATCGAATCTCGATTGCAATTCCTCGATGCGATCGCCTTAATTGTCGGTGCATTAACTGTCACCATGATTACCGTCTTGTGGCAAGTGCAAGCATTTGAACAACGCGAACTGAAAAAGTCTAAAGCTGCGGCTGATACAGCCAACCATGCTAAAAGCGAATTTTTAGCTAACATGAGTCATGAACTGCGAACACCCTTGAATGGCATTCTCGGTTGTGCCCAAATTTTGTTGCGTTCCCCAGCTTTACCTAAGCAAGAGCAATATCACCTCAATATTATTGAACAATGTGGCTCTCATCTGCTGACTTTAATTAATGACATTTTGGATCTCTCCAAAATTGAAGCGAAAAAGTTAGAACTGCATCCTTATGATGTGCATTTCCCCTCCTTTCTTCAAGGAATTATCGAAATATGCCAGATTCGGGCAAAACAAAAGGGCATTTGCTTTGTCTATAAACCTGCGATCCATTTGCCTACAGGGGTTTATGTTGATGTCAAAAGATTACGTCAGGTACTATTAAATCTGCTGGGAAATGCCATCAAATTTACAGATGAAGGTCAGGTTACTTTCAATATTGAAGTAATCGATCAACCTCCCAATGATGGGCAGATAATCAAACATCGCCTTCGCTTTACCGTAGAAGATACGGGAATTGGTATAACTACCGCAGAGTTGAGCAAAATTTTCTTGCCCTTTGAACAAGTAGGTGAAAAAAAGCGCCAAGCTGAAGGTACAGGGCTGGGTTTAGCTATTACTCAGCAGTTAGTCCAAATGATGGGTAGCGATATCTATGTTAAGAGTCAGATCGGTCAGGGGAGTAGCTTCTGGTTTGAGTTGGAGATTCCTGAAGCAACTGATTGGGTAAAATCTGCGATCGCTGCATCAGAGAAACAAATCATTGGCTTTGAGGGTAGCCCCTACACCATCCTGATGGTTGACGATCGCTGGGAGAATCGCACAGTCATTACAAACTTACTGCAACCACTAGGTTTTAATGTAGTTGAAGCCAGCAACGGTAAAGAAGGTTTAAAAAAAGCGATCGCCCTCAAGCCAGACTTAATCATCACAGATTTGCTGATGCCAGAAATGGATGGGTTTGAATTAATTAAACACCTCCGTCAGACTCCAGAAATTCAGGATATATTCATTATTGTTTCTTCCGCTAGTGTCTTTGAAGCCGACCAAAATCGCAGCCTGCAAGCTGGAGGTAATGCCTTCTTAACCAAACCCATACAATTAGATGAATTATTGCATCAACTAGAACAATACTTAAATTTGGTATGGATTTACAGTAAGTCTCAGCCGGATGGGGAAAAAGCTAAGGAAGCAACAATAGTAACTGCTCAATTAACCGCTCCTTCCCCCCAAGTGTTGCAAGAAATAGTCACCTTAGCCACTAAAGGTAACTTCAATGCCATTCTCAAGTGGGCCGATAAACTTGAGGAAACAGACATAACCTTCGCACCATTTGCTGACGAACTACGGCAACTAGCAAGGCAATTTGATGAAGATTTAATTCTAAGTTTTTTGACTAAATATGTGGTGCAAACAGTATGAAAACAATTATTGAAGACCAAAATAATTCTATCAATTATGCTCCTTCTAGAGGAATTATTTTAGTCGTTGACGATAACCCTGCAAATTTACAAATTTTATCCAGCTTTCTGGATCAATCTAGCTTTGAAGTTTGGGCAGCACGCAGTGGAGAGAAAGCCCTTCAGCGATTAGAAAATGATGATTTACCTGATTTAATCTTGCTGGATGTGATGATGCCGGGTATAGATGGTTTTGAAACCTGTAAACAGCTAAAAAGCAATCCTCGTGTCCAAGATATTCCAGTCATTTTTATGACAGCCCTTTCAGAAACGGCTGATAAAGTCAAAGGTTTGCAATTGGGAGCTGTAGACTACATTACCAAACCTTTTCAGTATGAAGAAGTCTTAGTGCGGATTGAAAATCACCTCAAGCTGAGAAATTTGACGAAAACCTTGATTGCTAAAAACGCCGAATTACAACAGACTCAAACTCAACTTATTCAAGCAGAAAAGGTAGCAGCTTTAGGGCAACTGACAGCCGGAATTGCTCATGAGGTTAATAATCCCATTAATTTTATAGCTGGCAACTTGAATTTTGTTGAACAATATGTACAAGAGGTAATTAGTTTACTGTATCTCTATCAAAAATATCTGCCTGAACCCCCAGATGAAATTCAAATCGCAATTCAAAAAAACGATCTTAACTTTTTGTTAGATGATTTATCGAAAATTATTAAATCAATGCAACTTGGTACAGATCGCGTCACAGAAATTGTGTCATATTTGAACAACTTCTCGCGCCACAGAGAAGCTGGTAAGAAATTAGCTAACTTGCATGAAGGGTTAGAAAGTACATTACTCATTCTCGGACACCGATTTAAGCGAAATGCTCATCACCCAGCCATCCAATTAATTAAAGAATATGGAGATTTGCCACTTATTGAGTGTTTTCCTGGTGAAATAAATCAGGTTTTTATGAATTTAATTTGTAACGCAATCGATGCAATTGAAGAAGCAAATAAAAATAAAGATATTGATACAATATATCAATCTCCTGGTATGATTAAAATTAAAACTGAGGCAATTGGAGAGCAAGTTATTTTAAGAGTTGCCGACAATGGTTCAGGTATAGAAAACGCAGATAAAATAAAAATATTTGATGCCTTTTACACAACAAAACCCGTCGGTCAAGGAACAGGGCTTGGTCTATCTATTGCTTACCAAATTGTGGTTAATAACCATCATGGCAAGCTCACATACGATTCCAAGCCAGGTGAAGGGATGGAGTTTATTATTGAACTACCCATTCGATAAATGAGAATTGTAAACTAAATAAAAGCAACCATCACTTCCAATACGGTTCGGTTAAGATCCCCCCGCCTACGGCGACACCCTTTTGAAGGGGGTAAAAGATGCTTATAAGCCCCCCTTTTGAAGGGGGGTTGGGGGGATCTTCGAGGAATAAACCCCTTAACCGAGCAGTATTGCCATCACTTCTTTATGTATCAATCCGGTTTAGTTAAGGATTTTTGTTAATGATTTTAGACCTGTAGAGATGCGTTAGCGTAGCGGGGTAAAGCCCAGTACAATTTCGCATCTCTACTTAAAATTACTCTATGTAACAAATACATTTATCTAAAAATTGCTGTAACTATCGAATATTCACTTCTTGTAAATAATTTACTTCCTGAATATATTTAATCTTAGGAGGATTTTTAGAGACAAATGAATTTGTTCTTTTTGCAAAAGCTACCTTTTGATTGTCAGCTAGCAGACGTTGCTTTTGAGTATACTCATTTAATTTGACTTGAGCTTGAGCATAAACTAGAGTGTCTTGGGGAATGTTTCGGAGAAATTTTACAGCCCAATCGAAATCACCAATGGATGCTTTTTTGTAAGCATTCTGTAAAAAGTAAGCTGCTCTAATCTGGCGCTTTCGGTTGTACTCAGCCAATTTTTCTTGAACTAAAGCACCCGCACGACTTTCTTTAGGAATTTGTCGCAGATATTGTAATGCACTAGAAAAATCTTTTATCTGGGCACTTTCGTAAGCTTTTGCTAACAAATCTTGTGTCTGTGCTTCAATGTTAAGGTATGCTTGCTGAACTAGTTTATCTGTTTTAGATTGCCAATATGAAATATTTGGAATTTGAGAAACAGCATCAATAACATCTGACCATCGGCTCTCATGAAAAGCTAGTTGAGCCATTTGGTATTGTTGGGCAGCAACTTGCCATTGCCCTTGCCATTCTTCAACTGTGGCTTGCGCTTCTGGATAAACATTGCTGTGGGAGGGAATTGATTTAATAAGTGCGATCGCTTCTTGCAAATCCCCAGCTTGATATTCTTGTGTGGCTTTAGATAAAGTTTCTGTTTCTGAGTATGCTGGGGCAGTATTAATTAAAGAATATGCACCAAATCCCATCAATAAAGAATTAGCCGCTAGCCCGACTTTTATTCCCGTGAATAAGGGAGATAATTTACCAGATGTAGGATTAGCATCTTCAATCGCCACTTCTGGAAAAAATTGATTATCTGCTTCTAACGTTTCTGGTGGCTGAGTTTCCCATGTTATTTGTTTGAGTACCTGCAACACCTCAGCCGCAGACTGAAAGCGGTTTTCAGAATCGTAGCGGATCATTTGGCTGAGAACAGCAGCTAGATAATCGTTAACTGGCGTGTTTTGAGAACGCCAAAAAATTTCATTAGTATAAGAATCAACTTTTAATTGTAGTGGTTCTAACCCAGTTAAAGCCTGGATAGCAATCATACCCAAAGCATAAATATCACTGTTAGGCTGTGTTTGACCAATAAATTGCTCTGGCGGTATGTATCCCAATGAGGTGACGGGAATTCTATAAATCGGCAATTCCGCACCGATGCCAAAATCGATAGACTGGATTGAGCCAAAGTCAATCAAAACTAACTTGCGTAGGGCATCGCTATTACGTCTAATCAAGTTTTCCGGTTTGATGTCACAATGGATTACGCCTTGAGAGTGAACAAATTCTAGAATACCTAAGACATCTATTAGAAATTCTACAACTTCCTTTTCACTCCACAGACACCCCCACTGTTGAGCAATGGGTAATTCCGCAGTCAGTGCATGTCCTTCAATTAGCTGTTGTACTAAATAAAACTGTTTTTTTTCTTCAAAGCAGGCGATAAATTCAGGAATTTGTGCATGGCTTCCCAGAAGCTTGAGGGTTTCAGTTTCAGTTAGAAACATTAACCTCAGCATTTCCAAGTAGCCAGGTTCGGAACTATTGACTTTAATTTGCTTAACAACGCATTTGGGACTCTCTGGATAATCTACGTCTACAGCTATGTATGTTTGTCCAAATACCCCTGCACCAAGGGTTTGGACAATTTGGTAACGCCCTTGTAGTAATTTACCGATTATGTGGTTAGTCATGACCTGGTTACTCAGTAAGTCCTTATTATTTAGTTTTTCTGACATTACCTCCTGTTTCCGGAATGCTTTAGAAATAAATGAACAGAGTTTTGATACCTTAAATACAAGTTTATTTTTTAAGTATTTTTGCGTACGCCCCTAAAAAATTCTTAGAGGAAAAGTCAAAAATAGCGATTGGCCAACAAAAGAATGAATGTTATGTGTTCATCCAAGGCAATATTACGATAATTTAGTAGTGATACGAACTTAAGAGTGCTTGAATATCTTCTTGACTTTCCCAGATTTCTAAAGCCTTCAGTAACCACTGTGCATCTTCATTTTTTAGAGATTTAATATTTTTACCGTTGCAGTAAATAACTAGATAAACACTGTTGTCTTCATAATTATGATCTGGATAATCATAAGTATAAACCGGATAATTTTTAACTTTTTTTTTAGTCATTAAACCGAAATTAGGCGAATTTTTCGTTCTTTAGCTGCAACCTGACGGAAGGCTCCCAGCAAATACGATATTATTTTATGTGCAATGCCTGCCTACGCTCTATTAAGTGCTTATCCCAGATTTCGACATTTGTTAACTCGCGTTCAATTTGGGGTGCAATTTGCTCTATTAGGCGGATTTTATCTCTTAACGAAAGCTGTTTTATTAACTCTAATGCATCTTCAATAGTTACTGTTTCAGGTATTGTTCTTTTCTATTGACTATTGTCGATATGTTAGCACACTTAAAAGTGTCTAGAAATTAGATTATATAAGATAAATAAGGATACTTATTTTAATTTTTAATTATTTAACTATTGATTTCTTCATCTTCCTCAACTACTTCAGATTTATCTTGTAACGGCTTCACTACTCGCGCGATCGCTTCTTGAATAAAAGCTTTAATAAATTCATCTCTGCGATTAATCTGAAACTGTTTCTGCACAACTTCCGTCATTCCACCATCACCCCAGTCTTGATCGTGACGAAAATATTCAATAAAACTTTTACCAGCAATTCGCGTTAAATAAGCTGCTGTAACGCCTTGAATTGCTCTACCAATCAGAAAGGTAGCAACATTAAGTTGCAAAGCTGTAGATAATAACTGAATCGCTCCTTTAACAATGCCTAAACTGGCGATAGTTTTCGCTAAAGAAAGGGCTAACTCTCGTCCCCGTTCCATATTCAATTCACAGCCGTAGACTCTGCCAATTTCCACAACCATTTGAGCGTTGACTGCGGCTGTCGCCAATAAATCTACGACTGGTATGGGCGTGACTGAGACTACACCAGCACCAATCCATTGAAACCGTTCCACGATTTTGTCAGCTTGACGGCGACGCTGACTATCGATGAGTTTTCGCGCCTCGTCTCCCAATCGCAGAGATTGCAAAAGAATGTTATCTGCTACCAAATCTTCACCTTCGGCGCGTAAAACAGCAGCTGTGCGCCGCAGTAAAGGGACAATATCGGGTTCCGGCTGGTAGGTTTCGCCAGTTTCTAGTTGTGCAGATTGGGGATTAGCTGCGATCGCCACCACATCACTAGTAGCAATAAATCCCCGTACCCGTTGACGCAACCTAGCAAGGATCGCTTCTTTATCTTCATCTGTATATAAATCGGTTTTGTTAAGTACCAAAAGCGATCGCTTGCCAATTTCTGCTAATCCCCGCAACGGCTCATATTCTGAGCGTCGTAAGTCATTATCCACCACAAATAACAGTAAATCTGCTTCCGTCGCCAGTTCTCGCGCCATTTGTTCGCGTTCCGTTCCCGCCACCCCCGCTTCTAAAATCCCTGGCGTATCTGTAATTAAAATCTTGCGTTCTAATCCCTTCAACCGCAAACAATAGGTTTCTCCAACCTGGGTTGTACCCATCGGTGCATCCACTTGCCCCACCATGCGTCCCATAATCGCATTCACTAGGGAAGTTTTGCCAGCACTCCCCGTACCAAATACCACTACTTGAATTTCACCCCGTGCTAAGTTCGCTTCAATTTCGCGCGATCGACTTAATAAAGCTTGGCGTGTGACTTCATCTTGAATTTGCGCTACTTGTTGGCGCACAGCTTGGAGAGTTGTAGAAGCAGCGTCAGATTTAGCCGCAGGAATTTGCGCCGCAGTCACTCGCTTGGGGTTGCGGCGCGATCGCTTTTCCCCAGATTGAATTACCAATACATAATAGACAAAAGCCGCAACCAAGGCTCCAATCAGGACAATCAGCAGCAACAGCAGCAAATTGCCAAGCAACGGCGAATAGGACAATTGCCAATAGAGGCGCGATAGGGAATCAATTAGCCAGAGGGCTAGCCCCAAAATGACGATTAGACCAACAATTAGCGTTACTATGCGCGACAGAGGCATGGTTGGGAAAGATTAGTGGGTATTTAGTAGGCAGATGCTTCTGATCTTAATAGTTTCAGGATTTTTTGAGATCAAATTCAGATTGTTATATCTCAGTAGACAGATACTTCTTATTTTCACAGTTCCAGTATTTTTAACCAGGGTAGAAAAAAGCCACCTTTGATAGACTGAGAGCGCATTTTGGATTAAATGTGTTCTTCTTTGCGGCTGGATTTCTTGTTTTTGATGAAAAACCGCCTAGTAAAAAATTCAACAGCGAGTAATACCATGACTGCAACACCTCAATTAAAATACTTTAACTGGGTTCAACAAAAATTCCATCGCCTGAGTATTCGGCAAAAAATTTTTTATGGATACGGTTTGGCTTTGGGAGTTGCAGTTTTAGGGACAACAGCAGGGTTGGTAATAGGCGATCGCTATTTCCAACAAGCTAGACAACATCATCTATTGATAGATGAACAAGGAGAATTGTTAAGTAGTTTACAAGGTAACTTGTTGAAAATACAGATCCATCAGCAAGAAATAGTGCCTTTTTTGCAGCAGCCGCAAGTGTTGCAAAAGGGAATTTCTCGTTTCAAAAGCGATTTGGCAGAAACTGAAACGTTGCTTTCTCAGATGCAGGAATTTAGTCAAATCAATTCGCAAACGGATTTACAAACTCTGCTTACAAAGCATAACAGCACAATAGCGGGATATTTTGAACAACTCAGAGCGCTGATTCAGCAAATTTTGCCATTAAGTTCACAGCCGGAAGGAACATTAAAAGCACAGCAGTTAATCTCAAAATTCAGTGAAAGTCAGGAGTCCGTGAAGTTTTATCAATTTGCTCATGAGTTAACCGACTTTGTTAAAACAGTTCGAGAAGGCCAAGAGGAATCTGATCTAGCCCAAGAAAAGGCTGGGCTAATCCAAGCTCAGATTATTATTGGTACTATGGTGTTGTCAGTAGCGATCGCTGCTATCCTAGCTTTCTACACTAGTAGAATCATTGCCTATCCGATTAAAGCGGTGACAAATATCGCCCAAAGAGTTAGCCAAGAAGCCAATTTTGACTTGCAAGCACCCGTAATTACCCAAGATGAAGTTGGGGCTTTAACTACTTCTCTTAACCAGCTAATTCAACAGGTAAAGCACCTTTTAGAAGAACAACAAGCTGAGGCTCAAGTCCGACTTATTCAAAGTGAAAAAATGTCTAGTTTAGGACGGATGTTAGCTGGTGTGGCTCACGAAATTAATAATCCTGTAAATTTCATTTCTGGCAATCTGGTACACGCAAAAACCTATACTGACGATTTATTAGCATTACTGCAAATATACAAAGCCGAAGTTCCTCACCCTTCCACTGCTGTGCAAACTCTAGCAGAAGAAATTGATTTGGAGTTTCTAGAAGTAGATTTGCCAAAACTCTTCAATTCAATGAAAGTTGGCGCTGAACGTACGCGAGAAATTGTCCGAAGTTTAAAAGATTTCTCTCGTTTAGACGATGGCGAAGCGCAGTTAGTAGAGCTACACGCTTGTTTAGATAGTACATTATTAATTCTGAACAATCGCCTGAAAAATGGGATTAACCTTGTTCGCAACTATGGAGAGATTCCAGCGATTCCAGGCTATACAGGTTTACTTTATCAAGTATTTATGAATCTGATCAGCAATGCACTTGATGCTGTGGAGGAAAAATCGGCTGATAATCCTGAATTTATCCCTAAAATCACTATTATTACAGAACGTTGCCAGAATGATTTGGTGATAGTGCGAATTGCCGACAACGGGGCTGGTATTCCACCAGAAAATCAGAAAAAGATATTTGAAACATTTTTTACAACCAAACCGCGAGGTATTGGTACTGGTTTGGGGCTAGCGATCGCATATCAAATTGTGGTAGAAAAACACAAAGGCAAGATTAGCTGTCAGTCTGAGTTAAATCAAGGTACAGAATTTGCGTTGGCTCTGCCCACCGCAGGTATTGCTTTGCCCACCACAAGTATCACTTTACCGACTTCTCATCCTTGAGCTAGTAGCTTTCCAAAGTTAATTTTTTCATAATAATTAACACCAAGTAGAAACTTGCGTGTTTAAATTTTTTAGTGGACTGACGAAAGTTTGCCTACACACGAACACTTCAAGCCAGTTTTGGCAAGCTTTTTGAGAATAAAGGGAGAAATAAATTTATGGGACTTTTCGATCAAATTCTTGGGGCTGTCGCTAATCCCAATCAACAAGGTAGCTTAGGGCAACTGGGAGGAATTATTAACACTGTACAACAGTTGAGCGATCGCACTGGCGCAGATCCTTCTACCATTCAATCAGTTTTGTCAATTGTCGGTGGTCAAGTGCGTTCTGCTTTACAAGACAAGCAAGCTACAGACGGAAATGAAGCCGCACAAAGTTTAGTGAATCAATACGCTGGGACTTCAGCTAATCCCCAAGCAGTCGATTCGCTGTTTTCTCCTGAAATACAACAGCAAGTAGCTGAGGTCGCTGCCCAGCGCACTGGATTAGATGCTGGTATAGTTCAACAATTGCTACCTTTAGCAGTACCTTTAGTGCTGAATTTCTTACAATCAGGTGCAAGCGCTCAAAATGCCCAAGCTGGCGGGAATCCTGTACTAAATTCCTTTTTGGATGCTGACGGCGATGGTGATGTTGATATCGCTGATGCCATCCAAATGGCAAGTCGGTATATGAGACAGTAATATTTTTCCCAACTCCCCACTTCTTTAGACATGAGCAATTAAACCTTGCTAGATATTTAGCTAAGACATAGGCTGAGAAGATGGGGAATTTCCAAATATAAATCAGACAGTCTATGGCTAAAGTTTTTGACTGTATTACTGACGAACTGCAAGAGTTTATTGCAGCCCAACATCTTTTCTTTGTTGGCTCTGCACCCTTGAGTCCTACGGGTCATGTTAACCTATCTCCTAAAGGTTTAGGAGGCTTTCGCGTCCTCTCTCCTAACCGAGTAGGTTATTTAGACCTTACAGGCAGTGGTAACGAGACATCAGCCCATTTGCAAGAAAATGGGCGGATAACCTTCATGTTTTGCGCCTTTGAAGAACCCGCGTGTATCCTCCGTCTTTACGGTCAAGGAAACACGATTTTACCGAGTTCTCCAGATTGGGACTCTCTATATTCTTTGTTTGTACCGATGCCTGGAGCTCGTCAAATTATCATCGCCGACATTGAAAAAATACAGGTTTCTTGTGGTTTTGGTGTACCAGTATATGAATATCGAGGTCAGCGCCAGACTTTAGTAACCTGGGCTAGCAAAAAAGGCGAAGAGGGAGTTAGAGAATTTCAACAGAAGAAAAATCTTGTCAGTATTGACGGTTTAGCGACACCACTAAGTAAATTACCCTCTAAATTGCCTCAAAACCCGTAGCTTTATACTTGATGCAATAAGAAAACTGCTGTATGGATTATTCTATTTGTCCACTCACACAAAAAGATGAGCCTTTTCTCTGGACAATGTTTTATGGAGCAGCGCATCTGGAAATCTTCATTTGGAATTGTGCTTTTATGACCCTTTTGGTTTGGTATCACCACCAATTATTACTTGGAACAAGTTTCCTAGTAAAGATAAAAACGCCGAGACTAACACTATCAGCATTAAACTAGCAAGGGCAGCAAAGGGAGAAATGATGAATAAGATTAACAGGGCAAACATCAAAATTGTTAGTAATGTCTTATTCATTTTTTCACCTTTAATAGTTATTATTCTTAAGTTAACCAACTAAGCCATAAACTTGACCATAGTCAATAGAAAGAATTAGTCTTAGAGGTTGTTTGAAAAGTCATGATTGATGTATCAAATATTTTTACCCCACCCTAACCCTCCCCTTATAAAGGGGAGGGAACCGGATTTTTCTTGTTTCCCCCCTTGTAAAGGGGGGATTAAGGGGGGTAAGAATGTGATTAAAATTATAGCAAACTACTTTTCAAACAACCTCTTAGTTCTCTGGTAAGATTTTGCAACCAAATTGGATACCAAAATCTAATTTATAAATTAAAAAATTTCGGCGGTTTAACTTCCCACTTCTAACAAGCAGTAAGTTTTGTCGCTCGGTCTAATATCAAGTTCGCCTACCTACTTATAATTCCCACAGTCATTGCACCCCACCCCGAACGCCTCCCCGCAGGCGGCTACGGTGTACAGACTATAGGTTTCAACTTTTTTAGTAGTTTCGTTGGGCGCGTTATGGACACACCGAAATAACAAATGCGTATGCCGAAATAACAAATGCGTTCGCCGAAATAACAAATGGGTACGCCGAAATAACAAATGGGTACGCCGAAATAACAAATGGGTACGCCGAAATAACAAATGCGTATGCCGAAATAACAAATGCGTATGCCGAAATAACAAATGCGTATGCCGAAATAACAAATGGGTACGCCGAAATAACAAATGGGTACGCCGAAATAACAAATGGGTACGCCGAAATAACAAATGAGTACGCCGAAATAACAAATGCGTATGCCGAAATAACAAATGCGTTGGCGTAGCCCGCCGCAGGTATCGCCATGATTGCAACAATTTAGCTTTGTTACGCCGTCGATTCGCACCCTTCTTCTATCGGAGACACTACGCGAACGGGTGACGCTCCTGCGTCGCTAACAGCAGTCGTCTGCGGAGGGAAACCCTCCCGCAGTGCTGCTTCACCGCAAATCTTTGGTGGATGAAGTTTTTCAGACTTGTGTGTATACCGTTGCCGCAGGCGGGGTGGGGTTCTTCGGGTTTAATAAGTAATCAAGCGAACATGATATAAATCCCAGTTGCATTATTTAATTACGAATTATTTTAACAATCTGTCACCTGCCCTCTGTTAGACTTAACCTGTCCGCGCTTAGTTTTGTAGTCAAGGCGCTTTCTTTGAGAACTGCGAGTTGGTTTTGTGGGTTTGCGCTTTATCGTGACTACAACTGCGCTTTGAATCAGTTCTTGAAGTCGTCTCAAAGCTGACTCCCGATTGTTTTCTTGGCTTCGGTGTTCTTGTGCTTTAATTACAACAACTCCATCCTGAGTGATGCGTCGATCGTTCAGCTTTAAAAGCTGTTCTTTGTAATAATCCGGTAATGATGAAGCGACAATATCGAAGCGCAAGTGAATTGCCGTAGAAACCTTATTGACATTTTGGCCTCCCGCTCCTTGCGAACGAATCGCACTAATTTCAATCTCACTCTGTGGGATGATAACTTTATTGGAAATTTGCAGCATTACTCAGAAGACAAAAGAGAAACTTTTCAATTTGGGATAAAAATCCTTTACTCGGTTTGTTCAGGAAAATCTATCACTACGTGTTGGTCTTCATTGTTGTCCAAATTCACCTCTAAAGTTTTTCCTTCTATTGTCACTTTATCACCCGGTACTAGTCGCCGCCCTCGTCGGGTTTCCAACATCCCGTTTACTTGGACATCGCCACCTTGAATCATTAGCTTGGCTTGTCCTCCAGTTGGCACTATGCCCATCAACTTTAAATATTGATTTAACTTAATTGTGTTGTCTCGGATTTTCTTCATAGTCAATAAAACTACATCACCTTCATTGTATCGTGGCGTTATCAAGGCAAAGCGTAAATCTGTTGCACCACATACATCATCAGCTAAGTACAGCATTTCATTAATTCGTAGCAAATTAAATTTGACAATACCCTGCAATGCCAATGCGCCGCTTAACAATAGACCTCTTGCATAAATCAAAAATATAATAACCTCACCCCGCCAAAGCTAGGCTTTGTCTCCCCTCCCCTTGCTAAGGCTACGGTGTACACACATCTTTGTACAAACCCAAAATCGTTGGATATCCCCCTAAATTCCCCGATAATAAGGGGGACTTTAAGAGACTTTTGCCCCCCTTATTAAGGGGGGTTGGGGGGATCAAAAGCCTATGAGGCCACTCTCAAAGACTTGTGTGTACACCGTAGCCTTGCTAAGGGGTGGGGTGTTAGGGACTTTTGCAAGAGGTCTATTGCTATGACAAAAAACTGTAATGTCAGTTTATTATCTATAATGTTGATCGACAAAACTGCCAGATATAGGTGAACAAACTAGTCTGGAAGGTTCTTTTAGTGTGTTCAGGGGACTGGATCTATGATTAAGCTCGGTTTATTAGTACAGTCCCAGAATAACTCTTTGGGTATCGGAAAAGTTACGGAAATATCTGATGCCAATGCAAATGTTGAGTATTTCTGCTCAATAGGGCAACGTCTTCAAAAAACTTTACCTTTAAGTTCGCTCTCTGAGGTCAGGCTTGAACCCCAAGCTCGATGCTATATTAAGTCTCAGACTCAGGATAAATGGATAGTTGGCAGAGTTTTCATCTGGGATGAAGATACAGAAATGTATCAAATTGATTTACCAGATAAGAAAACTGCGATCGCTACTGAAGAAGACATTTACGTTCGTTGTAATCTCCCAAACACAGACCCCATCGAAACTATAGCGATGAAGGGTCACGAAACGCCTTACTTCCACGACAAAAGATTGGCTTTCGTCAAATCCTTGATTAAGCAACGCGCTGTCAGTCGCGGGATGACAGGACTGATTTCAGCAAATATTAATCTTTATCCCCACCAAGTTGAAGTAGTTAGGCGGGTACTAGAAGACCCAATTCAACGCTACTTGTTAGCAGACGAGGTGGGACTCGGAAAAACCATCGAAGCGGGTGCGATTCTCCGTCAATTCCTCTTGGATGAGCCGAAAAAAGGGGCGGTGGTATTAGTTCCGCAATATTTGCTCAAACAATGGCGGACTGAGTTAGAAAACAAGTTTTATATCTCCCATTTTGGCAAACGGGTAGCGGTGCTGGCGGTTGAAGATATCCATAAAATCAACCTGAAAGCGAGGATAGGCTGCTTAATTTTAGATGAAGCTCATCATATCGCAGCGATGGCAACCTCCAAGGATGCGACAGTGCGCCAGCGTTTTCAGACTTGTAAAGAACTTGCTCATAAGAGCGATCGCTTACTTTTATTATCTGCCACTCCTGTTCTCAATCACGAGCAAGATTTTCTCGCCATGTTGCACTTGCTCGACCCAACAACCTATAAAATTGGTGATTTAGCAGGTTTCCGCGCCAAAGTTGAAAGCCGTCAGGAAATCGGTAGACTTCTGCTTTCTTTTAAAGAAGGTGCTAAACCTGCTGTTCTCAAAAGCAACTTGCAGCAACTACGAACCCTCTTAGGTGAGGATGAGTATTTACTGAAGCTAGCGGATGATTTAGAAAATTGTTTAAAAGCCAATTCTACCGAGCAAGATCAAATCGTTCAAGCGATTCGCACCCACGTCAGTGATATCTATCGCCTACACCGCCGAATGCTTCGCAACCGTCGCGCGGCAGTGGAAGATGTGATCTTTGACCGCAACTTTACGCCGAAAGAAGAGTATGATTTAGACGAGCGATCGCTTGATATCCACGAACTACTCAATCAATGGCGTAGTGTTGCTCCTGATGAAAAGCCATATCAGCGAATTTTTCTGCTGTTATTCTTAGCTGCTGGGACTTGGTTAGGGATTTTAGAGCAGGTAATTAGCGCTCGGTTAACTGGTAAGCCTGATGCTAAACTCATCCAGGAGTTTAAAGAAGATGATATTCGCCTATTAACTACAACCCCTAAATTGTCAGGGGAAGAAGAGATTCTGCAATCCTTCCTCAAAATTATTCGTCAACCCCAAGAGGATGGAGAACGGACGGAGAATTTAAAAACAGTGCTGTTAAATCAGCTAGGTACATACTACAAAATTCCCGCCAACATTCGGAAGAATCAAAACGAATTCCTCACGAGGATACAGCAGAGAATTCGCAGACCAATTTCTGGCGATATTTTGCCCAAATTTATTGTCTTTACGAGTTTTGTGCAGACTTGTGGCGAAGTTGTCCGATATTTGTCTAATATCTTTGGTGCAGAGGCTGTAGCGAAACACCAATTTGGAGAATCACCAGACAAAGTTGAAGAAGGCTTAAATAAGTTCAAGAATAACCCCAACTGCTTTATTCTAGTATGCGATCGCTCTGGAGAAGAAGGGCTTAACCTCCAATTTGCCGATTGGTTAATTCATTTTGACCTTCCTTGGTCGCCGAATCAATTAGAACAAAGACTTGGTAGACTTGACCGCATTGGTAGCAAAATTGGAGTCCAATCTTGTGTATTGATTGGCCCTTATTTGTCAGATAGCCCACACAATGCTTGGTATCAAGTATTGAAAGATGGGTTTGGTATTTTCCAACAATCAATTGCGAGTTTACAATTTTATGTGGATGATAAACTTGCAGAATTAGAAATAGCTTTGTTTAAATCTGGTGCTGCTGGATTGTTAGAGATGATTTCGCCTATTCAAGAGCAAATTGAAACCGAAATCGCAAAAATTAGCGAACAAAATGCTCTAGATGAAATCGACGCTAACGACGAAATTGCTACGGAGTATTTTCAAGAGCTAGATAATTACGATGCTTGTCATCTAGAAATGAAACGGGCAATTGAAGGCTGGATTTGTGAGGCGCTAGGATTCCGAGGACTCAATAACCCCGACTCCTCAGAGATGCGACGTTATCAACCTTCAACGCGGACATTGGTTCCCATAAACGATTTAAAAAACCGTTTTGCTGATAGTAACCTAGACCAATTTGGTACTTATAATCGCAGAGTGGCAAACCAGAATCCTGGTATTAAACTCTTTCGAGTTGGGGAAGGATTTGTCGAAGCACTCTGGAACTACATTAACTGGGATGACCGAGGTGAAGCCTTTGCAATGTGGCGCACTGATGCATCTTGGGATGCTAAAGAAGGGAAAGAGTGGTTCGGTTTTCAGTGCAATTATGTAGTCGAGGCAAATTTAAGAATTGCCAAACAAGTTTTACTAGATAATAAACTAGATAGTTCTCAATTCAAACACTTGCAGCGACGTGTTGATGCTCTATTTGCGCCAATTATTGAAACTATCTATGTTGATGGTCGCAAAGAGCCAATAAAGGTTGTTGAAGACAAAGCTCTTTTAAGTATTCTGCAACGTCCATATAAAGATAAAAACAATAGTCAAGGACGAGATTACAATCTGGCAAAAGAGCGCTTAGGAATTATTGACGAATTTGTTGATCCTAGCAAATGGCAAAATTTCTGCTATCAAGTGCGGAATACTTCTTCGGAATTACTCTCAAATCGTCCAGATTTTATTGACTTGTGCCAATGTTGTGCTAGAGTCGCCGAGAAGAAATTAGCCAATCGAGTCGAACAATTACGCCTGCGTTTGAACCAACAAAGCTGGGATAATGCATTAGCTGAAGAATTACAGATAGAAACTGCTTTAAATGCAGCCATTCTAGAGGGGATTCGCCAACCCCAGATTAGGCTTGATTCTGTCGGCTTTATTGTTGTATCGGGGCGATCGCTTGTGCAATTTGAGTGATATCATTTATGTGTAGCTAAATAGCCTTAGTAAGTATACTAACCCTACCTATTAAATAGGTGGGGTTTTTTAAGACTTGCAAATATCATCAGAGAATCGTTTCTTCAATATATTTGCACTGCTGTTGCAACACCATTTTCTGAGCGGATTTTTTCACCAAGAATGGAAGCGCGATCGCGTATACTTGGATCTTGAACAGAAAATGAAGGGTTCAAATTGCCTTGCTTGGATAGGGGCGATCGCTTGTGCAATTTGAGTGATATGATTTCCGATTAAATAGCCTTGGCAATCCTATTTGATTGGGAAAATGCCAGAGGCTTAGATCCCCGACTTCTTGAAGAAGTCGGGGATCTTTGTGTTCGTAGTTACTGATGACATTGCTGTAAAAACATATATAGTAGTGCCTATACGCAAGGCAACTTGCCATTAGTAATTGCAACATTATGTTAATTAATGAATTAAGAGATATTAATTTCATTATTTTTCCTAACTGGTCTAATTTAGAAACAGCGATGCCTTCTCTACGAGAGGCTGCGCCAACGGCGAGCTTTCCTGCGGAACGCTGCGCGAACGCTAACGCAGAAGATTTGATAACTGTTCTCAGAACTCTTTTTACACATCCAGCTAGACAAGATATAACACTACTAATTGACACTCAATATTTATCGGATGAGCTACAAGATAATGCTAACTCATTGCTTTTTGAGACTGTTCTGAAACTTAGCTTAGAAAATATTATCTGTGAAGACCTGAATGTAGGGCTTACGGGTCAGTTAACCACACAAGAATGGTCTATGATTAAATCATTAATTAATTTTCGCATTCCAATTAACAACGAAGATGGCTATATTATCCAGCAGCTACAAATTGCACAAATTCCGATATGTGAGTTGTCAGAAATTTGTCAGCAAACTGTTTATGAAACTGCCCGGTTAGAATCTTGGCAAAGATGGGGCGACTATTTCGCAGATAGTGAATTGCCTGAAAACGCTATTCTATATTACAGCAAGTATTTATCTAGTTGTCCGTACCAGATTGACTATTATCTGAAGCTAAGTAATATTTTCTATAAAACTGGTCAGATGCAAGCGGCTATCGAAACATTGCACAATGGTATTAGCCATTGCCCCCAAGCAGAAGAACTCTATTTTTGGCTGATTATTCGCCTAAAGCAAAGCCACAAATATCTGGAAGCTCGTAACTTCGCTCAACAGGTTACAGATAAGTTTCCTGAAAACTATATATTTAAGATGTTAAGCCATCTGATGCTGCCAGAAATTTATCATACTCCTGATGAAATTGATACTTACCGAGCATGGTTTCAGCATGGGCTAGAAAAACTCATTCAAGAAATAAGAATTAATAGCCTTGAGCAGCAGAAAAAAGCTTTAACAGGAATCAGAAATCATACAAACTTTTTTCTTGCATATCAGGCAAAGAATGATGTATTAATACAGCAACAATATGGGCAGCTAGTTCACCAAATTATGGCGGTGAATTATCCGCAATGGATTCAGTCACGTCCAATTTCTTCTATTAGCAACAATCAGCGAATTAAGATTGGCTATCTTTCTTATTTTCTGTGTGGCTGGAGTGGAACAGTTTTATTCTTAAACTGGCTAAAATATGCAGATAATCAAAATTTTGAAATTTATTCATATCACATAGGGCATCAAATTGATCCTGTTACTCAATTATTTCAGTCTTGTAGTACCAAGTTTTATCATTTACCGAATAATTTAGAACAGGTTTGTCAACAAGTTATTGATGACAACCTTAATGTGTTAATTTTTCCAGAATTAGGAATGGATGCCACCACACTATGTATTGCTGGACTTCGTTTAGCACCGATTCAATGTATGGCTTGGGGACAACCTGTAACTTCTGGATTGCCCAGCATTGACTATTTCTTATCTAGCGAATTGATGGAACCTGTGAATGGGCAAGATCATTACACTGAAAAGCTTGTCCGTTTGCCTGGTGTGGGGATTTCCTATCCTGCGATCAAAGTTGACTCAATTCGCCGCAACCGATTATTTTTTGGATTACGAGAAGATGCTGTTGTCTACATATCTAGTCAAGCTGGCTATAAATATTTACCGCAGCACGATTATATTTACGCCGAAATTGCCCGTCAAGTTCCCAATGCTCAGTTTATGTTCCTTCGGTGTGGGATTTCTCAAGAACGTCTGAAACGGGTATTTGCGGGTGTAGGTTTAGATAGTCTTCACTATTGTGTATTCTCGCCTGTTTTACCCCGTGAAGATTACTTTGACTTGCTTTCTTTAGCAGACATTTATTTAGATACCTTCGACTGGGCGGGTGGGAATACAACACTGGATGCGATCGCTTGTCATTTACCCATTATTACTTGTCCTGGTGAGTTTATGCGAGGGCGACACTCTTATGGTTTCTTGCAAGCTATGGGTGTAACTGAGACAATTGCCGATGATGCCTCGCAATATATCAAGATTGCAGTGCGATTAGCGGTAGATATTGATTGGCGATCCTCTATTCGTGAAGCTCTAAAACTGTCAATCAACATTCTGTTTGACAATCCTACTGCTACCCAAAACTTAGAAGCATTCATCAAGCAGGCGATCGCTTTGAGAAAATGAAGCCACTTGATTATATTTTTGACTTTACCTGCAAAATAAGTAAGTATTAACACTTGTGATCCTGAAACGAAGCGATCGAAAATGAAACGTTCAAATCGGCTTGCTTGGATAGGAGCGATCGCACTCGCTGCGATCGTTTTACTGAGTTTGTTCGCGGCTCCGAATCATACAAAAATTAACACTGGCTCTACCTATAATCGTGCCTCCGATGGCTATGGCGCTTGGTATGCTTTTATGCAACAGCAAGGAATTTCTATCAAGCGCTGGCAAAAGCCTTTTAGCGATCTTCAGTCAGAGAAAAGCCCAGTTACCTTTGTACAGATCAGTGGTTATCCCAGAGAGACAACACTGGATAGTCAAGAGCAGGAATGGGTAGAAAAAGGGAATACTTTGGTAATTTTGGGTGCGGGGGCGCGGGTTACAGAAGCGGAGTTTAGCACTATGCAAAAATCTCCTCAAGGTGATATCAAAATTGATACACGTAGACGATATCAGAAAGCTAACTCCAAGGAAGTTGATTTAGGCGATCGCTTTGGTGCTGTTGTCTGGGAAAAAAATTATAACCAGGGAAAGGTAATTTTTTCTACCACTCCTTATTTAGCCGCTAACGCCTATCAAGATTATTTAAGTAATTTCAAGTATCTAGATATTTTAGTAAGTGAAAAAAGTAACACAGTAATTGTCGATGAATACATCCACGGTTATAAAGATGCTGATGTCAGGAAGAAAGAAAGTGAAGGTAATTTATCTAGCTTTTTTGCTAAAACTCCTTTATTTCCGATATTAATACAGGTAGGTATCCTGCTATTGGTGCTAACTTGGGCGCAGAATCGTCGCTTTGGGAAACCAGTGGCTTTAGTTACACCAGTTGCAGATAACAGCGAAGCATACATCCAAGCCTTAGCAGGAGTTTTGCAGAAAGCTGATACCACCGACTTTGTTGTAGAGATGGTAGGTAAAGAAGAACAACTACAACTCCAAAAAGCTTTGGGATTAGGACAAGTACTTTTAGAACCTCAAGCCTTGATCGGTTTTTGGGTAGAAAAAACAGGCAAAAGTGCAGCAGAACTAGATGCAGTTTTAAAGCTACAATCTCGGAAAAAACCCATCAGTGAACGAGAACTGTTAAGCTGGTTGGGAAAATGGCGAAGCTTGCGGGGAATTCGTAATTCGTAATTAATTTTGTTATTTATCAATAAAAAATATGAGCGAAACTCATCCTATTATAATTCGGCTTGGTCAAGGTCTTAATCAAGTAGTTGTCGGACAATCTAGCCTCATCCAACAACTTTTAGTAGCACTGCTAGCTGGTGGACACGTAATTTTAGAAGGAGTACCGGGAACTGGTAAAACTCTCCTCGTAAAAGTGTTAGCACAGTTAGTTCAAGGGGATTTTCGCCGAATTCAATTAACACCAGATGTCTTACCTTCAGATATTACTGGGACAAATATTTTTGATTTAAATAGCCGCAATTTTACTTTAAAAAAAGGGCCAATATTTACCGAAGTGCTGCTAGCAGACGAAATCAACCGTACTCCTCCCAAGACACAAGCGGCGCTACTAGAAGCGATGGAAGAGATGCAGGTAACGCTAGATGGCGAAAGTTTACCCTTACCTGATTTATTTTGGGTGATTGCAACCCAAAACCCCCTAGAATTTGAGGGGACTTATCCCTTACCAGAGGCACAGTTAGACAGATTTTTATTTAAACTGGTGGTAGATTATCCAGATCAAGCTGCTGAAAAGCAAATGTTACTCAATCGTCAGGCGGGTTTTGCCGCAAGGCGTTTGGATATTAGCCGTTTGAAACCAATCGCAACAGTAGCCGATATTTTACAAGCACGACAAGCAGTGAAAGAAGTTAAAGTATCAGAAGCGATCGTTGATTATTTGTTGGCGTTGGTGAGAATATCGCGTCAATATCCTGATTTAACTTTGGGTGCATCGCCTCGCGCCGCCGGTGCTTGGTTGCAGACATCTCAAGCTTTAGCGTGGTTAACTGGAAGGGATTTTGTCACACCAGATGATGTGAAAGCGGTTGCATTGCCATTGCTACGTCATCGCCTGATTTTAAAACCAGAAGCAATGCTGGATGGTTTACAAATGGATGCGGTAATTGCATCGGTGATTAATCAAGTGCCAGTTCCAAGATGAAAAAATTTGTTGCTGTGTTAGCGGAGCTTACCGTAGGTATCGCCTAAACTTAAGATAAAGCGATCGCTAACCAATAAGTAGGTAGGCGTAATTAAATATAAGATCAAACCTCAACCCTCAATCCCTCTCCTTACTAAGGCTACGGTGGTACACACATCTTTGTACAAATCCAAAATCGTTGGAGATCCCCCTAAATCCACCGATAAATTGGGGGACTTTAAGAGACTTTTGCCCCCCAATTTATCGGGGGGTTGGGGGGATCAAAAGCCTATGAGTCCACTCTCAAAGACTTGTGTGTACACCGTAGCCTTAGTAAGGAGAGGGAAGCCGGAGGCAGGGTGAGGTTTTATATTTAATTTGACCCACTTGCTTACTACAAATATTTCTGCAACAATAACCCTAACTTTTCCTTGGTTGCAACTGGTGCTTTATCTAACTGAGTCAAAATCGCATATTGCAATGCTGAATGCGCCTCACTCGCAGGTGGATTTTCACTCAATCGCCGCACAGTTTCTTGAATCACTTTTTGAGCATTGGCAGCATTCCGCAGCAAATTACCAATTACCAATTCCACCGTCACACTATCGTGATCTGGATGCCAACAATCATAATCTGTCACCAGCGCTAAGGTTGCATAAGCAATTTCGGCTTCCCTAGCCAGCTTTGCCTCTGGTAAATTCGTCATCCCAATGATGGTTGCACCCCAACTACGGTAAAGATTCGATTCCGCCTTGGTAGAAAAAGCTGGCCCTTCCATGCACACATAAGTACCGCCGCGATGGAGGGTAACTTCTGGTAAATTGAGAGATGCGATCGCATCTGCCAACACAACAGCCAAATTCTTACAAATCGGATCGGCAAAGGCAATGTGAGCCACAATTCCCTCACCGAAAAACGTGGAAATCCGATTTTTAGTTCTGTCAATAAACTGATCTGGCACTACCATATCCAATGGTTTCGCCTCTTCTTTCAAGGAACCCACAGCACTAGCTGAAATTAAATACTGCACTCCCAATTGCTTCATCGCATAGATATTAGCGCGAAAGGGTAATTCTGAGGGTAAAAGCGTGTGATTGCGGCCATGACGCGCCAAAAAAGCTACTCGTGTACTATCTAATGTCCCCAGAATCAAAGCATCAGATGGTGAGCCAAAAGGGGTTTGGATATGCACCTCTTCTACGTCTTTGAGTGCGTCCATTTTATACAAACCACTGCCACCAATAATCCCAATACTAGCTTGAGCCATGATTCTGAACCTGTTCTTTGCTGATCTGCTAAGTTATTTTACCGAAAAGTGGAGTAGCAGAGAAGTAGGGGCAATTCATGAATTGCCCCTACGACAGATGTAGTTTTTTAAATCATCCATATTTGGTCTTTTCTATGTCCGATAATTTTTGGTGATTAATGGCTACGATTGCCCTTAAGTTAATCGTCATCATAATGTTTAATCAATACTTAATGTATACAAATGTTAAGTAAATGCACTCCTGAGCAAGGAAAGAAAGTTAGGGTTATACTTTTGGGAAAAGGCTTATTTTAAACACTGTTTTTAACATTCTCATAAATCAATGGCTCTCAATTTTCGTTTTGCGGTAGTCAGTGACTTACACCTGGCACTTCCCCACACAATCTGGGATCATCCTAGTCGGTTTCATCTGGTAGAAGTCAGTATTTCGGCGTTTGAAAGTGTACTCGAACATTTAACACAACTCGATTTAGATTTCTTATTATTACCAGGAGATTTAACTCAGCACGGCGAACCAGAAAACCACGCCTGGTTACAACAATGTTTAGCCCAGCTACCTTTTCCCGTCTATGTTGTTCCTGGTAATCATGACGTTCCTGTGCTGTTGGCCGATAGCCAATCAATCGCTTTTGCAGATTTTCCCTACTATTACACCAAGTTTGGCTATGAAAATCCGCAGCAGATGTACTACGTTCGTCAGTTGCAGCCTGGAGTTAAGCTAATTGGACTAAATTCTAACTCCTTTAATGACCAGGGTGAGCAAGTGGGGTGTTTGGATGCCAAACAGCTACGGTGGTTAGAAGAAGTATTGGCGGCATCTGTTGATGAATTAATTTTGGTGATGGTGCATCATAATGTGGTGGAGCATTTGCCCAATCAATCGAACCACCCACTGGCAAATCGCTATATGTTGGCGAATTCAGCAGAATTATTGCAATTGCTAAGACGTTACGGAGTCAAGCTAGTATTTACAGGGCATTTGCACGTTCAGGATATTGCTTACTCAGATGGAGTATATGATATTACCACTGGCTCCTTAGTTAGCTATCCTCACCCTTATCGAGTGCTAGAGTTTCATCGGGATAACCAAGGTAAAGAATCGTTGCAAATTGTATCCCATCGGGTAGAGTCAGTACCTGATTTTCCTGACTTGCAAGAGTCATCACGGCAATGGATGGGCGATCGCTCTTTTCCCTTCTTAATCAAGTTATTAACTCACTCTCCATTAAACTTACCACTATCACAGGCCAGAAAATTAGCTCCAAGTTTGCGAGACTTCTGGGCAACTATTGCCGATGGAGACGCAGTATTAGACTATCCTCAGTTTCCATTAGAAGTGCGTCGCTACATTGAGACTTATAATGCATCGGCACAGCCTAACCCAGGTATGGCTACTAGTGGAATGACGCTAATTGATAACAACAGCACACTTTTGCTGCGTTAGGAGTGATGAGTGTCTGAAAGTTTGGTAGTTTATTCTTAACTGTTTCTTTTTAAATAGCGATCGCTCCTGTCATAATTCTCTGATATAAATATCACCTTGGCAGGGCTAGAAATCACTCTCAAATACCAGAAGATGTATTCTGGCTAATACTCCTGTGTGCCTTTTGAGAGATTGCATTTTTTAGCTTAAAAATCCATACTGGTAAGACTAGGGAGTACCTACTTTTGAAGTCGGTGTTATTTAGTTATAAATAGTGTGTTAAAATGCCAAATGTTGATAAAATTACCTCTAAACCTACTGATGAATTAGCAGTTTTGCGACAGCGTATAGCTGAGTTAGAGCAATCAGAAATATTTTATCAGCAAAGGCAAGCAGCACTTGAGGAAGAACTAGCAATAGCGGCGCAAAACTCCCATATTCAAGTTGTCGAGCATGACATAGAATACAATCTTGAACAAGGGAAATCTCCAGCTTTAAATGCTCCAAAAGATGTAGCTTTGCAGCAACTCCAAGAAGAAATTACTAAGCGGCAACAATTAGAGGTAATTTTAAAAGAGAGTGAGGAACGGCTAAGGTTAGTTTTAGATGTTTCCCAAATGGGTTTGTGGGATTGGAACATTATTACCAATCAAGTCATCTGGTCTGAAAATTATGAACTGCTTTTTAGTGTAGTTCCAAATAGTTTTGACGGCCCTTATGAGACATTTCAGAAGTGCGTTTATCCCGAAGATAAGCAATCTGTAATGCAAAGGATCGGCCATGCCTTGGCACAAAAAACCGATTACAACGATGAATTTCGGATAGTTCGCTCAGACCAAAGTGTACATTGGATTTCTGCCAAGGGAAAATTTATCTATGATGAGCGGGGAAAAGCCGTACGAATGATTGGCGTTTGTATGGAAACTACTGTATGCAAGCAGGCAGTAGAAAGTACTCGTGAACTAACAACCCAAGTTCAAGAACAGGCAAATATTTTAAATGCCATCCTCACCGCCTCTGTCGATCATATTTACATCTTTAATCGCAAAGGTTGCTATGAATATGTCAGTCATGATGCAGCTATTATATTAGGTTTTCAACCCCAGGATATTATCGGAAAAACTTTGCAAGAACTGGATTTACCTACAGACCTTGTAGAACAGGTAGATAATCAACGACAAGCTGTGATGAGAACTGGACAGCCAATCAAGGATGAGTGTAAATATGTAACTACTGATGGCGTGCATTATTATGAATACATTATTACCGCATTACGGAATTTCGACCAAAGTATTGAAGGCGTAATTATTGTTTCTCGTGATATTACCGAACACAAACGCGCAGAAAAATTGTTACGCGAAAGTGAAGCACGATTTCGGCGTTTGTTTGAGTCTAACCTAATCGGGGTCGCTTTTTGGAATGTGGACGGCTTTGTGATTGATGCCAATGATGCCTTTCTTCAATTAGCTGGTTACACTCATGAAGAATTTGCCACTTTAGGTAAAATTAATTGGCGAGAACTCACCCCGATTGAATACAAGCATTTAGACGATCGCGCCCTCTTGGAGGTGCAAAGCACTGGAGTTTCCAAAATTTACGAGAAAGAATATATTCACCGCAATGGAAAACGAGTACCAATTGTTTTGGGGATAGCCTTGCTGAATGACTCCCAAGACAACGGTGTTGCTTTTGTCCTAGATATTACCAATCGCAAATTGGCCGAAAAAGAATGCGATCGCCTTCTCGACTGCGAAAGGACAGCACGCCAAGAAGCAGAGATCGCTAATAAAATTAAAGATGAATTTCTGGCGGTTCTCTCCCATGAACTGCGAACTCCACTTAACCCGATCTTAGGATGGTCGAAAATGTTGCGGACTCGCAAGTTTGATGAACAAACCACTCATCGCGCCTTAGAAACTATTGAACGCAACGCCAAATTACAAACCCAGCTAATTGAAGATTTGTTGGATGTGTCTCGCATCCTTCAAGGAAAATTAAACTTAAATATCTGTCCAGTGAGTTTGGTAGTGGTAGTTGAAGCAGCAGTAGAAACAGTACGACTAGCAGCCGAAACTAATTCCATTCAAATTCAGACCATATTTGATGCCAATTTAGGGCAAGTTATGGGCGATCCAAATCGGCTCCAGCAAGTTGTGTGGAACCTGCTTTCTAATGCGGTAAAATTTACACCAACAGGAGGACGAGTAGAAATTCGACTCATGGAAGTTGGTAATCAGATGCAAATTCAAGTCAGCGATACAGGTAAGGGAATTAACCCAGACTTTTTGCCTTATGTGTTTGATTACTTTCGCCAAGCTGATGGCACAACTACCCGGGTATTTGGTGGACTAGGTTTAGGATTAGCGATCGTGCGTAATGTTGTAGAAATGCATGGGGGAACAGTTCAAGCCGAAAGTCCTGGAGAAGGATTGGGTGCAACCTTTACTGTTGAGTTACCGCTTTTAGTGAGAAGTGAACAGGTTAGACATGAGGAGAATGAGTCTTTAGATTGTCAGCCGGAATCTTCACTTCTTTCGGACATTCAAGTTTTAGTTGTGGACGATGAACCAGATATCCGCGACTTAGTATGCTTCATTTTGGAAGATTACGGTGTAGAAGTAACCGCCGTATCCTCAGCACAGGAAGCATTACAAGCACTGTCTGAATTGATACCAGACGTTTTAATCAGCGATATTGGAATGCCAAAGACAGACGGTTATATGCTGATGCGGGAAGTGCGATCGCGATCGCCCCAACAAGGAGGACATGTACCCGCGATCGCTCTCACAGCCTATGCAGGCGAAATGAATCAGCAGCAAGCACTCGCAGCCGGATTTCAAATGCATATTTCTAAACCAGTAGATCCAGATGTATTGCTGAAAGCGATCGTTAATTTGATTGAATCAAAATGATCTAGGTAGACATCCGAGAAACTTTCCATAATCTCAGTATTGTGCCACGTCTACTGCTTTCCTGCTAGACTCTTGATAGTCCTATGCTTTCAGGAATTATGTCATCTGTTGAGCAAATCATGAAAGAAGCCTTAGCTTTGCCCAGTGCATCAAGAGCATTGTTGGCAGAAAAACTGGTTGAAAGTCTTGAATTTGATCTAGATGAAACACAACAAAAGCTGTGGATAGAGGAAGCCAAGAAGCGTAGAGATGAAGTCCGAAACGGTACAGTTATACTCATTCCTAGAGAGGAAGCCTTAGCTAGGGTGAGACGACTTTTCGATTAATGAAGTACGTTTTTCACCCAATAGCATTAAGTGAATACGGCGAAGCAGTCAATTTTTACGCAGAACGTCGAGTTGAATTAGCATAAGCATTTATTAAGGCGATTGAGGATACAATTTTCCGAATCATTCAATCACCAAATCGCTGGGCTATTTTTGAGGAAAACATTCAATCGGTGTTTAACACGCAAATTTCCCTATGGAATTTTATACACCATTCAGGAAGATTACATTTTGATTTTGGCGGTGATGCACTGTAGCCGCGAACCAGGATATTGGAAAGAGCGTGTTCAAGAAAAGCCATTGGGTGAAGAAACTGAACTTTAGGATGAGTAAATTAACCCAAACTAAACCAAGTTTGACAGTACGATAAATATAGACAGGATGTAGTTTGTAATTCTATCTACCGTTTTCATGAAAATGACTGAGCAAGATGATTCTCAGCAATTGAGTAAACCGACTGATGAAACAACTACCAAGTCGGTCGATAATTCTTGGACAAACCGTCTTGGTGGTGTCTGGAACAAAGCAACAACACGTCTAACCCAACTGCTACCCGTAGAACAAGTGGCACAAACGGTTGTTGAATGGTTTAGTGTGAGCGAAACTCAGGTTGCAGAGATTTTAGAGAAAATTCGAGCCGAACTACCAACCACAGAAGCACTGCTAATTGGTAAACCCCAAGCTGGAAAAAGTTCAATTGTCCGGGGATTGACAGGAGTTTCTGCTGAGATTATTGGTCAAGGATTTCGTCCCCACACGCAACATACCCAGCGCTATGCCTATCCTTCCAATGACCTACCTTTACTAGTTTTTACTGATACGGTGGGGCTAGGTGATGTTACCAAAAATACTCAATTAATCATTCAGGAGTTAGTTGGCGATTTACAAAAGGAAACTCGTTCCGCCAGAATTCTCCTTCTGACGGTCAAAATCAATGATTTTGCAACTGACACACTCCGACAAATTGCTCAACAGTTGCGCCAAAAATATCCAAATATTCCCTGTCTGCTAGTAGTTACCTGCTTGCATGAGGTTTATCCTCTCGATAGTATCGATCATCCTAGCTATCCACCAGACTATGAAGAAGTCAACCGCGCCTTCGCCGCAATGCAACAAGCCTTTGTAGGGATAACTGACCGCTCGGTACTCATTGACTTTACCCTAGAAGAAGATGGCTATAATCCGGTATTTTATGGCTTAGAAGCACTGCGAGATTCTTTAGCAGAAGTACTCCCACAAGCAGAAGCCGAGGCAATTTATCAATTATTAGACCAAGAAGAAACTGGCAAGCAACTTGGTAATCTTTACCGAGATGCTGCACGCCGTTATATTTTGCCATTTGCAATTATGTCTGCTACCCTGGCGGCTGTACCTTTGCCCTTTGCCACAATGCCTGTACTCACTGCATTACAAGTATCAATGGTGAGTCTGTTGGGTAAATTATATGGACAGACAATTACACCATCACAGGCGGGGGGTGTTGTGAGTGCGATCGCAGGTGGTTTTGTAGCACAGGCAATTGCACGGGAGTTAATTAAATTTATACCAGGTTTTGGGAGTGCGATCGCAGCGTCTTGGGCAGCTGCCTACACCTGGGCGCTAGGGGAAGCAGCCTGCGTTTACTTTGGTGATTTAATGGGAGGTAAAAAACCCGACCCCCAAAGAATTCAGTTGGTAATGCAAGAAGCATTTCAGGCGGCACAAGAACGTTTTAAGGGAATTAAACATTAAGCCTTAAAAATTACCGCAATGTCACAATCACTATTATCCAGTGAATATTATTGAGCTATTACAAAGGCTTTTTTAGCGAATTTTGCGTAATTAGGGCTTGCTGAAATATACAAATTGCATCTTAAAGCCATGCAGAAAGCTCATTTTGCATCTGAATACTAGATTTGGATTTTCATGATTTATTCATTTACACATCATGTCTCTTGGCAAAATTGTAAATGGCAAGCCCAATAGCTAAAAGTAATACTACATGAATTAAACTTCCTGCAATATGAAATACCAATCCTAATGCCCAAAAAGCAACCAGTACAACAACAATACCCCAAAGTATGCTAAACATATATTTACTCTCGATCAAGTTATTTTTCTTTGTTAAAAGACTCTATCATCTCACTTGCGTTTATTCTATTTGTCTTGAGATAGGTCTATAAATATAATTCATCTATCTAGAGACATAATACGAAAGTATTGATTCTTTTGGATAAGAACAGTTTAAGTGAATCAAACATTAAGTCTCAAGAATCCGTTTCTCAAAACAAGCACTCAGATATGAGATTATCTGTGTGTGAGAAACAATAAAATCATGCAAAACCGAACTTGGCAATCACCAGAATTTCTGCAACTCAAGGGTCAATTTGTAACACTCAAGCCCTTGACTCCCGACAGGGATGTGGATACCTTGTATGTAGCTTCACACGGCACTCCTGAAAAAGAAGCTGTATGGAATTATTTATTTTACGGCCCATTTGATTGCCCTTCGACGATGAAAGACTGGATAGAAACAAACCTAGTTAGTAAATCTGACCCTCTTACTTGGACAGTCTTTGAAAACTCAGCAAACATTCAAGTAGGAATTGTAGCATTACTTGCGATCGCACCAAATAATGGTCGTGCTGAAATTGGTCATGTATGGTTTACTCCCGCAGTTCACAAAAGTAAAGTCAATACCGAATCACAGTTTTTACTACTTCAGCATCTTTTTGACCACCATTCTTATCGTCGAGTTGAGTGGAAATGTGATTCTCTCAACCATGCGAGTCGAACTACCGCCACAAGGATGGGGTTTATTTATGAAGGTCGTTTTCGACAACACATGTTTGTTCGCGGAAGAAATAGAGATACCGATTGGTTTGCGATGACAGATAAAGAGTGGTCGCGCTGTAAAGGCAATTTTGAAAAGTGGCTTTATTCCCCCGAAAATGTTTCATTAATGGAACTAAACAACAGTTAGTAGAATATGGCGTAAATTTGCCTACATTTACTCTGTATGGGTTTTAGGCTTGTCTTTTCCTCAAATATGTTTAATTAGGTTCTACACCCAATACTATTCGGTTAAGGCAGGAGACGGCGATTTATCCCGTCTTTGTGATGAATTATCGCGTCTCTACAATCTAGAATTTCCATCAAAAAACATTAACCGAACCGTATTGGTTCTACACCTTCTCCTTTGCTACTGGCACAATGCCAAACTTATTTAAACCTGCATCGATTTCTTTAAGTAGTTTAAAATCTTCTTCTGGTAAGGGATATCTACTCAACAAACCCCCATTAACAGCAGGCTGTTTTTCCAAAAAAGAGAAAGCTTGGCGAAACTGATGGGGTTCGGCTTTAATTGGTGAATCAAAGTGACAGGAAATAATCCACTGGAAATTCCAGCTTGCAACTTTCTCAGCCCATTCAATGGTTTCTTGGGGTGCGCGGTTGAGAATCAGCATCTGTAAAATTGGGGCGACAAACAACCGCCCATTACCTCGCAGGGCATCAAACGATCGCGCCCAATCGGGATGCCATTTAAAAGGGTACAATCCAAAATAAGCTTTCCTTGAGCGTTCTGGGGCTTTGAAGGCATCTTGCAATACCTGACTCCATTGGGGTATATGTAGGGCGCTTGGTTGAAAATACAAAGTAAATAGACAGATGCGCTGCCAACCTTTACGGCGATTTACTTCAATGTCTGCAACAATATCAGAAGCCCGATCTTTGGCATGAAATAGTAAGGGATATGGATCTAATAGAACGATCGCAGGTGGGTCTTCTGTGATTGAAAGTACAGAATCTGTTACTAAAAGAGTATGCGATCGCTTGTGAAAAAAAGCAACCTCCGCAAATCGACCAGGGCCAAGCTCGATGGGGCCTAGCATTGCATAATCAAACTCATCAGCGAAGGGTGTTTTGCTACTATCTTCAGGGAGTACCTGAGTCCTTTTTGAGGGTAAACCAAGCCAGCTAAGGGGCAGATTTAGCGGAAAACTCCATTGATGGGGAGCTACAAATACCTGTGCAGTCGGAAAATATCTGGCGAAGGGGCCGACGAAGACTTTGTGTTCTATACCGGAGATAGTCGGCAGGATAATATACTTAACATTACCATGTTCCGCCACCAACTCATTCACAAGTCGGATGCACTCTGGAGTTGGTGCAACAGGCGCATAGATAAGAAAACCGCCAGCTTCGAGTTTAACCACAGTCATGCGAATTGGCACAACTACGTAGAAAATGCCTTGAATCTGGTCAAAATTCCAGATTGTGTCCTTAACCACTTCTTTGCGGATTGTCTGCCGCCTACCATAAGGGTACAGT
Source organism: Nostoc sp. (assembly GCF_036917465.1). GTDB lineage: Bacteria > Cyanobacteriota > Cyanobacteriia > Cyanobacteriales > Nostocaceae > Nostoc. The sequence goes on from NZ_JBALDL010000002.1 coordinate 49,346, forward strand.
GGCAAAACAGGCCATAATCTCCATGAAAAATCTTTTGGATGTATCTGTTGTGCATTGACTATGCATTCATCATCAGCCACTCTGCAACCCCCTCTCACTTCCCAACACTGAAATTATTTTTATTTGCTATCCCTGAAGTTGGAGTTTAGCAAATTGTTGAGATAATCATATCAATTCCTAACTCATAATTTGTAATTCGTAATATCTCCGGTATAGTTACTTTCACAATAAAAAATCATGAATAAATATAGAATTTTAAAACCTGAGCAAAGTTACACTTTTAGTCAATACTTTTTGTTACCTAATCCCACAATAGATGTAGTAGCTGAGTTTGAGTACAGCTACGATCGCACAGAGCTAAAATTACCAAGATATTTTGCTGAGGTTAGCTATTTAGAATTTTTACAAAATTACTTGCAGCGCAATATAAAGCTTTTTAACCCGACGGCTGAAATATCAATCAGAGAATTTATGATTGCTCCTATCCTGGCTGAAATCTGCGATCAAACAAAAGCTCAACTATATAGTGAGTATCCAATTAATGTGGATGAAAAGCTCAAAGGTACTTTAGATTATTATTTACATAAATCTAACTCTTTATTAGTGATTGAAGCAAAACAATCAGATATCAGAAGAGGGTTTACACAACTAGCGGTAGAATTAATAGCTCTGGCTCAGTCTCTAGATGAACAATCATCAATTTTATTTGGCGCAGTGACTAATGGAGATGACTGGAAATTTGGTACACTCAATACACAACAAAAGCTAATTACAGAAGATATTAAACTTTATCGTGTTCCTGAAGGTTTAGAGGATTTGGTACGAGTACTAGTAGGCATACTTTCATCTGAGGCTTGATGCAAGTTGAAAAACTTTCACGCTCCAGAATATGGTGATTCACTACTTAACAATGTAGAGTAAGGGAAAAGTTACATTACAAAAGAATAATTTTGCCTATGTCATTGCAAATCAAAATCAACTACCCAGAGACACTTCCAGATGCCTTACAACAGATACAGGAACATATTTGAACAACAAGCTAAATGGGCAATGGCAGTAAAACTGTTTGAAATGAAACGCCTATCTTCTGGTATGGCAGCTGCACTAGTAGATACAGATCGAGTTTCTTTTTTGCTTAATTTGCATCATTATGGAGTGGCTATGATTGATTTAACAGAAGATGAACTTATTGACGATCTAGAGAATGCCTAACACTGAGATAATCGTCATTAATACTGCTCCTCTAATTAGTATAGTAGCGGCTCTTGATGATTTAGACGTATTGCAGCTATATACTCAAGTACTATAGGAATCCGGTTTGATTTTTGAACAAAATTAAGTATATGTAGGGTGTGTTACGGCTTCCGTAACGCACCATTTATAAGGATTTGGTGCGTTACGCTGTCGCTAACACACCCTACATATCTGTTCAGAAATCAAATAGTAGTCCTATAGTTCCTTTTGAAGTTTGTCAGGAATTACTTGCTGGGGGTGTAAGTGGGTTTGCAGTCGCAGAATTTGAGGCCGCAACCTGGCTACAAAAGTGGCAAACTCCACTCAATATTTCACCTCTTTTGCTCAACTCGTTGGATTTAGGGGAAGCATCTGTAATTCAATTACCTTTAACCCAACTAAAAACAAAACAGCGATGAGTCACTATATTTTAAAAGCATCAAAAGAAACCGTTCATCTGGGTGGTTTCTCGCATCTACTAAAACCAGCACTTACTATTAATTCTGGCGATACGGTTGATGTGGAAACTTATACTGGTTATTACGTTTACGACAAAGCACCACCTGAGTTTGTCACACCAGAATTTCTCGATATCTGCCAAAATCTTCTACCAGAACGCAAGATTGCTGGGGGGCCGCATTTACTCACGGGGCCAATTTATGTGCGCGATGCCGAACCAGGGGATGTTTTAGAAGTACAATTAGATGCGATCGCACCTAGTTTACCTGTCGGCTTCAATGCCATTCGTACAGGTTGGGGAGCTTTACCACAGCAGTTTCCTCAACCTGCTTTGAGATTCATTCCTCTAGATTTAGCAAACAATATCGCTGAATTTCCGGCGGGTGCTGGCATAAAAATTCCCCTCAAACCGTTTTTTGGAATTCTGGGTGTCGCTACTCCAGAAACCTCTCGAACTTCTGTCCCACCAGGTTCTTATGGCGGTAATATCGACAACCGGGAATTACAAGCTGGTTCTTGTTTATTTTTGCCGATTTTTGTAAAAGGTGCATTATTTTCTATTGGTGATGGGCATTCTGCACAAGGAGATGGCGAGGTAAATGTCACCGCCATTGAAACTTCTATGAATGGTAGAATTACCCTCAAACTTCGCAAGGATTTACAACTAACAACACCAATCGCCGAAACTCCAACTCATATCATGACAATGGGCTTTGCTCAAACCTTAGATGAAGCCTTAGAACTGGCTTTAAAAAATATGATTGATTTTCTGGAACGCTTTGCAAATTTGTCGCCAGAAGATGCTTATGTATTGTGTAGTTTAGCTGTAAATTTTCACATCACTCAAGTTGTGAACAGTCCTAACAAAGGTGTTCATGGAATGCTACCTAAGTCAATATTTTCTCAGAAAATTAATTTATAATTTACAATCTAGCGACCATTTTTATGTCTAATATCTTTATCCAACTATTGTTAATCGGTTTAGTTTCTGGTATTGCTGGTGGGATGTTTGGTATCGGTGGCGGTGCAATTATGATTCCGGCAATGGTGTTAGTAATTGGTTTAGATCAGAAATTAGCCACAGGAACTTCTGTAGCTGCTCAAATTTTGCCAATCGGCATTTTAGCAGCCTTAGTTTACCATCGCAATGGTAATCTTAATATCAAATATGCCCTGATTATTGCAGTCGGTTTAATCGTGGGTAACTTCTTCGGGGCATTGTTTGCAAATCAGCCGTTTATTAGCAGCGAGTTCATGAAAAAGCTATATGGCATCTTTGTATTAATGATAGGTATTCGTTATCTACTATCAAATTGAACAATTTAATTAAGCTTCAGCAATATTTTTGTTAAGCCATCGCCTAACTTTTCAATAGATTCTTGCTGTTTCGGATCTTTTAAAGTGCCATCATGATTGAAGGCTTCGTAAGCTTTGGGTAATGCGATTTGATCAGGTAGTACCAAAACTTTGATGTTTCCCAAAATAGACCGCAGGTGAACCAACCCGCGCAAACCACCAAGAGCGCCTGGAGAAGCACTCATAATACTAGCAACTTTACCTGCAAAAGCAGCCAATGGCGCTTCATTTGGGGCTGGACGGGATGCCCAGTCGATGGCGTTCTTCAAAACTGCTGTGAGTGAACTGTTATATTCTGGCGAAGCAATCAGCAATCCTTGATGAGAAATCAGCAAATCCTTAAAAGTGCGGGCGTTGGCAGGTAGTCCTTCTTGAGCTTCCAAATCTTCGTCAAACAGAGGTAGGGGCAAATCACGGAGGTCTAGATAAGTCACTTCTGCGCCTGCTGCCTGAGCGCCAGCTGCCGCGATTTTTACCAATTTTTTGTTGTAAGAATCAATCCGGGTGCTGCCAGCAAAGGCGAGGATTTTAGCTGTAGATGCCATAATTCTAAGATTGGATAGTTCAGCTGCATTATCCTGTTTTCAGGCGATCGCTATTTGCCACCTTTAGATTTTCTTTATATATTCCCTCTTAACAGGGGGTGTTGACACCCGCTAATAAAACCTGTATCTTCAAAGTATATACATCAGACAAGGTTTTAAAAGTGTTTCACTCCGAAAATCTAAAATTCGGGCGTGTAGATCACTAACAAAATATTTGGAGATAGCTATGACGACAGTTGTTGCTAAATGGGGAAATAGTTTAGCTATTCGGATTCCAAGAGCGGTAGCTGAACAAGCACATGTAACTGAAGGGACAGGTATGGATCTTACTGTGGAAGGTAACAGTATTATAGCTACACCACGAAAAAGAAAAAAGTATACGCTTGATGAATTGCTTGAAGGTATGACTCCTGATAAATTTCACCCAGAATTTGAAACTGGAAATCCTGTGGGGAATGAGCATTGGTAGTCAATCAATACTTTCCCAAAAGAGGAGACATCATCAAATTAGAATTTGGATCAGAACAGCAGTTTACGGTTGATTCGATTCAGCGTGCATTTGCCCTTTACAACTCAGGAATGTCATTTGATGACATTGCTATGACATTGAACAATGAACTACAACAGGAAGGGCGGGAGCAAAGGGGCTACCGCCCTGCTCTTGTTATATCTCCAGTTCAATACAATCGAAGGGCTTCTTTAGTTTTAACGTGTCCTATAACCAGCAAGGCAAAAGGACTTAGTTTTGAAGTTCCACTTGTTGGAGGAATGCAAACAAAAGGATTTGTGTTAGCTGACCAAATTAAATCATTCTCTTGGAAAAGTAGAAAGGCAAAATTTGTTGAAAGTGTTTCACAGGATTTAATAGAAGAAGTACAGGCAAAGCTCGAAACATTAATTTTATAAAACTAATTTTAAATAAAAAACGATCGCCCCGTTTTAGAAAAGTTTCAAGAATACAAAAAAAGCAGCGAATTTCAATTGTTTTAAAGCATTTTTTCTAAGAACTGCTTGGCGCGATCGCACTTAGGATTTTGGAAAAACTCGCCAGGAGTAGCATCTTCTGCTAAACTTCCTTGCTCGATGAACATAATCCGATTGGCAACTTCTTTGGCAAAGCCCATTTCATGGGTAACGATCGCCATTGTCATCCCAGATAGCGCTAAATCTTTCATCACTTCCAGCACATCCTTAACCATTTCGGGATCTAGTGCAGAGGTGGGTTCATCGAACAAAATCATCTCAGGTTCCATTGCTAATGCCCGCGCGATCGCGACTCGCTGTTTCTGTCCCCCCGATAGTTTGGACGGATAGACAGACACTTTTTCTTCTAAACCTACCTTAGCAAGCAATTCTAAGCCATGTTGTTCTGCTTTTTGCTTGTTTATTCCTTTCACCTTTATGGGTGCGTAGGTGACATTTTGCAGCACATTCATGTGGGGAAACAAATTAAAATGTTGAAATACCATCACCAACTGCTGGCGCACCTTCGCAATGTTTGCCTTAGGCTTAGTAATTTCTTGCTCGTGAAAGTAGATTCTTCCTTTGGTGGGTTGTTCTAGCAAATTTATGCATCGCAAAAAGGTAGACTTACCTGAACCAGAAGGGCCTAGTATAGCAACCACTTCCCCCTGATAAAACTCAGTAGAAATATCTTTTAGTACGTCGAGTTTCCCAAAGGATTTATATAAGAATTCCGTGCGAATTACTACATTATTCACTTTGCCGTAACCTCCTTTCTAAAGCCGATGCACTCAAAGTCATACCCATTACTAAAACATAGTAGATTAATCCGGCAAATAGCAGTGGTTCAAAATAAATATACTTATTTGCACCAACGATTTGAGCGCTGCGTAATATTTCCACCACGCCAATGGTTGACACCAGCGCGGAATCTTTAAGCAATCCGATAGTTTCATTTACCAATGCGGGGAGAATGTTTTTCAATGCTTGGGGCAAAATCACATCCCACATCATCAACCAATAGGGAACACCCATAGACATCGCCGCTTCACTTTGTCCTTTATCCACCGCCTGAATCCCACCCCTGATAGTTTCCGACATATAAGCGCCAGAATTTAGGGTAAAAGTTAATACCCCAGCCTGCAATGCGGAAATGTCATAGCCTGTAAGTTGGGGTGTTGCGTAGTAAACCAATGCCAATTGTAATAGCAAAGGTGTGCCTCGAAAAACAGAAGTGTAGGCATTAGCAACCCAAGTAAGCGGCTTGATGCCGAGAATTTTTAATAGAGATAGGATTGTTCCCCAGACTAACCCCAAGGATACAGATAATAGGGTAAATAACAAAGTTAAAGGGATCCCCCGAAGAATAAAGGGAATCTCAGGGACAATTCTAGTGAAATCAAGATTCAATCCGCTTTTGACAGGAGTTGAGGATACAGGATTGGCGGTATTCTGTGAAAACCATTTGGCGACAAGTTTATTCAACGTGCCATCACCCTTCATTTGTTGAAGGACTTTGTTAAACGGTTCTACAAAAGAAGAACCTTTAGGAAAAGCGATCGCAGATCCACTTGCTTCTTGTGAGGGAATAACATTAAATTCTAAATCTGGGTTAGCTTGGGCGAATCCCTTAGCGACGGTATCCTCAACAATTGCGGCATCAATTCGCCCAGATTTGATTTCTTGAACGACTTCCGGCACTTTATTGAGTTGCTTTAGCTGAATACCCGCAACTTTTTTAGCAATTTTCTGGGCATTTTGTTCTTGTATCGTTCCGAGTTGTACCCCAACCTTTTTGCCTGATAAGTCTTGGGGCTGCTTCAGATTGCTACCTTTAGGAGCGACAATTGTATCTTTAGCTTCGTAATAGATAATTGAAAAATCAATATTTTTCTGACGTTCTGGAGTCGGAGTCATCCCAGCCATTACAAAGTCAGCGCGATTTGCTTGCAGTGCAGGAATTAACCCATTAAAATCAGATTCCATTATTTGAAGTTTAAACCCTAGTTTTTCAGCAAGGGTTTTGGCTATATCTATATCAAAGCCAACGATTTGGCGATCGCCTCCTTTAGTATCATAAAACTCATAAGGGGGATAATCTGGCGAAGTAATCAACGTCAGCGTGTCTTTGCCTAAAGATGAGGCAGCTTTTAGAGAATTACTTTGTCCTGCGATGATGCTGATTCCTACTACTGCTACAACCAGTATCGTTAATAGCCATACTTTTTTTTTCTTCATGAACTTGATAATTATATAAATTCCATAGCTATCAAAATATTTTAGTGTAGCTATAAGTTTTGTGCAGAAGCTTTTGAATCTACATTTGCTTTGTTGTTAAGACTCCTTAAAAATAGACAGGTATGGTTCATAAATAAAAGCTCGGTTACGTTTATTTCCAGTAACTTCTTCAACGATTCCTATATTACATAATTCTCTGACTAGAATGTTAGCGTTAGTATATGATAATTGGGTAAATTCTTGAGCCATTTCTATATTAAAAACTGGCTTGTAATAGAGTTTTTCGAGTAAAGCTATAGCATTCCCTGCCTTCCGATTTCCCATTCGTTCCATTACTGTTTTACGATGTTCTTCTTTTAAATTAACTATTTGACGAGCAACAGTAGATGCTTCTTGGGAAACTTCATATACACCTTTTAAAAAAAACTTAAGCCAGCTTTCCCAGTCACCATTATCCCTGATAGATTGGAGATGATTGTAATATTGCAATCGGTATTTTTTGAAGTAATAAGATATATACAGCAGAGGACGTTTTAATATATTTTTTTCACATAATAAGAGAGTAATTAGTAAGCGTCCTGTTCTTCCATTGCCGTCTTCAAAAGGGTGAATTGTCTCAAACTGAGCATGAGCTAATCCAATTTTAATTAAAGCTGGCATTGGAGCAGAGTCATGTAAAAACTTCTCAAAATTACTTAAAGCTTCTTGCATATCATGGGGTGGAGGTGGAACATAAGTAGCTTCCTTTAAATTACATCTTCCTTCACCAATCCAATTTTGGCTGCGGCGAAATTCTCCTGAACCCTTTTCAGAACCTCGGCCTTCTCTCAATAATTCTTTATGAATTTCACGGATCAATCGCAATGATAAAGGAAAATTATTTTCTAATCTTTCGAGTCCGTGATTAATTGCTGCAATATAATTGACAACTTCGGTTACATCTTGCGGGTTGTCTGGTTCAACTGTACGGGATTCAAACTCAAGGACATCTATCAAAGAAGCTTGTGTTCCTTCTATCTGACTTGATAACACTGCCTCTTTACGAACATACATAAACACGAATAAGTCGGGATTAGGTAAAGCGTCTGTTGATCCATCTAAACGACCTAATGCTCTATCTGCTTGTGATAAAAGTTCTAACATTTCATCATCAATACATAATTTGGGTATAGGCGGTAAAGGATTAGGTATAAAAGCTTTGTATCCAGTAAGCTGTTCTATGTATCTACCTGCTCTATCGGTATCAATCATATTATCGATTTCATTCACAAGAGACAATTTTTCATCCATATTATCAAATACTCTTAATATCAGCAATAAGAATTTTTTTGTGTTTTTACATGATATGATCATGCCTTTGCCATATTCCAACAAACAGCAAGTAAACTGCATGTTCTTTTTGCTCTAGTTCTCTGAACGGTCAATACACTTGCTATAGCTTTGCTATACTTATATGGATATCAGTAATTACTGTAGTAAATAGAACATTAATTTGGGTTCAATGTTCCATCTGTTTTAGTTTTAAATCTGTTATAAATTAAAGAAAGTTAAACTTTTAGCTTTCATTAAATAAACTTCTTTGTTTAGTCGCCTCTAGCAGCTTAACGCTGGCATAAATCGCATCAATATAAGGTGTGGGAATTTGAGTCAGTTTTCCCAATTCTGCCACCGCGCCAACGATCGCGTCTATCTCCGTAGCGCGTCTGGCTTCAATATCTTGTAGCATTGAGGTTTTGTGAGCGCCAACATTTTCAGCCCCGTTAATTCGCTGTTCTAAAGTGATGCCAAACTTTATACCTAGATTTTCCGCGATCGCTTGAGTTTCTGTCATTATAAGCCTTGCTAGTTCACGGGTGAGGGGATAGCGACAAATATGCTCTAAAGTCGCACCAGTCAGCGCACTGATAGGATTAAACGCCACATTCCCCCACAACTTGATCCAAATTTCCGTGCGAATTTGATTGCGGATTGGTGCTTTGAATCCTGCCTGTTTTAAAGCCTGTGCCAATAATTGGATGCGATCGCTTTTACTCCCATCGATTTCACCAAGAGTAAAGCGATCGCCTTCAATATGCTTAATTACACCTGGTTCAATTATCTCAGTTGCTGGGTAAACAACACAACCGATGGCGCGTTCAGCACCGATACTAGTTTCAATAATCCCATCTGGATCAACAGATTGAATCCGCGTACCTTCATACTCACCGCCATGCTTGCGAAAGTACCACCAAGGAACGCCATTTTGGGCTGTCACCACCATTGTATGAGGATTGTAGAGTGCAGGGAGAGAAGGTGCGATCGCAGGTACACTGTGAGCCTTAACAGTTAAAATTACTACATCTTGTGTCCCTGCTGACTGAATATCGCTAGTTGCCAAAATCGGAGTAGCAATTTGGCTAGAACCGTCTGCCATGAGCAACTTCAGCCCATTTTTTTGAATTGCTTCTAAATGAGAACCACGCGCAATCAGCGTCACTGCTTCACCTGCGAGTGCCAGTTTTGCCCCTAAATATCCACCAATCGCACCCGCGCCAACAATACAAATTTTCATTTTGTCAAAAGAATATGAGTCGTGGAAGACGGTATCCAGTTGCTTTTACTTCAAACACCTACACTTTGCATCGCTGATAATAAGTCTTGATGAACAGATTTTGAGGCAGCTACGATCAATCCAGGCAGACTATAGTTTTTACAAGTATGCAGTGGCGGTAAAGTCGAACCATCGAGAGTAGTGACAATCCAACCAGCCTCTTTCGCAATGAAAGCCAGTGCAGCACTATCAATAAATTTACCCGATTTGATGACTGCTCCACTCAAATCGCCACTGAGAATACCATTGAGATTGGGAATTTGAATATCACTAGAGTAATCAGTTGCTATATCGATTACTTTATATCGATCTTTTAGTGAAGGTGCGATCGCATTCATCCCCCATCCCAACAAAATAGCAGGTTTGGCGGATGTTATGTGTAAAGGCGTACAGGCTTCTAAGTTCATCTCCAGCGTCCCTTTAAAAGCACCTTTGCCTCGAAGGGCGTAAAAATAAACATTTTGTCCAGGTGAAATGGCAATTACTGCTTCAAAATCATCCGAATTTAGAATACTGAGAATAATTTGGTAATTAGAATGTCCATCCATGTAAAACTTCGTGCCATCAATCGGGTCGAGTGTGACTAAATAATCACCTTCTGAACCGAGTTCAGTAGCGCGAAAATACTTGGTGTTGTGAGAACTTTCATACTCTTCACCAAAAAAGCGAATCTCTGGAAAAGTGCCTAGTAATACTACTTCTATTAAATTTTGAATCGCCACATCTGCATCAGTAAGTGCAGCACTAAAAAAGTTGTTTGCTTCTTCTTTGGCGGGAAGTGCAGCAATTTTTGGTTGCAGAAAATTGGCATAAGCTGCTGCTACTTTGAGATAAGGGAGTAAAGTCTCTAAAATTAGTCGAGTGGTTGGTGTTGTGGACATGGCAGCAAATTCCTTTCAGAAATAATCTTTCTTTGGCAGGGCGATACAATTCTATATCTAAACAGAATTACGGTATTATTTGGATAAAATGATATCACCTAATTACTCTGAACTATTTATAGTAAATAAAAGGGTTTAAGAACCCAACCATAAAGGTAGCCCCAGTTTCAGTTAGGGTTTAAATTCCCGTCTGAAATTGGTTTGAATTTTGAATTTTGAATTTTGAATTGTTAAAGGTTTGTTATCCAAAGCTTGTAGAGATGCGAAATTTCGCATCTCTACAACCCAGCGCTATGCTAAAGCGCCAACTACCAAGAATATTTATCGATCAACCAATTAATTTCTGCCAGCTAACAGGCCCAAGAATGCCATCAGCATCTAAACCATTTTGCTTTTGAAAGTTCTTGACTATAACCTCTGTTTGCGGCCCGTAAACGCCATCACTCTCAACACCTAAACGGTATTGCAAATATCTAACAACTGCACCACCAGCATGATTTGGTCTGATAATTCGTTTTGCCAAAATTAGATTTATGGCATTCCATGTAGTTGCATCAGCAATTCCAGTTGTCTGAACTGCGACAATAGTCTGAAATTTTTCTACAGCAGATTTGGTGCTAGCCCCAGTGAAGCCATCTTCCACCAACGCCTTACCATTTTTATCGGTTATTTTGAGTCTATTTAAGGCTTTTTGCAGTCTGAGAACAGTTGTATCTACATTCTCCTCTTCATCTGGCACAGGGTTAACAGGAGTAGTTGGCACTTTCCCAGTTAAGCCTTTGACAATCGCATTAGCCATTGCTTCTGGATTAAAAAGATTCATATCTTTTTGCGAATCGACGAAGCAACCTTCTACAAGAATCGCCGGCATATTTGTATTTTTCAGAACATACAAGTGGGAGCCACTTTTAACACCACGATTAAAAAAGCCCAATTTGACGATTTCATCTAATACAGGTTTAGCTATTTGTCTCCCTGTTTCGCTAGTTGCATATACTTCTGTGCCATTAGCTTGTGCATTAAAACAGTTAAAATGAATCGAGACGTAAATATCTACTTTACTCCCATTTGCTGTAGAACACCTTTTTGAGAGTGAGTCACGAACTGTACTAGCACTACTCGGTCTACATACTACAACTTCATTGCCTAAAGCTCTTAACTTGGCTATAACTCTATTACCTACATCAAGAGTTAAATTATCCTCAAATCTAATCCCACTCGCTCCTGTATCTGGTGGACAATTGTGTCCGCTATCAATTCCAAATTTCATGATTTTATCCTCAACTTACTTATTTTTACACTAGTTCCAAACTCTTTCAAGTTTATAGAAAAAGTTTTGTTGATAACATTGTTGAAATACTTGTTAGCAATGTCTGCATTCTTTTAAGCATTACTACGCTGGTAAACAAAACAAGTTTTTGTGCGAGCCTGAACAGTAAACTTTATGTGGTAAAATTTACCAATTTACAGATATGCTGTAGCCAAAAACACAATCATTATAATTTATAAAAATCTAAAATAACAAGTTAATTTTTGCAATCAACTTAAATGCATCTATTGCCTCCCTTATTCAGATAATAACGCTTTAGAAAAGTATAAAGCCATGAAAAGTATACCTAGTAGGTCACGGCGGAAATAAGCTACCCATTTAAAATCGCTATAAATCTTACAAAATCAGCGTTCTTTCTTTTTACTTTTGCCTTTTTGTACTAGTTAGATACCCAAATCCCTAAGCCAGAGGTACCTCCTGATGTTAACGTGGGGTTATAGAGTCGTAAACAAACACATCGCCAGTGTTTTGCAATCAAAATATCCCAAAGGCATTAGTGATGGTGAAGTTCTAGCTACCTCAAGGAATTATTGACCAGAATTTGTGGGTAGATATTTAACAATCAGCCTGAAAGCACGTTTAAGATTTAAGTAAAGAAATATTTCGTAGCTTACAGGCATGAAACGCATCGTCTTGGTTGCTGGGTTTGAATCATTCAACGCTGACTTGTACAGGAAAGCAGCTTTTTTGGCTAACTCTCGCTGTCCTGAGTTGGATATTAGGGTATTTAGCGATCGCAATCTTACCAGTCAACGCGCTGAGGTAGAAGTAGCCCTTGATGGCGCTGATGTGTTTTTCGGTAGCCTCCTATTCGATTATGACCAAGTTGTGTGGTTGCGCGATCGCATTTCCCAAATTCCCATCCGTCTAGTCTTTGAGTCAGCCTTAGAATTGATGAGTTTAACTAAGTTGGGTGATTTTGCCATTGGCGACAAGCCCAAAGGAATGCCCAAACCAGTTAAATTTATCCTCGACAAATTTAGCAACGGACGAGAAGAAGACAAACTCGCTGGTTACATCAGCTTCTTAAAAATCGGCCCCAAACTACTGAAATACGTCCCAGTGCAAAAAGTCCAAGATTTACGCAACTGGTTAATTATCTATGGTTATTGGAATGCTGGCGGTTCCGAAAACGTCGCTTCATTATTCTGGACACTAGCAGAAAAATATTTAGGTTTAAAAGTCGGCGACATTCCCCCGCTAATTGAAACCCCCAACATCGGATTACTCCATCCCGACTATCAAGGGTTTTTTGAATCGCCAAAGGCATACCTAGAATGGTATGAGAAGATCCCCCCTAGCCCCCCTTACAAAGGGGGGAATATTAGCCCCCCTTTTCAAGGGGGGTTGGGGGGATCTAAACGTAAAAATCCCGTTGTGGGGATTCTCCTTTACCGTAAACACGTCATTACCAAACAACCCTACATTCCCCAACTGATTCGCAGTTTTGAATCAGCCGGGTTAACTCCTTTGCCCATTTTTATCAACGGCGTAGAAGGGCACGTGGCGGTACGAGATTTGATGACAACCGACTATGAAATTCAGCAACGACAACTAGGTAATATAGAAACAGCCTCACTTTCTAGTGAAGCAGTTAAAGTAGATGCGATCGTTTCCACAATTGGCTTTCCTCTGGTGGGTGGCCCGGCCGGTTCAATGGAAGCTGGCCGTCAGGTGGAAGTAGCAAAGCGCATTCTCACTGCCAAAAATGTACCTTATATTGTTGCTGCACCATTATTAATTCAAGATATTCACTCGTGGACGCGCCAAGGTATCGGCGGATTGCAAAGTGTTGTGTTGTACGCCTTACCAGAATTGGATGGGGCTATTGATACCGTTCCTCTCGGTGGTTTGGTGGGCGAAAATATTTATCTGGTTCCCGAACGGGTACAGCGATTAATTGGTAGAGTAAAAAGTTGGGTGGCTTTGCGGCAAAAACCTGCATCGGAACGCAAGATTGCCATTATTTTATATGGGTTTCCTCCAGGTTATGGTGCTGTGGGGACGGCTGCATTATTAAATGTGCCGCGTAGTTTATTGAAGTTTCTCCACGGACTTAAAGAACAAGGTTATACCGTCGGAGATTTACCGGATGATGGGGAAGAATTGATTCGCTGGGTGAAAGAGGCGGATGAATCTTTTGATGATCCAAAAAATATCCCTGCATCTGTTAATGTTCGTACCTTAGAAAAATGGTTGGGATATCTGCAAACTTCCCGTATCAAAAAACAATGGAAATCTCTGACGGGAACTGGTATTAAAACTTATGGCGATGAATTTCAGATTGGTGGTGTGCAATTAGGCAATGTGTGGATAGGTGTACAACCACCTTTGGGAATACAAGGCGACCCGATGCGCTTAATGTTTGAACGAGATTTAACGCCTCATCCGCAATATGTAGCTTATTATAAATGGCTGCAAAATGAGTTTAAAGCTGATGCTTTAGTTCATTTTGGAATGCATGGGACGGTGGAATGGTTGCCTGGTTCTCCGTTGGGGAATACGGGTTATTCTTGGTCGGATATTCTGTTAGGAAATCTGCCGAATCTATATATATATGCGGCGAATAATCCGTCTGAGTCGATGTTGGCGAAACGTCGCGGTTATGGTGTGTTGATTTCTCATAATGTACCTCCTTATGGACGGGCAGGTTTGTATAAGGAGTTGGTGGCGTTGCGTGATTTGATTTCGGAGTATCGGGAAGATCCGCAAAAGAATTATGTTTTGAAGGAAGGGATTTGTAAAAAGATTGTGGACTCTGGATTGGATGCTGATTGTCCGTTTGAGGATGCTAAACGGTTGGGGATTGCGTTTACTCCTGAGAATGTGCGGATGTTTAGTGTTCATGCTTTTGATGATTATTTGGTGGTGTTGTATGAATATTTGCAGGTTTTAGAGAATCGGTTGTTTTCTTCGGGGTTGCATACTTTGGGGGAAAGGCCGAGTGAGGAGGAGTTGGGGGCGTATTTGGAGGCTTATTTTGGAGACGAACCGCCAAGACGCCAAGAACGCCAAGAGGAAGAAAAGCTAATTACAGATTTGTTGATGCAATCTACGGATGAGTTAACAAATCTATTGCGGGGGTTGAATGGGGAATATATTCCGCCTGCGCCTGGTGGGGATTTGTTGCGGGATGGGGCTGGTGTTTTGCCGACTGGGAGGAATATTCATGCTTTAGATCCTTATCGGATGCCTTCGCCTGCGGCATACCAACGGGGACGGGAAATTGCCAAAAAAATTATTGTTCAGCATTTGGATGAGTGTGGGAAATATCCTGAAACGGTGGCGGTGATGTTATGGGGATTGGATGCGATTAAAACTAAGGGTGAATCTCTGGGGATTTTGTTGGAGTTGGTGGGGGCTGAACCTGTTAAGGAAGGAACTGGTAGAGTTGTTCGTTATGAGTTGAAGCCGTTGGCGGCGGTTGGACATCCCCGCATTGATGTGTTGGGTAATTTGTCTGGGATTTTTCGAGATAGTTTTGTCAATATTATCGAATTGTTGGATGATTTGTTTCAACGGGCGGCTGATGCTGATGAACCGGATGATCAGAATTTTATTAGAAGACATTCTTTAGCTTTAAAAGCCCAAGGTGTAGAGAATGCATCGGCGAGATTGTTTTCTAATCCGGCGGGTGATTTTGGTTCTTTGGTAAACGATCGCGTGGTTGATGGAAATTGGGAATCTGGTGAGGAGTTGGGGAATACTTGGCAAAGTCGCAATGTATTCAGCTACGGGAGAGAGGATAAGGGTCAAGCTAGACCGGAAGTTTTGAATACTTTGTTAAAAACTAGCGATCGCATTGTTCAAGAAATCGATTCGGTAGAATATGGTTTAACTGATATTCAAGAATATTACGCTAATACGGGTGGTTTGAAAAGGGCGGCAGAAAAACAAAGCGGTAAGAAGGTGACAACTAGCTTTGTGGAAAGTTTCTCGAAGGATACTACACCCCGCAATTTAGATGATTTGCTGCGAATGGAGTATCGCACTAAGTTGGTAAATCCCAAATGGGCGCAAGCAATGGCGAATCAAGGTTCTGGTGGTGCTTTTGAAATTTCCCAACGGATGACGGCGTTGATTGGTTGGGGTGGTACTGCCGATTTTACCGATAATTGGGTTTATGAGCAAGCGGCTGATACTTATGCGTTAGATGCAGAGATGGCGGATAAATTACGTCAGGCAAATCCTGAAGCTTTTCGCAATATTTTAGGGAGAATGTTGGAGGCGCATGGGCGGGGTTTCTGGGAAGCTGATGATGATAAGTTAAATAAGTTGCGCCAATTATATGAGTTGACAGATGAGGAGTTGGAAGGGGTGACGGTTTAGTAAATAGGGATATAAGTTTCCATCCATACTATAGAGGAAGAGTTTCTAGATGCGATCGCGCAGAAGTAATCAACTACGAAAAATCAAGGCAACATATTTTGATAAGCAAGCAGAAACCGACACTGAAGCCACTAGATCAAAAACAAATTCTGGCTTAATATCTTAGTTATACAAGGTAAAATATAAACTTTGGTTCTGAAGCATCCAACAATGGAAAACTCTTTCACTGCTGTATTTGAAAAGATAGATGATTGGTATATTGGCTACGTCCAGGAGTTACCCGGTGCTAATGTACAAGAGAGAACTCTGGAAGAAGCTAGAGAAAGTCTACGGGAAGCGATAGAGTTGATTCTAATATCCAATCGTGAACTCGCAGAGCAACAACTCTCTGGTAAAGATGTCGTCCGTGAACAGATTACTGTCAAATTATAGTGAAAAGACGTGAATTGATTCGCCATTTGGAAAAGAACGGCTGTTTATTTCTTCGAGAGGGTGGAAGGCATACGATTTATTACAATCCATCAAACAATAGAACCTCCGCAGTTCCAAGACATATTGAGATTGTTGATATTCTAGCTATCAAGATTTGCAAAGATTTGGAGATTTCCCCACCCTAGTGTTGTAAATGAAGCGTAAAGCCTTCTCTTGTCCTTCCGTTCGGGACGCTGCGCGTAGCTTGCTTCCACGAAGTGGTACAAAAACGCACTCACGTTCGAGAGGCTTCTCTTTCAGAGACACTAACGCGTAGCTTGCTTCTCCGTAGGAGTACGCCTTCGGCATAGCTTCTCTTCTTAGGCTGCGCCAACGCTTAAAGCGGTAACGTCTCGTAAGAAAAAAAGCGTAGCTTTGAGGTTCTTATTTTTGATTTATGTAAAAGGTATTATCTCAGACAACAAGCAAAAGCGATGTCTACGACGGGCTACGCCTACACTATTACGCTTGAGGCTGTAAAAACTTAAACCTTTGCAGCTAATGTTACTTCATGTATAAGAAAGGCTTAAGTTTTTCTTACAAATGTATAAGCCATTGCAGCAAGCGCTTAATACTTTGCAACAAATGCTTTTCCATGTATAAGAAAGGCTTAAGTTTTTCTTGCAAATGTATAAGTCGTTGCTGCAATTGTTTAATGCTGTGCAACAAATGTTCTTCTATGTATAAGAAAGGCTTAAATCATTGCAGCAATTGTTGTAACAAACTTATAAATTTATTTACTACCTTGAATAAAATATAGTCTAAGTGAAATTAACTAAATTTTGAGAAATGTAATTGCAACTGATTTGCTATATTTTCCCATGACAATTAGAAATAAATTGGTATAAAACAGTACTATCAACTTAGTAGCAGTGATGTATTATGGCACGTCGTAAAAGAAATTCCACCGCTTTAGAAGGAGCCGATCGCCGGATTGAAAGTTTACAATCTATCAGTGTAGAACTTGACTTTGGCCAAGGATTGACTATACAAGCTTACACCATGACAATTAACGATCTCCGGTCTAAGCTTGCTGCCTACAACACTGCATTATCTACCATTGACAAACTTACAGATGACGTGAATAACGCCGAAAAGGTTGTAATAGCGATGTCAGAACAAATGTTACTAGGAGTTGGCAGCCGTTACGGTAAAACCAGCCCAGAATACGAGATGGCGGGTGGTGCTAGACGAGGTAATACTAAAAAGAAGCAAAGCGTACTAGGCAATTCCAAAGTCACCAATTCTTTAGCAGCCGATTCCGTTGAGGTTTATTCTGCAAATGGATCTATGAATGGAGTATCGGGTGCGATCGCAAGTTGAGTAAAATCTAATAGGTTTTAGTGTCAACTTAAGCTCAAACACTCGATTTACCCTGGTTTGAGATCCCCCTAAATCCCCCTTAAAAAGGGGGACTTTGATTCCGGTTCCCCCCTTTGTTAAGGGGGGTTAGGGGGGATCTAAAAGTGACCAAAGTTACAGCAAAAAACTTTTCAAACAACCTCTTAGAAAGCTACGGTGTACAGAGATGTGTTGTACAAACCCAAAAACGTTGGAGATCCCCCTAAATCCCCCTTAAAAAGGGGGAAACAGGAAATCTATAGCGCTTCTCGGTTGAGTCCAATACAGACCTAACCCCCAGCCCCTTCCCTACTAGGGAAGGGGAGTAAGATTCAAAGCCTCTCTCCTTTTAGGAGAGAGGAATGGAAGTGAGGTCAAAGTGTATTTATTGCTTCCATTCGAGAACCGCTATAGTTCCCTCCCATTGGAAAGGCTACGGTGTATACACAAGTCGAATTACCCCCCTTAATCCCAAGGCTGATTCATTCCCCAAAGAGCTTTAAAAATTAAGGGTCATAGCGATTAAAAATTAGTTATTTTGTTACCAACGTGCCGAGCTAGACCGGAAGTGTTGAATACTCTGTTAAAAACTAGCGATCGCATTGTTCAAGAAATCGATTCGGTAGAATATGGTTTAACTGATATTCAAGAATATTACGCTAATACTGGCGGTTTGAAAAGGGCGGCAGAAAAACAAAGCGGTAAGAAGGTGACAACTAGCTTTGTGGAAAGTTTCTCGAAGGATACTACACCCCGCAATTTAGATGATTTGCTGCGAATGGAGTATCGCACTAAGTTGGTAAATCCCAAATGGGCGCAAGCAATGGCGAATCAAGGTTCTGGTGGTGCTTTTGAAATTTCCCAACGGATGACGGCGTTGATTGGTTGGGGTGGTACTGCCGATTTTACCGATAATTGGGTTATCGATCAAAATCAGCGAATGGCGGCGGAGTTACAGCGAATTGGTAATGTTGTCGGCAAAGAAGGCAAAATAGCCGATCGCGCTTCTCTGGTAAATGTTCGTGGTTCTTGGTCAGATTGTGTCGCTTCTGTCAATACTCTGATTACAGATTTAGTCCAACCAACGGCTGAAACTACTCGGGTAATTCGGGCGGTTGCCAATGGTGATTTATCCCAAACGATCGCAACCGAAATTGACGGTAGACCCCTCCAAGGTGAGTTTCTCCAAACTGCTAATATTGTCAACACGATGGTAGATCGGCTTGGTTCTTTTGCATCGGAAGTAACGCGAGTTGCCCGTGAGGTGGGAACTGAGGGTAAATTAGGGGTTCAAGCCGAAGTGCAAGGTGTAGCTGGCACTTGGAAAGATTTGACTGATAACGTGAACTTGATGGCGGGTAATCTCACCGGACAAGTTCGCAACATTGCTGAAGTTGCAACTGCGATCGCTAATGGTGACTTATCCAAAAAAATCACTGTTGATGTGAAAGGCGAAATTCTGGAGTTGAAAAACACTGTCAACACGATGGTAGATCAACTGAATTCCTTTGCATCGGAAGTCACCAGAGTTGCCCGTGAGGTGGGAACGGAAGGGAAGTTGGGCGTTCAAGCCGAAGTCCGGGGAGTAGCGGGGACTTGGAAAGATTTAACCGATAACGTCAACTTAATGGCGGGTAATCTGACTGGACAAGTTCGTAACATTGCCGAAGTTGCCACTGCGATCGCTAATGGTGATTTATCCAAAAAAATCACTGTCGATGTCAAAGGTGAAATTCTGGAACTCAAAAATACCATCAATATAATGGTAGATCAACTTAGTTCCTTTGCAAGTGAAGTAACACGAGTTGCCCGTGAGGTAGGAAGCGAAGGTAAATTAGGCGTGCAAGCAGAAGTGCGCGGCGTGGCTGGCACTTGGAAGGATTTAACTGATAGTGTAAATTTCATGGCGGGAAGTTTAACGGCACAGGTGCGGAACATTGCCGAAGTGACTACTGCCGTTGCAACAGGCGATTTATCCAAAAAAATCACCGTTGATGTCAAAGGTGAAATTCTGGAGTTGAAAAATACCATCAATACAATGGTGGATCAACTCAGTTCCTTTGCAAGTGAGGTGACGCGAGTTGCGCGGGAAGTGGGAACTGAAGGTAAACTTGGCGTACAAGCAGAAGTTAAAGACGTTGCAGGTACTTGGAAAGATTTAACCGACAGCGTAAACTTCATGGCGGGAAGCTTGACGGCACAGGTGCGGAACATTGCCGAAGTTACAACTGCGATCGCAAATGGTGATTTATCGAAGAAAATTACTGTTGCCGTTAAAGGCGAAATTCTGGAACTCAAAAATACCATCAATATAATGGTGGATCAACTCAACTCTTTTGCCAGTGAAGTGACGCGAGTTGCCCGTGAGGTGGGAAGCGAAGGGAAACTGGGCGTACAAGCAGATGTGCGTGGTGTTGCCGGCACTTGGAAAGATTTAACTGACAGCGTGAACTTCATGGCGGGAAGTTTAACGGCACAGGTACGAAACATTGCCGCCGTCACCACCGCCGTAGCGAATGGCGACTTATCTAAAAAAATCTCCGTTGATGTCAAAGGGGAAATTTTAGAGTTGAAAAATACCGTCAACACAATGGTAGATCAACTCAATTCTTTTGCATCGGAAGTGACGCGGGTGGCGCGGGAAGTGGGAACTGAAGGGAAGTTGGGCGTACAAGCAGAAGTGAAAGGTGTAGCCGGCACTTGGAAAGACTTAACCGACAGTGTGAACTTCATGGCGGGAAGTTTGACGGCACAGGTGCGAAACATTGCCGAAGTAACCACAGCCGTAGCAAATGGCGACTTATCCAAGAAAATCACCGTCGATGTCAAAGGGGAAATTCAAGAACTCAAAAACACCATTAATACAATGGTGGATCAGCTAAATTCCTTTGCATCAGAAGTTACAAGGGTTGCCCGTGAGGTGGGAACGGAAGGGAAACTTGGCGTGCAAGCCTACGTTAGAGGAGTTGCAGGTACTTGGAAAGATTTAACGGATAACGTTAACTCGATGGCGGGGAACCTCACCGGACAAGTTCGCAACATCGCGGAAGTTACCAAGGCGGTAGCCAATGGCGACTTATCTAAGAAAATTACCGTCGATGCCAGAGGTGAAATCTTGGACTTGAAAAACACTACTAACACAATGGTGGATCAACTTAGTTCCTTTGCATCAGAAGTAACGCGGGTAGCGCGGGAAGTGGGAACGGAAGGAAAGTTAGGCGGACAAGCCCAAGTCCAAGGTGTTGCAGGGACTTGGAAAGATTTAACCGACAATGTGAATTCAATGGCGGGTAACTTAACAGCACAAGTACGCGGTATCGCCAGAGTTGTAACAGCAGTTGCGAACGGTGACTTGAAACGGAAACTGATGTTAGATGCCAAAGGAGAAATTGAAACCTTGGCAGAGACAATCAACGAAATGATTGATACTCTAGCCACATTTGCCAATCAAGTAACCACAGTAGCGCGGGAAGTCGGAATCGAAGGGAAATTAGGCGGACAAGCTAGAGTCCCTGGTGCGGCTGGAACTTGGAAAGATTTGACTGATAATGTAAACGAACTTGCTGCTACACTAACAACTCAGTTGCGAGCGATCGCAGAAGTTGCTACAGCTGTAACTAAAGGTGATTTAACTCGTTCAATTGCCGTCGAAACATTAGGGGAAGTAGCGATACTCAAAGACAACATCAACCAGATGATTGCTAATCTGCGGGAGACAACGCAGAAAAATACTGAGCAAGATTGGTTGAAAACTAACTTAGCTAAATTTACCCGAATGCTGCAAGGGCAGCGAGACTTAGAAACCGTATCTAAACTAATTCTCTCAGAACTAGCACCTCTAGTAGGAGCGCAACACGGCGTATTCTTCCTGATGGAGTCTGGGGAAAATGTGCCGTATTTGAAACTAATTAGTAGCTACGCTTACCGCGAACGCAGACATTTGGCTAACCGTTTCTATTTGGGTGAAGGTTTGGTGGGACAATGTGCTTTAGAAAAAGAGCGAATACTGTTGACAGATGTACCAAGTGATTATGTCAGAATTGCCTCTGGTTTGGGAGAAGCGTCTCCACTTAATGCCGTGGTGTTACCTGTACTCTTTGAAGGGCAGGTGACAGCAGTCATAGAATTAGCATCATTCCGCCGCTTTAGCGAAATTCATCTGACATTCTTCGACCAGCTTACCGAAAGTATAGCGATCGTTCTGAACACGATCGCAGCATCGATGCGAACTGAAGAATTACTCAAGCAATCGCAATCTTTGGCTGAAGAACTCCAAACCCAGCAAAATGAACTCCGAGAAACTAACAAACGCCTAGAACAGCAAGCCCAATCACTCAAAACCTCTGAAGATTTACTCAAAGGACAGCAAGAGGAATTGCAACAAACCAACGCCGAATTAGAAGAAAAGGCAGAGTTGTTGGCGATGCAAAAGAAAGAAGTCGAGCGCAAAAATCGGGAAATCGAACAAGCAAGACTATCTTTAGAAGATAAGGCAGAACAACTCGCGCTTTCTTCAAAATACAAATCAGAGTTTCTCGCCAACATGTCCCACGAATTGCGGACACCGCTAAACAGCTTATTGATTTTGGCGAAGTTATTGGCAGATAACACTGATCACAACCTCACCGCCAAGCAAGTCGAATATAGCCAAACAATTTACTCAGCAGGTACTGATTTATTGACGTTAATCAATGACATTCTGGATCTCGCTAAAATTGAATCTGGAACTATGTCAATTGACATGACCCAAATTCCCTTAGTAGACTTGGGTGAACAAATTGAGCGTACCTTCCGACAAATAGCTGAGAGCAAAAAACTTGCCTTTGCAATTGAATTTATTCCTGAATTGCCCACCAACATCTATACAGATGTCAAACGCTTACAACAAGTATTAAAAAATCTGCTCTCCAACGCTTTTAAGTTTACAGAAAAAGGGGAAGTCCGCTTGCGGATTGCCCTAGTAAAACAGGGATGGAGCAACGACCAAGTAACTTTAAATAGCGCTCAAAATGTCATTGCTTTCTCAGTTAGCGACACAGGTATTGGCATCGCCCCTGACAAACAAAAAGTTATTTTCGAGGCATTCCAACAAGCCGATGGCTCTACCAGCCGGAGATACGGCGGTACGGGATTAGGCTTATCAATTAGCCGCGAAATCGCCCGTCTCTTTGGCGGTGAAATTAAACTTACAAGTCAACCCGGCCAAGGTAGCACCTTTACATTCTTTTTCCCCCAATTAAGTCCTGAATCTACATCAACACAACTCAGCCCTCCTCAGTCCCTGTACGGGTTTAGCAATGCTAAACCCGTACTCCCCACTCCTCACGGGCTAAACGCCCCGCTACCGCTAACAGCACTAATAAATGACGACCGCGCTACTATTGCCATAGGCGATCGCGTCTTGTTAATCGTCGAGGATGACGTAAATTTTGCCCGTATCCTCATAGAAATGGCGCAACAGGATGGATTCAAGGTCATAACAGCCCAAAATGGCAGTACAGGTTTAGCACTAGCACAGCAATTCCATCCTTCAGCTATTTTGTTAGATATCAGGTTGCCAGAAATGGATGGCTGGACGGTATTAGATCGTCTAAAACATGACCCAAATACCCGTCATATTCCTGTACATATCATGACAGTTCAGGAAGGGAGACAGCGCGGTTTGCAACTAGGTGCGATCGCATATTTACAAAAACCTTTAACTAGCGAGACAATATCTGAGGCGTTGACTAAAATTAAAGGTTTTGTTGAGCGCCAGGTAAAAAATTTATTGGTTGTGGAAGATGATGACACTCAACGGCTTAGTATTGTCGAGTTAATTGGTAACAGTGATGTTTCTACCACTGCTGTTGCTACAGGTGCAGAAGCCCTAGAAGCTATTCGTAGCCAACATTTTGATTGTCTCGTCCTCGACTTAGGGCTACCCGACATGACCGGGTTTGAACTGATCGAGCAGATTAAGCTTCTACCCAACGGCAAAAGCTTACCAATCATTGTCTACACCGGTAGAGATATTAGCAAAGCTCAAGAAACTGAACTCAGACGGATTGCTGAAACAATCATCATTAAAGATGTGCGATCGCCCGAACGTCTCCTCGATGAAACAGCATTATTTTTACATCGAGTCCAAGCAAATTTACCAGTACCCAAACAACAAATACTTGAACAACTCCATTCCATAGACTACTTGCTCGCTGGCAAGAAAGCGCTAATTGTAGACGACGATATGCGTAATATTTTCGCGCTGACAAGTATGCTGGAACGTTATCAGATACAAGTGTTATATGCCGAAAACGGCAGAGAGGGAATTAACCTATTAGAAACTACACCAGATATTGATGTCGTTTTGATGGATGTAATGATGCCAGAAATGGACGGTTACGAAACAACAAGCTTAATCCGCCAAAACGAGCGATTTAAATCTTTGCCGATTATTGCACTGACCGCTAAAGCCATGCAAGGCGATCGCGAAAAGTGTATCGAAGCGGGAGCATCAGACTACATCACCAAACCCGTTGATACCGAACAACTGCTTTCACTATTGCGTGTTTGGCTATATCGTTAAAAATTACGAATTATGATAAAAAACCTTGAGGATAAAGTGGCATTGGTAACAGGTGCTACGCGGGGAATTGGGAAAGGAATTGCTATCGGTTTGGCTGAGGCTGGTGCAACTGTATATATCACAGGGCGCAGCCTCAACAATTTTGGTAATGCGGTTTTAGGGAGTCTTAGTGAAACCCAATCAGCTATTGACGAAATCGGTGGTGTATGCATTCCTGTTCAAGTAGACCACAGCGACGATGAACAGGTGCGTTTATTATTTGAGCGCATCCAAGATGAGCAGGATGGACAACTCGATCTACTAGTTAATAATGCTTACTCAGGAGTTCAGGCAATAAGAAATGCTTTTGGGCAGCCCTTTTGGGATTGTGAACTAGGTATTTGGGATGCTAGCCACAATGTTGGTCTTCGTAGCCACTATATTGCAAGTGTTTTTGCCGCCCGAATGATGACTAAGCGCAACTCTGGACTAATTTGCACCATTTCCTCGTGGGCGGGGATGTCCTATATATTTAATGCAGCTTATGGTGTTGGTAAGGCAGCTTGCGATCGCCTAGCGGCTGATATGGCTGTTGAATTAAAACCCCATAATGTCGCTTCTGTTTCCATTTGGCCGGGTATTGTTGGGACTGAGCTTTTTTCTAGCTTTGCTTCTGAGATGAATCAAACCAATACTACTGAGCAGAAAAACTCATTTATTAGCGATTGCTACAACTGGGAGACTCCCTTATTTACTGGACGAGCGATCGCTGCACTTGCTTGTGAATCAAATATCATGCGCCATACCGGACGTGTGCAGATTGTTGCCGAACTAGCTAGTAAATATGGAATTATCGATGAAAATGGCGAGCGTCCTGCATCGCTACGTTCTTTACGTTTTTTATTACCGACTGCATTGCCAGTACTGAGAAACTATTCATCACTCATACCCGATATTAAAATACCGTGGTCACTATTATTATTGAATGCCCTTAGCTCACCTAAAATTTAACTAAGTTTGAGGGTTTAAATCCCAGTCACAAAACATAATTACAAATTACGTATACAAGTACAGGACAAAACTCTTGCCGGACTGTATCCATATCACCCCAAAAAACAGACTGATATACCAACTACTGAACGGCTGCTACGTGCTTTTTTTTACCTGACTTTGACGATTATCCAGGTTCACATAAACGTTTTGGTTACGTACCACCTTTAAATCCTCTACAGCAGGAAATTATTTGTTTACTTGGTCTATCACCTGATATTTATGGTGATTTGGTCGATAATTCCTCTTAGTTAAATCCTATTAGGCGAACGGTGAGTTAATGTGATAATTAATTCGACATTTGAATGGGTATTTTTTAGGAGATTACTCATCCAAATGAGTGAATTGAGCGTACCAACCAAAATTAAGAGGATTTTTGGCCATGCCTAGACTTACCATTGCAGCTAATTTCACCGGCATAAAAAGTTTCTATACTTTAATAGGGGAAGAGTTAAATGCATCTCCAGCAATAGGTATTGATATATTAACTGGAGGTTCCATTCGTACACTTTCAGGAAAAAACACTATCACTGGCAATGGTACCGGTAGCAACGCCTTGAGCGGGTTTGGCATCCTGGGCAGTGCTGGGACTGGCATCAGGAATAATGGCAGTATTAATACAGGGTGGGGCGACGACACTATTAATGGTACTGGTACTGGTGGCGATGGTGGTACCAGTCTCGGAACTGGTATTGGCGGCAAGGGTGGCGATGGAATCGGTATTAGCAACGCTGGCAATATCAATACCTCCGGGGATAAAGACACTATCAACAGTACCGGCAATGGGGGCGACGGCGGAGATGGCGGCATCGGCAACGGCACCGGCAGCAAAGGCGGCAACGGCGGCGATGGAATAGGTATTAGCAATACTGGCAGTATCAATACCTCCTTGGGTAACTACACTATCACTATCAAAAGTACTGGTAATGGGGGTGATGGCAGCATCGGCGGCGAACTCAACGGTGGCAACGGCGGCACTGGTGGGGCTGGGACTGGCATCAGCAACAGTGACACTCTTAATGGTGGGCGGGGCAACGATGCGATCGCTGGTACTGGTACTGGCGGCAATGGCGGTAATGGGGGCAATGGCGGCATTAACAGTAACCCCAACGGCGGCACTGGCGGCACTGGCGGCACTGGGACTGGCATCAGCAACAGTGACACTCTGAATACAGGAAATGGAGAAGACACTATCACTGGTATTGGTACTGGCGGCAATGCCGGCAACGGCGGTAACGGTATTATTAATGGCACAAACGGGAACGGCGGTATTGGCGGTACTGGAATCGGCATCAGCAACAGTGGCACTCTGAATACAGGAAATGGAGAAGACACTATCACTGGTATTGGTATTGGCGGCAACTCCGGTACTGGAAACATATCAGGAGCAAATGCCACCGCCTATGGGATATTTAACACTGGAGTCATTGATACTGGTAAAGGAAAGGACATTCTTACCGGACAGGCTACAGTCACAATTGGCAGTACTGCTTACGGTATTTATGGACAGGGAACCATCAAAACTGGGGATGGGAATGACAAAATTATTGCTACCAGTACCATTGATGAAGTTCAACAAAAAGTCAGTATCGGTGGCGATATCGCTTTTGATCTAGGCAGAGGGGATGACTACTTCAAAGGTTTCGGATCAGCAACTGTGGATGGCGGAAGCGGTTTTGACACCCTTGATCTTAGTGCTTTCGATCGCTGTGATCTCACCATTTTGGGTGAGACTTCAGGCAATGACCTTAATTTTGCCACCATCGCATATAACAACAATGGGGATGCCATTACCCTCTCCACAACTGGCTTTGAGAATTTTATCTTTGCAGATGGCTCTTTTTCATACAGCACTTTGACCTAAAACCAGAATTACCTAGTAGTGAAAAAGAATATAGAGACGCAAAATTTTGGGTCTCTATAAGGGTTTCAGGTTACACATATTTAATTTCACCAGATGCCCAATATGGGAATTTTGCCGCACCTTCACTAAACAAACTCTTTGAGATCGTAAAACTTTGTATTCTGAATTAATAGGTCTTAATAACTCACCGTTCGCGTAATAGGATTTGACTAAGAGGAATTATCGACCAAATGACCATAAATATCAGGTGATAGACCAAGTAAACAAATAAT
>NZ_JBALDL010000003.1:0-70709 GCF_036917465.1 Nostoc sp.
TGATTTATTCCCATATTACAGGGAGTGATCGTACTGTAACCGTTGGCAATACCGACAATGGCTTTGTTGAAATCTTCATCTTTAAAACCAACTGCACGCAGCATAGCTCGATTAGGCGATCGCTGCACTCCTTGCGTCACAATTTGGCTTCTTAAATTCTCCGACATCTTTTTGCTTCCCTGGCATCATCGCAACAATTGCGATTGGATTATCTGATTTTCTCATGCATACGCAGCACGATGGAACATGAGCAAGCATTGCTCATGTTCCCAGCCTCAGTTTTTTGTTAACGATTGTCTGACTTTCAAGACAATCGCTACAATTTGGCTACTTACTCGTCAATTTGACCAACGCGGCGGATATTTAAAATGTCGCTCATTTTCTTAATTTGCACGAACACTTGCTCTAGTTGAAAGCGATCGCGTATATCTATTCCTAAGTCCATCAATGCAGGTTGACCAATAGACGTTTTCACCTGAGCATGGCGGACATTAATTCCTTGGTCACTCAGCCGTGAGAGAATATCCTTTAGCACTCCTACACGGTCAAGGGCTTCAATTTGTACATCCACTGGATACGTGTGCGGACGACCGCTATTTTCTGCGCCTGGGTTCCACCTAACTGGTACTAAGCGCTCATACTCCACAGTTTCTAGATTATGGCAGCCTTGGCGATGAATTGAAATCCCCCTACCTCGCGTCACCACACCAATAATCGGTTCGCCAGGAATCGGGGTACAACACCCAGCTAAATAGTATACCAACCCCTCTACACCAACAATTGGCGAGTCACTGGCGCGAGAAGTAGTTGGAGGTGCATCTCGCAAAGCCTTTGATGTTGGTTCTTTGGGAATAAAAGGCGATACTGTGGAAACTGGCTGTTGTCCCTTGGCCACTTCTCGCCAGCGATTTAGCACTAGGTTCAACGTAATTTCTCCGTAACCCAAACCAGCGAGTAAATCTTCGACGCTGTGGTAGTTACACTTTTCGCCGACAATCTGCATTGCGTCGGACTTTAGCAGACTATCAAAACCAGTTTTACCGAGTTCCTTTTCTAACAATTCCCGTCCACGGGCAACATTTTCTTCGCGGCGCGATCGCTTGTACCATTGTTTTATCCGATATTTTGCCGCCGAACTTCTCACAAAGTTCAACCAATCCAAACTCGGATGACCGTTCTTTTGGGTGAGAACTTCGACAATATCGCCATTTTGTAGCCGTGTTGATAAAGATACCATTCGCCCATTCACCCGCGCCCCTGAACAGTGATTTCCAACTTCCGTATGAATGCGATAAGCAAAATCTACAGTGGTAGAACCGGGGCTTAAAGGCACAACATCCCCCTTAGGGGTGAAGACATAGACATCATCTTCAAATAGATTATCCTTGATGCTATCAAGATATTCTTGAGCATCCTTGAGATCGGTTTGCCATTCCAGCAGCTGCCGCAGCCAAGTAAATTTGTCATCTGTCGCTGTCAAATGGCTAATACTAGAACCCCCTGTTTCTTTGTACTTCCAATGGGCGGCAATCCCATACTCGGCGATATGATGCATTTCTATTGTCCGAATTTGCACTTCTAAAGGACGGCCAGTTAGTCCAATCACCCCAGTGTGCAACGACTGGTAACGGTTAGGCTTGGGCAATCCGATGTAGTCCTTAAATCTTCCTGGAATTGGGCGAAAAGCATCATGAACCACCGCCAACGCCCGATAGCAATCCTCATTGGTTTGAACAATAATCCGCAACGCAGCCAAATCGTAAATTTCATGAAATTCTTTTTGCTGGCGGTGCATTTTTTGATAAATGCTATAAAGGTGCTTGGGACGACCGCTAATATCCTGAAAAGCGATTCCGGTTTGCTGCAAACGTTCCCGCAAAATGTCTGTAGCCCTAGCCAATTTCTCTTCTCGTGCCGTCCGTTTTTCGGAAACATGCTCTTGCATTTGGCGGTAAGCTTCCGGTTCCAAATACTTAAAAGCCAAATCTTCCAGTTCCCATTTAATTCGCCAAATTCCCAAGCGATTGGCTAAAGGTGCGAATATATCTCGCGTTTCCTGCGCACTACGGCGGCGGCTGGCCTCTGACATATACTGTAAAGTTCGCATATTATGCAAACGATCTGCCAATTTCACCACAATTACCCGAATATCTTGCGCCATTGCCAAAAACATCCGCCGGAAGTTTTCGGCTTGGCTTTCGGTTTTGCTGGTGAAATTGATTTTAGAAAGCTTAGTGACACCTTCAACCAATTGCCGGACTTCTGGGCCAAAGCGTTCTTCTATTTCTTCACTTGTAACTTCTGTATCTTCAACAACATCATGAAGAAATCCAGCTGCTATCATAGCAGCACTGCCTCCCAAGTCACGCAGCAAGTCAGCTACAGCGATGGGATGAGCAATGTATGCTTCTCCCGATTTGCGGTATTGACCTTGATGTAGTTGGTAAGCAAATTCAAATGCCCGACCAATTAAGACTACATCATTATGCCTTCGGTCATCTTCCCCTTCGCCATTACTTGTGGATGATTCCTTCAAACATTTTTTTAACCATTCTGGAATGGCTAGATCAATTGGTGAATTAATAGCTAGACTGCTCATACAATTGGGTCTGGATAGGATCGGTAGATTAAGTGAATGATAAATAAAACTGGCAGCATCAACTGAAGAAGATGCTGTCGCCCAGAGACGGGTAGAAAAAACAGTGTCAGGATGATTTTGCAATTGCAAACGGTAGTCATCCAGTTTGAGTTTCAAGGATCATAAACTTGAAAATCTATTGATGGCAAACAAAGCCTCAAACCATCATTTGAGGCTTTTCGTGCTGATAAGTCTTTAAGAAAGTTTATTGTAGAAGAAAAATTACTTGACATTAATACTATCTTAACTAGCACTGGATGTCTTTAAACCCTGAGAAATATTTGGCACTCGTAACCTTGCTAGAGCAATTACGCACGGATGCCACAACTACCCAAATCGCTGCACCCGAACTGCGACAGCGTGTAGCCTCGTTGCAGCAATTTTTCCAACAGCAGATTGTGCCTTTGGCTGATGAAAACTGGCGAGTCCAGTCTTATCAAACGGAAATGAGTAAGCAATTGCGTTTGTTGGCAATAGATGTGATGTTTTTGCAAGGAGCGCGGCAAGCATCTACTGCACAAACGAGACTTCAGACGATTAGCGATCGCTTGACAACCCTCATTCGGTACTGTAATGCTATTCTGCAACCAGAAGCGGAAGGAGAAAAATAACAATTGTTCACCTTTTTCTCGAATTTCTCCATCATCTCATTTACAACCGTTCGTGAAAAGTTATTTTGGCAACAAGTTGGAATTGGGAATGGGGAATTGGGAATGGGGAAACACTTACTGCAACTTCCCTTCTGCTTCCTTAATCTCCTGTTCTTTGTCTCCAATAGACATCTCCAGAAATTAATTATGCGTTACCTGAAATCCTTGAGAGATGCGAATTTTTGCGTCTATACATTCTTTTTGGGAGATGCCCAATCCCCAATTCCCAATTCCCTATACCCCAATACCTTTGAGGAGAAGATTCATTGTGCGGCGCATATACGCTTCTACAGGCTCGGTTATGGGTTTAAAAATAAGTGCATAGTAGAGTGACCCACTTAAAAGGTCGATAACTAGCTCAATATCCGCATCCTTGTGTATTTCGCCTCTAGATTTTGCACGCTTAAGTACTTTAGACAAAGCTTCACGTCGGACTTTGGTATATTTTGTCCAGTAAACCTCTGCAAATTGAGGATTGCTAGATGCTGTACTAATTATCAAAGCGAGTGTCTGGCGACCAAGGGGACTATCTATTTTTTTAGCGGCATTATTAATCAAAATATCCATGTCTCCCCAAAAGCTGCCAGTATCGGGGATCGCTAAATCATCTCTGAAACTTTCTATCGCGTCTGCAACTAGTTCTTCTTTGGAAGTGTAACGCCGATAGATTGTTGTTTTTCCAACTCCAGCACGAGAAGCGATCGCTTCTATACTCATGCTCTGATATCCTACCTCTGCAAGCAAGTCTAAGGTCGCTTGCAGAATTGCTTGGTCGGCGTGGATGCTGCGTGGTCGTCCAGAAGGGCTGTTGATTTGGTTACTCATAAAAATCTCATCCCCAAGCGATATCTTCTTGGCAATTTGCTTCTACCTTTGGGTACAGAACAAACATCTGGGAAACAAATAAGCCCTACTACCCAGCTTTCATGCACGAAAACAGCAGAAACTACCATCCATCTTTAGCATAAGTATTTTTGCTACTTCTCGTTGAATTCTCCCTTGACCATTTTTATATGATACGCTACCGTAGCGTATATATACAATACTTAACTTTAGCTTCTGTGATGCCAAATAAATAGCCCAATCCAGGTATCGCATTGATACCAATTTTTCAAAATAAAGCTTTACCTAGCTTGCTTCTGGTCTTTGGCGAGTATTACGAATTACAAATTAAAATGGCTACTAATATTAAACGTTCTAGTACCGATCAATTTGGTTATGTCCACGGGCCATTGAAGTGGGCGATCGCCTTCACTGCCTCATTAGGTGCAATTTTAGAAGTTATTGATACTAGTATTGTTAACGTCGCTCTCACCGACATTCAAGCAACCTTGGGGGCAACTATAAGTGAAGTGGGTTGGGTAGTTAGCGGATATGCGATCGCTAACGTCGTCTTAATTCCCTTATCTGCATGGTTGGGAGATTACTTTGGGCGTAAAACCTACTTTATTTTCTCACTGATTGGTTTTACGATTTCCTCTGTTTTATGTGGGCTATCTTTCAATCTCCCAATGTTGATCGTCGCTCGGATTCTCCAAGGTTTATGCGGTGGTGGATTGCTAGCGAAAGCCCAGGCGATTTTGTTCGAGACTTTTTCCCCAGCCGAACAAGGTTTGGCTCAAGCAGTTTTTGGTGTGGGTGTGATTGCTGGCCCGGCAATTGGCCCAACATTAGGAGGATTCTTAGTAGATGGTTTAGGCTGGCGCTGGATTTTCTTTGTCAACATTCCCTTTGGGATCATTGCAGTAGCCATGTCTTTGGCATTTTTGCCCAAGAATAAGGACAAAAGCGATACCCAAAACCAAGCTGTTGATTGGTGGGGAATCGGGTTTTTAATTGTGGCTGTGGGCAGCTTACAAACTGTATTAGAACAAGGGGAGCAAGATGACTGGTTTTCCTCTAGTTTCATCATCACTCTGACCATTCTGGGCATTATTGGCTTGGGGTTGTTTATTTGGCGAGAACTGAAAATAGCTCACCCTGCCGTCGATTTGAGAGTTTTGCATCACCGTTCTCTAGCTGCGGGAAGCGTTCTCTCAGCAGTAGTGGGTATGGGGCTTTATGGCGCACTCTTTGCTGTGCCGATATTTGCTCAAAGTGTGCTGCAATTTACGGCAACACAGACAGGACTATTATTAGCACCTGGGGCTTTAGCGTCTGCGATCGGGATGATTTTATTAGGCAAACTCACTAGCATAGTTGATGCCCGATTTTTAATTGCGATCGGTGCTGTCGGCTCATCTGGAGTCATGTTTCAATTGGCAGCAATTACGCCACAAAGCGGGACAGACGATTTATTTTGGCCATTGGTATGGCGCGGAGCCTTTACTGTGTTTATGTTTCTCCCTTTAAGTTTGGCAGTTTTAGGGCCACTACCCAAAAAAGATGTTTCTGCTGGTTCTGGTTTCTATAACCTGACTCGACAACTAGGTGGCAGTATCGGCATTGCCCTACTGACTACTCTGCTCGATCGACGACACACTTTTCATCGAGATATCTTGTTATCAAAACTTAGTCCTTACGATCCAGAAACCAATCAGCGCCTCGATTTACTGAATGGGGCGCTGCAAAATCAAGGTATGGATGCGACAACGGCTCAACAACAAGCACTAGCTTTATTAAGTCAAACTGTAGATACTCAAGCTGCTGTTTTATCTTATGCAGATTGCTTTCGAGTCGTAGGGATTGGGTTTCTTTGCTCATTACCTTTGTTACTATTCCTAGGCAAAGGCGGTGCAGGAGTAAAAGCGCCAGTCGGTCATTAGAGGTAGAGTAAATAGCGATCGCATTAAAAGATTCATAAACACTTGATTGATTTGCCCAGGAGAACAATAAATCCAAGGCAATTCTCCATATTCTTTAATTACTTCAGTCCCACAATAGCGATCGCTAGGGTTAAGGCGACTTTGTAAAATCATCAATGCAGCTTCTAAACCCTCATGAATGTCAACCGCTTTGAATGTTGCTTCGTCTAATCGAGAGAAGTTTCGCAAAGATTTAACAATCTCGCTAATCCGTTGAGAACCTGTCTCTATTGACTGGAGTAATTTTTTAATATCCTTTTGAAGAAAATCAAGATCCAGGGCTTCAATTTCCTGCTGAATCACTAGGCTCGGATTAGGATATTTTTGCTGATATAGGAATACGGTTTGATTTCTGATAAAGATCCGCAGGGGAGCCAGTCGTGTGGGCGGGTTTCCCTCCGTTGTAGCAACTGGCTCCCCTACATACCTAATTTTGTTCAAAAATCAAATAGGAGTCCTATATATACATCAGAAAAATAAAAGCCCCGCTCAATTTTGAGCAGGAGGCTACGTAAAGTTTTATTGCTAAAATTAGAAATTACGATCTTAGAAAAAGTTCATTATTGTAATAATGCCAACACTGGTTAAGATCATTAAAGCGCCCATAATTATAGATTGGCCTAATGGATTGCTGAATTTTGAATCGTTCATTTAAGTAAAAACCCGTTTTTTAATACTTCCTTAACCATATCAAAATCAGTATAAATATCTATAAAAGCGCTGTAAAACTTAAAATTATGTAAATTTTCTCAACATATTCTTATTTTTATATTTAAGTATCAATTTTTACTTCTTGTAGTGAGCTATTCCCCATTACCACAATGTAGTAATTTCCGAACAAAATAATTACCTTATCTCCGAGCGGAATACGGGCCTTTATGGGTTAAAATAAATCTTAATCAAGGTAAAAATATTTGAACAGAAGATTATCATGACAGTCTCCACGGCATCTAGAAACCAAGCGATCGCTTTTGACTTAGAAAAATTAAATGAGCAATTTGAAACTGCCACTCCCAAAGAAATACTGGCATGGTCTATAGTGAATATCCCAACGGGATTGGTGCAAACAAGCGCCTTTAACGTGGATGACATGATAATTACCCATATTCTTTACAGCGAACTCAAGCATCCCGTTCCTGTAATTTTTCTCGACACCTTGCACCACTTCCCTGAAAGCCTAGAATTAGTAGCCAAAGCCAAAGAAATCTACAACCTGGATTTGCAAACTTTCAAAACTCCAGACGTAGAAACCCGCGAAGCCTTTGAAGCGAAATACGGCGACAAACTCTGGGACAAAGATATTGCCAAATTCCATCACATTACAAAAATTGAACCACTACTACGGGGTCTAGACGAACTCAACAGCGTCGCTTGGATTACCGGTCGCCGCCGCGATCAAGCCGTAACCCGTGGTAATATGCCCATATTTGAATTAGACGGAAAAGGTCGGCTGAAAGTAAATCCTATTGCCACTTGGACACGCCAAGACAGCTGGGTTTACGTGGCTGAACACGGAGTCATCTACAACCCACTGCACGACAAAGGTTATCCCAGTATTGGCGACGAACCTATCACCACTAGAGTCGGTGAAGGCGAAGACGAACGCGCCGGACGTTGGCGGGGAAGTGATAAAACAGAATGTGGAATTCATATTTAAGCACAACTGGAGACTGGGGAATAAAAAAATAATTTCCCCTAACTCTCCCTTGCCTTGCGGTTATATCAAGTTCAGGTGATTACTTATAATCTCAATGGAGGTTGGGTTTCGTTCCTCAACCCAACCCAAACTTATAAACAAATCAAGGTATTTTTCGATTTGGTGAAGGTATTGTTCTAGATAGAAGGATTTCTTTTAAAATCAACAAGAAGCAAATCTATTCCATTCATTATTATTGGAATTTTTTCTTCAGTAATACTTAATTCCTGAAAACATTTCTGACTATATTCTGTCTTTTCAAGAAATTGATTAATCGCTCTAATTAGTGGTAAACGCACTTCATAGCTGGCCTCAGCTTTAGAAATTGCACCCGCCGGAATGTCGTTATTTACCCGTAGAATTGCCAAGTCAATTAAATCCCTAGATTTGGTACTGGTATCATTCCAACGATCAGCATTAGCCATCAGTTTTGATGTGAATCTATCACTTATACTCAAGCAGGGAATATTTGCCCACTGAGGATAAACAGGGGGATCTAATTTAAAGTTTCCATTAGCTACAATTTCTACTTTAATAGTTGTTTCATTAACAGTAACAGGAAATCGAATCCCATACTGATTTGCTGTGCTTTCACCCAATATAATATTTGTAGTATTTATGAAGAATGCAGCAATCCCGTTATCATAAATTAAATTTCTTAAGTATCTATAATGTTCAGTTCCATAGGGAAAAAGAAAATCAATATCTTTACTAAGCCGATATTCGTCATATTCTAAAGCTAACAATGTTCCGCCTGCAAAAAGTGCCGAAGCATTTTTTAATACTTCAGGATTGAAAGCGTTAAGGATTTTAAGTATTTTATTGTGATGATCGATATTAAACATCTCTAAATCTGATAGTATCCAAGAGTTATGTTTTTTTGCCAAATAATAAATAAAGCTTTCTTCTTCCTGTTCTAGATTCTTGAAAGTATTTCTATAATGCCAGCTGCGCTGATATAATTGAATCATTTCTCCTTCGTTTAATTGATATACATTTTTTAGCTGCCAACCAATAGACTCTAAGAAAGGTAACTTTTGTGGATTGAGCATCGCAGTTAAAAAAATAATTTCTATTCAATGGGTTACTGGCGTTATGTTAGCGGAAAGTACACGACCAGAAGCTTAAGATGGTGCGTTACGACGTTCCGTCTAAGAGGTTGTTTGAAAAGTCTTGGGCTGTGATTTTAGGAACTTGTTGATCCCCCCTAACCCCCCTTAAAAAGGGGGGAACCGGAGTCAAAGTCCCCCTTTTTAAGGGGAGCCACTGCGGTCTTGGGGTCTCCCCAAGTGGAGCATGTGGCGTGGATTTAGGGGGATCTAAAACTTTTGATACCGATAAGAGAACTTTTCAAACATCCTCTAACACACCCTACATATATATTTATTTTTTCAAAAATCAAATATGATTCCTATACAAGGGTTGTCATTTTTTTGGACTACACCTTTAAAAATCTCAATGTAGCGAGGTTAGATATATATTATTGAAACGCAAACTGCCGTAAGCGATAATATGATGAGCGTGGTAATTTAACTTCATAAGAGTTGAATAAGACAAATTATGATTAAAATCCTCCATCTTTCCGACATCCACATGGGAAGCGGCTTCTCCCACGGACGAGTTAATCCTGCTACTGGATTAAATACACGATTGGAGGATTTTGTCAATACTTTGTCTGTATGTATTGACCGAGCGCTGACAGATGCTGTTGATATAGTGATATTTGGTGGCGATGCTTTCCCGGATGCTACACCACCGCCTTATGTACAACAAGCTTTTGCTAGCCAATTTCGCCGTCTCATGGATGCCAATATTCCAACAGTGCTATTGGTAGGCAACCATGACCAACATTCCCAAGGACAGGGAGGAGCGAGTTTAAATATTTACCGCACCTTGGGAGTGCCAGGGTTTGTTGTCGGAGATACATTAACTACTCACTGCATCGAAACCCGCAATGGCAAGGTGCAAGTAATTACCCTCCCTTGGTTGACCCGTTCGACTCTGATGACTCGCCAAGAGACTGAAGGTTCATCTTTGGCAGAAGTCAACGAACTTTTAACGGAACGTCTGCGAGTTGTTATGGAAGGGGAAATTCGCCGTCTTGACCCTAATGTGCCAACTGTCCTTTTGGCTCACTTGATGGCTGACAATGCTACCTTGGGCGCAGAACGCTTTTTGGCAGTAGGTAAAGGCTTTACTCTACCCCTATCTTTGCTGACGCGACCTTGTTTTGATTATGTAGCGTTGGGACACGTCCACCGCCACCAGAACCTGAATAAATCTAATAACCCACCAGTGATTTATCCGGGGAGCATTGAGCGGGTAGATTTTAGTGAAGAAAAAGAAGACAAAGGCTATGTGATGCTGGAATTAGAGCGGGGGAAGGCTGAATGGGAATTTTGTCCCTTAACAGTTCGGACTTTCCGCACCATTGAGGTGGATATCTCGAAAGCTGACGATCCGCAAGCGTTGTTAATGAAAGCGATCGCTAAGTATGATATTCAAGATGCCGTAGTGCGGCTAATTTACAAACTCCGCTCCGAACAGATGGATTTAATTGACAGTTCCTCTCTACATACTGCTTTAAGTTCCGCTCACACCTACACCATTCAAGCAGAATTAGTCAGTCAATTAGCCAGACCCCGGATTCCTGAATTGAGTGCAAGTAGCAGCATCGACCCAATGGAAGCCTTAAAAACTTACTTGAACAACCGCGAAGACCTCAAAGATATAGCAACATCAATGATGGACGCAGCACAGAAGTTGCTAGCGGATGATGTGGAAGTTTGGCTAGAAGCAGCAACTAGCGAGTAGGATAGATGCCAACTATATTTCAATACAGATTTAGTAGAGATGCCAATTTAGCGTCATCTGGAAAAACCTAACCCCATAACCTCCTTCTCGACGCGGGAAGAGGGAAATTTCAAAGTCTCTCCTTTTAGGAGAGGTTTTCCAGATAATCTAAATGCGCTTCTCTGACAATGTGCTAGAACCCTTTGATGAATTGTCCGATACAGGTTAGGATAATCCATCAATTAGAGGAAAAACTTCAAGCCCCTTAATTGGGTTGTAACATGAAAACTACCCAAATATAAATTTGGGCAGTTTTGAGAAGAGTTTGCTACTCTACTATGAATTGTTGTTTTTCTTCTAGCTAGAGGAAATTTTGGACTCAGTAAAAAAAGTTATCGAGCCTTGAATAAGCTACTCTTTACAGGTAAATCTTTTCGTTTTATGGCTTTTGTCTTACCACTAATTATCTGGTGGGGATACAAAGAAGTACAAAACCAATTTGTACAGCCGCAAGCAGTTGTAGTGTTGGGTGGTTCAACAAGACGTTTAGAGCGAGAGAAGTTCACGGCTGAATTCGTTCGCCAGCATCCAAATATACCAATTTGGATTACTGGCGGTAGTCCACCTAAATTCACCCAACGAGTGTTTACCAAAGCTGGTGTTGATCCCAAACGTTTACACTTGGACTATGAGGCCGTAGATACAGTTACTAATTTTACTACCTTGGTAGATGATTTGCAAGCTCGTGGTATCAAGAGCGTTTATTTGATTACTTCAGACTTCCACATGCGTCGAGCTTGTGTCATCGGCGAAATTATTTTGGGTAGTCGAGGTATTTATTTAAAACCAGTGCCAGTTCCTTCAGAAAAACCCTCTGAATCTCTCGAAAAATCTATCCGCGATGGAGCTAGAGCAATAGTTTGGTTAGCAACTGGTTACACCGGTGTGGATGCAGTTAAAAATAAACGGTAAATTATCAGAGCGAATTTGCCCGATCTTAAGGTAACTCAGTATAGGCAAATTAGAGCAATTAATGCCAATAATTGTGATACTAACTAAGTAATAATAGACACATGAAACTCCAAGGATCGAAAAACTAGCGCAACATCAACCCTCAAACAACAGAATATAAAAACCAATTAACAATTTTTGCTCTTTTAGCTGCTAAGTAAATACTTTACATCCACCAAAATTTCGAGTCGTGGGTTGGGTGAATGGAATTTATCTGTGTAGTTCAGGGAAAAAAACGCCCCAACTTATCTCACAATTTGATACCCTAGCTTAAACAGATTTGAAAAAAGTTAAAGCGTGGAAATT
Source organism: Nostoc sp. (assembly GCF_036917465.1). Lineage (GTDB taxonomy): Bacteria > Cyanobacteriota > Cyanobacteriia > Cyanobacteriales > Nostocaceae > Nostoc. The sequence continues at coordinate 11,899 of NZ_JBALDL010000003.1, forward strand.
CAACTTGGGCGGGGAAAAACAGCTCGTAGAGCTTACGGAATAGATGAAATTGCTCTAGTTCCTGGTAACAGAACTCTAGACCCCAGTTTGGCAGATACTAAATGGAGTATTGGCAATATTGAGCGAGAAATCCCAATAATTGCCAGTGCGATGGATGGCGTAGTAGATGTTCGTATGGCTGTACGTTTGTCGCAGTTAGGAGCATTAGGTGTCCTCAATTTAGAGGGTATTCACACTCGCTACGTTGACCCAGAGCCAATATTAGATCGGATTGCCTCTGTGGGGAAAGATGAATTTGTTGCCCTGATGCAAGAACTCTATGCTGAACCAATAAAGCCGGAATTAATTGAAAAACGTATTCAGGAAATTAAAGAACAAGGTGGCATTGCTGCGGTAAGCGCAACTCCAGCCGGTGCAAGTAAGTACGGCGAGGCAGTGGCTAAAGCTGGGGCAGATTTATTTTTTGTACAAGCTACGGTAGTCTCTACTGCACATCTGTCACCACAGTCTGTAGTACCACTTGATTTAGCAGAATTTTGTCGTTCTATGCCCATCCCTGTAGTGTTGGGGAATTGCGTTACTTACGAAGTTACGTTGAATTTGTTGAAAGCTGGGGCGGCTGGGGTTCTGGTGGGAATTGGCCCTGGTGCTGCTTGTACATCTCGTGGGGTGTTAGGTGTGGGTGTGCCACAGGCGACTGCGATCGCAGATTGTGCAGCAGCAAGAGATGATTACTACAACGAAACTGGTAACTATATCCCCATTATTGCTGATGGCGGTTTAATCACTGGTGGCGACATTTGTAAATGCATTGCCTGTGGTGCTGATGGTGTGATGATTGGTTCCCCCTTTGCCAGAGCCGCAGAAGCCCCAGGACGAGGTTATCATTGGGGCATGGCGACTCCCAGCCCGGTGTTGCCTCGTGGAACCCGCATTCGCGTTGCCACCACCGGTAGCCTAGAGCAAATACTCATTGGGCCAGCAGGGCTAGATGATGGCACTCACAATCTTTTAGGAGCCTTAAAGACGAGTATGGGCACTTTAGGAGCCAAAAATATTAAAGAAATGCAGCAAGTGGAAGTTGTGATTGCCCCTTCCCTATTAACCGAAGGTAAAGTTTACCAAAAAGCTCAACAATTAGGTATGGGGAAATAAAATTTGGGCATGGGGCATGGGGCATGGGGCATGGGGCATGGGGCATGGGGCATGGGGCAGACAATTCCCAATTCCCAATGCCCAATTCATCAATAAATCTTTCCAGCCCCCTAAACAATTGCTGGAAAAATCCTATATGTCGCCTACAATAGAGATAGCGGAGACGAATGTTTCCGTTCACTCCTCACACCACACTCCGCCCGGACTACTGTTCGGGCGGTTCCTTATGTTTGTAAATAAAATAAGAGAGCTTCTTTGCAAATGTACATCCTTAGACTCCCAAGCTGAGGTTTTTGCTATGGTAGAATTTTCACCAAGCTCAGATATTATTGGCGAAGGTTTTAGGCATGTCAACAGCCGCACAAGTTACCGACTCTAGTTTCAAGCAAGAAGTACTCGACAGCGATGTACCAGTTTTAGTTGACTTTTGGGCACCCTGGTGCGGACCATGCCGTATGGTAGCTCCTGTTGTCGAGGAAATCAAACTACAGTACGAAGGTCAAATTAAGGTCGTCAAAGTCAACACGGATGAAAATCCTCAAGTTGCTAGTCAGTACGGCATCCGCAGCATTCCTACATTAATGATTTTTAAAGATGGACAAAAAGTCGATATGGTGGTAGGTGCTGTACCTAAAAGTACATTATCTTCCACTCTAGAAAAGTATCTTTGAAACTCAATTGGTAACAAAACCCTCTTGAGTTATCCATGTTGTTCTAACGTTAGGTTAATTTTTATCAACAAGTTTGAGAGACGCGAATTCCTCGTTTTTCAAACTTGTTTACATTTGTATACAATTTAAGAATATTTTTAGGAGTTTTCTAGCTCAAAAATAATTATTTAATTCCCACACTACCAATTTCCACCGCTAGCGCCGCCAACAGAAAGCTCAGAAGCTGAGTTACAATCATTCCACCTTCTGCACCAATCCACTGGTCAATCAGATTTGCTAAACGCAAAATCAACCAAGTAATAAACATCGCTCTTAAGATACCCACCGCCCCACTAAGATACGGACTCTGTGATTTAGACATCAGCGCATTAGCGTCGTCAAAGTCCCAGGCTCCGCTAATAGTAGTAAAGCTAGTGGAGTAATTGCAACATCCCGTCCTTCTTCAATAATTGGCTGATCTAATTCTCCCCGCAGCATTTGCAAAGCAATTAACAGCAACAATAGTCCTCCTCCGACTCGGAAAGAGCCAATACTAATTTCCAAATAATTTAGAATTACTTGCCCAGCAAAAGCAAATAGCAATTATCGTTGCGATCGCAACGATAATTGCCTTATCTATAACTTTGTTTCTTTGGTCTGGCATGATGCCCTTAGTCAAAACTAAAACAATCGGTATATTGCCCACAGTATCCGCCAAGAAAAACACAGCGTTAACAATTCAAAATTCAAAATTCAAACATTTTAGACAATTTCAGACGTTCGCGTAGCGTCTCCCCTTCTCCCAAAGGGAGAGGCTAGCGCCAAGGGAGAAGAGGAGCAACTCCGGGGGATTTAAACCGCGACTGAAACTGGGGCTACCTTTATGGTTGGAGTCTTAAACCCTTTTATTTACGATAAATGTTTGAATGAGAATAGAAATATCCACGGTAGACAGCTTTTATCAAGGTTTGATCGCAATCTAAGCCTTATCTTGCTCAGTGTGCTAAGACCCAGAGAAAGATTAAAATCGATAATAAAACAAGCCTCTTAAAGAAAATCTTCGCTGACGCATTTCTAATTAAGTTCCACAGATGTTGAAGTAGCGATATATTTTGATAATCTATCTTCGATAAATCAACTGTTCGTTGTTGAATCTATGAAGCCTTATTTAGCCGCCGCTATTCAATTGACAAGTGTGTCCGATCTACACAAAAATTTGGCTCAGGCAGAAGAATTAATCGAGCTTGCCGTGCGTCAAGGTGCTGAATTGGTAGGCTTGCCAGAAAACTTTTCCTATATGGGAGAAGAAAAAGATAAACTCGCACAAGGTGATGCGATCGCTATTGAAAGTGAAAAATTTCTCAAAAAAATGGCTCAACGCTTTCAAGTTACGATCTTGGGCGGCAGCTTTCCACTTCCCGTAGACAATACAGGCAAAGTTTATAACACCACTCTACTCATCGATCCAAGCGGTCAAGAACTTACCCGCTACTACAAAGTACACTTATTTGATGTTGATGTCCCCGACGGTAACACCTATCGGGAATCCAGCACTGTTGTGGCTGGTACACAACTACCCCCTGTCCATTTCTCAGAAAAACTTGGTAATTTAGGGCTTTCTATTTGTTATGATGTCCGCTTCCCTGAACTATACCGTCATCTGGCAGACAAGGGAGCCGATGTTATCTTTATTCCCGCCGCGTTTACCGCCTTTACTGGCAAAGACCACTGGCAAGTACTACTACAAGCCAGAGCCATCGAAAATACTGCCTACGTCATTGCTCCTGCCCAAACAGGCAATAACTACGCCCGCCGTCTAACCCACGGACACGCCGTTATTATCGACCCTTGGGGCGTAATTTTAGCCGATGCCGGAGAAAAACCGGGAATTGCGATCGCAGAAATCAAGCCTACTAGGTTAGAACAAGTCCGCCGTCAAATGCCCTCCTTACAACATCGGGTGTTCTAAGAATTGGGAACTGGGGATTGGTAATTGGGGACTGGGCAGAATAACTTTTAACTCCTAAGTCAGCACCCGCTAAACGCCCCGTTACCGCTAACACTACTCTCAATCCCCAGTCCTGATGAATAAAACAAAAAACCGGGTGGCATTGAAGTCACCCAGTTTATCTCAAGATTACAATTTTCAACTTCTCGGAACATAGGAGTGCTTCGGCTCCTATTTGTAAATTAAAGAAATTGGGAATTAGAAAGATTCTAGCAAAGGGCTATCTTAACCCAGTCCCTATTCCCCAATCCCCAGTCCCTTTTATTAATTAAACTTTAGCAGCAGCTTTGGTGACAACGTTGAGTTCACCCTTAGCATACTTAGCAGCAAAATCTTCCAAAGAAATTTGCTTAATCTTGCTTGCGTTGCCAGCTGTGCCAAATTGCTGATAGCGTTCAGTACAAACCTTCTGCATGTATGTAATAGAAGGCTTGAGGAAGTGACGGGGGTCAAATTCCTCTGGTTTTTTAGCCAAAGCTTCACGTACAGCAGCTGTAATAGCCAAACGGTTATCGGTGTCGATATTTACCTTACGTACACCGCTCTTGATCCCTTTTTGGATTTCTTCTACAGGTACACCGTAGGTTTCAGGAATTGCACCACCATACTGGTTAATCAGCGCCAGTAAATCTTCAGGTACAGAAGAAGAACCATGCATTACCAAGTGGGTGTTAGGCAGACGGCGGTGAATTTCTTCAATGCGGCTGATTGCCAAAATTTCCCCAGTCGGCTTGCGGGTAAACTTGTAAGCACCGTGGCTTGTGCCAATGGCAACAGCCAAAGCATCTACTTGGGTTGCTTCTACGAAGTCAACAGCTTCATCGGGGTCAGTTAATAGTTGAGAGTGGTCAAGTGTACCTTCAAAGCCGTGACCATCTTCAGCTTCACCAGCACCAGTTTCTAGAGAACCCAAACAACCTAGTTCACCTTCAACGCTGACACCCAAAGCATGAGCTACATTTACAACTTCGCGGGTAACATTAACGTTGTACTCGAAGCTAGCGGGGGTTTTCGCATCAGCTTCTAAAGATCCATCCATCATCACGCTGGTGAAGTTGTTCTTCATTGCTGAGTAGCAAGTAGAAGGCGCATTACCATGATCTTGGTGCATGACAATGGGAATCTGAGGATAGGTTTCTACGGCTGCCAAAATCAGGTGGCGGAGAAAGTTTTCTCCTGCATAATTACGAGCGCCGCGTGAAGCTTGCAAAATTACGGGGCTATCTGTCTCGACAGCAGCCTTCATGATCGCCTGAATCTGCTCCAAATTGTTAACGTTGAAAGCTGGGATGCCGTAACCGTTTTCAGCTGCGTGATCCAACAGCAGCCGCAGTGGTACAAGCGCCATAGATAGTCCTCCTAATGTGGTTGTCAGCTAGTCGGTCTGAGAAAAGCGTATTTATTACGCTAAATTTTAAGAGTTTTTTCAACTTATAGGAAATTATAACTACTGTCGTGTGTCTATGTTGAAAAAGTTTACGCCATTGTTACTATAAAATATGTTCTATACTGCTGTACTATGCGCCATAGTTGCTCTGTATTGCTGTACATTTAGTTACCCTACAGCTAGTAGCTCTGGTAGCCCAGTATCCAAAATGGTTATTTCAAACTGTTTGGGTGATAAATGCTGTGATTGTCTTTTCCTTTGACTATTGCATTTAGGAGTATATTATACATAGCTAATGCGATCGCGCTGACAATTAACAAGGTGCGTTAGCCAAAGCATAACGCACCTTACAAGATCAAGCGATCGCACTGTAAAGAACAATTTAGTTTACGTTGCAACTTGATTGCTGGACTCCTCAACTACGAACTTGCTCTGTTTTCTTGATTATTGCAAGAGGTCTAATGAAAATTCGCCACACAATAAATCAAGTTTCTCATGCATATTAAAATAGACGAGCTAAACGGTTCCGAGATATATGAACTATTGCAAGAACATCTTCAGAGTATGGCTCTACACTCGCCGCCTGAAAGTGTACATGCCCTAGATATTGAGGCATTACGCAAACCGGAAATTACGTTTTGGACTGTATGGGAAAGTGATGTGCTACTTGGCTGTGGAGCAGTCAAAGAGCTGGACTCTCAACATGCCGAAATCAAGTCTATGCGAACATCTTCCTTACATCTTAGAAAAGGTGTTGCGAAAAATCTTCTTAATAACATATTTGAAGAAGCAAAGCACCGTTATTATAGTCGGTTAAGTTTAGAAACGAGATCAATAGTATTCGAGCCTGCTCGTAGGCTATACGCTAATTTTGGCTTTACATATTACGAACCGTTTGTGGATGATGTTGAAGATTGGCATAGCGTATTTATGACAAAAGAGCTTTGAGTTATTTATTTCGAGAGGAGAGTGCTATGAAGTTATAATACGTCCAAAATCAATCCCTTAGATTTAGCTATGGGGTTAGTCTAAGCTGAGGCACTCAGCACTCGTGAAAAATTCCCTAATAATAAAACTCGCTTTTACTTTCATCTCAAAAGCTTCAGCCAGTATTCCTTAAAATTTTATATGGGTCGCCCGGGATTCGAACCCGGAACTAATCGGTTAAAAGCCGAGTACTCTACCGTTGAGTTAGCGACCCTTTCGCTGTATTTCGCAACTTTGCCATCATAGCATATACATCTGTAGATTTGTAAAGAGGTTTAGAAAAAATTAGCCGTCAACCTTACAGATGCTGTGTGGCTAGCTCCTGGTGCTAATACAGTCAGGTTATCACCAGTATTGAGAGAGTTACGGGTGGCACTCCACGGTTCTAAACAGTAGAATTCTTTGCCTTTGACTGTCCAAAATACCAGCCAGGTAGAGAAATCATCATAATCCAAGGTGAGTTTTAACTTCCGGCTGCCATCTATCGCAGTGGCCGATTGACTTGTTAACTGTCCAAAGGCAAAATCAATTTCATCACGGCTAAAGTCAAAATTGCCATCAAAAGAGTAAAATTCCTTAGTTTGATTGTCTTGATACTGCTTAGAAGGAATTTCAAGCTCTAGCTGAGTTTTATCACCACATAGAAAGTAGGGATGGAAACCAGCCGAAAAGGGCATTGGTGTAGATGACAAGTTTTTATACTGCTGCTGGACTTCTAGAGTATTACCTTGAAGTTTGTAGGTGAAAGCCAGCTGAAAATCAAAAGGATAAACTGCCTTGGTTTGCTCATTGCTATCAAGAACAACAGTGAGACTAGCTTTATCTCCAGTTTCTTGTTCTGTTGCTTTCCACGGCAATTCACGGGCAAAACCGTGTTGTTTTAGAGTATATTTTTGCCCGTCATGAGTGTAAGTATTATCTGGTAGATTGCCACAAATAGGAAACAAAATTGGATTCCCACCTCTGACACTCAAATCAGGATGAGTAAAGCGTTCAGTGTCCAGATAGAAAATTTCTTGCCCTCGAATCCGCCAACGGGTGATGATACCACCGCGTTCTGGTACCACTTCCAATTGAGAACTAGCGGCTTCGTCAGAAAGAATGTACGTCTTGTACTGTTGCTGTTGAACTGCAATGCTAAACACAAATTTTAGTCCTGGGATTAGGGATTGGGGATTAGGGATTAGGGATTGGGGATTAGGATTCAAGTAACTCTTTCCCAGTTCCCAGTCCCCAGTCCCCAATCCCCAGAATTTATTCGTCTTCTGCAAACACGAAACGATATAACTCGCTTGGGTCTGGTTCGGGGCTGTCTTCGGCGAACTTAACTGCGTCGTCGATTACATCCTGAATTTTACGATCAATTGCTTTGATTTCTCCCTCATCTGCAAGATTTTGCTCCAGCAAATAAGCTGCCAACTTCTTAATTGGGTCACGGGCGAACCAAAATTCTTTCTCAGCTTTGCTTCGCATCTCATCTGGGTCAGCCAAGGAGTGACCCCGGAAGCGGTAGGTAAGCGCCTCAATTAATGTTGGGCCTTCACCTGCACGGGCACGGGCTACAGCTTCTTGAGCCACGGCTCGGACTGCTAGTACATCCATGCCATCTACTTCCACGCCCACCATGTTAAACACACTAGCTTTTTTATAAATCTCTGGCTGGGAAGTCGCCCGTTCGTGAGACATCCCAATAGCCCATTTATTATTTTCGACTACAAAAAGAATTGGCAGTTTCCATAAAGCTGCCATATTTAACGTCTCGAAAAACTGACCGTTATTAGCTGCACCGTCGCCGAAAAAGCAAGCTGTCACTTGGTCAGCGTTTTTATCTCCCAAGACTTCGCGGCGGTATTTGCTTTGAAAAGCCGCTCCAGCTGCTACAGGAATTCCCTCAGCCACAAAAGCATAGCCACCCAGCAAGCGATGTTCGGCAGAAAACATGTGCATGGAACCACCGCGCCCTTTGCTGCAACCTGTGGCTTTGCCAAATAATTCTGCCATTACCTCTCTTGCTGGTACACCGGCACTCAAAGCATGAACGTGGTCGCGGTAAGTACTACAAACGTAATCTTCACCGGGTCGCATTGACTGCACAACACCACTGCAAACGGCTTCTTGACCGTTGTACAAATGGACAAAACCAAACATTTTGCCCCTATAGTACATTTCGGCGCACTTGTCTTCAAACAAGCGCCCTAATACCATGTCCTCATAGAAGCGTAATCCTTCTTCTTTACTAATGTGCGTAGTAGCAGGATTAAATGTGGGTAACGTACGCTCTTGAATCATTATTTTTGAGTATCCCTGTTGTACAACTTAAAAGTTACGGTCTTAAATAAGTTGGTCTGATAACACCTCAGCTTTTAACAGGCTAGCGTTTGCAAGACTCAACAATCAAACTTTATTTATGCACCAAAAAAGGGTCTTAGGGAATAGCTGAATTTTTAATTTTTGATTTTTAACTTTTCAGCCTATGCCCTGTGAGGATTTGACTCTAAGGACAATATATGTCGCTTTGGGTTTTGCTCTCTCACTATTCCCCTTCATAGACTAGCAATCAAGATAGACTGCTTTCTGCATATCCATTAACAATTTAAAAAAAGAAGTAAAATCTATCTACCTAAATAGGTAATTGTAATTAAAAGTAAATTATGATATTATCTTTTTCTGCTGTTATCAGGGTCAAAACCACAATAGTAGTATTTTAGTAACCGCCTACTGGAAAAGTCCCAAAAAAATCAATCATCAATAGATTTTTGCAACCACAACATTTATGCCGTGATTAAAAGCGGTAGTTGTGGTTTGTGCTATCGAAGGCTGATAATAGTCGTGTTAAACAAAAATACTAAGAATTAAGACAAACAATTGAGGCTTTCTAGGCGAAAGCAAAAAATTAGTACTAGAATGTGACTCAAAATTTCGGGAAGGTACAAAACAAGTTGTTGCAATATACACTTGTAGAGTAAGTTCTATACGGCATTTTTATGGCACGGTTTTACATGCCTGGAAATCTCTAGGTGACATTATGTTGATCGCGGTGCAGGGGAAGTAGGCTGTGCGAATTCCGCTAGATTACTACCGAATTTTAGGACTACCGTTAGCGGCAAGTGAAGAACAATTGCGACAGGCGTACAGCGATCGCATTGTACAATTGCCACGACGTGAGTATTCTCAGGCAGCAATTTCTTCTCGTAAACAACTCATAGAAGAAGCTTACGTGGTTTTATCAGATCCAAAACAACGCAGTACCTACGATCAGCTTTATCTTGCCCACGCCTATGATCCTGATAACCTTGCTGCTGCCGCAGTAGCACTGGAAAATCGCACAGAAAGCACCAAAAGGGGCATTGACACCCAGAGTATGGGTATCGAAATTACCCAAGACGAATTAATTGGTGCTTTATTGATTTTGCAAGAGTTGGGCGAATACGAACTTGTATTGAAACTAGGTCGTCCGTACCTGGTAAATAAAAATGGTGTCAAAAGTGCCAGAAAAAGTAAGAATTTAGCAGAGGAAGAAATTTATGAAAATGCTGAACATCCAGATGTTGTTCTCACTGTTGCCCTTGCTTGTCTAGAATTAGGTCGTGAACAGTGGCAGCAAGGTCACTACGAAAATGCCGCCATATCCCTAGAAACTGGTCAAGAACTGCTAGTACGCGAAGGACTGTTCTCCAGTATCCAGGCAGAAATTCAGGCGGATCTTTACAAATTGCGGCCATATCGAATTTTGGAGTTGCTGGCACTACCTCAAGAAAAGACTGCCGAACGACACCAAGGCTTGGAATTATTGCAAAATCTCTTAGAAGATCGTGGCGGCATTGATGGCACGAATAATGATGACTCTGGTTTAAATATAGATGACTTTTTGCGATTTATCCAGCAGTTACGCAACCACTTAACAGTCGCAGAGCAGCACAAATTATTTGAAGCCCAAAGCAAACGTCCTTCTGCTGTTGCCACTTACTTAGCTGTTTATGCCTTGATAGCGCGGGGATTTGCTCAACGGCAACCTGCTTTAATTCGTCAAGCAAGACAAATGCTCGTGCGTCTGGGCAAGCGCCAAGATGTACATTTAGAACAATCGCTATCTGCATTACTCTTGGGACAAACTGAAGAAGCAACTCGTGTTTTAGAACTTAGTCAGGAATATGAGGCATTAGCTTTTATTCGGGAAAAATCTCAAGATTCTCCAGATTTGTTACCGGGGCTGTGTTTATATGCAGAACAGTGGCTGCAACACGAAGTATTTCCCCATTTTCGGGATTTAGCAAACCAGCAAGCTTTCCTAAAAGATTACTTTGCTAATCAACAGGTACAAGCTTATTTAGAAGCATTGCCAACTGATGCAGAAACAACTAATGAATGGGCTGTAATTAACCCCCAGTACTTTCCTCAGCCCAAGGCAAATAATCCTCATTTCCACAACAATTCAACCAAGACTTCAGCGCAATTTAATCACAGCAGAACACCTAACCCAGATTTGCCAGAAACACCACCAAGAGAAACGCCCGAATATCCAAACTTCTCACCACAGATGTGGAGTTCGTCTGGAAGTGTAAAATCAGAGGTTCCTGCTGCTGAACGGATAAGCAGAAGTACTAATCAGCATTTGAACGGTTCAGCTAAGAGTGCTGCATCCAGTCATAGCCAAAAGCGTCGGCGGAGAAAACCCACTCCATCTGCTAGCCGAGAGCGTCTACCAGATAATCGTCCTCGTTCTCATCGTCCTCGGCGGCGGCGAACTTTTGCGAACACCATAGAAGGAAAAACACGGCTGGTATGGAGAGTGTTTATTTCTTTGGTGAGTATATTAGTTTTCTGGGTATTAGCTACAACAGCTTTTGGATGGTTAAAAAATCTGTTGTTTCCTCCACCTTCTCTACGTGGTGTACAGTTGTCTGTACAGATAAATGAACCACCAGTATCTATTCCCGATCCAAAAAGTAAACTAGAATCAGAAGAAGGCTCTTTAACAAAGGCACAGGCAAGGGAAGTTATTAACACTTGGTTATCTACCAAAGCCGCAGCTTTAGGGCCAAATTATGAGATTAATAATTTAGAGCAGATTTTAACTGGTTCAGCTTTATCTCAATGGCGGCTGATTGCTCAACAGGATAGGTCAGACAATCGTTACCGCAAGTACGAGCATAGTTTTAAGATAGAATCTGTTGAAAAAATTGGGCTATTTGCAAATCGTGCTGCCGTGGAAGCTAGGGTGAAGGAAGTGACGCAGTTATATGAAAATGGTCAGTTTAAAAACTCTTCTAACGATAATTTGCGAGTTCGGTATGATTTAATTCGAGAACAAGGTAAATGGCGTATTCAGAGTACATCTGTTGTGAATTAGATAATTAGATAAGTTTGAATTTTTAGGCGATGTTAACAGTTCGCCTACTGTTGTATTTTCTATTTTCATTACTTAAGCTGATAACTCTACTAATTGAATATCCACAAGCGGAGTTAGTACCTCTCTAGTCCAAATATTTTGTAATATTGTTGGTTCAATCCAGTTATTATATTCCTCCATACCTTCACGAAAATTACGATAAGTAAGTGGGCGGAAATAAATTCAACTATAGCGGTTCTCGAATGTAAGCAATACACTTTGACCTCTCTCCAAACCTCTCTCCTTTTAGGAGAGAGGCTTTGAATCTTACTCCCCAACGCTACAAGGGTTGGGGCTGGGGGTTAGGTCTGTATTCTATGCAATTGAGAACCGCTATATATTACGAAACGTAAACAGGCTTCAAACTCTTACCAATGACAAAGGACAAATAACAGCCCCCACTAGTTAGCTTTAATTGCACCGATCTACTTACTTGAAGCGAAATTGATATAAACCTGCATACACTAACCGCTAAAAATTTCAATTCAAAATTCCCTACAACTTTCCAATACCCCTAAAAAACTCTTTAACATCAAATAAGCAGAAGTCCCTCCTGGATCTGGATGTCCGATACTTCTTTCTCCGAGGTAGCTAGCTCGTCCCTTTTTCGCTTGCATTGGTATAGTTTCTTGCAATCCCCTTTGGGCTGCTGCTACAGCCTGTTGCATCGCTTCCAGCGTCCCCTGACTTTCTCCTATAGCCTGCCTAAAAGCGGCTACAGCCGGAGATAAGACATCTACCATTGTTTTGTCTCCTAGTTGCGCTTTGCCACGTTGCAGTACGCCATCTAAGCCTGCTTGGAGTAGCTCTAAGATATCTTGTGCTGTTAATTCTTGCTTATCTGCTACTGCTGTACTGGCTCGTAAAAACCAAGTGCCATAAAGAGGGCCACTAGCACCACCAATGGAAGAAATCAAGGTCATACTCACAGCTTTGAGAATCTTGCTGATGTCCTTGTCTGTAAGAGTTGGTAACTGAGTATTTACTTTTTTGAAGCCGCGATCCATATTGATCCCGTGATCTGCATCTCCGATCGCAGCATCTAATTCTGTTAAATATGATTTATTCTGCTCTATCTCGGTTGCATAAGCCTGCAACCATTGCAATATCTGCGCTTGAGTTACCATAATAATTCGTAATTAGTTAAATTCACCAGCGCCAACTTGCTGTTTTTACTGGTGCATCCCATAACCGGATCATCTCATCATCTAATTTCAGCAGGGTAATGGAGCAACCTTGCATTTCTAGAGATGTGATGTAAGGGCCGATTAAGTTTCGCACGATTTGCAATCCTTGCTGTTCGCAGATTTGGGCGAGTTTGCGGTAAACAATATACAGTTCCGAAATCGGGGTTCCACCCATACTATTGACAAAAGCTAATAAGCGATCGCCTTTTGCAAATGGGAGATTTGTTAGTTCTACATCTACCCATTCTCCTTTGTCTTCATCCCACTCGCGCAGTGTGCGGCTGTATGCTGCATCCTCTAGGAGCGATCGCGTTAAAATTTCGGTAATCTCATCTACTGACTTTATATCTGTGCGTTCTATTCCTGGTTCACCGTGAATACCGATACCTAATTCAATTTCGCGATCGCTCAATTCAAATGTCGGTGTTCCATTCGCGGGGACTGTGCAAGATGTTAGGGCAATTCCCATACTGCGCCCATTCAGATTTACTCGGCGACATAAATTTGCTATTTGTGGCAAATCATACCCAGCCTCAGCCGCCGCACCACAAATTTTTTCTGCCAATATTGTTGTTCCCACACCCCGCCGTCCTTGGGTATAGAGGCTATCCTTCACTGCTACATCGTCATCAATCAAAATATTTAGCGATCGAATACCCTCACCACGGACTAACTCCGTTGCCATTTCAAAGTTCATCACATCGCCACTGTAATTTTTGACGATATAAAGGATACCAGAGCCTCCATCTACAAGCTTTGCTGCTTCTAACATTTGATCAGGAGTAGGTGAAGTGAAAACCTCACCAGGACAAGCTGCATCAAGCATTCCTTTGCCCACGAAGCCAGCGTGCATGGGTTCATGTCCACTGCCACCACCAGAAATAATTGCTACTTTACCCTTTATAGGTGCATCGGCTCGATAGACAAATGCGGGATCGTAGTTCAGTTTAATTAAATCGGAATGAGCCTGTGCCATACCTTCTAGACTTTCCCGCACAAAGTCTTCCGGCTTGTTGATCAGCTTTTTCATAATCCTTATCTGGGTAAAAGGTTGCTAAAACCCAGGTTATAGCGCTTCTGGTTTGTATGCAATATAGCCTGCGCGAACGGGCATCCTACGGGAGGTGTAGGTGTGCCGGAGGCATCATTCCCTTGCCAGGGCTTTTTTACACTCATTGAGATGCTTCCATTAATTCTGCAACCAACCAGCCATCACAGCAACTATCAAAAATACACCCATCGCCAAGCGGTAGAAAACAAAAATCCAGGTACTGCGTTTTTCCAGGTAGCGGAGGAGTCCCCAAATCGCTGCAAAAGCGGAAATGCTGGCGGAGATTAAGCCCACCAACAAAGTCAACCAACCAGCCGTACTCAGTCCTGCTTTTGTCAGAGCATGGAGTTCTACAGCACCTGCCAAAATCACGGCTGGTAAGCCTAACAAAAAAGAAAATCGAGCAGATGTCTCTCGTTCCATGCCCAAAAATAACCCAGCAGTGAGGGTGGAACCAGAGCGAGAAACACCAGGAATCAGGGCAAAAGCTTGAGCAACCCCTACCCAAATGCCATCCCAGAGGGTGAGGTTGTCGAAAGTGCGATCGCGTCCTCCACGTTTTTCGGCGATCGCTAGCAATCCTGACATAATAATTGAAGCTGCACCAATAACTACTAACCCTCGCATTGGTGAGTTACAAGCGTTAAGAATTGGTTTGAGTAGCACACCAGCCACAGCAATGGGCAAGGTTCCGATCAATAAGCCCAACATCAGTTGCAAAGAACTAGATTGATAGTCTTGTCCGCTAATTGCTCTAACTGTCTCTCCGGTTAATTTTTTTAAGTCTTGCCAAAAATAGACTAAAACAGCTGTCAAGCTAGCTAACTGCATTGCTGCTGAAAAAGCAGATCCCGGATCTTTCAGTCCCAGTAGAGTTGGCACTATCCGCAAATGAGCAGTACTGCTAATTGGTAGTAGTTCTGTAATTCCCTGAACGATGCCTAAAATAATCACGTCAATCCAGCTAAGGTTAGCAAAGTCTAGATTCACTTCACTACCATTGCCACAGACGGCACTCGCTACCATAAAAGAAAGCATCATGATATCAGGCGTAAATAATTTACTTTTAATCAAACACCGACAAAGTAACTTATATTAGTGACGCTTCTGTGACTAAGACATGGCACTTGGATGACATCTAAATACAAATAAAAAATATAGTGTGTTCAGGTAGCGTAACGTTAGAGGTTGTTTGAAAAGTATTTGACTGTGATTTTAGGCACTTGTTGATCCCCCCTAACCCCCCCTTCAAAAGGGGGGGAACCGGAATCAAAGTCCCCCTTAAAAAGGGGGATTTAGGGGGATCTAGAACGTTTTCATACCTATAAGAAGACTTTTCAAACATCCTCTTAGGCAACCAATACCATTTGGTTCTTCTAAAAGTGTCTTTAAGTAGTCATATTTCGCACATCCGAAACCTGCTAATGAAGTATTATTTTAATCCCAAATATTAAATAAGGCAGGTAAATCCTGCCTTGTGTGTCACCAAAGTTAGGTTAACTTCATCTTCTCTTACCATTGCATGTCTTATTGACAAAGCTATTACCAAGTTATGTCAGAACTGTGACTGCACCAGTTGCAAAAAGTGATTGGATGCTCGCTAGTTTTTTCCCAATACCCCTCATCAGTGCTGAGTGCTGAGTAATGAGTAATGAGTGAGAAGGGATAGCCAATGCCCAATGCCCAATGCCCAATTCCCAATGCCCAATTCAAAGCATCAATGTTTCCCAATCTAAATCTGATGCTACTTGAGCAAGCTTATCTAAATCTGTCAGGTTATCTAAATGGGGCAAGCAGCCTAAAACTGGTATGTTAGTAAGTGATTGAATCAATTGAAATGGTGTCCAATCGGCTATTTCTGCATCTGTTCGGGGTTGTACGCAGTTCAGAATAATGCCTTTGAGATTAACGCGCGATTGCCTAGCTAATGCTACATTGGCTACTGCTTGAGCGATCGCACCCAATCTAACTGGAACTACTAATATCGTTGGTAAACGCCATTCTCCTGCTAAATCGGCTACTGTTAACTCCTCTGTTACTGGCGAACCTAACCCTCCTAAAGCTTCTACAAGCACAAAATCACGATGCGATCGCAACTTAGACAAAGCTTGCCAAACCACTCCTAAATCAACTTGGCGATTTTCTCGTGCTGCGGCGATGGGAGGCGCTAAAGGTGCTTCAAAGTATAACGGTGTAATTTCTTCTGAGGATTGTTCTAGCGTAAATAGCTTTTGATACCATTCGCGATCGCCAATCCCCGATTGAATCGGTTTCATGATTCCCCAACTACGCTGTGGGTAATATTTTTGCCAATAGGCTGCTAACGCTGTTGTTAAAACAGTTTTACCAGCTTCGGTATCAGTTCCAGTAATTAGTAGTGTGTTTAACATTAATTTCTTTGGCCAGAAAATGGTTGTGTTCCATCAGCCGGCGGCAAGGTTGGCGTTTCACCAGTGTTCGGAGTTGGAATTGGTGTTTGTGTAGGAATTGGAATTGGTGTCTGTGTGGGAATTGGAATTGGTGTCTGTGTAGGAATTGGAATCGGTGTCTCTGTGGGAATTGGAATTGGTGTTGCTGTGGGAATTGGAATCGGTGTCTGTGTAGGAATTGGGAACGGTGTCTCTGTAGGAATTAGAGTCGGTGTCTGTGTAGGAGTTAGTTTGACTGGTTTTTCTAATGAAAGGTTCAGGTTGTAATTGCTTTCAGCAACTCCTGAAGGCATTGTTAATTCAATAGTATACCTACCAGTAACCAGCAATATCCCTTCATAAGCTGTTACTGGCTGGGTATTCTTATCAAGTGGTTGTTCATTAGGACTTAAAACTTTTAGCAATACGTTGCTTCCTGGGTCAATAAAGGCAGTTAACTTATCACCTTGCTGCCCAGAAAAAGTATACCGAATGATTTGATTTGTTTTGAGAGTATCTGTAACCGTGGCTGTGTTATTTGCTCCGAGATCGAGCCGCCTATAAATAGGTTGCTCAATGGTAGGTGTAGATGTGAATGTAGTACCACCAGAAATAACTGGTGAAGGGAAATTTTGTGGAAGCGTCTCTGTTGGTGATGGTTTTGACTGACTGCGGATAGAACTTACCAATGCCCAAGAACCAAATCCGGCAACGATCACTACAGCAGTACCAATTGCCGCGATCGCTAATGGATTATCCAAGACTGAACTAGTGGAACTTGGTGGAATTACAGGATCGGGTTGTTTTTTCGGCGAAGCTGGTGGTACTGAGTCAGGACGGCGACTAACAGCCATTGTCTGCAAGTTCGACGCATTCAGGGGAGGAAGACTGACTTGCTCTAAAGGTTGTAGTGCTTGAGATACACTAGCAGCACTCTGATAGCGATCGCTCGGTAGATGATTCAACATTCGATTCAACACTAAAGCAAATCGCGGATTCACTTTTACCCATCGCTGCCAATTCCAAGTTAGCTGGTTTTCGTCAAATAACTCCCTTGGTTCTTTGCCAGTCAGCAAAACAATCGCAGTCACCGCTAATGCATACAAGTCACTACTAGGGTAAGCTCCCCCTGTTTGCATTTGTTCACTCGGAGAGTAGCCTAATTTTCCCACAGTGGTTTCTGGCATTGCGCTCTCTGGCGATCGCAAACGTGTTGCTAGTTCCTTTACCACCCCAAAATCAATTAACACAGGTTTAGTGTCACTATCTCGCAAAATAATATTTTCTGGCGAGATATCCCGGTGAATAATCCCTCGGCTGTGAATATGCTCTAAAACAGGCAATAACGACTGTATCAGTTGCAATACTTCAGTCTCTGTGAAAGTTCGACCAACAGCTAGCCGTTCATCCAGCATATTGCGGTAAGTCTGACCTGCAACATAGTCCTCCACCAAAAACAAGCGCTGGTCTTGCTCAAATCTTTCCCGAAATTTAGGAACTTGTGGGTGTTCAATTTGATACAAAATGGCAGCTTCTCGGTGAAAAAGCTCTTGTGCCTTCTGCAAAGCCAAAGCCTCTGTTGCTGTTGAAATCAATTCTTTGATCGCGCAAAGTTCGTTAAAGCGCCTCTGGTCTTCTGCCAGATAGGTTCTACCAAATCCTCCTTGTCCGAGAATTTGAATTATGCGGTAACGGTTTTGCAAGACAGTGCCAACTGTAATGGGTGGTTGCATGATCGATTGATTGAGTGTATTAGCAACTAAGGAGGAAGTGACCCCCAGTTAGGAGTATACGCAAAGTCACGCTTTAAATCCCGTTATGCAATTCTAAGAACACATGAAAAGTCCTGAGTTGCGAGTGCTGTTAACGGTAGCTGTGCGTTTAGCCAGTACTGAGTTGATACCCCTTCCTCCTGCCCCCTGCCCCCTGCCTCGTTCAAGTTCGTCGATTAACTAGGGTAGCGCTAGCTTGGTCAACAGGCATCAACACAACTTCATTAATATTGACATGGGGCGATCGCGTCACGCAGAAAAATATCACATCAGCCACATCATCTGCTGTCAGAGGCTTAACTCCCTGATAGACTTTGTTGGCGCGTTCAGCATCTCCATGAAAGCGCACCTCGCTAAATTCCGTTTCCACCATACCAGGATCAACAGAAGTTACACGTACCTGCGTTCCTAAGAGGTCTTGCTTTAAACCTTCAGAAATTGCTCTGACAGCAGCTTTGGTTGCACAGTAGACATTACCACCGGGATAGGTTTGATGCCCAGCAATGGAACCTAAATTTACCACATGACCGCGATCGCGACTCACCATTCCCGGAACGACATAACGAGAAACGTAAAGTAAACCCTTAACGTTAGTATCAATCATGTCTTCCCAGTCTTGAAAGCTACCTTCGTGCAACTTATCTAAACCACGACTTAGACCAGCATTATTAATGAGAATATCAATGTTAGACCAGGCAGAGGGTAGAGTAGAAATAGCAGATTCCACAGCGTTGCGATCGCGCACATCTAGCTCTAACAAATGAATTTCACTACCAAATTCTTGATTGAGAGCATCTCCTAACTGCTGCAAACGTTCCAGCCGTCGTGCCGCTAAGATCAGTTTTGCACCCGCATCAGCGAAGATTCTCGCACAAGCAGTACCAATACCACTACTTGCACCAGTGATCAAAATGATTTGATTTTCTAGAGAAGTCATTAGGATAGTCATGAGTGAACAGTTAGGGACTTCCAACAAATAAATTATCTAATCTTGTGGGGTGGGCAACATGAGCGCCCAGTTAAAGAGGGCGCTCATGTTGCTCACCCCACAGAAAGTAGTTGAGTATTTTTTTATTTGGAATGTCCCTCAATAGTTATAAATTATGAATTAGCAGATGCATTGGCATTACAGGTCGATGCATTGGCATTACAGGTCGATGCATTGGCATTACAGGTCGATGCATTGGCATTACAGGTCGATGCATTGGCATTGCAGGTCGATGCATTGGCATTACAGGTCGATGCATTGGCATTGCAGGTCGATGCATTGGCATTACAGGTCGATGCATTGGCATTGCAGGTCGATGCATTGACATTGCAAGTCAAGGTGTAGGGCAGCTTGAAAAGACTTGTGTGTAAACCGTAGCCTTAAAAAGGGGGAAACCGGAATCAAAGTCCCCCAATTTATCGGGGAATTTAGGAGGATCTAAAACTTCTGATACCGATAAGAGGACTTTTCAAACAACCTCTTAACTCCTAACTCCCAACTACTTCTTCACCACTTGTAGGCGCTGAGTTACCATCGTCATCCCATTACCGCGTAGGATGACAGCAGAAACCCATTGGCTACCAGGGGTAGATGGTGCTTGTCCCGTTTTGAACACTCCGCCAGATGTTAATAATTGCAAATCTACGGATGTGGGGTTGAACAACTTATCTGCTTGAATAGGTTCCTCTAGCGCCGTTCCTAGTAGGAAATCATCACCAAGTGGCTCTTGAACGATCGCATCAAAACTATACTTCTGCCCGACTTGTACCTGCTCTGGTAACTTAATATCAATTTTGGGTGGCTTGCTGCCAGAGGTAATTAGGGTGCGTTCTGCCAAAATGTCTTGGCGCACAATTTTACCGCTTTCAATGCGCTGACGCGATTTAATCGTGGCATTGAGAGTCGAATTATTACCACTACCGGAGGGTAAGCCAGTTATCTTAGTTTCTGTTTCAGCAATAATTCCATTGCCTTCAGATTTTGAAG
The DNA here is from genome assembly GCF_036917465.1 of Nostoc sp. Classification (GTDB taxonomy): domain Bacteria; phylum Cyanobacteriota; class Cyanobacteriia; order Cyanobacteriales; family Nostocaceae; genus Nostoc. The sequence goes on from NZ_JBALDL010000003.1 coordinate 31,868, forward strand.
ATAGCAGTTTGGTACTGTATTGTAATTTAGGATATCTTTGCCAAAGTGAAATCAAAGACTTTTCCAGGGTTTGGAGGTTTAATCCATCTCCATGAGTGAAAGAAGGGCTGTAGAATTGCAACACCCCTTTGACATCACCCCGACTTGCGGCGGCATCAACTTGTGTCAACAGATTTTGTAGATTGGCTGTCCCCGCTTGGGCTAATTGTTGTGGTGTCGTCGCTTGAGTGCGTTGCCAACCACTTGTTAAACCAAGAGTTAGTAAAAATGAAACCAGGCAAATACTGGTTGGAAATCTAAGTTGACGTTTCACTAAAGCGGTAATAATTTTAGTCATTGGCAAGAGTTTACTGATTTGATGAGAGAAAGTCAGGAAATTGTTTTATCTTAGTTAAGCTAGACGCTAAACGGTAGAGGTTTGATGGCAAACGCACCGATACGATTATTAATAGCTGCCAGTGGAACTGGTGGACACTTGTTTCCAGCGATCGCACTGGCACAAAAACTTCCAGATTATCAAATCGAATGGCTGGGAGTACCCGATCGCCTAGAAACTCAACTTGTCCCTAAAGAGTATCCCTTGAATACTATTGCAGTTGAAGGGTTTCAGCAAGGGTTTGGACTCTCCTCGATTCGCATCTTCGGTAAACTCGCCCTTTCGATTCTAGAAGTTAGACGAATTCTCAAGCAGGGAAATTTTCAAGGAGTTTTTACCACAGGCGGTTACATTGCCGGGCCAGCCGTCATTGCGGCGCGTTCCCTTAATTTACCCGTGGTTTTCCACGAATCTAACGCCTTACCAGGTAAAGTAACTCGCTTTTTTGGCCCTTGGTGTAGTGCGGTAGCTTTGGGATTTGAAGTCGCTGCTAAGTATTTGCCCCGTGCTAAAAATGTCTGCGTTGGTACACCAGTAAGAGCGCAATTTCTCGATGGCGCAATTCATGCACCCCTGGATTTAGCTATTCCTGACGATGTTCCCTTAATTGTCGTTTTTGGTGGTAGCCAAGGTGCAGTTGCGGTTAATAAGTTGGTGCGCCAATCTGCAAAGGCTTGGTTTGATGCTGGTGCTTATGTAGTACACTTAACTGGCGATCGCGATCCCGAAGCAGATACTCTCAAACATCCACAGTATATAGCCTTACCTTTCTACAATAATATGGCGGCGTTGTTACAACGAGCAACTCTTGCCATTAGTCGTTCTGGCGCAGGTAGCTTGACAGAATTGGCAGTATGTGGGAAACCAGCGATTTTGATTCCTTACCCCTTTGCCGCAGAAGATCATCAATCTTACAATGCAGACGTATTTACCAAAGCTGGCGCGGCGTTAACGCTGAAGCAATCGGAGTTGACAGCCCAAATATTGCAAAGTAATGTGTTGAATTTGTTGCAGTCACCGCAAGAGTTAGCAAAAATGGGGGAAAACGCTCATGCGATCGCAGTACCCGATAGTGCTGAGAAGTTAGCCCAATTAGTGCGTGAAGTGATAGAAACATAACCTTGATTATTGAGTATTAAAAATTTATTTTCCCAGTTATGAATATCTTATCCAGCTCCAAATTTCGCTTCACAGTAGGTTGTGCTGCCTTATTAGTTGCAAGTTTAGCCAGTAGCCATTTATATACTCAGTCAAAAAGTAAACAGTTAGATCAGCAAAATCAGCCCTTTACCCTACTTCAATCACAAATTTCCCTCGCCTCTAATTTTAAAAGTCCTTTTGTCGCTCAAGAAATATCTGATGAGGTTATAGGCAAGCAAAACGCTTTCTTCTCTCAGCAGAATTTGTTAGCTGCATCTGCACCATTTGCAGTTGTCGATGAATTCAAGAAATATAAATTTAGTATTAATGGCAGCCAAGTTGTTACCCCAGCCAAACTACCAAGTAGTAAGGTGAATTTTAATCAAAAAGATTTATTAACTGTTCTCGTTAATACTAGAAAATATTTTCAAACTTACTCTTCAGAAGACCCAGATATTCTTCGTCCAGGAATGCTTGCCACTCAAGGCGTTACTCTGCCAGATGTTCTCAACACTTTGAACTTCATGATTACTGTTTTAAAGGAAGATATTGCTAATAATCGAGTTACTCGTTTGCAAGATTCTAACTTTATCAATACCAATTTCCGAGTAATTAAATGGTCTGCTTACAACCCAAAGGATAAACAGCAAAAGCAATTACGAATTACCAAATATGCTGTCTTTACTCATCCCGGTTCTCGCCAGAAAACCTCTACTTTTAATACACCAATTTATAGCTTAAAAGAAAACGCTAATAACGATAAATTCTATACAAGATATACCAAACAGGATGTTTTGTCAGGGATTTATGAACCGGGTGGTAGAGAATTTGGAAAAGTTACCAATCTTGCTTATCTAACCAGAAACGGCTTAGAAGAAGCAATTATGGAAGGAACAATACTAATTAATTTTACAGATGGTTATAAGGCATTTTTTAATGTAGATAGAAATAATGGAATATCTTATATCCGCGGATTGAAAGCAACAGCACAAAAGCGTTATTGGTATTTTAGAGAAGTTGATGATATTAAAGGCTATGGATATAAAATAGACGCAAAAATTTCTGTTAAACCCGGAGTTACTTTTGCGGGAGATGTTTTGAATATCGGTTTAGGTAAAGTGGTTGTGATTGAGCATACTCAAGGTGGCCGCAAACATCTGCGAATGGGAGTCATCGCCGATACAGGCGGAGCCTTTTTACCCAATCTTTATCAACTCGATTTTTTAGCAGGTATCTTTAAGAATAAACAAGAATTTGGGCAAAATATCACACAATTGCCAGAGTATGCCACAGCATATTTTTTAATAAAGAAGTAAATGCATTAACAAATTTAAAACCTCACCCCTAACCCCTCTCCTTGCTAAGGCTACGGTGTACACACAACTCTTTGAGAGTGGCCTCATAGGCTTTTGATCCCCCCAACCCCCCTTAAAAAGGGGGGCAAAAGTCTCTTAAAGTCCCCCAATTTATCGGGGGATTTAGGGGGATCTCCAACGATTTTAGGTTTGTACAAAGATGTGTGTACACCGTAGCCTTGCTAAGGAGAGGGGAGATAAAGCTTATTCTTTATCGGGGTGAGGTTAAGCTGTACCTCAGTTGCTTGGTAAGCGCTCTCCCGAAAGGGGGGCGTTTTTGCATTGATTAACGTTCATTAAATCCAGAATTTAGGTAATAATTTCAAAAAGTTAATTTTACGGGTAATAATTGCTAGCAGCGCAGATAATTGCCTCAAAGCTCAAGTATAAGGAGAAGCCAAGAATGATTTTACACCGTGGGCGTAGGGCAGTAGCCGCTTTGTTGCTGTCAGTGGTATTACTTACAACGGCTTGTAGTCCAAAAACACCTGGACGTTTTGACCAAGCGCAAAAAGAAAGTACTCAACAAAAAAACGTTGCAGTAGCTAAAACCGCAACTCAGGGTAGCGAATTTAATAAACTTTTCCCTGAGTCAGGTGATGGCTACCAGCGCGTCTATACCCAAGAGAAAAAAGGCTTTGCAGAAGCGAAGTTGAAAAAAGGTGGTAAAGAACTAGCATTACTATCTATTTCTGATACCACAAGTACACCTAGTACAGCAGCCAAGTTTTCTAAAAGTACCAAAAAAATTGGCGGTTATCCCGCAGTAGAAGTTGGTAAAACGCAAACTGCAATTTTGGTAGGTAAGTACCAAGTAAAAGTACTTTCCCGCGATCCGTCATTTACAGCTAGCGATCGCGCCAATTGGCTAGAGAAGTTTAATCTTAATGCTCTAGCTAAACTCAAATAATTTGGACTACGAACACTGAGATAACAAAACCTAAATAAGGAGATTTTTGTGAGCAAATCGATTGTTGATTTAGTCGATCAATTGCCAACCGGTGGCTTGACTATTTCTATGTTGAAGTCCCTCGATTTTGTTGCTCCTGGAGAGTGGCAAAATACTGTCGGCTTTGTCAACACCATTAAAACTGTCACTGGCGAAGACGACGAAGATTTAATTCAGCAAATTGGCGAAAGAGCGGTTTTTCTATTCAATGACAAATCCCAAGGATACCAAACGGCTTTGTGGTTATATCAAACCGTTGATGCTACAGATAAAGCCCTTGGTGCAGCCGCATTAGCTAACAAAATCGGTGAAAAAATTCCTTTATTGGGTTTTTTAAACTCTGTCACCCCTAAAGCAGACAAAGCTCAAACTATTGATTTGACATTAAAATTGGTAGCTGAGTTGGTAGCATTCTGTCAAATTAACGGCATTCCTGGAGACAGTATTGGGGATTTTGTTGCCTCTTTAGGTGAGTATAGTGGTGAGTCACTCATTCGGATGGTGGCATTGATTTGCGTTGATGGTTTGATACCCCTAGGCCCAGATTTTATCAGCAAAGCTTTATCTGGGCTTAATCAAACAAATCCACACGAATTAGAGCAAAACTCGACTTTCCAAAGCATTAAAGATGTGATTCCAGGGGACAGTCCTGCTGGTAAACTCAACTTTATCGGCGAAAGCTTTGACTCAGTTAAAGGTTGGATGAGTGGGCTAGTCTCCGCCAATAATTTAACGCCACAAAAGGTTGTCCACAACTTGAAAAGTTTTGCCGATATTGCCGATGACAAGTTAGACTATCTCGCGGCATTTCTAGATGTCGCAACGAATTATTATGAACATACTGGCACGCAAACTTTAGCGCGTCGCTTGATTGAACGAGCGGTGGCTGAGATTTAGGTTGATGGGGGATTAAAGAAGGGAATAGGTTACAGATTACAGGAGACAGATTTCTCTCTGTAACCTGTAACCTTGGCTCTTAGGGTAAACGCAAATCTGCTGCGATCGCATCCAAGTAAGGTTGAAAAATAGCTAAGTTTTCTAGTTTCTCAAACTTACCTGTTTGTGTACCTGTGTCAAATGCAGTGGTAATTACGTAAAGTTGAGTACCATCAAAAGCAACATAACCGATATGTTGCTCTTGTACTCCGCCTTTTTGCTTAAGTCCGGCGAACCCATAGCGGATTCCCTGAAGCTTACCAATGGGTATCGGTTGCGTTGGGTAGGTTGAGAAAGTAATCTCTTTTCCATATTCACGCTGACGATCTTTCGCAAACACAGCGTAGTGATCTGTAACCCAAGCCTTGAGTGCTGGTAATACCTGAGTTTGATACTTAGGACTTTGGTAGTCCACTTGAGAACCAGGTGGAATACCAGCTGCTACGAGTTTCTTTTGGAAATCCTCATGGTTTGCTAAAGGGTAAACATTAATCTCAACTGTACCTAAACGTTCCCCTTTGGAGGAGATACACAACAAAAGTGCATTTCCTTCACAAGCTGCAACTTGCCAGTTAGTTGGAGCAGCAGTGGTTCCCAGAATTTTCTGCCAGATATTTCCCTCTTTAGGGTTGGGAAGTTTTACAACGGTAGAAGACTTTACTACTTTGGGTGGAGAAAATTGCGTAAGAACAAATTTTGCTCCCAGAGGTACTGACACCACCAAGATAGAACCTAATAATAAATGATAAAGTCGTAACATTTTTTTTCAAAATCCAAAGCCGCAGACTAACGATATCTACAATACTTTATGGGTATATTTTAAAAACAAATTAATTAAACAACACTCATTCTCAAATACTCATTAGCTTTGGTCAAACTGTGCTAAAACCTTTTCTGCTTCCTTGCACAGTACTTCATGATATTCACCATTACTAGCCAGCAAACCTCCCCATTGATTGATATCTCCGGTGTTATATTGCAACGGAGTGCCATCAAAGTGCGTAAATTTGCCACCAGCTTCTGTTAAAATCAGTTCTGGTGCTGCCATATCCCAATCTTTGGGCGCAGACTTGCCGGAGAGGGAAATGTAGATATCTGCCTGTTGCTCGACAATGGTAGCAATTTTGCAACCTACACTACCCACAGCTTTCTGATTTTGGCAGGGCAATTTTTGTAGCAAGTAATCTAAGCGTTGGTTGCGGTGAGAGCGGCTAACTACTAAAGTTAAATCCTCAACTCGTTTACCTGACGATACTTGTAAAGGAACAGATCCATCACGGGTTTCTACAAATGTCCCTCCACCTTTGATGGCGTAATATAATTTTTCTGTTTCTGGTACTGCTACAACTGCTAATACTGGGCGTGTTTCCTTGACTAAAGCAATGTGAATTGCATAGTCTCCAGTTTTTTCAATAAAATCTCGTGTACCATCCAAAGGGTCAATTATCCATACCCAAGGGGCAGAAGGGTGTGCGCCCATAGTTGGCGATTGATAAGTTTCTTCGCTAATGTAAGCAAAATCTTCGTTACCCAAAGTTGCTTGTAGTTTCTGCAAAATATATTGACTTACAGCTACATCGGCAACGGTAACAGGCTCATTTTCTTTATATTGTACGTCTAAATTAGGGTCTTTTGCTGTGCCGTGGTAATACGATCGCAGTATATCTGCTGCACCCCAGCCGATCTCACGAGCGATCGCTAATATTTCTTCTAAGTCTTTCATTAAATTTGACCTTGTATAATTTAGTTTTTTAAATTCATCCAGCGTCGAGTGCCAAAAAATTTACATGAATCAGCAGCAATATTAGCTGCCAGCGCCAGCGCATCAGTAAAACTTTCCCGTAAAATGTAATCACAAAAAGCACCGTGGAAAATATCTCCAGCCCCTAATGTATCAACCGCTTGAATCTGTGGCACATATACGATACCAGTTTTAGTGCAACTCAAGTATTCAATTGGTTTTTGTCCGTGGGTAATGGCGATGTCAGGAATGTCAAATCCGCTCAGATAGGCAAAAACGTCTTCTGCGGTCTGGCAATTGGGTGGATAAAAATTAGCCGAACAGATGGCATAATCTACAAATGGCAAAATTTGCTCAAATCCAGGTTTCCAACTGCCACCATCAATTACTACTGGGATATTCTTAGCTTTAGCCATTTGAGCTATAGAATAACTAACTGCAATTTGATGTCCATCAATTAGTACTATATTGATATTTGACAAAATATCTGGCGGGATAGATACGCTGTTAGCTTGGGTTTTGACAGCATTGATCGAAACCACAGCCCGTTCACCCGTGGCTTGAGTGACAATAATTGAAGAAACAGGCGGTGCTAAATCAGTGGTAGGCTCAAGGTCTGCGATCGCAACTTGGTAATTTGCCAAATCACCTCGAATTAGCTGTGTCATTGGGTGAGAACCTACTACACCTAAGACTGTAGCCTGATTACCTAAATGGCTGAAAGTCACAGCCGCATTCGTTGCTGGGCCACCTGCCGCTACAGTATAGTCAGTAGCAACAATCTTCTGATTATTCTTCGGGGCAGAGTCAGCAAGGTAAATCAAATCTAAGGTTACTAAACCTACAAATAACCCACAATCCGATTTTGGATTTTGAATTTTGAATTTTGGATTAACCATATATCATATATGTTTCGTCTCTCTTGTACAGACGCGATTTATCGCGTCTCTCCTGTCTCTCCTGCACAGACGCGATGAATCGCGTCTCTACAAACTCCTAACTCTTGCTCATGCAAACCGATCCAAAACCAAGAACACTTTACGTTGTCGGCACACCCATTGGCAACCTGGAAGATATAACCTTTCGGGCGGTACGAATTTTGCAAACAGTAGACATTATTGCTGCGGAAGACACCCGTCACACAGGGAAACTACTACAACATTTTCAAGTTAAGACTCCCCAAGTGAGTTACCACGAACACAATCGTACTAGCCGCATTCCAGAATTATTAGAGCATTTAGTTAACGATAAAGCGATCGCTCTTGTGAGTGATGCTGGAATGCCAGGAATTTCCGATCCTGGATATGAACTGGTGAAAGCCTGTATTGAGGCGGGGATTTCCGTAGTTCCCATTCCTGGCGCTAGTGCAGCAATTACCGCTTTGAGTGCGGCTGGATTACCAACAGATCGATTTGTCTTTGAAGGCTTTCTCCCGGCGAAAACTCAACAGAGACAAGAACATTTAGAATCTCTGCAAACAGAATCTCGCACATTGATTTTCTATGAATCGCCCCACCGCTTGCGAGATACTTTACAAGACTTAGCACAAGTTTGGGGAAGCGATCGCCAAATTGTGCTGTGTCGAGAGTTAACTAAATTGTATGAGGAATTTTGGCGGGGAACAATTGCCGAAGCGATCGCTCACTACAGCCAACGAGAACCCCAAGGTGAATATACATTAGTAGTGGCAGGAATTCCAGCTAGTCAGCCCCAACTGACAGAAGAGGAATTGAAAGCCGAATTGAAACAGTTAATCAGTCAGGGAATATCGCGATCGCAAGCTAGCCGTCAGTTAGCAAAATTTACCTCCCTTCCCCGTCGTGAACTCTATCAACTAGCTCTTTCTATAGTCTTCACTCCTGAGTTGTAATCTGTAAAAATGAGATGCTTCCAGTAAATGCCAGTCAGATAAACAGGAAATATGCAATTACAAAACAAATTTTTCCAGACAATTCCCCGCACTGTTTGGGTATTGGGATTTGTCAGTCTGCTGACAGATATTAGCTCTGAGATGATTAATTCTATATTGCCCTTATTTCTGGTGTCAGTTTTAGGGGCGAATGTGTTGACTGTGGGCATTATTGAAGGCATTGCAGAAGCAACAGCTTCAGTTTTAAAGATATTTTCGGGAGCATTGAGTGATTATTTGGGACATCGCAAGGGATTAGCGATATTTGGGTATGGTTTATCTACCTTTGTTAAACCACTATTTGCTATAGCTACTAGTTCCACTGGGGTGTTAATAGCTCGATTTGGCGATCGCATTGGCAAAGGCATTCGGGTAGCACCCCGTGATGCTTTAGTTGCCGATTCTACTAATGCAGAGGTACGCGGTGCAGCCTACGGATTACGTCAATCCCTCGATACGATTGGAGCATTCTTGGGGCCATTGGCAGCATTTATCTTGATGGCTGCTTTCCAAAACAACTTCCGCCTCGTTTTTTGGCTAGCACTCATTCCTGGTTTTTTGGCGGTGGCTTTATTAACTGTGGGAGTGAGCGAACCGAAAGCAGAGCAAACTCAAGTTAGTCGAAGCAATCCTCTGCAATGGGAAACTTTACGCAGTTTGGGTCAAAAATATTGGGTACTCGTAGCAGTCGCGCTACTATTCAATTTAGGAAACTCTAGCAATGCCTTTTTATTGCTGCGAGCCGAGCAAATAGGGATTTCTGCCTCACTCATCCCGTTGACATTAGTGGTGATGAATATGGCTTACTCCTTTAGCGCCTACCCAATAGGAATACTTTCCGATCGCTTGGGTAGATTTTGGTTACTAGTAGGCGGATTTCTCCTATATGCTCTAGTGTATTTGGGTTTCGCCTTCGTACAAGCACCTTGGCAAGTCTGGGGATTGTTTGCCCTTTATGGACTGCATTTAGGTATGAGTAAAGGATTGCTATTGGCATTAGTGGCAAATAGCATACCTGCAAATCTGCGCGGTACTGCTTTTGGATTTCTCAACTTGGCTGTAGGATTAGCGCTTTTACCTGCGAGTTTGCTAGCTGGGGGATTGTGGCAAACATTGGGAGCAGAGGCGACATTCATCGCTGGGAGTTTGTTTGCGATCGCATCTGTATTATTATTAATCACTCAAAAAAACAAATATTAATTCCACCAAAAGCAAAAATGGTATCCTTAAAACAATGGCGATGGAGCTCGCCAAAACCGCCTTTTCAGGACTAAAAATAATCACTGAAGGCTGATGGCTCCTACTTTCTTCGCTGACTGCGGGAGAGTAGGGCTTGGCTAAATGCATCACCTGACTCCCCTGTAGAAAGTGTGAATCTACAAATTGCGCTTCAAGGAGTCACGGGATGTTCGCCAGTGTATTTATGAAAAAGTTTCGTCAATTCGAACCATTTATTGCATTACCACACTTAATTAAATGGTTGCCTATTTCCGTTGTAGTTGGAATTTTTGCTGGAACAGCTTCGGCGGTTCTTTTAGCATCATTAGAATGGGCAACCGATTGGCGAGAATCTCATCGCTGGATTATTGCCTTACTTCCCCTTGGTGGTTTTTTAAGTGGTTGGATATATCATCAATTCGGTCGCACTGTGGAAGCCGGAAATAACCTTTTACTAGAAGAAATCCATAACCCCAAAAGTGTTATTCCCTTCCGTATGGCTCCTCTTGTTTTGCTAGCAACAAACCTGACACATTTATTTGGAGGTTCAGCCGGTCGTGAAGGTACAGCATTACAAATGGGTGCTTCTTTGGCAGATCAGTTAACTAAAATATTACATTTTCAAGGAGCCAATCGGCGAATTTTATTAACGGCGGGTATCAGTGGGGGATTCGCTTCAGTTTTCGGCACTCCCTTAGCTGGGACTGTATTTGGTTTAGAAGTTTTAGCGATTGGGAAACTTAATTATGACGCTCTTTTCCCTTCTTTGATTGCTGCGATCGTTGGAAATCAAGTCACCTTGTTATTAGGTTTGCATCATACCGCATACCGACACACTCCCTCTATACCGACACTTACAATTTGGGGACTGATTTCTAGCATTATTGCAGGTGCAATCTTTGGAATAGTAGCGAGATTCTTTGCTAAAGTAACTCACCAAATTAGTCACTTCTTTAAAGCAAAAATATCTTATCCTCCAATGCGTCCTTTTATAGGCGGTGCGATAATAGCAGCAATTGTTGGGTTGAGTGGAACAACTAAATACATTGGGCTTGGTATCCCTACTATCGTTGATTCTTTTTTCACTCAACTACCCCCTTGGGATTTTGCAGCAAAATTAGGTTTGACTGCCCTAACTTTAGGAGCAGGTTTTAAAGGAGGAGAAGTTACACCTTTGTTTTTCATTGGTGCAACTTTAGGTAATGCTTTGTCGTTGCTTTTAGCATTACCAGTACCATTGTTAGCAGGAATGGGATTTGTGGGTGTGTTTGCGGGTGCAGCAAATACACCGATAGCATCAACCTTAATGGGAATTGAATTATTTGGTCTGGAATCGGGAGTATTTATTGCTATTGGCTGTGTAGTGAGCTATCTATTTTCAGGTCATTCTGGAATTTACTCTGCACAACGTATTGGGTTGAGTAAATACTCTGCTGTATCTTTAGAAGAAGGGGTGACTTTGGCTAATTATGGACTGCAAAAAGTTGAGCAAAAAATTGATTTACCTGATGATAGCGAAGCACGAGGAAGTAATTGATTTATTTGTTAGAGCTATTCAGCAAATTGCCTTAATATCTTAAAAAAGCAAGGGATATGATATTTAGTATGATTACTTTGTTCTGAATAAAATCTTCCTATTTCTAACAAGAGTTGATCTTTAAATGTCTGAACTGAAGAAGTCCAGTCACTTGGTGGTTGAATTTGGTTCCAGTAATACTTAGCTTTTTTGAGTGCCAATAAAGCTAAAATTAACTCATTCTTTTGCGTATCATCTTGAGCATTTTCAAACTGTTCTTTCCATGAATCTCTCAATTTATCTATTGCAGTACAATCTAATCCAGAGCAATGACTAATGCGATTAGATACTTTTGATAAATTACTTTCTAAATCAGAATCAGTAATTATAGCATCTGCCATAGTAAGATAAATATCTCTAAGTACTAGAGAATTACTATTATAAAGTGTAGAAAAAGTATCAAATATTGGCTGTATTTCAGGCATGATAAAATATGCTTCTTTATGTATTAGACCCGTAACCCATATACGGTGCTGTTTTGCATTTTCTTCATTTATATTGAGTTTTGTATAAAGATCACAGAAAATTGCTTCTGTATCTGAAAAACTATAACTATATTCTTTTGTTATATTTTGTGTTTGTAGATCAACATCTACAATTGCAAAAAGTTTTTCTAAAGTTAAATATGAATTGTTCTTATTTTCATCATGCAACTTTGAAAGAGTAAAATATGTATCTAATACATCTTTACGATCTCCGCAGTTAAAAAACTCTGGTCGATATTGACTCCATAACTTTGGAACACACGCCTTATAAAAGTTGGAATCTGGCATCTGTTCCATCTTGCTATATGATTGAGGTGATGGTCTGCCTTCAGTATCCCAAATACCACCTTCGCCTTCGCACAGTACAACGATCTTATTTTTAATTCTACGAGATTATTTCACAATGTTGTTTTAGTTGTTCCGGCTTAAGACTCATATTTAATTTTTAGCTTCTGACTTTAAAAGTTTTGGTTCTAGTTCCTTAACGTGAGCAGGTGTAAGAGCTTGACATAACTCGTATGAGTGAGTTGCAAGAATATATTGATTACTTGGCGACCATTGGTTGATATCTGCAATTATTTGATATTGCCAATCTAGATGAAATGCTATTTCAATCTCATCCATTAGCACAATCGCATTTTCTATATTATGGTACTTTATCCACATATAAATGCTCAATCTTTTTAACTCACCATGACTGAGGTCTTCGGGATATAGTTCTAAATCATCTTTATCTAATTTGAAACTGACACCTGATAAATCTGCATCTACATTTATTTTTTTATTAGACAATATTATATTTAAATCATTTATTAGTGCTTTGTAGCTATTACCATACTCCCCTTTTTTTATAGCTTCAGCAAAGTCTTTGTCTCGAGCAGACTTAAAGGCTTCAATAAGGATATCTACAGCCAGAAAATCATAGGTAAAAAAGCCTGATAGTTTAGATTTGGCTAATTTAAGATGTGAATAGTAATCAGTTTCATTATCCTGCTTTTTAAATAATAGTTTTCTAGATTCTTTAGAATTAAAAAGAAAAACTTGGGTAGAAGGAGCAGCAAGAAATATTTTTTGTGATAATTCCTTCATGAATATTTCTACTTTGTTCATATCTATGTTACTTATCCGGCAAAGTAAAACTTCATCTTCATCTTTATTACCATTAGCTGAATAATTACAAATATATAATAGATTTTCTGATTGCAAATATTTTAAAACTCTCTGTAAGATACGTTTAAGCTGCTCACGTTGTTCATAATATTTTTCAAGATTTAATTTAAATATATCGAGTCTTGTTTGAACTTCTTCTTTAAATTCTTCTATAGATGTATTTGTTAGTCCTAATCTCGACATTAGTTTAAGAGTTCTAAATCCAAATAGTCGAAGTTCATCCATTAGCTCTCTCAATATATAACGTCTATCCTCACTACTCTCAATTTTTATCACACTATCTAATTTAGTAATAGCTTTCTCTAAATCTTGTATTTCCTTTTCAGTAATTGAAATTTTATTTATAATTTTTTCTAATTGACTGGAAGCAGAGAATTGTAGATAATTATCATTATCAACCTCGGTCTTATCATTTAATATTAATAGCTCTCTAAGATAAGAGTCGTTATAAGATAAAAATTGAAGCTGTACAATTTTATCTTCGTTCCAGATATCAATTATGGCTAATACTCTCTTGTTAGAATTGTTATTAATCGTAAATCCATAAAGTATATTTTTCACAAAATCTTTTTTTTCAGGATCGGTAGAACAATGCAATAAAATAAAAATTAATTGCAAAAGTGTACTTTTACCACCACCATTTTGACTTCCAAGAGGGAAAATACTAGGTATAAATTCTGGCTCAAAAGTTATATCAACGTTTTTTAAAATGCGAAAATCTGGAACTTGGACTCGTAGTAATTTCATAAAAAGCTCCTATTGCCAACTTGATACTAACTATCTTGATTCTCAAATAGGGTGGACACTGCCCACCCTAAGCTTTGAGACTTACAGATTGAGTTTAACTAAGATAGTTAGACTTAATGCAAAATATGCCTTACACCTTAAACTTCTCTGTAATCCGCTTCATCGCCTCTTCGACATTTTCCCGACTGTTGAACGCTGAAATGCGAAAGTAACCTTCACCCGCAGCACCAAAGCCTGAACCAGGTGTCCCCACAACGTTGACAGTTTGCAGCAATTTATCAAATAATTCCCAACTGGATAAACCATTGGGTGTTTTTACCCAAACGTAAGGTGCATTCACGCCACCATAAACTGATAATCCGGCGGCTGTGAGTTTTTCACGGATAATTTTGGCGTTTTCTAGATAGAAACTAACTAATCCTTTGATTTGCGCCTGTCCTTCTTCAGAATAAACCGCTTCGGCTCCCCGTTGGACGATGTAAGAAACGCCGTTAAATTTGGTAGACTGGCGGCGATTCCAGAGTTTCCATAGTTCTACATCGGAACCATCGGCGGCTTTTCCTGTGAGTGTCTTCGGTACCACAGTTAACGCACAACGAGTTCCTGTAAAACCTGCATTTTTGGAAAAAGAACGAAACTCGATCGCAACTTCTCTTGCACCTTCAATTTCATAAATTGAATGCGGAAGTGATGGATCGGTAATATAAGCTTCGTAGGCTGCATCAAAGAAAATAATCGAGCCATTGGCTTTAGCATAGTCCACCCATGCTTTGAGATATTCCTTGGTAGCAGTTGCGCCAGTGGGGTTATTAGGAAAGCAGAGATAAATTAAATCTACTTTCTTGGAGGGAATTTCGGCGGTGAAGTTGTTATCAGCCGTAATTGGTAAATAAACTAAGCCTTCAAACTCGCCTTTGTCATTAGCATCTCCAGTATTTCCCACCATAACGTTAGTGTCTACATATACGGGATAAACTGGGTCAGTAACGGCAATGATGTTGTCATGACCAAAGATTTCCAGAATATTGCCACTGTCGCACTTGGAACCATCGGAGATAAAGATTTCGGAAGCATCTATATCGGCTCCCCGTGCTTGAAAATCGTGAGTAGCAATTTTCTCCCGCAACCAAGCATAACCTTGCTCTGGGCCGTAGCCTTTGAAGGTATTGCGATCGCTCATTTCTTCCACAGCTTTAATCATCGCTGTGCGGCAAGCTTCCGGCAAAGGTTCGGTAACATCGCCAATGCCCAGTCGGATAATTTTAGCATTACTGTTGGCTTCAGCAAAGGCATTCACCCGCCGAGCAATTTCTGGAAACAGATAACCTGCTTTCAGTTTCAGGTAGTTGTCGTTAATAGTTGCCATGTCTAAGTTATGAAAAACGCCCTCAAACAGCTTACTGCTAATTTATGAGGGCGGGGGATTAGGGACTGGGATCAATATGGTTCGGTTAACGTTTTAATATAGCAACGGACAGGGAGCTTAGGACAGCAATAAAATCACAAAGTACGCTGTTGAAGGTGCGTTATCCCGCGAACTGTCTTAACGGCTTTGGCGACTGCTATATGTCTGAAGATCCCCCCAACCCCCCTTAAAAAGGGGGGCTTTTAACTATCTTTTACCCCCTTTTTAAGGGAGTCGCCGCAGGCGGGGGGATCTTAACCAAAGCGTATTGGGACTTGGATTATGGACTTGGATTAGGGAATGGGGACTAAGAGAATAACCATGCCCAATGCCCAATGCCCAATTAGACGTTTACAGGCTGTTTATTATCGGCTGAATAATTGGTGCGATCGCTAATTCCAAATTGCGTAATTGATTCTTGGCCTGTAATCAATCTTGCTCCACGATTACGGGTGAAATAGTTCCATGCCCACTGAATCATCACTACTAATTTGTTGTTAAATTCAATTAAGAAATAGATGTGAATCACCAGCCAAAACAGCCATGCAAAGAAACCTTTCAGCTTGATAAAGCCCAAATCTACCACAGCAGAATTATGCCCAATCATTGCTAAACTACCATGATCGGTATAAGCAAAGGGTGGCAAATTTTTACCTACAAGCCTCTGTTGAACTAATGTTGCTACATATTCACCTTGCTGCTTCGCTACAGGTGCAACACCAGGTAGCGGCTTACCATTTTGGTGAGAAAAATTTGCTAAGTCGCCAATTACAAAAATATTAGGATGTCCTTTAATACTCAAGTCAGGTTCAACAATAATGCGTCCAGCGCGATCGCATTCTGCACCTGTGCGTTCTGCTAGAACTTTTCCCATTGCTGAAGCTTTTACACCTGCTGCCCATAATACCGTTTTTGAGGCAATTTCTTTAACTTCATCGCCTTGTTTGATGGTAACAACATCATTTTCAATATTCGTTACCAGCGTTTTTGTCTGGACAATTACCCCCAACCGCGTCAGAGATGCCTCCGCTTCTTGTGATAACTCTGGTGCAAAGGGTGGCAGAATGCGATCAAGCCCTTCTAACAGCAAAATCTTGGCTTCTGATGTGTCGATGTTGCGGAAATCGTCTTTGAGAGTTTGATTTGCCAATTCTGCGATCGCACCCGCTAACTCTACACCGGTTGGGCCGCCACCCACAATTACAAAAGTTAACCAAGCCCGGCGTTTTTCTAAATCGGTTTCTTTTTCTGCGGCTTCAAAGGCCGAAAAAATCCGGCTACGCATTTCTATAGCATCTTCTACTGTTTTCAAGCCTGGGGCGAATTCTTCCCAGTTATCTTTCCCAAAGTAGGAATGCTTCGCACCTGTAGCAACAATTAAGGTGTCGTAAGCTATTGCTTCGTCGCCCACAGTCACTTGTTTTGCTTCTGAATCAATATTGTTCACCTCTCCCAGTAGCACTTTCGTATTCTTGCTCTTGCTGAGAACAGAACGCAACGGTGAGGAAATATCCGCAGGAGACAGCGCACCTGTGGCGACTTGGTATAGGAGGGGTTGAAATAGATGAAAGTTACGTTTATCGATTAGGGTAACGTTTACCGCCGCTTTGGCGAGTGTTTTTGCCGCATAAAGTCCACCAAAGCCACCGCCAACAATAACTACTTGATGGGGTGGATTATTGTCAAGTGAATTTACCATAAGAAATATTATCCGGTATTCTGACTATTGTAACTATTCTTAACAAATTTGTATCAAATTTGTCGTCAGATATTTTGTATTGCTGTTTACATTTGAAAAAGTATTAAAGTAATCAAAACTACAAGATAAAGAGAACTTTTTTGTGTTCAACGTGGTGAATGAGTTCGCCTCCAACGGCTAAAGCCATAGACAAGAGCAGCAAAAATTAACAAATAGGGACTGTAAACAATTAACCAAATACCCAGCTTGAGTAAGCCAACAGAAAATGCACTCAAAGAGTGGGTGGAATTGTTCCAAGTTTCTTGAACTTGCAAACCAAAGGCAGGTTGAGGGCTGAATTTAGAAACTGCTGCTTCTAAATTCAGCGTAATGGTGGAATAAGCAACTTGATTTTGTAGGCTTTTGAGTTGGGCATTAATTTGTTCTATGGTTTCTCGGACATTACTCAGTTCTTGGGCAACACTAAGCACATCTCTAACCGAACCTGCCCGATCCATAATTTTTTGTAAATTGGCTTCAGTCTTCTGCAAATTGGTTAATCTAGCTTGGAAATCTACCAAGCGATCGCCTACATCTTCGGCAGTGATATTACGACTTTCAACAGTGCCTAATTTAGCTAGTTCTTCCAGAGTAGGTTCTAGCTGATTCTCTGGTATCCGCAATTGGATTGTTGCTGTGTAACGCGGGTTGTCACTTTTGGGTTGTTGTTGTTTCAACCCAATTAAATCTCCTTGCTGTTTATTAATAATTTGCGAAACAGCATTAATAGTCTTATCTACAGAGTTGACAGTTAAAGATATTGCTGCCTTTTTTATGAGTTGGGGACGAGAACGGGTTATTGGTGAAGCTTGCGCCTTTTGGGAAATACTACTTTCCCTAGCAGGTGCGGCGGCTGGATTTGCCATACCATCGGCTGCAATTGGAGGTAAAGCCTTATTTGCTGACTGAGGAGAAGAGGCGCAGCTGCTAAAAATCAACCCTCCTAACAATGCACTCACAAATAAAGCAGATGTGCGCGGTAATTTAGTCGAAGCGTACATAATCTATCCTCAGATGGATGAAGTTAACCCCAGTATTGCTGATGTAAAACTAAAACCCTGTATTGTTGCGATTTATGTAACGGGGTTTGTCATTAGTAATTGCTCACAGTTCATCGTAAATCGAAGGGTTAAAGACCTGTACCATTACACGTAGCTTCAATTCCTGTCTTAAATTGTCTTTAATTTTGAATTTTGAATTGTTAACTGTAGGTACTCAATTTGAGGTAAAATCAAAAGTCTGCCAATTTATGACGATGCTTGCTGACAGGAGATGCTTCTATGGCCCGGATGTATTATGACGAAGATGCCAATTTAGACCTTTTGGCTGGAAAAACTATTGCTATCATCGGCTATGGTTCTCAAGGTCATGCCCACGCTCTCAATCTCAAAGATAGTGGTTTGAATGTGATTGTGGGACTATATCCGGGTAGTAAGTCAGTAGCAAAAGCTGAAGCTGCTGAGTTAACTGTGAAAAATGTCGCAGATGCTGCCAATGCTGCTGATTTCATCATGATTTTGTTACCTGATGAAGTCCAAAAAACGATTTACAAAAACGAGATTGAACCAAATCTAGAAGAAGGGAATGTGTTAGCCTTTGCCCACGGCTTTAATATTCACTTTGGGCAAGTTATACCACCGGCTAATGTAGATGTGGTGATGGTAGCACCCAAAGGGCCGGGGCATTTGGTACGACGGACTTATGAAAGTGGGGAAGGGGTACCCGCGTTGTTTGCAGTTTATCAGGATGCTAGTGGTCAGGCACGCGATCGCGCCATGTCTTATGCTAAAGGTATCGGTGGGACTCGCGCAGGTGTTCTCGAAACTACTTTCCGTGAAGAAACCGAAACAGATTTATTTGGCGAACAAGCCGTATTGTGCGGTGGTTTGAGTGCTTTAATCAAAGCCGGATTTGAAACTTTGGTAGAAGCTGGTTATCAACCAGAATTAGCTTATTTTGAATGTCTGCATGAAGTCAAGCTGATTGTTGACTTGGTTGTGGAAGGCGGTTTAGCTAAAATGCGCGACAGCATTTCAAACACTGCTGAATATGGCGATTATACCCGTGGCCCACGGATTGTTACCGAACAAACCAAGCTTGAAATGCAGAAGATTCTCAGCGAAATTCAATCTGGGCAATTTGCACGAGAATTTGTTCTAGAAAACCAAGCTGGTAAACCAGGATTTACCGCCTTGCGTCGTAAAGAAGCTGAACACAAAATTGAAGAAGTTGGTAAAGATTTACGCGCTATGTTTAGCTGGTTGAAAAAAGCTTAAGAATGTAGAGACGTTGCATTGTTGTAACGTCTCTCTACAATGATTTTGAAATTAGTATAGATGATGTTTGATAATGCATAGATAGATGCATTACCAAACATCATTTGCTTTTAGTTTTGAGATAATCTGCAATGTACTCTCCATAGCGATCGCGCAACATTTGTTCTCTGAATTTAAATCCTAATGTTTTCTCTCGACAGGATAAAGATTTGCACAAGCACCGAGAGACAGCAATTGATTCATATTCAGTAGTTTCGTAGTCCCAGCTAATTTCTTCACCTGCTTCGATATCGTACAAAGCAACGAAGTCATATCCCCCAAACTGATTGTTTCTTACTCCAGTATTTGGATTACAAGAATGATTAATTACGACAGCAGGCTCATCTAAGTTGACATACAAATTAAAATCCATCTGAAAGGAATAAATTGTTCGTTGGGGAACTTCTTCAATTGGGATACCCACCACAACAGTTTCTCCTTGAGCAAATTTTTTTGTAGCAAACACTCCTCGTCCTTTTGCTGTTTCCTGAATCGTCACATGAAAATTGAGCTTTGCAACTGAAATCGACTCTATTGTATTCATAGATAAAGACCTACTATGTTTAAATTTCTTGCGGCTTCCAAGTTTCAAACTTGGCTTAGTTAGATTTCACTTTTGAAGTAAAAGTCAGTTAACTGCTCTGTACCTCAACTTTTGCTTCCGGATCAATCTTTTCAGGGCTTTGACTTAGAAGCAGAGCTACTAACACCAGAATCGCGCCAATTAGACCGCGTATTCCTAGATGCTCTCCCAGTAGCCAAAATGAGAAAATTGTGGCGAACAATGGCTCAAGTGTATAAAGTAAAGCTGTTTCTTCAGCTGAAACCCATTGCTGCGCTAATGTTTGAAGCCAAATGACAGCAGCCGTTGCCAACACACCTAAGTATAAAATCACTCCCCAGTGTTGGTAAATTACCTCAAATTGGTTAAGAATTTGCGTGTTATTCCAGAGCAGACCTAGCACCGCAATGAATAAAAGCTGAACACTGGTAAGTGTTAAGGTGGGGTGACGGGACGCAACTCGGTCTAGGAAAATTATGTAACCTGCATATACAAAAGCATCAACAAACATTAACAGATCGCCAATTCCTAGTTCTCCCCCTTCCAAAAACATCACCCCAATACCAATCACAGCTAATCCAGAAGCTAGGAAAGTTTTCAATGGTACGCGCTGACCACTCAGCCATCCTAGTAGCGGGACGATGAGTGCGTTCAAACTGCCAATGAATGCAGCCCGGTTTGCTGGTATTGTCTTAAGTGCTATTGTTTCTATGGCTAAAAACAAGAAAAGGAAAAGCCCTAGCACTGTAGCATCACGAAGTAAAAGTGCGTTAATATTACGTAAATTGACGGTAAATACTACTGCTGCTATGACAAAACGTGTAGCAATCACTGCACTTGGTGGAAGGCTACTAACGATGTCTTTAGTCAATGGAAAAGTTGTAGCGCTAATCACATTAACAAGGATAAGCAGCATTATTCCTTTAAAACGCAACGTATTTTCAATTTGCATCAAACCAATTGATTGAATAATGTTTTTTTACATCGATAGAAAGTGCGATCGCATAGAGAATTTTGATTTTCTTGCGTCCAGTCAGTGCCTTCTAAATTTAGAATTTTTAGTTGGGCAAATTGTACTAATTTGATTTTCGTAATTTCATGTCTTTTTCTAAATTGCAATTAAAAGGTAAAGGAAGTTGGCATTAATCCAATCCAAATTCTATCATTCACTGTGTAATGTTTAGAATTTTTATTGATTAAAAATCCCGTAGGCACAAAAATTCTGTCAGTGAGTAGGTAGCTAGAAAATAATTGCAAATGTCAGTAGACCAAAATTTTTGCGTTAGCGTTGGCGTAGCCTCTCGTAGAGAAGGTATCACTCTGTAATGAATAAGTAAGTAAGTCGGCGTTAAAAAATCAGGCTATGTGACGAGATATAAAATCAGCAAATAGCTAATAAATTGGTCATTCCATAGTTTTTACAAAACTAAATATACATGAGTTTTATCATGCCAACTTACTTAAGCTGAATGTAGGCGAAGCTTTCCCGTAAAGGAGACGCGATCGTTCGCAATCACTGTAAATATTTTTGTTTATCTACTTACCTGCAAATCTGATTATTTATAAAAAACTGTATTATCAATAAAGGCAGGAAAGGGTGGTAGCAGACAGAGGGCATTTTCCCTCCTACCTTCGGTGATAAATATATGTTGTTACAATTAATGAACTGTATTAGGAGATAACTTTGTTTTTCAGCCAATATTTCCTAGAAATTCTCCTCCGCACTGGGGAACATTTAATATTAGTTTTCATTGCAATGCTGGTAGCCATTGCCATCGGCATTCCTTTAGGCATTTTCATCACTCGCCAACCGAAACTCGCTCAACCTATTATCGGTCTAACTAATGCTATTCAAACTACTCCTAGTTTAGCTATATTTGGCTTTCTAATTTCTGTACCATTTATTGGAGGAATTGGCAAAATTCCGGCTATTTTCGCCTTAATTCTCTATGCTTTGCTTCCAGTTATTCGTAACACTTATATTGGCATTAATAGCGTCGATCCAGCAATTCGAGAGGCTGGGCGAGGGATGGGGATGACAGATAATCAATTGCTGTTTCAGGTAGAAATTCCCCTAGCTTTAGGCGTGATTTTGGCAGGAGTTAGGGTAGCAACAGTTATTTCTGTGGGAATTGCTACCATTGCCTCAGCTATTGGCGGCGGGGGTTTGGGTGTGTTTATTTTTCGGGGGATTTCTACCCTTAATAATCAGCTAATTTTAGCTGGAGCAATACCCGCCGCGTTGATTGCGTTAGGTGCAGATTTGTCTTTGGGATGGTTAGAAAAAAATCTGACGCAGCAAAGAGAGAAAAGTATAAAAATTAATCGCAAAACTACCGTTTTTTTGGCTATTTTAACGTTAATTATTGGAGGATTAATTGGCTTTACTTATTGGTTAACACCACCAACAATTATTATTGGCTCTAAAAATTTCACCGAACAAGTTATTTTAGGAGAGTTACTGGCTCAACAAATTGAATCTCATACTAAATTAAGGGTTGATAGACGCTTAAATCTAGGAGGAACTTTTATATGTCATGAAGCTGTAAAGGCAGGGAAAATTGCTGGCTATGTAGAATATACAGGAACGAGTTTCACATCTATTTTGAAACATAAACCTATTAGCAATTCTCAACTTGTCTACGAAAAAATTAAACAAGATTACAGTCAAAAATTTAAATTAGAAGTCATGCAAAGTTTAGGATTTAACAACACCTTTGCTATAATTCTCAGGGGTGAAGATGCTAAACGGTGGCAGATTAAAACCCTTTCTGAAGCTGCTAAATATACACCTCAAATGCAAGCAGGATTTGGATATGAGTTTCTGGAACGACAAGATGGTTATCCAGGGTTAGCTAAAACCTATGGCTTAAAATTTGCCAAACCTCCCCGACAAATGGAGTTAGGATTGATGTATCAAGCTTTAAAAGAAAAAAAAGTAGATTTAATAGCAGCTAATTCCACAGATGGCTTGATTCCTATTTTAAATTTAGTCATTTTAGAAGATGACAAGAAATACTTTCCACCTTATGAAGCTGTCCCTATCTTTAATCAAGTAATTCTGGCAAAATATCCAGAGTTACGAGAAGTTATTAATCAATTAGCTGGGTTAATTTCTAATGAGGAAATGCAAAAAATGAATTATCAAGTTGATAATCAATCTCGCCCAGCTGAAGAAGTCGTTCGCAAGTGGCTAAAGTCTAAGAAACTGCTAAATAAAATGGGAACATAAGTCAGAGAAGTTGGAATTTTGAATTGACCCCACGGATAAATCTGCTTGCTATGTACCATGAAGGAATTATTGATTATGTTGGTTAAAAACAGATGAAGCGACAGAAAAAGGATGTGTGTTTTAATTTATACTTACACAAAAAATCTGATTCCATGAAAAGATTAAATCTGATGAAGTAACAAGTACAATAATACAGTGATGAAAAAAATTTTTGATTTCTGTTTTGAGGTTGAATTTTATCTAAAAATCGCTATTAGTTGCACAATTGTTCAGCAGATATTTTATTGGTTCTTGCACAATATCGAACTCAACTTTATAATTCAGGTGCTTTTGTACTGGCTAGTTGGTTCTGTGTCATTTTATAGCATTGGTCTATTCATAGAAAAAGTAATAAAAAACAATGACAATTGGACAGAAAAACTGAATGTCAGGGTTAAAAAAGTCAAGAAACAACCATTTCCCTCTTTTACTGCGAAAGGTATGATTATTGGGGAAATTAGAAGTTTGATAGCAGCTTTAATAATCCTCTATCTAGCACCAGAGGTAAATAGAGGAAATAGCTTGCTACTCAACTTTGGATGGTTCTTGATGAGAATAATTATTGCTGATTTATGTTTTTACGTTTCTCATTTTCTACTTCACAGAAAATTCTTACAGAAAATACATCTAAAACATCATGAGTTTGCAGATTCATCAAGTTTTGTTGCTGGACACAAGAGTTTGACTGAATATATTATTGTTACTATCACAGACCTTTTGCCTATCTTTATATTTGGGTATGATATAACCCAGTTATGTGCTTGGACTATTATAGGCAATGCTTACAATCTAGAAGGTCATAGTTCATTATCAATATTTTTTGTTCCATCAGATTTTCACGATCTTCACCACAGTTGTTTTAAGAGAAACTATGGGATTCAAGGATTTTGGGACAGGTTATTCAACACACTAAATCCTCCTACAAAGAAGCTAGGAATTATGTTTCCTGTAGCTTCTTTGGAGCATATCACGATGAAGTCGTCTAGTAATTTGGATTGAGTAGTTTAAGTGTAGATAATCCCTCCCCAAGAATCAGCTACGGTGTACACACAAGTCTTTGGTGAGGCAATTTACGGTTAAGTCTCAGAGGTTGTTTGAAAAGTAGTTTGCTGTAATTTGAATCACATTATTACCCCCCTTAATCCCCCCTTGTAAAGGGGGGAAACAAGAAAAATCCGGTTCCCTACCCTTATAGAGGGGAGGGTTAGGGTGGGGTAAAAAATATTTGATACATCAATCATGACTTTTCAAACAACTTCTCAGAGCCACTGAGAAACTTCACCCTGCTTTTACGTAGTAAAAGCTGTCCCTCTCCTTACTAAGGAGAGGGATTAAAGATATGTCAAAAATTACCACCCCATTGTTCCGGGACTACCTTTAAATGGCCCGACAATATCAGCAGTAATCCATCCCCCGTAAAAATCACCAGGTTGAGACATAACTAGCTGATCATTTACATAGCAAGCATCCATTAAACTAGGGTAAAAAGCATAGTATTCTTGAATCGTTACAAAATCAAGTGTGGGGTCAAAATATCGCCAAGCAGCGTTATTTATATACTTGTCACCGATGCTGATATCATAGTATTGACACTTACCTTTCCATTCACACCAAGTTTTTTTAGGTGTTTCTATCAGATATTCTATTTTAATGTCTTCTGAAGGAATGTAATAAGAAGGAGGGTGACTAGTTTCTACGACTCTTTTAGCTTTACTTGTTTCTGCTAAAACAATATTATTAACAATTATCCTAATTAATTTGTTGCTATCTTCTAAACGAGCCGGACGCGGATAATCCCAAACTGACTCTTGACCGGATTCGGGGGGAATAGGATTTGGTCTCATAGTTAATAATTTCCTGTTTTTACGTTGCCTTTAACATACAAAGTCAGTTCGCGTTAATTCAATTTTAGGTAAATTTTTCCTACTAGTCTTCCGATATTTTGGCTTAGTAATATGTTGTTTTAGTCAAATATTGAGCATGAGGATTACAGGGAGAAATGAATAATGTAAAAAATACTATCACTGTAACTATTAGTATTCTGCAAAATTATCTTTGTAAAACCTCATGGTAACGTTAATGCTTGATATCTTCAACAATCCTAAAACCGGCGTGTTGATAAAAATTGGGACGAAACCAGTTACGATAATATTTTAAAGCTTCTGTACCGTTAGTTATCCAACATCCTCCTAACATCATCTGATGTTTAGTATCAAAAAAGATAGCAGAATTATCTTCGTAGAGATAATGAGGTTTATATCCCGACAAGGGATTTAAATGATCGCTCAAGTGTTCCCAAACATTACCACGTAAATCGTACAATCCAGAATAACTTTTGGCGGTTTCTAACATTCCTACTGGACTAGGTGAGCCAAACTTTAAATTGACATTGTAACTGTCTACATCTTCTACGAAACCACTATTATAAGTTGCTAAATGATATTCGGCTTCACTCATTAAACGAGTATCTTTTCCTTGCCAACGACAGTAAGCCATTGCTTCATAGTGATTCACTTCTACAGGCCAATCTAGGGGTAAGTCGATTTGATCAAACATGGCTCGATACTTGTAGCTGCCATTTTGAGGTATCCAAAATTTGGGATATTTGATGTTATTTTCAGTTTTCCAATACCAAGATTCTTCATCCCAATACGCTTGATTTTCATAGCCACAAGCCTTGACAAAATAAATAAAATCTGCATTGGTAATCAGATATTTACTGGCTAAAAAAGATTGAACTTCAACTGTGCGATCGCCATAATCAATATCCCATCCATAAGTCGGCTCGTCAAAGGCTTTGCCGAGTTTTACTACCCCACCCGCAACTTGTATCATTTCGTTTTGAAGAGTGTAACCATTAAAAGGGGCGTATTGCCAGTTTTGGGGACGTTTTACTCTCTCTATTGGTAGTTGGCGAATTAACATCGAAGAGGTTTCAATATGAATACGCTGGTGTTCAATCCCCATTATTAAAGCCCAAAGGGGATGATTAGGATGAATTGGTAGAGTAATTCGGGTAGTTTTAATGACTTCGGAAATTACAGAATGTGCTTGTTTTCGATATTCCCAAGTTTGTGAAACTTGCGGCCATTCCAAATGTGCGATCGCTTTATTTAATTCCTCTGGTATCTCTGGATCAACTCCAATTTCAAACAGGATTTCATAGTCGGGATTGATCCCTTTTTCTAATAATCCAACGCTAATTAATTTGTTGATATAGAAAACAGCCGAATGTCCTAGATAAAAAATTAGAGGATTTCTCAGGGGATCGGGATTTATATAGAATGTATCTTCCCCAACCAGGCTATTCATCAAAGTATTTTCCAGTTGCCAAGCATTCTCAAAGTAATTGAGGATCGCTTGAGAATTACAACTATCAAGTTTTGGAGGTTTAGCAGATTGTAGACTCTTCATGCGTGTCAATTGATTGATTTTTCGATGATATACGAGTAAACTATTTTTATTAATTAGGGTATTAATGACCCAAACTTTTTTAAATTGTAGGGTGATTGCAGACTCGATTTATACTTCTCTGGGCTGGTTTTTAATTTTGCGTAGAGAAAATCAATATCCATGAATAAATAAATGCCACTTACTCAAGTATTTAGAAATGGATATACCCTAGTCTAGGTAATGCCCACTTGCTTTAAATAAGTGCCATTTATGACTAAACCATAAGCTTTATCGCTTAGGGTTTAAAGCCTAATTTATGGATATGTCTATCAAAATTAAACTCTGGAGAAGCAAAATTTAAGCTTGACAAAGAATTAACCCAAACCACTGTTTAGGATCTGTCCAAGTTTTCAGCGTCTTAAGTCCGTGTGTCTCCAGTTGTTTTTGCATATTTACTAAATCAAACTTGCGGGAAATTTCGGTGAGAATGCTCTCTCCATCTGCAAAGCTAACTTGTAACTCTAGGGCTTGTAGAGATACCTCATGAGTCTTTTGGCAATGCAGATACATCTCAATTTGGGCATTACTTTGATTATAAATAGCTTGATGAGTGAATAAATTGAGGTCAAAATTCCCTTGGAAACGCCAATTTAAATGGGAAAGTATATTTAAGTTAAAAGCAGCCGTTACTCCCTGACTATCGTTATAAGCTGGTTCTAAAATTTCCTTGGGTTTTTGTAAATCAATCCCCAAAAGAAAGTAGTCACCTGGTTGTAAAGCCCTGGTAATTTTGCTTAAGAAGTCATCACATTCTCGTGGGTTAAAATTTCCAAGAGAACTGCCCAAGAAAAAAATCATCCGTGATGATGTAAATGTTGTTTCTAGCTTTGTCAAGGCTTGTTCGTAGGTTCCTATTAATCCCTCAACAAATAAATTTGGATATTTTTGTTGTAGCTTTAGTACGGTAGATTTAAGGATTCCATGACTAACATCAATGGGTACATATCTACAGTAATTGGCAATTTTTTGGTAAGCATCTAACAAAAATAGAGTTTTTGTAGAACTGCCACTGCCTAATTCTACCAGTTCGCAAGCACCTGTTATCTGAGCTATTTCATCAGCATATTGCTGCAAAATCCCTGCTTCTGTTCGTGTTGGGTAATATTCTGGTAATTCACATATTTGTTCAAAGAGTTCCGAGCCGTAATCATCGTAAAAATATTTAGGGGGTAAGGTTTTAGGACTTTGAATTAATCCTTGAATTACATCTTCACCTTCATTATTGAGAGCTTGATAATGCTCATTAATAATTTTGAGAGATGTTGCTAGCATTATTTCAATATCCTTAGTTTTGAATTTAAGTATTTAATATGACATATTTTAGTATTTTATAGCAAGGTTTATATTGCAGTAATTCATACTCAATAAAGTACAAAAACTTTATCGGTTTAGTGTAGTATCAGGTACGCTTTCATAATTTAATATTAGTTGATTTATTGAATAGTGAGCTAATAAGTATGTCGCTAGGAATAAACACAACTATATTATTAAAGGTCAATCTCTTGAAACTATCACCACTGAACAATTACGAATGAAAAATTACAAAAATCGTAATTTAGTTTTATTTATGCAAACTTATAGTTAAGTTAAAATAATTGCAGGTTTACTAGCGATCGCAAAGCCAAAAAATTTTTATTTTTGTTTAATATAGAGCAGACGCGATAAATCGCCGTCTATACAAGTGGTTTGGTCTTATCTGAACTGTATTGTTATATAAATAACTGAATTCTAGAGAAATATAACTTGTATTAAAATACAAAAACTATCTATTTTTATTTCCTGAAAGTTTAAGGATCTGCGATCGCCTGACTCAAAGGTTAAAAGTGCGTAGTTTACGGCCGTAGGCATCGCCATATTCACTGTAAATTTATCTAGAGCAGTTGGGCAACTAATTAGAGAAGCAAACAGCGATGCCTTCACAGTAGGCATCGCGGATTTTAGATTTGATCTAAAATCCCAAATCGAGTTACCGATTCACCGCCGCCGCTTCTCGTGCTGCTGCTGCTTGATCTGGGTGGATACCCAAGCGGGTGAGATTAATCCGACCTTTGTTATCAATTTCGCGCACTTTGATAATCACTTCGTCGCCCACCGCTACTTCATCCTCAACTTTGCCAACGCGGTAGTCAGCTAGTTGTGAAATGTGGATCATCCCTTCTTTTCCAGGCAGAAATTCCACAAATGCACCTATCGGTATAATCCGAGTAATGCGTCCTGCATAGACATCCCCTTCGTGCAACTTGCGGGTCATGCCTTGAATGATGTTTCTAGCTCTCTTGGCCTTGTTCTCATCCACAGCCGAAATTGTCACGGTGCCATCATCTTCGATGTCAATTTTTGCACCAGTTTCCTCTGTAATCCCCTTAATAGTCTTGCCTCCAGGCCCGATGACTAAACCAATCATGTCTGAATCAATCTTGATTGTTAACAGACGTGGGGCATAAGGTGAGGTTTCAATCCGTGGCGTGTCAATGCAAGCGAGCATTTTCTCTAGAATGTGCAATCGGGCTGCTTTGGCTTGGTGGACGGCTTGGGAAATAATATCCAAGGACAAACCGGAGATTTTCATATCCATTTGCAAGGCGGTTATTCCGGTATCCGTCCCCGCAACTTTGAAGTCCATATCGCCCAAAAAGTCTTCAATGCCTTGGATATCGGTGAGGATTCGCACTTCGTCCCCATCCTTAATCAGCCCCATTGCTGCGCCACTGACGGGTTTAAGAATTGGTACACCAGCATCCATCAGGGCGAGGGTGGAACCGCAGACTGAACCCATTGAGGTGGAACCGTTGGAAGAAAGTACTTCCGATACGATGCGAATGACGTAGGGAAATTGTTCTTTTGAGGGTAGCACAGGAATTAGCGATCGCTCTGCTAATGCTCCATGACCAATTTCACGTCTTCCTGGAGAACGCATTGGCTTGGTTTCCCCCACTGAGAACGGCGGGAAGTTGTAATGATGCAGATAACGCTTATGTTGGTCTAGCTGCATGTCATCGTTGAGGTTTTGGGCATCCCCTGGCGTACCCAAGGTACAAGCAGATAATACCTGAGTTAGTTCCCGGTTAAATAAACCGCTTCCGTGGACTCGCTTTGGTAAGACACCAACTGAACAAGAAACACGACGCACTTCATCGAGTTTACGGCCATCAACGCGAACGTTATCTTCGATGATTTGCCGCCGCATGAAGTACTTGGTAATATCTTTAAAAGTGTTACCAAGTGCCTTACTATTTGCAGTTGCGGCAACTCGAATTGGATCTTCTTCTGGCAGTTCCTTAATCGCCGTGGCAATTTCATCCTTGACGACATCTAAAGCTGCATCGCGTTCGGGTTTAGTGAAGGTAAATTGAGACAGGATTTTCTTAATCTGACCATTAGCGCGATCGCGGATATAATTTTCTAGCGTCTGATCTCGTTCTGGTGGTGCTTCATGGACTATTACCAAACCCAGTTCTGCTACTAAATCTTGCTGCGCTTTGATTAAGTCCCGCACTGCTTCATAACCAAAGTCAATTGCCTCGATAATATCGCGCTCTGGCAACTGATTAGCTCCTGCCTCCACCATGATTACACCATGCGGTGAACCGGCTACTACCAGATCCAAATCTCCGGCTTCAATTTCTGCATAAGTGGGGTTAATAATGAAATCATCTCCCACTAAACCAACGCGAACTGCTGCCATTGGGCCATTAAAAGGAATTTGGGCAATCAGGGTAGCGATGGAAGCGCCTGTAACTGCTAACACATCTGGCGGAACCAACTCGTCCATCGATAGCGTTAAGGCGATAATTTGCAGGTCATCCCGTAACCATGAGGGGAACAAGGGACGCATGGGACGGTCTATAAGACGGCTGGTGAGAATTGTTTTTTCTGGTGGACGACCTTCTCGCCGCATGATCCCGCCGGGAATTCTACCAGCTGCATATAGCCTTTCTTCATAATCTACGGTGAGGGGAAGAAAATCAATGCCTTCTCTGGCTTGCGATCGCGTAGCTGTGACTAAAACAGATGTGTCCCCTGATTCTATCAAAACCGACCCACCTGCCTGGGGAGCTAGCAAGCCTACTTTCAGTCGAATATCCCTACCATCGAAGGATATTGACTTATCAACTTCTGCCATTCAGTTCTTTTTCCTTCTCTTTCGCTATTCTCTTTCTGTGGCAATCCTAACATTTATGCACTATGGCTGACTTCTAGTACATACAAAGATAGATAAGTGGTTCAACCCAAAGCATGATACATCATCAGCGCGTCTACCACTTGTTCATCCCCTAGTTTTGCCGCGCCCGGAATTCGCCCAATTATCTCAAATCCTAACGATTGCCAAAGGGTAATTGAAGGTATATTAGTTTCAAAGACCAAATTGAACATTACTGCTTCGTAGCCCAGGTTTGCTGCTATCAAGAGCATCGCCTCCCCCATGAACCGCCCAATCCCCTGACCGCGTAACCCAGGTTGTACAATAAAACCAGCGTTGCAAATATGGCAACACCGACCGGGGAAGTTTGGTTTTAAATAAAATGCCCCTAATATTTCTTTTGGTTTGTGTTTAGCATCTTGACCAGATGTCCTGACAACAAAGGCATCCTTGCTTAACCAGTAACTTGAGAATTCTGCCGGAGATAGAGATTGCTTTTGGGGATAAGTTTTACCTTCAACAATTACAACATTGAGTAATGCTCTTACAACCTCCTGTTCTTGAGGGTGCATATAATCTAGTTCTACTATTATGTTATTTTTTATAACTTTAAGAAGGGGGAAATTCATTATTAATAATGTTTATGCAGAATGATAATTTTCAACTATATTAGATGTAAATATTTTATTATAAATCTTATTGAGAAGATGTAAAAGTTAGAGTTTTTGCGAGTTAAATTATTTAATTTTACGATAAGTTGAGTAGTTAGCAAATGGCGATTTTACACGTTAATTGGTTACTAAAAAGTCAAAATGGTTGTTTATTTATTTGGGGAGAAACTTGGCGATCGCCACGAGCGAATTTTGAGCCTAATGGATCTGAAGATATCCTGGTACATCCATTGGCAATGACATCGGTTGAGTTAAGCGAGTGGTTGGTTTCCCAGAAGATGGCGATTACCAACTTTATCCAAAAACCTCAAGTTGCGATTGCTACTACTGGACGAACACGTAAAGCAGCCAGTGCTAATGAGATCGCTTTACCAACGCACTCCCAAATTATTGCCCTACCAACTTATATCCCAGAAGATACATCTGCGATTTTTCCCGTACATTCTGCCAGCTTGGGATTAGATACAGACTCCCCGCAATATTTACAACCGTGGCGAGTTGAAGGTTTTTGTCTCAACCCCAGCGAAGCAGTAAAATTTCTCGCTGCTATTCCTCTAAATGCTGCAAAAGGGGAAGATGCCTTTTTAGGAGGAGATTTACGTTTTTGGTCGCAAGTTTCCCGATGGAGTTTAGATTTAATCTCGCGGTGTAAGTTTTTGCCGAGAATTGACAGACAATCAGATGGTACATTTGCTGCTCAATGGCAAGTACTTCTAGACAGTGCTGTAGATGGAACTCGCCTAGAAAAATTTTCTGCGGATATGCCGTTGGTTTGTCGCACGTATCAGGAGGGACTGGGGATTGGGGACTGGGGACTGGGGACTGGGGAGGAGTTTTCCAAATCTTTGTTCTATGTGGACTTTCCGGGCGAACCTCAAGAATTACTTTTGGGATTTCTCAACAGTACGATAGATGCCCAAGTGCGAGAAATGGTGGGTTCTCAACCTCCAATTGAAGCTAAAGCGATCGCAATTGCGGTGCGACAGTGGTTGCAAGGTTTAACTAGTGCATCTCATGCAGTGAATGCAGATACCATTGAAGTGGAACGATTGGAAGCGGCACTAAAGGCTTGGACTATGCCGCTACAATACCAATTAACTCTTAAGACTTTATTTCGTACTTGTTTTCAACTTCGTTCTCCAGAGTCTGGCGAAACAGATTGGACATTAGCATATTTCCTGCAAGCGGCTGACGATCCTGAGTTTGTGGTGGATGCGGCAACTATTTGGAACAATCCAGTTGAACGATTTGCTTATGAAAATCGGACAATTGAGCAACCACAGGAAACATTTTTGCGAGGTTTGGGGCTAGCTTCTCGATTGTATCCTGCGATCGCACCCAGCTTTGAAACCGAATATCCCCAATTTTCTCATCTCACGCCAATGCAAGCTTATGAGTTTATCAAAGCTGTAGCTTGGAGATTGGAAGACAGTGGTTTGGGAGTAATTTTGCCTCCCAGTTTAGCGAACCGTGAAGGATGGGCGAACCGTTTGGGTTTGAAAATTACTGCTGAAACCCCAAAGAAAAAGCAGGGACGTTTAGGGTTGCAAAGTCTCTTGAATTTCCAATGGCAATTGGCAATTGGCGGACAAACTATTTCTAAAGCTGAGTTTGATAAACTTGTGGCTTTAAATAGTCCGCTAGTAGAAATTAACGGCGAGTGGGTGGAATTGCGCCCCCAAGACATCAAAACAGCCCAAACCTTTTTTACCACTCGCAAAGATCAGATGGCTCTTTCCTTAGAAGATGCCTTGCGCTTCAGTACAGGGGATACTCAGGTAATTGAAAAATTACCAGTAGTCAGCTTTGAGGCATCTGGGGCATTACAAGAGTTAATTGGGGCATTAAGCAATAATCAAGCGATCGCGCCTTTACCCACACCAACAGGCTTTAAAGGGCAGTTGCGACCCTATCAAGAACGTGGTGCTGCTTGGCTGTCATTCTTAGAACGTTGGGGTTTAGGTGCGTGTCTCGCCGACGATATGGGATTGGGTAAATGCGTAGCAAACGATACTTTAATAGATGTAAACGGACTATTACGCACAGCCGAGACAATCTGGACAACTCACGCTGGAGAAACAGAATTTGACGGCGAGGGATTTTGGGCTAACCCCACAGAGCAATTATTAGTTAATTCCCTAGATGAAGAAACTGGCAAAATTGTCCAAGCTAATGTTAGACGGTTGTATCGACAGCAAGTCTGTGAGAAATTACGAAAAATCACTCTAGAAGACGGTAATAGTATTACTATCACCCATCGTCACAAGCTATTAACAAATAAAGGTTGGACAAATAACTTACACGTAGGTGATTACGTTTGTGTACCAGGTAAAACTGGACTACCGTTGCGGCATTTTGGGATGCAGAACACAGTTTATATTAATAGCTCACAGCAATTTTCTCAAGATAGTTTACAGCGAGTAATAGCTGGGATGAGCCGCATGATTAGTGGAGAAGCCCAAGAGCAGTATCAGCTACTAAAACCTTCCAAGTGGACAACTCAAACTTTGTCAGCATATAGCAACCTAGATGTAGAACAGTTGAGCTTAACCAGACAATCTTTGCAATGTCTTCTCGACCAAGAGGTATTTTATTGCCGGATAGAATCAATAGAGGAGATAGATTACGAAGGGTGGGTTTATGACTTTGAAGTTAGCAAACATCACAATTTCGTTGCTAATAATATTATTTGCCATAATACTGTCCAATTTATTGCCTTTCTTCTGCACCTCAAAGAACAAGATGCACTAGAAAATCCAACACTGCTAGTTTGTCCAACTTCAGTTTTAGGTAACTGGGAAAGAGAAGTCAATAAATTTGCACCAAGCCTAAAAATTTTACAATATCACGGTGACAAACGCCCAAAAGGTAAAGCATTTTTAGAAGCAGTAAAAAAATACGATTTAATCGTCACCAGCTATTCACTTCTTCATCGAGATATCAAGTCATTAGAAAGTGTCTCTTGGCAGATAGTTGTTTTAGATGAAGCCCAGAATGTGAAAAATTCAGAGGCGAAGCAATCAAAAGCAGTACGGCAATTACAAGCTACGTTTCGCATTGCGTTAACGGGGACACCTGTAGAAAATAGATTGCAAGAACTCTGGTCTATTTTAGATTTTCTCAATCCAGGATATTTAGGCAATAAGCAATTTTTCCAGCGTCGGTTTGCCATGCCAATTGAAAAGTATGGGGATACGGCTTCTTTGAGTCAATTACGTTCATTAGTTCAGCCATTTATCCTGCGGCGATTGAAAAGCGATCGCGACATCATTCAAGACTTACCAGATAAGCAAGAAATGACCGTATTTTGCGGTCTAACTGGCGACCAAGCCGCACTTTATCAACAAGTTGTAGAACAATCTTTAGCAGACATAGAATCTGCTGAAGGATTGCAACGTCGGGGGATGATTTTGGCTTTACTAATCAAACTCAAACAAATCTGCAATCACCCAGCCCAATATTTGAAACAGGCGACATTAGAGCAACATCATTCAGCCAAACTTCTGCGGCTAGAAGAAATGTTAGAAGAAGTTTTAGCAGAAGGCGATAGAGCTTTAATATTTACACAATTTGCTGAGTGGGGTAAGTTACTTAAACCCTATTTAGAAAAACAGCTTGGGCGAGAAATATTCTTTTTATATGGTAGCAGCAGTAAAAAACAACGAGAGGAAATGATCGACCGTTTCCAACACGACCCTCAAGGCCCGCCAATTATGATTCTTTCTCTAAAAGCGGGTGGAGTAGGACTAAATTTAACACGAGCAAATCATGTATTCCATTTTGATAGATGGTGGAATCCAGCCGTAGAAAATCAAGCTACAGACAGGGTATTTCGCATTGGTCAAACTCGGAATGTGCAAGTACATAAATTTGTTTGCACTGGTACTTTAGAAGAAAAAATTCATGACATGATTGAAAGTAAAAAACAACTAGCTGAACAAGTTGTAGGTGCTGGTGAAGAATGGTTGACTGAACTAGATACAGACCAACTTCGGAACTTACTAGTACTAGACCGCAGTGCAGTAATTGACGATGATGCAGAATAAGTTTGTTGTCAGGACTTTACGTCTTTGATTTGAGCGCTAAAGCCCTCACTACGAACCAGCCCAATAAAGTTTGTGAATTGACTTATGACTAATTACACATTACAAGCAAGCCGCGAATGGTGGTCACAACAATGGCTAGATTTACTAGATTCCTATCGATTTAAAAAGCGTTTAGAACGTGCAAGAAATTATGCTCGTCAAGGAAACGTTCTCAGCATTGAATTTAAAGGTGCAAAAGTATTAGCTAGGGTACAAGGTAGTGAAATCGAACCTTATAAAGTTTCCCTTTCCCTTGAACCTTTTAGTGATGAACAGTGGGGTTATGTAATTGAAACCATGTCCCAAAGGGCAATTTTTGCTGCCAAGCTGCTAGCAGGAGAAATGCCACAAAATATAGAAGAAGTGTTTACGGCTAATGGTCTTTCGATATTTCCTTTTACCCTTGGTGATGTCCAAAGTAAATGTTCTTGTCCTGATAAAGCAAATCCCTGTAAGCATATTGGTGCATTGTACTATCAGTTAGGCGATCGCTTCAGTGAAGACCCCTTTGTACTATTTCAATTGCGCGGACGCACCAAAGAGCAAATTATCAGCGATTTACGCCAGTTACGTAGTGCCAAAATTCAACCTAATACTACAGATACACCTGATATTCAACAGTCAATTCCTAATAACAAATACTCGGTAAAAATTGATTCTTTCTGGCAATACAATGAGCCACTAGAGTCATCCTTGGTAGTGATTTCGCCATCCACTAGCGAGATGGTATTAGATGTATTAGGAGCAATTCCCTTAGCGAAGGAAGAGGAAAATACAGTCAATGCAACTTCGAGTGATGTGGTAATGAAGTATTTGAATACAGTTTACAGAGATGTGAGCCAGAAGGCTTTTTTAGC
Organism: Nostoc sp.; assembly: GCF_036917465.1. Taxonomy (GTDB): domain Bacteria; phylum Cyanobacteriota; class Cyanobacteriia; order Cyanobacteriales; family Nostocaceae; genus Nostoc. The sequence goes on from NZ_JBALDL010000003.1 coordinate 67,968, forward strand.
AGCGATGAATGTGGGAGCAACGTAATTCGTAATTCGTAATTAGGTTGGCCGGGTAGTTGACCTCACCCATTGCCGTATCGCCTGACGAATTGCGCGTCTGCCATCTGCCCGATTTTGCTCAATCAGTTTCGGCAGATATCGAATTTCTAAAGTAGGAAACACTAAACTCTTTTCTGACTCGACATATTCCCCATTTTGCAGGTGATAAATCTTGAGTTCACCAGAGTCATAACACCAGAGTTCTGGTACTCCCAAGCGGGCATAAATGGGAAAACGATTTAGAGATTTACTGGTAACATCAATTTCTAGTGCCAAATCAGGCGGTGGGTCTTGTTTCAAGTCCAAATCCAATCTACCCCGAACCGTAGCTTCATTCTGGAAATAGAAGCAGTTATCTGATTCTACCCCTGCCATTCCGCTTTCTCGCTTCCAGGTAGTGGAACCATAACTTTCATAGTCCATAGCCAACTCTTCAGCGATATCTTGAACCGCAATACTAATTACCTCTTTGTAATGTTCGTGTTCAGGTAAAGGTGTCATAATTTCCAAGGTGGTGCGATCGTAAGCTAACCTTGCTGCTCGATGTTCTCCCAAGTCTTTGAGAAGATTTTCAAACTGTTGCCAGCTAATGTTGTAAAGCATTACCCGATCTGCTCTATTTTTGGCGACTGTCATTGTTACGACCTCCAGAATGTTTTATTGTCCAAACTCAAGCCTAGCCTGTTCTACCAAATCATCTGTCACAACCTCTTGGTTTGCTTCACGAGTCAGCTGTTCAATTCTGGCTCTAGCTTGAGCGCGGACAAAAAAGGGAATATTTTGTAACTTTTCTTTAGCTTCAGATGTCCATCGCAAAGCATTAATAAAATTAGAGTCGCTCATAGTATTAATTACCTTGGTAAGTTGATCGGTTTAATCAATAGTAGGACTAGTCCTTTCAAGGTGACTCGAAAAATTTCTTTTTCTCTCCGTGTTCTCTGCGCCTCTGCGGTTTAAAAGTAATTTATTTAACCGCAGAGGCACAGAGAAGCCAGTGCGTTGGGCGGGTTCCCCGACTTGTAGCAACTGGCGCGACACAGAGATAAGAGATAATAAAGGGATTTTTCAAGCAAAATTTTTACCCACCTTGAAAGGGCTAGTCTTAAATAGATTACTAATTTTCCTATAAAAAAAGCCCTTGCTTTTATGCAAGAGCCTCTAAATTATTTACTTGTCAGTGATGAAATAAACCTTACAACCTAATCTAGGTCGTCCATAAACATCACTGGCTCAGTATCACGGTTAATTCCTTTCTCAAAACCACCAGCCGCAGCCCGTGCGCGACCAGCGTGCCACAAGTGACCAACTAGGAAGAAGAATCCTAGTACGAAGTGAGAAGTTGACAACCAAGCGCGAGGAGATACATAGTTGAACGAGTTAATCTCGGTAGCCACACCACCCACGGAGTTCAAAGAACCCAGAGGAGCGTGGGTCATGTATTCAGCAGCGCGACGAGCTTGCCAAGGCTGAATATCGTTCTTGATTTTTTCCAAGTCAAGACCATTGGGGCCACGTAGAGGCTCCAACCAAGGGCCACGGAAATCCCAGAAGCGCATGGTTTCACCACCGAAGATGATTTCACCAGTTGGAGAGCGCATCAGGTATTTACCTAGACCTGTGGGGCCTTGGGCAGAACCGACGTTAGCACCTAAGCGTTGGTCACGAATCAAGAAGGTCAAAGCCTGAGCTTGAGAAGCTTCTGGGCCAGTAGGGCCAAAGAATTCGCTAGGATAAACGGTGTTGTTGAACCAAACAAAGATCGAGGCAATGAAGCCCATCAACGACAGAGCGCCCAAGCTGTAGGAAAGGTAAGCCTCACCAGACCAGATGGATGCACGACGTGACCAAGCAAATGGCTTGGTAAGAATGTGGAAAATACCGCCAGCAATGCAGATAAAGGCAATCCAGATGTGACCACCGACCACATCTTCTAAGTTATCAACGCTGACAATCCAGCCTTCACCACCGAAAGGAGACTTGATTACATAACCGAAGATAACTGCTGGGTTCAGTGTCGGATTGGTAATAATCCGAACATCACCACCACCTGGTGCCCAGGTGTCGTACAACCCACCAAAGAACATTGCTTTTGCTACTAATAGCAGCGCACCGAATCCCAAAATAATCAGGTGGAACCCGATGATGTTGGTCATTTTGTTCTTGTCTTTCCAGTCGTAACCAAAGAAAGAAGAGTATTCTTCTAAGGTTTCTGGGCCGCGGACGGCATGATAAATACCGCCAAAGCCAAGGACGGCTGAGGAAATTAGGTGGAGTACACCGACAACAAAGTAGGGGAAGGTATCGATGACTTCACCACCAGCGCCAACACCCCAACCCTGAGTAGCAAGGTGAGGTAACAGGATCAAGCCCTGTTCGTACATGGGCTTTTCAGGAACGAAGTGAGCGACTTCAAACAAAGTCATTGCTCCAGCCCAGAATACAATCAAGCCAGCGTGGGCAACGTGAGCGCCCAAGAGTTTGCCAGATAGATTGATTAAACGCGCATTACCAGACCACCAGGCAAAGCCGGTAGATTCTTGGTCGCGTCCAGTGCCGCCTAATATATTTGGTCTATTAGAGAGCGTTACCACGTGGTAATACCTCCTCAGGGAATACAAATTGTTCGTGGGGTTGATCTTGAGGAGCCATCCAAGCGCGGATACCCTCATTCAGCAAAATGTTTTTGGTATAGAAGGTTTCAAA
>NZ_JBALDL010000004.1:0-74635 GCF_036917465.1 Nostoc sp.
TAGGGGTCGCCCTACGCAAAAATAGCTCGATGCCAGGGATAATCTTACAACCGAAAAACCCTAAGCAAATATGTCTGCTTAGGGTTTTTCTTTTTACTATAATATTTTTTAATTCTTAATATAACATAGACTGGCTCAAAATTCATGAATACATGCGGAATGCATACCAGCGACACTGAAGTTGATAGCAGCAACATCATTTGTAAGCAAAATTTATGAATTCAACTAAGAGATATTTTTTACCCCTTCTTTTTGTGACAATGGTTGTCAGCCTCAGCAGTTGTAGTTCTAAACCCAGCGCTCCTAAGATTGACAGCGAAAGGCCATCCTCTATAGGAATACCGACGAATAGGTCATCGCTTCAGACTTCTAGGCAAATTCCTAGCGTAGCTCAGTTGAGAGAAAAATCTCCTAATCAAGAACTTCCTAAAGAAAATACATCTTCCTCATCAACTCCTAAAGCTGTTACTAGTAAAACTACCAACGCCACATTATACAGAAGTGATGCACAGTGTCAAGATTTCATTTCAGAAAAGGTTACAGTATTAGCCGATAAACCTGTGGCAAATGTTGTAAGTAAAATCTTAGAAAAACGAGATACAAGTGACTTTAGCTTGTCTGGATATCGTGTCAACATTAAAAATGGTATTGCTACGGTTGATTTGCGAATATCTCCTGAATCAAAGCGACAAATAGCTTCTCTTTCTAGTTGTGAGCAGTTTGCTCTGTTTGGGAGTCTCCGCAAAACTTTAACGAGTAATGCCCAATGGAATATTAAAGAAGTTCGCTTCACTGAGCGAGGTGAAGACATTGTTCTTTAGTTTAATATGGTGGTAAGTGCCGTTATCAGCTAGCTAAAAAAAGATTTTTCAAAATGAATAAACATTGCGAGTCAGCAATATGGCATCTGTCAATTCGGTAGTTTGGCGCATCTTCATACAGAATTGGTATTACTATCACACTTATAAAAGTCTCTAAGCCCTAATTCTTATAGCAAATGAAGAATATTTCCAATACTTATCCTGGCTAATTGGGCAAACCCTCTACCCGCTTCAAATCCAATTCCCGCTCAAATATTTCATCAATTGGCAACATTTGACCATCAACAGTCATAAATTTATGATCTTTTGTTGCCCGAATCACTGAACCATCTTCCAAACAATACTCAAACACTTCTTGCTGTCCGCGATTGTGCCATTGTGCTAGAGGTTGCGTATAAATATTTCCATTATTATCAACGCTGTACACAGTACATTCAATGCATTTTTCTACAATCTCCCCAATCGGCAACAATCCATATTCTACCGTCAATATTTCCGTGTCATAGCTTAAACAATATTCAGCAAACTTCAGCATTTGCTCAAATAATTCATCCGCAACTTTTTTCTGAACGCCATTTTTTGCAGCGCCATCGACGAATTTTTCTCGCTGCTTTTGCATCTCAGAAACTTTCTTTTTGCCCATCGCCCGACGCAGCAAGTCAGCTTGTCCTAAAGAATATCCAGCCATATCTTGAGCAATTTTCATGATTTGCTCTTGATAGACCATAATTCCATAGGTTTCGTCTAATATTGGCTCTAAAACAGTGTGTGGATAATCAATATTTTCTCGACCATGTTTGCGGTTAATAAATTTAGGAATTAGCCCTGCATCTAATGGCCCCGGGCGATAAAGTGCCAGAATTGAAGAAATATCTTCTATATTAGAAGGCTTCAAATCTCGCACTATCTGACGCATTCCAGAAGATTCTAATTGAAATATCCCTTCTAACTCACCTGCTTCTAATAGATCGTAGGTTTTTTGTACATCTTTTGGCAGATTACTATGTTCACCTTTAGCTAATATCTTCTGCGCTTTTCTTTCTTGGTGAGTGATTTCATCAGGATCAACACGATATCCTTTAGTTTCTTGAATTAAATCAAGGGTTTTTTGAATCAGCGTCAGGTTCCGTAAACCCAGAAAATCCATTTTCAACAAACCCATTGATTCCAAGTCTTCCATGAAATACTGGGTAATCACGGAACCATCATTATTCTTTTGTAGCGGTACAATTTCATCCAGTGGTTTGTCTGAAATTACTACACCTGCTGCATGAACACCAAAAGTTTTGTTAGTTCCTTCAATTCGCATAGCCATATCAAGCCAATGACGAACATGGGGTTCTTTATCATATTTCTCTTTAAATTCTGGTTCTGGGGTTTCATTAGAAATCATCACCTTGAGTTTTGTTGGTTTCCCCCGTACCACAGGAATTAATTTCGCCATTTTGTCGGCTTCACCGTAGGGAATATTCAATACTCTGGCGACATCTTTTAAAACTGCTTTAGAAGTTAGGCGGTTAAAAGTAATAATTTGGGCAACTCTATCTGCACCATATTTTTCAGTTACATAATCAATAACTTTATCCCGTTGTTCAATACAGAAATCCGTATCAATATCAGGCATGGATTTACGTTCTGGGTTGAGGAAACGTTCAAATAGTAGCCCGTGATGCACAGGGTCAATATTAGTAATTTGCATCGCATAAGCAACTAATGAACCAGCCGCCGAACCACGACCTGGGCCTACAGGAATATTATTATCTCTAGCAAATTTGATGTAATCCCATACAACTAAAAAGTATTTGGAAAAACCCATCTGCTGAATCATTTTCAGTTCGTATTCCAATCTTTCTTTATAAACGGAATCGACTTCTTGGCGAGATTTGCGATTTAAGCGTTCTAAAAGTCCGTTCCATGCAACATCTTCGGCGTAAGTGTCAGCAGTATGACCGGAGGGAATGGGGGGTGTAGGAATCTGAGGCTCACCCATGATATGGTAAGGCTCGACTTTATCGGCTACTTCTTCAGTAGTAGCGATCGCTTCGGCAATAACGTCATCCGGTAAATGGTCACGAAATAGCTGCCCCATCTCCTCACCAGATTTGAGATACTCTGTGCCGCTATAACGCATCCGCTTATCTTCAATAATTAGCTTACCAGTTTGAATACATAGCAAAGCGTCGTGAGCTTCAACGTCAAAACAAGAAATAAAATGCGAGTCATTAGTAGCAATAATTTTAATGCCTAGTTCCCTAGCAATTTTGACTATTTCAACATTCACAATCCGGTCTTCTTGGGAACCGTGGTCTTGAATTTCTAGATAATAATCATCACCAAATACATCTTTATACCACTGAGCAACTTTCCGGGCTGCATCTGGTCTATTACTGAGAATCGCTTGGGGAACTTCTCCACCCAAACAAGCACTAGTGACAATCAAGCCTTCATGATATTCTTTGAGTAAATCTTTATTAATACAAGGACGAGAAAAAATTCCTTTGCCTTGAACACCTTTGAGGTGAGAAATAGTGGTTAATTTGACTAAATTTTTGTAACCTTTGGTATTTTTAGCTAAAACGACTTGATGATATTTCGGACGGCGTTCTTGTTTCTCGATATCGCCGTTAATTATATACATTTCATTGCCGATAATCGGCTTAATATTTTGACTACGGCAGATTTTGATCAGTTCGACGGCTCCATACATGACACCATGATCGGTAAGGGCGATCGCTTTCATTCCCAGTGCGATCGCTCGATCCACTAACTCTGGTAGCTGACTTGCTCCATCTAGTAGACTGTAGTCACTGTGAATATGTAAAGGGACAAAGGACATAAGCATCTCCAACCACAAGCCAAGATATCTCTAGGGGTCTACCTTGTGGTATACCCTTTCAAGCCGGATTTTGCAAAGCAACGGAATATTACATTAGCAGTTTTTACCTAAAATTAAAGCTGTTCTTTTCCGAAATTATCACTGTCAACAGTGTTGTTTTAATAGTTACAGCAGTTAATCAGCATCTAACTAATGAATGAAACAGAGAGTACTACTTCGCCTAAAACCAAAGCTAGCCCTTGGTGGCAGCGTATCCCTCTCACATTGCAAATTCTCATCGCCCTTGTAGCCGCAGTCAGCGTTGGAATTGCCCTCGGTGCGGGGAATCCCAATCCCAGCAACGCCACCTTAATCAATAATTTAGTAATTCCGGCTGATTTAGTGTTAAAGGCTCTCCGCGCCCTAGCTACGCCTCTGATTCTGGTAGCGGTTCTGCACACCTTAATGACTACTAACATCCCTGGTACAGCCGGACGGCGGCTAGCAGTGCTACTTTTAACTAATACTACCGTAGCTATTTTAGTAGGACTTTTGGTAGCAAATGTGCTGCGTCCAGGGACTTGGGGTAAAGTAACCACCTCAACAACTACACAAATAACTGCTCAGAGTATCGATCCTTGGGGAATACTAAAAGATGCTGTACCAGAAGCTATCCTCAAGCCATTAGTTGATAATAATGTCATCCAACTAATTGTTATTGCTCTGAGTTTTGGCATTGTTCTGCGGGCATTAAAATCTGAACAAATCGCCCAAGGAAAAAAAGGATACCAGCCGATAGAGGATGTCATTGGGATTTTGTTTGAGGCGGTAGTCCGCGTCCTCAACTGGGTAATTGCCTTAGTGCCTTTCGCCGTCTTTGGGATTGTTGCGAAAACCGTTGCTATGCAAGGATTTGCACCATTTAAATCTTTGGGTGCATTTATTCTGGCGGTGTTGTTAGCGCTGGCATTGCAGGCGTGCTACTATCTGACCAGAGTAAAATTTGGTTCTTGGGTACCTCCGTTAAAATTCCTCGCTGGTGGTTCTGATGCCTTTTTGACAGCTTTCTCAACTTCTTCCTCTGCGGCGGCAATGCCTGTAACTTTTGAGGTTTTGCAAACAAAAGTCGGTTTAAGGGAATCTTCTGCTGCTTTGGGGGCATTAGTCGGGGCTAATTTCAATAATGATGGCACTGCCCTTTATGAAGCAATGTCTGCGTTGTTTATTTCCCAACTAATTGGACAACATCTAAATCTGGGACAACAATTAATTGTCATCCTGACCTCAATTTTTGCCTCTGTAGGTGCGGCAAATATTCCTAATGCGGGACTGGTAACAATGACACTGGTGTTCACTTCTGTAGGCTTACCTACCCAGTACATCGCTTTGCTAGTTACTGTAGACTGGTTTCTTGATCGCTGCCGCACCATGATTAATGTCATGGGAGATATGACTGTCAGTGCTTTACTTGACGGCAAAAAACCTCGTTCTGTAGACGAGGCTTAGTCTGACGGCTTTTTAGGTAGCTAATGCTGTTGAGGCCCTTTAGCATCACATTCTTTAGCCCAACAGCGTTCTAGAAGTCGAAGATGCCAGATCAATGCAAAGCGTTGGGGATTTAGTACTAATTTAGTATCCTGACTAAATAAAGGCTGGTTCAAATATTGCCAAAGGGGAAATTTAATTTTGGTGTGTTTTGGAGTCATAAGAGCAACAAATATTATAAAAGTTTAGTGGCCATAGTTGGCATTTTCTCTAGCAATAGCCCGATCTGTTTTTCTAGTTAAAGGCTACACTCTGGTTTTACAATTGTCCTGGTGGCAATTGCGGAATTTCATCAAGTGAATTTATGTTATTTCCGCTTTAATACTGAAATTACAAGCACTATTTTTCTGATTCTACATTCTCCGATCGGTGAGTTTTCTCACGGGCAAACTAAAACAGCGCTAAATAGACATCTTTGCAACTGCCTAAGCTGTTTTGCATTGCATCTGGACAAAAAACTGGGATGGGCATCTTGCCCATCCCATAATCAAAAAGAAAATTTTTGTAATAGAGTGCCTTAGCTATATTTGAGCTTAGGCGGTTTCGTTAGGTAAAATTTCTCACTATTTAATAATGAGTGCCAGTTTTACGATGGTTGATGGCAGTAACAGCATCAGGCTTGAGTAATTTACCTTCATCCACAGTTGCATAGACAACCCAATGATCGCCACATTCTAGACGTTGATTCACTGAGCATTCTAAATATGCCAGTGCGTCGGTGAGGACGGTACAGCCGTTATCTGCAACTGCTGTACTAAAGTTGGCAAATCGATCTTCCCCAGGCGCGAAAGATTTACGGAAATGCTTCATGTAGTCTTGGTGATTGCCTTCAGGTAGAATATTTAAGGCAAACTTACCGCCTGGATACATCAAAGATTCGATCGCTCGGTCTTTGGCGATCGCTACACTGATTCCAGGTGGGTTAAAGGTGGCTTGAGAAACCCAAGCGCCTAACATTGCGGTAGATACTTCTCCAAGTTTCGCTGTCACCACACATACTGAACCAACAATCCGACCAACAGCCTGTTCCACTGGGGTAGCAGCTTGTTGTGGTACGCGTACCTTTTTAGCTTTTTTCAGGGCTTGGGCAAAGTCTGTACCTAATTCTTCACAGAATTTGAGGGTGACATCATCAGGTTTAAACTTCACCTTCAAGGTGTCAAAGCCAAAGCGATATCCAGAATCCCGGAGTTTACCTTCGATTAAGTCAAAGGCTTCGCCACTCCAGCCATAAGAACCAAAGACCCCAGCTAGTTTGCTGTTGTCACCGCTTGAGATCACAATTCCTAAAGCAGTATGAATGGGAGTTGGTGCATGACCACCAATGGTAGGAGAACCGATGATGAAACCTTCTGACTGTGCTAGGTTGATGCGAATTTCATCAGGGGTGGCAAATTCGCAGTTGATGGATTTGACTGCAACTCCACCTTTAGTTAGTCCGAGAGCGATCGCTTGTGCTAAAGTCGCCGTATTGCCGTAAGCTGAAGCGTAAAGTAGGGCAACGGAAATCTCGCGATCGTTATGAGAACGGCTCCATTCTCCATAAGCTTTGGTAAGCTCGATTAAGCTGGTGCGTACTAAGGGCCCGTGACCCACAGCATACATTCTCACCTGCAAATCTGATATTTTCTCCAAAGCTGCTTGCACATGAGGAGTTTGGGGAGCCATCAGGCAGTTAAAGTAGTAACGCTGATCTTCTTTAAGCGCTTCCCAGTTATCATCAAACACTTCATCACCACAGAGATGAGTTGCAAATAACTTATCTGTGTAGAGAATTTGGGTTTGCTGATCGTAGGTACAAAGTCCTTCCGGCCAACGCGGACTGGGAGTGGGTAAGAATTTTAAAACATGACCCTTGCCTAAGTCCAGAGTTTCTTTCCCCCGCATCACCAAGACGTTCAAATCTTGCTCTAGGAAAGCAGCACGCAAATTGTTCGCACCGGGAAGAGAACAGACAAAAGTTACCTGTGGTGCCAGTTCTAAAATTGCTTTGAGGGTTGCAACTCGATTGGGACTAAAATGACCCAGGATTATATAATCCAATGTTGTCAAATCTAGAGTCTGCCGCAATGCCTCTAAATAAATTTCGGTAAAGCTTTCTGGCGGTGGATCAATAAGTGCGGTTTTATCAGCTTCAATTAAATAGCAATTGGAGGTAGTACCTCTTTCAAGTGCGTATTCAATTTCAAACCGCAGACGTGACCAACTACGTGCCCTTAAAGCCTTAGTATTTGTAGCAATTGGTAGAACTTGTACGTCGCGTGGCTTGGAATTGGTCATAGCTGTTAAAAATTAAAAGTTGGGGAATTGGGCATTGGGCATTGGGCATTGGGAATTGGGCATAGGGCATTGGGGGAGATGAGGCAATACGGTTCGGTTAAGATCCCCCCGCCTACGGCGACCCCCTTAAAAAGGGGGTAAAAGATGGTTATAAGCCCCCCTTTTTAAGGGGGGTTGGGGGGATCTTCGAGGAATAAACACCTTAACCCAACCATATTGGGAGATGAGGGAAACAGGGAAAATAACCCATGCCCCATGCCCAATCTTTAATAGTAATTACCTACTTTGCGATGGCGAACGGCTGTGAGTCCATCGTTTTTGGAGACACGACCTTCTTGGACGGTGCAGTATAAAATCCAGTGGTCGCTGCATTCCATGCTGCTCTGTATTTCACATTCCATGTATGCCAAAGCATCTGTCAGAATCGGAGAACCGTTTTTCGCAGTTTGAGTTTTCACTCCTGCAAATCGGTCACCACCGGGATGTAAGCGCTTGAGAAAGTGCTTTTTCAATTCTTGATAATTGCCTTCTTCCAAAACATTGAGGACGAAGCGATCGCCTACTTGCATTAAGGAATCAATGGCACGGTCTTTAGCAACGGCAATTGTTAATCCTAATGGTTGCAAACTCGCTTGCGTTACCCAGGATGCCAGCATTGCACTTGAGGCATTATCTTTTTTGGTCGTGACTATATATAGTCCACTACTAATCCGACCTAACGCCTTTTCCATGTTGACATCAAGGGACTTGATATGCTTGATGTTGCGATCGCGCACTAGCAATTGCCCGAAGTCTTTACCCGCTTCTTCACACAACTGGAATGTTGATGCGCTGGGAGCCTCTCTAATCCGAATGGCTGGGAAGGCTTCTTTAATGCCAGAGTCAAGAAATTTTCTGCGGAGTGTATCAATGGGTTCGTCATCCCCACCGTAACATTCAAACAGCCCAACAAGTTGCTTGTTCTTGGCGACAGCTAGCACTGAACTGATACTAGCTTGAGCGGCGGCGGCAGTAGTCGGGGGCATACCGATAATGATGCCAGCTGCTCTCCCGGCTAGTTCTTGAATTTCTTGGCTCCCAGCAGTACTCAAATCTAGTACTTCTACGCCAACGCCAGTTTTCAGTATCCCTTCGGCAATTGAATGGGCAAGGCGTTCGCCATAACCATAATCTGAGACAAAAAACAAGCCAACTGTTGTTTCTGCTTTAGCTTGTTTTTGGCTCCAATTTTCGTAACACCCGGTTAGAACATCTAGATGGTGGTATAATAAAGGGCCGTGACCATTTGCGATTATATTAATCTTTCCTAGTTCACCCATGCGCTTCATGGCATTCACCAAAGAACGAGCATTAGGGCCCATCAAGCAGTCGTAGTAAAATCTAAAGTCAGCTTCGATCGCTTCTAAATCTTCGTCAAAGGTGCGATCGTCACAAAAATGCATCCCAAAAGCATCACAGGTGTAAAGAATTTGGGTTTTGCGGTCAAAGCTAAAAATTGTATCCGGCCAGTGCAGGTTAGGCGCACTCACGAATTCCATTTCGTGTCCTTTGCCAATATCTATGCGATCGCCAGTTTTGACAACCCGCTTGGAAAATGGATCGTGGACTAACCCTTCTAAAAATTGAAGTGCAACTTTTGAGGCTAAAACAGTAGCTCTAGGAGCTAATTGCAAGACATCTTCTACCAAGCCGCTATGGTCTGGCTCTGTGTGGCTGACAATTATGTAATCAATTGTCTTGGGGTTAACAAGACCTTTTAGAGTCTCTAAATACAGATCGCGAAACTTCTGGTGAGAAGTATCAATTAAAACTGTTTGTTCGCCCCTAATTAGATATGAATTGTAGGTTGTGCCGTTTTGCAGCCCGAATTCGATATCGAAGCGATCGCGATCCCAATCAAGAGAGCGAATCGCCGTTGTGTTAGGGGCAATTTCTACAGTTTGTATAGTTAGCCGATGTTGAACGTTCTCTGTGTGGGCATTGCCTGTCGTAGACATCGCTACCATTATTCGTCTCCGAGCGCAAATTGTCAGGTTTTTATTCTGCCTCCATTGTCCCTATTATTTTTTGTTTAAGTTGTAATGAATATCAGTTTTTGAGAAATTTAACCTGTATCACTTATTGCTGTTTTTCAGCAATAAGTGTGACTCAAAAAATCTACTTAATCTTAATTATTCCAAGAAATATACTGAGTATTGAATTTAGCTATTTATTTAATTTTATCCTAGTTTCAAAATATTATGTTAGTTATCTTATTTGTTAATAAGAATTTAATAATTTAAAATCAATATCATATCTTATATCCATTACAAAAGTAAGTTGATAAATCAAAGTAGATTCTTTATTTTGGTAATGACGGATGAATGCTAAAAGTATCCAAGGTTTCATAAATAAATTCTGTAATTATGGCCTAAAATAATTGTCTTAGGAAAATAGATTAAAAGTTAGCTTTTTAATACGTTATTTTATAAATAAGTAGGAAAAGTAGGAAAATTAGGAAAAGTGGGAAAAATAGGAAAGTCAACAAAAATTTTCTATTTTCAATAGGTATTGAATATATTTATGTCTCAACCAAGAATGTTGTTACGTAAAATATAAAATTTACGTAAAGTCGAGAAAATAGATGTTTTTTGGAGAGCATCAAGACTAATTTACAACGATGAGTTGAAGGAAAAGGAACTAGGCTTGTATATATATGTTTTGCTACTCATTCAAATGGAAAGTATCGTAAAAATTATTTTTAAAGTTTCGATAAATCACCCTGAACATACAATTAATCTAATAATTTTAATGCTAAAGTTCTTTATCATCGCCTTTAGACATTAATCAGCACAACGCCAGCAAATTATTATTGTCATAGCTGCTTTTGGCTATTGAATCAATTTGCCTACATAAGCTAATGGTGTAATTTCTGATTTGCCTAACTTTTTATGAAATTCCATTGTCAATGATAAATGCCAACTTTGATAGCGTTCTAAAGCTAATACTTGTTGGTAATAACCTTTTTAGTACTTACATCCTTCATATTGTGGTTCAGCTTTCAGAGCGTGCAAGTATATAGGCGTGAATAGATATAAAGAAAATAGCAAAAATTAATCGTGTAAAAGGTTATTAATTATGGGCTGCCGATTAAAAGTCTTTCTAACTGCTCAAGAAAAGCTGACTTTAGAAGAGTTAAGAAAAGCAAAAGATGTTCCTCAACGTACCAAAGATCGGGCTCAAGTCTTACTGCTGAATAATCGTGGCTTAAAAAATGAGCAAATTGCTAAAGGCTTGAACTGGGCAATTTCAACAGTACGTCAAACCCTTCATCGTTGGGAAAAGATGGGTTTAGCAGGTCTGTGGGATGCTCCTGGCCGAGGTGGAAAACCCCGATATTCAGAATCAGATTTAGTTTATCTAGAAAACTGTTTGGCTCAAGATTCACAGACTTATAATTCAAAACAATTAGCAAATAAACTGGCATCTGAACGTCAGGTAAGCTTAAGTGCAGATCGGTTACGACGGGTACTTAAACAAAGGGGAAAGAAGTTTGGAAGCGCACGCAAACAACTCCAAGAACAGAATAATTAGCTGAAGAATAATAACTGTTGAAGAAAAATTCAGAAACCTTTTCGTGCGAGTCTTAAACCCTATGATTCAAACGTTCTCTACGATCCACTACACGTAGCTAGCTTTCGAGCAGGGGTATGCTGACTCACGATCCGCTTTTTTGGTCAGAATATCCAACTGAATTCTGTTTATTAAAACAAAATCCACCTAAACATTAAACTGTTTGGTGGACTTGTTATTTATTCTTAGTGGATCCGAGCAGAGTCGAACTGCTGTCCAAATTGGGTATTGACCCCCCGCTCATTCACAGGTTTAGCCTTTCTGACCCTCAAGGCGGGAATCGTTCATTATCCCGAACGTAGGATGCTCTGATTTAATCTTAGCCAGCAAGCCAACCAGAGAACGCTTACTAGAGCATCCGTTGGGGTTTGGTCTTCAGTCCTTAACGGAGTCAAACTAAAGACGCTCGAACCTATAAGAGGTGTTTAGGCAGCTACTAGAGCATCCTTACGAGCAAAGCTAACGATGTTATTCGCATTTACTTTTTGTTTGAGCCTTTGATTTCCGAGAGGAGACTCACTCTCGACCTGAATCACAGAGCAGCGTTCGCCAACCTGTCGAAACCGTGACGGACCCATGCGCTTCATAACTTCAATTATAATACGCAATTTGGTAATTCGTAATTCGTAATTCGTAATTATCAAGAAAGGCAGGAGGCAGAGGGGAGTTCTTGCTGGAGGAAAACTGCACTTCTTACAAAATCTCGCGTCGGGAAACCCGGACGCGCGAGCTTTGCGCTCTGTCTCCTGCCGCGACCAGACGGGTCTTGGGTTTAAGACGCCCACCAAATTTTTAATTTGGTGGCTCTTATTCAGGAGGGGTCTGAATCCCCAACTGAGGTAAAACCTTCTGCCTCCTACCTCTTGCCTCCTTCAACAAAGTCTGGATATATGGCTCCAATTACTCAAAATAGCCAATCGCTAATTTTAAAACCATTAGCAATTGGCTATTTACCACGATCCACAACAAGTATTTTTCTAAGTTAGTGCTTCAGCACCACCAACAACCTCTAGGAGTTCTTGGGTAATTGCAGCTTGTCGAGCTTTGTTGTAAGACAGGGTGAGGCTATTAATCAATTCACCCGCATTTTCGCTGGCATTACTCATAGCTGTCATCCGCGCTGCTAATTCACTAGCTGCTGATTCTTGCAGCGCCCGCAATAGCTGGTTACTCAGATACAGGGGCAACAGAGAATCGAGAATCTGTACTGGATCTTGCTCGAAAATCATGTCAGGAGCCAACGGGCGGACTTCCTTAGTCACTTTTTCGCGTTCAACTTCAAATTTACCGCCACGGGTTGTCAAGCGGAAGATTTCGTCATCGGCTGCTTCTAGACCTTGTGGATCGAGGGGCAGTAGGGTTTGGATCACAGGACGTGAACTAACCAAGGAAAGGAATCTGGTATAGATTAATTCAATGCGGTCAACTTCTTCCGAAAGGAACAAGGAAAGTAGTTGATCGGCAATTTGATTGGCTTCGGCTGCGGTGGGAATTTGCTCTAGGCCGCTGTAGGTAGCATCAATGGGCTGATCGCGGCGTTGAAAGTATTGTGTTGCTTTGCGTCCGACTAGCACAAATTGATAGTTTAAACCTTCTGCCTTGATTTCTTTGGCGCGGTTTTCTGCACGACGGATAACGTTATTATTATAGCCGCCGCATAAACCGCGATCGCCTGAAATTACTAACAGCCCGACTGACTTAACTTGGCGTTTTTTCAGCAGTGGCAGGTTGGCTTCTTCAAAGCGCAGACGGCTTTGCAAACCATACAATACTTGTGCCAAGCGATCGGCAAAGGGGCGAGTCGCTAGCACTTGTTCTTGCGCCCGACGGACTCTAGCCGCAGCTACGAGACGCATGGCTTCTGTGATTTTTTTGGTGTTTTTGACCGACTGGATGCGATCGCGTATTGATTTTAGATTGGCCATAATTTTTTCCTTAGTACTTAGTCATTTGTCCTCTCTTACAAAGTTCTGAGCGGAGAAAACCTCCGCTCAGACTTTGCGCTTTGTCATTAGTCAGTAGTCATTAGTTCTATACCAATGACCAATGACCAATGACTCATGACTAATTACGCTGTAGCTTTGAAGGTCTTCTTGTATTCGGTAAGCGCTTCCTTCAAGGCTGCTTCTTCTGCGTCACCTAATGCTTTAGATGCTTGTACTCCTTGGGCATATTTACCAGCCTTTAAGGACTCCCGCAGACCTTGGGTAAAGGTGGTGACTTTATCTACAGGTACATCATCTAAGTAACCATTAATACCTGCATACAAAATTGCCACTTGTTCATATACTGAAAGTGGCGAATTTTGTGGCTGCTTGAGGAGTTCGCGCAACCGTTGACCCCGTGCCAACTGGTCTTGAGTGGCTTTATCTAAGTCAGAAGCAAATTGCGCGAAGGCTTGCAAGTCGTCAAATTGGGCTAGTTCCAATTTAATTTTACCGGCAACTTTTTTCATTGCCTTGGTTTGAGCCGCAGAACCCACGCGGGATACTGAAATACCAGGGTTTACAGCCGGACGGATACCAGCGTTAAACAAGTCAGAAGACAGGAATATCTGACCATCGGTAATAGAAATTACGTTGGTGGGGATGTATGCTGATACGTCACCAGCTTGGGTTTCGATGATTGGTAGGGCGGTCATGCTGCCTTTACCTAATTCGTCACTTAGCTTTGCTGCTCTTTCTAGCAAGCGGGAGTGAATGTAGAATACATCTCCGGGGTAAGCTTCGCGTCCGGGTGGGCGACGTAGCAAGAGGGACATTTGGCGATAAGCTTGGGCTTGCTTGGAGAGGTCATCGTAAATTACCAGGGTAGCTTTGCCTTTGTACATAAAGTACTCGGCAATAGTTGCGCCTGTGTAAGGAGCTAGGTATTGTAGGGTTGCTGGTTCACTGGCACTAGCAAAGACAACGACGGTGTAATCCATCGCGCCTTTTTCTTGCAATGTCTGCACCACGTTAGCTACGGTGGAAGCCTTTTGACCGATCGCAACGTAGACACAAACTACATCTTCTTCTTTTTGGTTGATGATGGTGTCGATCGCGATCGCAGTTTTACCGGTTTGGCGATCGCCAATAATCAATTCCCGTTGACCGCGACCGATGGGAATCATTGAGTCAATAGCTGTGATACCCGTTTGCATGGGTTCGTGTACAGATCGACGAGCAATGATACCGGGTGCTGGAGATTCAATCAAACGGCTTTCGGAGGATTTAATGTCTCCCTTACCATCTATGGGAAGACCCAAAGCGTTTACAACTCGTCCAATTAAGGCTTCT
The DNA here is from genome assembly GCF_036917465.1 of Nostoc sp. Classification (GTDB taxonomy): domain Bacteria; phylum Cyanobacteriota; class Cyanobacteriia; order Cyanobacteriales; family Nostocaceae; genus Nostoc. Next base: position 14,352 of record NZ_JBALDL010000004.1, read on the forward strand.
CCTACGGGTACTTGGGCAATTTTACCAGTAGCGGTTACAGAACTACCTTCTTGAATTTCCAACCCTTCACCCATGAGAACCGCGCCCACGTTGTCTTCTTCTAAGTTCTGGGCGATGCCAATTGTGCCATCTTCAAATTCTAAGAGTTCCCCAGACATAGCCTTTTCCAGACCATATATCCGGGCAATACCGTCACCTACTTGTAAGACAGTACCAACATTAGCAACTTTGACCTCTTGATCGTATTGCTCGATTTGTTGTTGGATAATGCTGCTAATTTCGTCAGGTCTAATTGATATGCTCATGTGTCTATGTTGTTTGCTTTCGAGACGGAAGTAAAAGTGACTAGGGATTAGGGACTGGGGATTAGGAATTAGGAATGGAAAGAATTTATGACTATAATCTTTTTCTTAGTCCCCAGTACCCAGCCCCCAGTCCCCAGTCCCAATTTTCTAGCTATTAGTTAAGCGCAATGAAAGGCGGCGCAGTTGACCCCGAATACTGGCATCAATTACCTGTGAGCCTACTTTAATGATCACACCACCAATTAACTCACTGTCTACCTTGGTTTCTAGTTCTACCTGGCGAGCATTACTGATGGCAATCACTTTTTCTGTAATTGCCTGCTGTTGAGCTTCTGTGAGGGGAACGGCTGAAATTACTTCCGCTAATACGGTTTGATTCAGCTGCCGCAACAGCGCCAGATATTGTTGAAAAATCGATTCCAAGAATGCAATGCGGCGTTTGTCTACTAGCACTAACAAAAAGTTGCGTAAGTAGGGGTTAGCGCCTTCACCGAGTATTTTTTTGATGAGAGCTTTTTTGTTCTCAACCTGAATAAACGGGTTGCTGAAGAAGTTGTGTAGTTGTTTGTCTGCTCTGAGCAGTCCTAGAAAAGTCCGTGCATCTTCCCCGAACTCTTCTGTCAAATTTTTTGATTGCGCTATTGACAAAAGCGCCTGTGCATAAGGCTGGGCGACTTCGGCTGCGGCTATTTGACTTGTCATACATTGCCTCCCAGTTGTGCGATGCTGCGATCGATTAAACCTTGTTGAGCATCGTCGGCAATCCCGCCTTTAAGTTGTGATTCGACTTTTTGCAATGCTAGTGTAGCAACTCGTTGCCGTAGTTGAGCGATCGCTCGCTCGGTTTCGGTGTTTAAGTCTGCTGCTGCTGTTTGTTTCAAGCGTTCTACGTCTTGCGCTGCTTTCGCTAACAAGCCTTCTTTCGCTTTTTGGGCGTTTTCTACGGCCGATTGGCGGATACGTTCTGCTTCTGCCTGAGATTGCTTCAACTGCTCTTGCGCTTTGGAAAGGGCTGTCTTTGCCTCTTTTAAGCGCCCTTCTGCTTCCTGAATTGCGGTGGCAATATTGGATTGTCGCTCGTTCAGGATATTGCTTAAAACCTTACGTCCGAAGTAGAATAATATGCCAATCAGAATCGCTAGATTGATCAGATTGGTTTCAAAAATGTCTAGGTTTAGACCGAAACCACCTTCTGCTGCGCCTTCTGCCAATTCAGAGTGAACAGCGTTCGCTTCTGCGGCAAGTAATAAGAATGTCCCCATGATACCCATTTACAAGTGCGTTGCTCGCTTGCTAATACGTTGTATTTTCCCGTAGGGAAATTAAGTATCTTTTCCCGTAGGGAAATTAAGTATCTTTTCCCAGAAGGGAAAAAGTGCCTGTTTTTGACACTTAAATTTTGCGCTCTGGACTAGGGGCCCAGTTGCGCGTATGCTTTCACGGAACCAGTCTAGTTAGCTTATCTAACTGGAGTTGGCCCCAATAGTTTTTCTAGAATCTGTCTGCTTAGAGCATCAACTTGTTGCTCTAAGGTACGAAAAGCTTCTTGCTTTTGTTGTTCTATTTCAACAGAAGCTTGTTCTCGTTGAGACTGAGCTTCTTTTTGAGCTTCAGCGATTTTCTCGGCAGTAATTTTCTTAGCTTCAAGTTGAGCGGCTTCTACAGTAGCTTGCGATTGTCTGCGAGCGTCTGCGAGTTGCTGCTCATATTCTGTAGCCAAGCGCTCGGCTTTTGCCAAGCTCTCCCGTGCCTCAAGGGTATTCGTTCGGATATAATTATCGCGATCGTCTAGTACCTTGGTCAGTGGCTTATAGAAAATTGCATTCAACAAAGCTGCTAATAGCAGGAATTGCAATGCCATGAAGGGCAAGGTAGCATCGAAATCAAACATTTGTCTCCTCTTTGGCTGGAGTAGCAGTTTTCATGGCTAGCAACATCATCCAACCTTTCATATTTTAGAGACCCATAGCCAACAAGGGTCAAGGGATTTTGGATTTTAGATTTGCGATTTTAGATTTTTAGAGGAGGGATAGCTCAGGGGCATGTACCGAAAACTCTTGATCGTCCAAAATCCAAAATCTAAAATTGGTAATCCATTACATCAAAACGGCTAAGTTTCCCAAATATTTTGTTTGATTGTAGAGGCGTGATGATTCACGTCTCCACACTCACAAAAATTTTCAGGTCTTATGCGAAGGGGTTAGCAAACAGCAATACCAAGGCAATTACTAGACCATAGATAGTCAAAGATTCCATGAATGCCAAGGTTAATAGCAGAGTACCGCGAATTTTTCCTTCTGCTTCAGGTTGACGAGCAATACCTTCTACTGCTTGTCCAGCAGCGTTACCTTGACCGATACCAGGGCCAATTGCAGCTAAACCAATCGCTAAAGCAGCAGCGAGAACTGAAGCAGCCTGAACTAATGGATCCATGTTGATTTTCCTTGCTTTAATTACAAAACTAAAAGACATTACGTTAACGATTAGAAACGTGGTTTTCACGCTGCACATGAGTTCTTTGAAATCGCGCTTTGCGATGTTTTGAGCGAATATGCTCTGGGAACTGTGCTATCAACTGAGAAGTTTAATGCTCCTCATGTTCTTCTCCGCCATGTCCCTCCATTGCCTCATGAATGTATGCTCCGGCTAGGGTGGCGAAAACCAGGGCTTGAATGGCACTGGTAAATAAACCCAAGGCCATTACAGGCAGAGGTACAAAGAGAGGAACTAGCAGCACCAATACCGCAACTACCAATTCATCCGCCAAAATATTACCAAATAGCCGGAAGCTTAGGGAGAGGGGCTTGGTGAAATCTTCAAGAATTGCGATCGGCAACAAAATGGGTGTTGGCTCTATATATTTCTTAAAGTAGCCTAAACCCCGCTTGCTAAAACCTGCGTAAAAGTACGCTAAGGAAGTTAGCAATGCCAATGCAACAGTCGTATTGATGTCGTTGGTGGGAGCAGCCAATTCACCCGAAGGTAGCTTGATGAGCTTCCAGGGAATTAACGCCCCTGACCAGTTCGATACGAAAATAAACAAGAACAATGTGCCAATAAATGGCACCCAAGGGCGGTACTCTTTCTCACCAAGTTGGTTTTTTGCCAAATCACGAATAAATTCTAGGGCGTATTCCATCAAATTCTGGATGCCCTTGGGAATTCTTTGTGCGTTGCGAGTAGCAGCTATTGAAGCCACTACTAGAATACTAATCACAAACCATGAGGTAAGAAAAACTTGCCCATGAATTTTAAGATTGCCCAACTGCCAATAGAAATGATGTCCTACTTCTAATGCGGCGAGGGGAAAAGAATTAAAGGCGTTTAAGACACTAAGCATTTGCATTCTTCAAGCATTTTCCCCAACAAGCGAGGATGGGATTACTATCTTTGTGAGCCTGACTTTTTAAGAATCAGGAAGGAACGCAATTTGCACCATATAGACGAGGAGGGTGGCTTTGTAAGTTAGAAATCCCAAAAATATGGGCAAAATCTGTAGCTCACGCCATTGAGTTGCTACGATCATGACTCCCATAAATAGAGCAAAACGAGTTTTGCTCAAACTGGTTTTTTCACTACCAAGTTGCTCAACGTCTCTAGCCAACATTTTTAAGTAAACCACACCTGTACACGCCCCAATTAAATAATTTAGGGCAATGTTTAAGGAATAAAAAATCCACACAGAGATAAAAATAACCCCCGTCAAGACAAGCGTGATTACCAACAATCGCTGGAAGAGTTGATGAAACTCTTGCATAGAGTTACCTGATTCTGTGTCTCCAGAACCAGTTTTAGCATCTTGTTGCGTTGTCGGAGTGGGCGCAATTGATTCGTCTGACAAGCTCACGAGACTTGAAACCAGTACAGCTAAATTATGATGACTGCACATTCAGTCAGATGAATCATATCACGATGCGGTAACAATACTTTAGGAAAAAACAATTAACTTCTTGGCAACGTTAGACAGTCAGTATAAATCGCGCTTTCAGAAGCGAGAAAGCGGCTGATGATGTAAGAGACTGTGCGGGTGAATAATCGCCTGAAAATTCAAAATTTCTTCCAATTCCAGCTTTTTTAAGTTGATTATTTTCCTCCAAAGTCGTTGTATAGCATCTTGGTGTTTGAATTAATTGGGTGTCAATAAAATCAACTGGTGCTTGAGGAGTGTATAGGCTTACCGCAAATCAGAAATCGGAGAGTAACGGTTTGTCATTAAGCAGCGCACTACTGCTGAATTTCAGAAAACTCCAACTTTGGGGATGTAGAATACCTGTTTGTTGGTCACTTTCCTAATTTACATTAATTTACCAAAAGTGGTGATGGGCGATCGCTCCTCGCCAAAATAGTGCTAAGTAAAAAAGTAAACAGCATGAAAGTCAAGTCTAAAATGAAGCAGGTGTCAACAAAATCAGCTGCTGCTGAAGAAGTTTTCTTACTTCATCCAATCCCAGTTGCACACCTGCCAAAATTTCTGCAACTGTGGAATTCGCATCACACTTTTGCATAAATTCAAACTCTGCTATAGATAAATTAACAATCTGGTAATTGTAATTAAAGAAACATTGACTAGGAAATCCTTCAATACAAGGATTAAGTTCGGCAATGGCTGCCAATAAAGCCTTATCGTCTGACCAGTCAGCTTTGACTAAGGGAGGACGACCGAGGAAAAACTCGTAATGAGTTACTTCTGGATCTAGTAATTCTATCAGGCGATAAAGCTGGCGATCGCTCAAATTTTTTGCCCGTTCTACTAACTCCGGTGCTTTAGCCAAAAGCCTCTCTAAATCCCAGAAACTTGGATTCGAGAAACCAATAAACTCTAATCCCGAAGCATCAATTAATTCAAACAGTGTCTCAATGTTGTAGTCAATTTCTTGGGGATGAACGTACATATCAGCAAAATGTTCATCCTTGTGGTTTTCTAATGACCAGCGTTGCTTTTCTGATTTGACAATTCGGTTATTTTCTGGTAAAGAAGCAAATATTTGTCGCCCCACTTGGACACCATCGCGGTAATCGCCTTTTTTGTCACCTTGAAGAAGTGCGATCGCTTTTTGCATGAGTTGAATTTCCCAGCGTCCCAATTCTCCATACACAAAAATGTGCATCAAACCGCCTGGGGCTAACTTCTTAGCCAAAGCTTGAATACCGCGAATGGGATCGGGGGTATGATGCAAAACGCCAACACAGTTAATTAAATCAAACTCACCCGGTAACTGTTCCACATCAAACAAGCTGAGGTGATGAAACTCAACGCGGGTAGCTCCAGAACGATGACAACGTTCTTTTGCTACAGCCAAAGCACCAGTACTGAGGTCAATTCCCACAACCGAAGCCTGGGGGTTGAGGTGAACCAGGTACTCTGTACTCACACCAGTACCGCAACCTGCATCTAAAATCCGAATGTCTTGCCTTTGGGGTTTTTGACCTGTGCAGAAATTATGAGCGGCTAGCCAATTCCAGCGCCAGTTATAGCCTGGAGGAGGTTCATCCAACAGGGCTTCGGGCGGAAAGGGGTAGGTATTGTAGAGTTTGGCAACAGCAGCACTAACAGTTTGGGAATCGGACATGATGAGGAATAACGCAGCATTTCTGAGTTTAGCGGATAGTGGATGCTTAGGGCAAAGATTACTATTGCTTATTTCCTGCTACTTATCCAACCGCAAAGTCAGTAAATTCGCGTTTATAAGCAGCGTAAAATCCTAATACAATATCTTCTTTCGGTACACCAGCAGCAATTAATTCATTAGCTATACCGATTTCTGTACTATCTCTTTGTATCCAAATTTTGTTGTCTTTGATATCAACATGAATGATAACTCCATAAATTCTCCGTTGTTCTTTCCAGCCAATATTTAATACTTCATAATGATGGCGTTCTGCGTCAAACAATAATTGAATCTCTGTACCATTAGCTATGTCATTCGTAGAATGGTTACTTAAAATATATTGAATGATTTGAGAGTAATTTATTCCTTCCATAAAACAATGTCCTGAATTAATAAACAACAGCAGCGCTAACGGTTTGGGAGCCTGACATTTCAGAAGCAATATTGCAGCAATTCTGAGTTTAGCGAATGCGGAACACTTCAGGTATACAAATAATTGCGTAGGCGCAGCCCGTCGTAGACATCGCCATCAGCCCATATATTTTAGGTAGGGAAGTTGTTTCAGTAAAAACACTACTGTTTAAGTATCTATTAGCTAATAAACTTTAATTGTAATTTTGTATAAGAATTTACTTATCAAGGAGCATTAAATGGCTGTAGGATTGCCTGAATTCGTTGAAAATCCAGAAAATCGTTGTCCTGTAATTCTCTTACTTGATACTTCTGGCTCTATGTCAGGTAAGCCTATCCAAGAGTTAAATCGAGGACTTGCAGCTTTTAAAGAAGATGTACTAAAAGATTCTCAAGCATCGCTGAGTGTGGAAGTGGCAATGATCGCATTTGGCCCCATAGTTAAACTGAAGCAAGACTTTGTGACGATTGACCAATTTACACCGCCTATATTGGAAGTAGGTGGTTTAACCCCAATGGGTGGAGCGATTGAGTATGCTTTGGATTTTCTAGAAAACCGCAAGCAGACTTATCAAGACAACGGTATTCTCTATTATCGCCCTTGGGTATTTTTGATTACAGATGGAGCGCCAACAGACTCCTGGCAATTAGCCGCGCAAAGATTGAGAGAAGGAGAAACACAAAGCCGACTGTTATTTTTTGCAGTTGGTGTACAGGGTGCTGATATGAATATCCTTAAACAAATTTCTCCACATGAACGTCCACCAGTTACGCTAAATGGCTTAAATTTTCGTGAGTTGTTTGTCTGGCTTTCTGCTTCGATGAAACGAGTTTCTAGTGGCAAAGTGGGGCAAGCTGTAGCTTTACCGGCTGTGGGATGGGGTCAAATTACTACTTAAGGGAAATTTTGTGAATTGGAAAGCTGTTGCGGATTCTGCGATCGGAACAAGTCATCAAAACCAGGGGATACTTTGTCAAGATTATGGGGATTATCTCATCTTTGATGATGTAATTGTAGGCGCGGTTGCTGATGGTGCTGGTAGTGCGAAACATTCTGATGTTGGTTCTAAGTTGGCGGTAGAAACGGTACTCAAATGCTTTTCTGATATTAATAAATATCCTCAAAAGCAAACTTTTTCTCAACCACTATCCAAAGAAGAAGCTCAGAAAGTATTTGCTGAGATTGTAAACCAAGTTATTACAGAATTACAGAAGCAAGCAGATGAAGGAGATTATTCTGTCAATGATTTAGCTTGTACTCTTTTGGTTTTTATAGCAACTCCTGAATGCATTACAGCTATGCAAATTGGGGATGGATTTATTGTAATGCATTCTCAAGATTCAGAATATCAACTGTTATTTCAGCCAGATAAAGGCGAGTTTGCTAATGAAACGACTTTTATCACTTCAGCAAATGCAGTAAAAGAAATGCAGGTAAAGGTTATTCATGAAAAACAAGAGTTTATTTGTGCTTCCACTGATGGACTCGAAAAAGTTGCAATTCGCTTGAGCGACTGGAAACCTTTCTCACCTTTCTTTAAACCTTTGGAGGAATACTTGCACGAACCTGTTAATCAAGAGGAAGAAAATAAATATCTAACAGAATTCCTCAACTCTGAACGGCTAAATTCTCGCACTGACGATGATAAGACTTTGCTTTTATGTCTTTTTAATAAAGACTAAAATTCGATGACAGTTCTCACCTGTGCTAGTACGGGAAAATCAATTACTCTGCTGGGTGAACCGATAGCTGATAGTGGTGAAGGTAAGGTTTGGCGAACTAATCACAATGGTTACTTAGCAAAAATGTACCACTCACAAACTCCTGAGCGTGTGCAAAAATTGGCGGTGATGATAGCGCACCGACCCAAAGAGCCAAACTCTCACCTGAATCATATTTCTTTTGCTTGGCCTAAGTCGGTGCTGAAAGATGCTCAGGGTGATTGTGTGGGCTTTTTGATGCCGGAAATTAAAGAAGCAAAAGAACTTATTGATGTATACAACCCCAGCAAAAGAAAGGCTTTAAAACTTGATGTTGATTGGCGTTTTCTCCACACAACGGCCTTGAATATAGCCTCAATTATTGAAGCAATTCACATTTCTGGCTATGTTTTGGGTGACATCAAGCAGCAAAATATTCTTGTTAACGATCGCGCCTTACCTTCAATTATTGATACTGATTCCTTTCAGGTTCGGAATCCGGTAAATGGCAAGATTTATCGTTGTCCAGTTGGTTCACCAGATTATACACCACCGGAACTGATTGATAAAGATTTTTCTAGTATCGATCAAACAGAAGTACACGATCGCTTCCGGTTAGGAGTCATTATCTATCAGTTGTTGCTTGGTGGTCAAACTCCTTTTGCGGGAAAGTGGATAGGCGCGGGGGCTACTCCAGAAACTAATGAACTTATCCGCCGGGGTTTATGGCTGTATGCACCAAACAGTTTGATTCAACCTGTAGAAAGGACAACTCCGCTTGAGATTGTTCACCCAGAGGTTCAGCGATGTTTTCTCAGATGTTTTAATGATGGTTATAAAAATCCTAACTTGCGCCCAACTGCTGGGGATTGGGTAAAGGCGCTCAGACTGGCTGTTAATGAGTTAACTATCTGTGGAAAGCTAGACAGCCACTATTACAGCCAAACTTATGGTAAGTGTTATTGGTGCGATCGTTCTACAAAACTTGGTACTGATATATTTCCTGGGTTTGTTAGACCAAAACAACAGTCTGCTGTAGTTGAATCAACATCACAATTTAAAACTTTTGCCACAGATAAAACTTTAGAAAATATCGCAATAGCAGGCCAAATCCATACCCTCCAAGGGCATTCTAGCTCTGTTTATTCTGTAGCTTTTAGTCCAGATGGCAAAACCCTTGCCAGTGGAAGTGATGACAAGACTATCAAGCTGTGGGATGTCACAACAGGAAGAGAAATCTACACGCTTCAGGGGCATTCCTCCTATGTTCATTCTGTAGCTTTCAGTCCAGATGGCAAAATCCTTGCTAGTGGGAGTGATGACAAAACTATCAAACTGTGGGCTATGACAACAGGAGGGCGAATCCGCACTATCGAGGCGCATCCCGACTCAGTTCGTTCGGTAGCTTTCAGTCCAGATGGCAAAACCCTTGCCAGTGGAAGTTTTGACAAGACTATCAAACTGTGGGATGTCATAACAGGAAAGCAAATCTGCACTATTCAGGCACATTCCTCCTGGGTTAATTCTGTAGCTTTTAGCCCAGATGGTAAAACTCTTGCCAGTGGAAGTCATGACAAGACTATCAAACTGTGGGATGTCACAACAGGAAGGAAAATACGCACTATCCAGGTGCATTCCGACTCAGTTCGTTCGGTAGCCTTCAGTCCAGATGGCAAAACCTTTGCCAGTGGGAGTGATGACAAGACTATTACACTGTGGGATGTCACAATAGGAAGGCAAATATACACTATCCATGTGCATTCCGACTGGGTTTGTTCTGTTGCATTCAGCACAGATGGCAAAACCCTTGCCAGTGGGGGTTGTGGTGATATTAAACTATGGGATATTGCAACGGGAGCGCAAATCCACGCTTTCCAGGGACACTATTTTTCGGTAGCCTTCAGTCCAGATGGCAAAATCCTTGCCAGTGGAAGTGGGGACAAGACTATCAAGATTTGGCAGGTTGCATCATTACCATCGGTAACATCCAATATTACGACTACTTTATTTTCAGTTCAGCCAACTCAATCTCAAGTTTCGCAATCATCTTTTGATATGCCTATATTGTGGTGTTATTTACTTTTATTGTTTGTTTTTTTCGGTTTTGTTAGTTTTGTCTCTGGTTTTGTTGTTGGGTTTGTGGTGTGCATTATGGGAATTGGGTGTTGTTGGCGTTTTTATCGATGGTTTTGGCGAGGAAAAATCTAAGATATAGTCCAGTCTTCTAAACGCAAATTAGGCACTTTTTCAAAATCCTTGCGGTTGCGAGTAACTAAAATCCCATTCACTGACAGCGTAATTGCCGCAATGCGTAAATCTTGAGTGCCAACTCGAATTTTTTGCTTAACTAACTCAGCATAAACATTACAGGCTTTAGTATCAAACTCAAGTAATTTTATATTTTTGAAATATTCTATTTCATCCCATAATCCCTTGTATCCCCATATCAATTTTTCATACTTAGAAGCTTGATTCTTATATTTGTTGATAACATTCAGCCATCCTTTAACTTTCTCCTCAAATGTAATCACTGTTATGGCTAAATTTTCAGGATTCTGCTGTCTTATGCGTTGCGTGACTATTGGATGACTATTTTGAAATAGGGACAAATGATCTGTATCTAATATCCACATAAAACTCACTTTGTCTCATTGTCTAAGTCAACTTGACTCCGTTCAGCTTCTATGTATTCCAGTACATCAGCAAAAAGAGGGTTATTTTTGTGCATTCCCGCGAATTTCATCCAAGGATGTTCGGTTTGGGGAGGTTCAATTTCTAAAGTTACTATTTCTGGTTTTCGCTCTTGTAAAAGTTGAATTAGTTTGTTTAGTGCTTCTTCTTTAGTCGCACCAAAGCTTTTAATATCTGGTAAGCCTAGCACTGTCGCACTAACTCCGCTATCCTGTTGATTTTCAATCAGCACATCATAAGTTAACTTGGGTGCAGTATTGTTAGGATAAGTTTTTACAGTTAAATTCATAATATTTTTATCTTTGAAGTTTTATATTGATTATAACATTACTGTTTTTATCGATGGTTTTGGCGATTTTCACAGCTAAAAAGTTCTGATTTTAATTGGAGTCGGAACTTTCATAGCGATTTGTATGTGCTTCTCAAACCTTTTTACTAACCCAACATAGCGTTGATTTTTTTGCTAAAAATCTATTTTGAAAATTAGTGCGGGGTAAACTGCAATGCCTCATAAATAGCTTGAGGATTGGCAGCAATAACCTTGAGGTAAGCCTGTGCAGTTTGGTCGGGTTCAGTGCGTCCCTGCTCCCAATCACGCAAAGTGCCAAGCGGAATATGATAACGCGCCGAAAATTCCTCCTGCGTCAATTTCAAGGCGCGCCGCATGGTTTTAATACGGGGTACACGTCTGGCGTTGCGTAATTCAGCTTCTGTCATAGGGCGGGCATCAGGGTCGCTAATAGCCGCAGCGTGAATTTCTTCTTCTGTCATGGGACGCAGGGGCTGCTCTGGAAAGGGTCTTTCACTACCGTCAGGCAACACTTCAACCGCCGTTCCATCCTTGTGCATTCTCGCGGTAATAATCGTTTCTTTCATGCTTTTCTGCTTTTCTGGCTGATATTAAACGGATACGCTCTCCCCGTTCGGTATAGGTGACATGAAGTAGTACCCCGTCACACATACCCATCAGGTTGATGCGCTCTTCCCCATAATTTTCACGATCATCAAAACGTTCTACCGCAAAAGGGTCGTCAAATGCTTTGATTGCCTGATGGAAGCTGACACCATGCTTTTGAGAGTTAGCAATTGCCTTGTCATTATCCCATTCAAAATTACCCCCATCCTTCATAAGGTACGGAATACCAGTAGTTTTGTCAACTCTTTACTGTAAATCAAAGCATGGCACAACGGATTATTTCTGAATGAAAAACACGGGGGGCTGGCTGGTAATTGCCTCTCTTGAAAAAGTGAGACATGATCGGTATCAAGTATCCATAAACTCACTTAGCTTCATTCTCCACATCGAGTTGCTGGTAATATTCCTCCATTTGTGCATCAAGTTCACGACGATATTCTTCTATATATCCCAGCATCTCGTCAAATTGCGGATCATCTTTGAACATTCCCGCAAATTTCATCCAAGGGTTTTCTACTTTGGGTGCTTCAATTTCTAAAGTCACAATTTTGGCTGTTTTTAATCGAGTTTGCAAACTTTGACTGACTTTTTCTATTGCTTCCGTTTCAGTATTTCCTAAGCCTTGACAGTCTGGTAAACCTAACAATATTGCTTTAACTGTGCCGTCTGCTTGGTTTTCAATTAAGACATCATAGTTTAACTTAGGTGCAGTATTTTTCAGATAATTTTCTACAGTTATATTCATAATATTTTTAACCTTGAAGTTTTATATTGATTATAACTGCTGACCTAGAACAAGTTCGTTGTCAGGACTTTAATACTGAATTTTTAAGCACTGAAGTGCTTACTACAAACCTTTAATTATTTACACTGGATTGGTTAATTTGTGGTTTGATTTTGATCATATTGTCTATTGCGATCGCACTAATGATTGTTAGTGATTGCGTGCCTTTATTTACTGATAATGCTTATGTAAATTCCAGGCTACGCAGTTAATTAAAGGTCGCATTGATTAGTTTGGCAATATCTGGCATTTTTTATAAAATCTTGCAACTTATTCAAGGGAATTATCTGCAATGATGACCCATCCTGCACCGCCGCAGTGATGTAAGCAAACTTTTGCCCGCGATAATACTGATCACGTCCAACTTTGGTGACATACTGAGACTTCTGGAAATCATTGGCAATATTGGAAGTATAAATATTTTGTAACAGTTTCACCGCTTTGGCATTTTTTGTGGTGAATTTGATGCTTGAGTCACCACTAACGGTTATTCCTTCTTTAGTCACTGTCCCCTTTTCAGAAGTGACATCAGCATAAAAGTATAAATTTCCCTTTGTACCATCATAGCCGTGAGCTTCGCTGTTGTATCTCAAAGTTGGTAATTGCGATCGCGTTTTCGCCCACTTCACAACGGTACTGATGTTTTGTTCTGGAAGCGCATTTGCCGGAGTGACGGTTAAAATAACTGCGATCGCAGACAGGGCAACATTGAATAAATAGTTAAATTTAAAACTTTTGTGTATAGTATTTCCCCGGTAAAGAATGCTGATAGCTAAAGCTGCAACCACCAGAGTTTGATAATTATTTCCAGAGTGGCGTTATTTCTTAATATTCAGTTATCAGTAGCAAAAACAACTTAACATCGGCTAATGACTACTGTCCAGCGATCGCTACTGAAGGAAATTTGGTTTCAGCTAAGATTTTGTAACAGTTGCAATAATCGTAAAATAGATACTGACACAAACATCAAAATAGAGGTTTTCGGCATCAGTAGACCATGCCTAGCTTATTTCTGAGTTACAAAACTTAGATTTGATCTCAGCCAAACAAGAGTATGTACTCTTAGGACTGGATGTATCTAAGCTACAGGTTCTACACACTTCTTAATAAACCAGCCTTGAGAACGCAAAACGTTCTAATCTAAAAGCTAACCGGGTTAATTTACTGGCAGTTTTGCAGGCATTACTCTCAAGCTCATAAAGCACAGACACACCGATGTGTCAAGCCTCAAAGCGATCCAGACTTAACACATAAATGATTATGATGGGAGTTTTACAAATCCGATGAGTGTTAAGGCAAGTGGTGGAAGCTCAGTTGCGCGTCCGCAACTATATCAAACCCTAGCTGTAGCGACAATTATTCAAGCCGAGCAGCAAGACCGCTTTTTGGGAAGTGGTGAATTAAATGAACTGGCAAGCTATTTTGCATCTGGTGCAAAGCGTTTAGAAATTTCTCAGACGCTGACGGATAATGCCGAGATTATTGTGTCTCGCGCTGCCAACCGGATTTTTGTCGGTGGTTCGCCAATGGCTTTTTTAGAAAAGCCCAGAGAAGCAGAATTCGTAACTGCTGGTGGTGGTGCCAATGTTCAGCAAGGGATGCAACTGGGAACTGTAACCTACGTTGAAAGTCGTGGTGGTTTCCTAGAAAATTTACGATCGATATTTAATTCATCCCCCAGTGGCCCGACACCTCCAGGTTTCAGACCAATTAATATTGCTCGATATGGCCCAAGCAATATGGCCAAGAGCTTGCGGGATTTATCCTGGTTCTTGCGCTACGCTACTTATGCGATCGTTGCTGGTGACCCGAACATCATAGCGGTGAATACACGGGGTTTGCGGGAAATAATTGAAAATGCCTGCTCTGGTGAAGCAACGCTAGTAGCTTTGCAGGAAATCAAAGCTGGGTCACTTTCTTTTTTCCGCAACGATGCTGAGGCTACAGAAATTGTGTCTCAGTACATGGATGTTTTGTTAACAGAATTCAAAGCAGCCACACCTTCAAATAAAGTTCGCCAACGCCCCTCAAGCGACCAGCAAGGATTGCAACTGCCGCAAATTTACTTTAATGCAGCAGAGCGCCGTCCCAAGTTTGTGATGAAAACTGGGTTGTCAGCTAGCGAAAAAAATGAGGTAATCAAAGCGGCATATCGGCAAATTTTTGAGCGCGATATTACCCGTGCTTATAGCTTGTCTATATCTGACCTAGAATCCAAAGTGAAAAATGGCGACATCTCCGTAAAAGAGTTTGTTCGTCGTCTAGCTAAATCTCCCCTTTACCAAAAACAGTTTTACCAGCCTTTTATTAACAGCCGAGTCATTGAACTAGCTTTTCGTCACATTCTGGGACGGGGCCCAAGTAGCCGCGAAGAAGTACAAAAATACTTCTCGATTATTTCTAACGGTGGTTTGCCAGCCTTAGTAGATGCTTTAGTAGATTCTGCTGAATACGGCGACTATTTTGGTGAAGAAACAGTACCCTACCTCCGGGGTCTGGGTCAAGAAGCACAAGAATGTCGCAACTGGGGCCCGCAGCAAGACCTGTTTAATTACAGTGCGCCTTTCCGCAAAATACCTCAATTCATCACCACATTTGCGGCTTACGAACAGCCACTACCAGACCAACATCCTTACGGTTCTGGTAATGACCCCTTGGAAATTCAGTTTGGGGCGATTTTCCCGAAAGAAACTCGCAACCCCAGCACCCGTCCGGCTCCTTTTGGCAAAGATACCAAGCGTATCCTGATTCACCAAGGGGCAGGGATTAATAACCAAAATAGTAATCCCAAAGCGCGGGGTGAAGCTCCTGGTACTCTAGGCCCCAAGGTGTTCAAATTAGATCAACTGCCTGGTACTAGAGGTAAAAAGGCTGCCAAAAATTCTAGCGTCAGATTCTCCGAAAGCTCCACGCAAGCACTGATTAAAGCTGCTTACTTGCAAGTTTTCGGTCGTGATTTATACGAAGGTCAGCGTCCGAAGGTATTGGAAATCAAGCTGGAAAACGGCGACATCTCAGTGCGGGAGTTTATCCGTGCTTTGGCTAAGTCGGATGTATTCCGCAATCTATACTGGTCATCGCTCTATGTTTGTAAAGCGATCGAGTATATTCACCGTCGCTTGTTGGGTCGTCCGACCTATGGCCGTCAGGAAATCAACAAGTACTTTGATCTCGCCGCTAAACAGGGCTTTTACGCGGTGGTTGATGCCATCATTAACAGCGTAGAATACAGCGAAGCATTTGGTGAAGATACAATTCCTTACGAACGGTATCTGACTCCTGGTGGTGTATCAGGGCGACAATTGCGTGTTGGTAGCATTCGTGAAGATGTTGCGGCGAAAGTTCAGAAGCAAGTAACGCCAACCTTTGTGACATTAGGTACAGTCACAGAACAAAGGTCAGAACCAGATATTCAATTCCGCATTAACCAAGGTGTTAGCAAGCAACGCGAACAAACCAAAATCTTCAAATTGGTGGCGAATACCAGTGATAAAGTTGCAGTGCAAACTTTGATCAGTGCTGCGTATCGTCAGATATTTGAGCGGGATATTGCACCATACATCGCCAAAAATGAATTTACGGCGTGGGAAAGCAAGCTGGGGAATGGCGAAATTAGTGTGAAGGAATTTATTGAAGGTTTGGGTTATTCTAACCTCTACCTGAAAGAGTTCTACACACCTTACCCCAACACCAAAGTGATTGAGTTGGGAACCAAACACTTCTTGGGACGTGCGCCACTAGACCAAGCAGAAATCCGCAAGTATAACCAGATTTTGGCTACTCAAGGGATTCGTGCCTTTATTGGTGCTTTGGTAGATAGTGTGGAATATAACCAGGTATTCGGTGAAGATACAGTGCCTTACCGTCGCTTCCCGACCCTACCTGCGGCAAACTTCCCGAATACCGAAAAGCTTTACAATCAGCTTACCAAGCAAAATGATGACGTAGTTGTGCCTAGCTTTAAGCCAGTGCAAATTCGTCCAGGTTCTAGCGATACACCGCTTTTGACGCAGGCGATCGCAGATATAGCAGCCCAAACAAACGGTATCAACAAGAGCAAGCCCGCCTTTGCTGAACTGGGTCGTTCCTACAACGATGGTAGTGGACAACCCGTGGAACTAAGTGTGCGTAAACATGCACGCATTTACCGTCTAACAGAAAGCGCAAACCAATCCGAAACACAACAGGCAATCAACGCCATTTACTGCCAGGTATTGGATGTATTTAGCGGTGAAGTTCCTGATAATTTCCGCCGTACTGACCTAGATAGCAAACTCCAGAGTGGTGAAATTTCTGTGCGCGAGTTTGTGCGCGAACTAGCCAGTTCCGAAATCTATCGTCAGCGCTTCTTGTCACCTTATCCTCATGCCAAGGTCATTGAGTTCCTCTTCCGTCATCTGTTGGGGCGTACACCCGCAACTCAGGAAGAAATTCGCCAGTGTAACCAGTTGCTAGCTGATAGTGGTTTGTCGGCTGCTGTAGAAGCAATAGTCGAAAGCCCAGAATATAGCCGCTACTTCGGTGAAGATGTTGTCCCTTACAACCGCTTCCCATCTCTGCCAGCAGGTAACTACCTTGGCAGTGTAAAGGTGGCTGAGTAGGTAATAGGTTACAGGGTACAGATTATTTTCTGTGATCTTTACCCTGTAACCTTCGTAACCTTTCGTAATATCGCTCTCAGATTACAGCTAAAACAGGGAATTCTGAAAGGCAATATTACAAAGTGTTAAGAGCAGTCATACATGCTCAACAGAATGCCGGAAAATGTTTTGCGGAAGGTAACTGAGTTTAAAAGCTTGTGTACTTGTGTGGACTCAAGCAAACTCGTAATTTATTAGCCGTAGCAGTTATCAAACTGTTGTGTCTAAAAGAACAAAAGAGCAAACTCAGTAAACCAAATTTAAAGTCGCACCAGTTTAATCAAATCCTGGTTTCATTCGTATTGGAGGAATCCATTAATGAGTATTGTCACGAAAGCTATCGTGAATGCTGATGCAGAAGCCCGCTACCTCAGCCCTGGTGAGTTAGATCGGATCAAATCCTTCGTTGCAAGTGGTGAGCGCCGCGTGCGGATCGCTCAAATTTTGTCAGAAAATCGCGAACGCCTTGTTAAGCAAGCTGGCGATCAACTGTTCCAAAAGCGTCCTGATGTTGTATCTCCTGGTGGGAACGCTTACGGTCAAGAATTGACTGCTACTTGTCTGCGTGACCTAGATTACTACCTCCGCCTCGTTACCTACGGTATCGTTGCTGGTGATGTTACCCCTATCGAAGAAATTGGTGTTATCGGTGCCCGTGAACTATACAAGTCCTTGGGAACTCCTATCGATGGTGTTGCTGAAGGTATCCGTGGACTGAAGAATGTATCTGCTACATTGCTGTCTGGCGATGATGCTAGTGAAGCTGGTAGCTACTTCGACTACCTAGTTGGCGCTCTTCTAGGATAGGTTAAAGCTGTTTACCTACTGAAACAGAAGTATTGCAATACGGTTGGAAATAAGGAATTAACAACATGGCTCAAGACGCAATTACCGCTGTCATTAACTCCGCAGACGTTCAAGGTAAATACCTCGACTCTTCTGCTTTAGAGAAGCTAAAAGGCTACTTCGCTACTGGTGAACTACGGGTGCGTGCTGCTAGCACCATCAGCGCTAACGCTGCTGCAATCGTCAAAGAAGCTGTAGCAAAATCTTTGCTGTACTCTGACATCACCCGTCCCGGTGGTAACATGTACACAACCCGCCGTTATGCTGCTTGCATCCGCGATTTGGACTACTACCTCCGCTATGCCACCTATGCTATGTTAGCTGGCGATCCTTCCATTTTGGATGAGCGTGTATTGAATGGCTTGAAGGAAACCTACAACTCTTTAGGAGTTCCCGTTGGTGCTACTGTGCAAGCTATCCAAGCAATCAAGGAAGTAACCGCTAGCTTGGTTGGTTCTGACGCTGGTAAGGAAATGGGCGTTTACTTAGACTATATCTCTTCTGGCTTAAGCTAAGAGCTAGTTTGCGCTTAAGAATTTAGGTGCGGCTTTATTAAGGTCTGGAAATCAACTGTGAGTGCTAGAACGTTATATTGCTTATCTTGGTAAATTATCAGTGATGAGTGTGGGTGGTCTAGTATTGATGTTTGATTTCCAGCCTTGGAATGATTAAAAGATTTGCACTCAAGATTTTGAGATAAAAAAAGTTTTCACAAAGTTTACAGGAGATTTTCAAAATATGTCCCGTTTGTTTAAAATTACTGCTCTAGTTCCCAGCCAAACCCGAATTCGTACCCAACGTGAACTGCAAAATACTTACTTCACTAAGCTAGTTCCTTATGAGAACTGGTTCCGCGAACAGCAACGTATTCAAAAAGCAGGGGGCAAAATTATCAAAGTAGAACTGGCAACTGGTAAGCAAGGCGCTAATACTGGCTTGTCGTAATCTGTAAATAGAATATTATTTTAGGGAATTGGTAAGAGGTCAGCAAAGACCTCTTTTTTGTGCATAATTAATACTACAAAAAATCATTAATTAAGCCATATATAAACAAGGTACTGTGATTTATTTATCTGAAGAAGATAAAAAACGACTAGAATATATTGCAGACAACTGGGGAATATCTCAGTCTTCGGCAGTACAAAGACTAATTCGTGAATATAAAAACCACGGTGACTAAAGTCACTCGTGCCGCTTTCCTCTCAGCACTGAAGTGACTGAGTTTCACGCATCCCATGCATTCCTATGAGTTTTATTTCTAACTTCTAATTCTTAACTTTTTACCTATACTGCTCGTGAATCTACGCCGCCTGATTCCAATTTTTGATAGTTCAGTCTCCAACTGGGGATTAGAGGCGCGGTTGTTGCGCTGGTTAACATTGGTTTGGCTGTTTGTTGGCTTGATAATGCTATTTTCGGCATCCTATCCTGTCGCTGATGCCCGTCAGAATGATGGATTGTACTATTTTAAGCGTCAACTGCTTTGGGTTTTAGTTTCCTTAATAGGATTCAATATTATTGTTAATTTGCCATTGCAGAAAATTTTGGGAGTATCCCATTGGTTTTTGTTGCTATTTTTGTCATTAATTTTCGTCACACTTATCCCAGGATTGGGAAAAAAGGCTTTTGATGCAGCGCGTTGGATTGCGATCGGGCCAATTCCAATTCAACCCTCAGAATTAATTAAACCCTTTTTGGTGCTGCAAAGTGCGCGGCTTTTTGGTCAGTGGGAAAGAATTAGTTGGCGGGTTCGCTTGGCTTGGTTGGGTATTTTCGGTCTGGTACTTTTAGGAATTCTTGCCCAGCCTAACTTAAGTACAACAGCACTTTGCGGCATGACTATTTGGCTAATTGCTCTAGCGGCTGGCTTACCTTACAAGTACCTGGGAGGCACAGCAATTGGCGGAGTTATGTTGGCAGTACTCAGTATTAGCATAAAAGAGTATCAACGTAAGCGGGTGATGTCATTCCTCAATCCGTGGGCAGATGCCACAGGAGATGGTTATCAGTTGGTGCAAAGTTTACTAGCCGTAGGTTCTGGTAGAACTTGGGGAGCAGGATTTGGGCTTTCTCAACAAAAGCTGTTTTATTTACCAATTCAGGATACCGATTTTATTTTTGCCGTGTTTGCCGAAGAGTTTGGCTTTGTTGGCAGTATAGTGTTATTGGCACTTTTAGCTACATTCGCTACTCTTGGATTAATTGTGGCACTGAAGGCTAAAAATATAGTGCATCGATTGGTAGCGATCGGCGTGACGATTTTGATGGTAGGACAATCATTGCTCCATATTGGTGTGGCTACAGGTTCTCTACCAACTACTGGCTTACCTTTGCCGATGTTTAGTTATGGTGGTAATTCTATGATTGCTAGCTTAATAGCTGCTGGGTTGCTGATTCGGGTAGCACGCGAGAGCAGTGAGGCTGAGGTAGTACCGTTGCGAAAACCCATGCTTGAAAATGGGCGCAGACATCGGGGTTTTGATAAAACCAGGAATTGAGCTAACAAAAGCTTTTTACTGGAATTAAATAGACTATGAAAGACATAACAATATCGAGTCCGGGTAGTTACTATACGCTTCCTACAATCATTGCATTTGCACCCCATTAGTAAAACCGGACTTCGCTTTCAGAACAGGTCAACAGGGAATGTTAGCAGAAGTAGAGTATATAAGAGTTTAGTTGCTTTGTTGGGATGGGCGATGAGACACTGGGGATCTTTCTGGAAAATTGCTGCAATTGTGATTTTGGGAATAGCTTGTATTATGGCGTTCATGACACCAATGCCATAACCTATAAAAAATCTACTGCATCCCTGATCAATAATTGAGTACCACGGGGAACCTGGAGACGACCTATTTTAATTAATGGTGACATCTAAACTGTGGTCTTTGTAAATATCAGTAGCGCAGGCGCAGCCCATCGTAGACATCGCCTGATGAAATCCGCCGTGTTTTGCTTGTACTATCTAGTTTATGGCGGTAACTTTATCCAACTAAGAATTGTTAGTTGACGCTTGGTTGGTGTTAGTACAAGCAGCAAAAACGCTACTACCAATATTGATAGAACCGTATTTAATGAAACTGCGGTGAGTAAGGCGATGAATTACTGGTGATGAGGGCGATAACGGATTCATAAAACAGTATGATGTTTCTCCTATCTGCCGTTGTAACTGAATCTAAATGTACATTCTAGAATCAACTTTTGATTCACTAGCGAATAGGGCTGAATTTCTAGAGCGCGTTGAAAAGCTCGGATAGCTTCACCATACTCTCCTAGTGCGGCGTAACACAAGCCCATGCCATGAAGTGCCCCAAAATGTATCGGATTGATCTGTACAACTATCTGACAATCTGCCAGAGATTTCTGATAATCACCAATACTGTAATAGAGGAAAGCCCGACGATTCCAAGCTTCGGCGAAATCTGGCTGTTCTTTGATTAATGCTGTAAGTGCTGTTTCTGCTTCAGCAATTTCACCTGCATCCAGTAACTTTTGACTACGGTCAATTATTTCCAGCCCATAGATTCCCTTTTGCTGAAACCAGATCCGCCAGATTTTTCTGGTTGCCTTGTCCCGGACTGTAGCATCTGGGTTTTTCAACTCTTCAAGTAAGGAATTGATAGATAAAGAATCCATAAATTTGAGATCAGTGAATATACCTTTGTATTAACTTTCTCACAAAATATATCGATTCAATCGTTTTTAAAGTCATCTTTAAATTTGCGGTGATTAATTGCTATTTATGAATTTTCTGTGTTGTTGATTCAATTCAATAATACGACTAATAGCACACTCGAAATTTAAACACATAAAAATAAAAATTGACTAGGGGTAGTTGAGAATTCCCTAGTGACTAATAGCTGATAAAAAACATCCCCAAATAATCCTGATTATGCCGATTTTGGATTTAATTAGCGCTATAGCATTACAGAAGCACAGTTGCATGGTGCTTTATTTAAATCAAACTAGGGGGTGTTTCCAGAAGATCGCATTGGGAGGCATTTTTGCCGCCAATTGTCACTGAATCTTAACAAAGCTGTGGGTGTTGATGATAAATGTAACAGTTCGGACGTGTTTCGCTGAAATATTTTCCCTTATCCGCTTATTCGCTTTATCGCAAGATATCAAGTGTTTTTGTAAAATACATCTTTATGTGTCTCTCTATACTACCGCTATTGATGACTACTTAGATGAATATAGCTATATTCTTTCTGGATTAGGAGATGGACGCGATCGCTTGTTTGGCACAAAATAAGCTGATTACCCATCAGCAGATAATGATTAATGCAGTAATTAACCGATACTCCACGAATCACTGATGAACCATTTTACCCAGATTAAATTAGATATTTTTTCAAATAAATCCATAGAGGATACATCATATATAGCGACTGATTACTACTTCTAATTGATTAAAATCATAAGGTTTGGTAATACAATCATCAAATCCTGTGAACATAGTGGATTCATCCTCTTGAGCAGCTGTTAGAGGTGTGACTGCAATGATTGGGATAGTAGCAGTTTTTGCATCATGTTTGAGGTCATCAATGACTCGGTTAGCACTCCAATTTGATAGCATTGTATCTAGAAGAATTACATCTGGTTGATGAGTTTGCGCCAATATCACAGCCCTCACCCCTTGTTTGGTACAAATGCATGAGAAATTCAATATTCCTAAATGAGAATTAAGTAGCTCTAAATCATGTAGACTCTGTTCTACAACCAAAATTAAAGGCTGTCCATTCATCAGTAGTTATTTCTATCCAAGAAAGGCTAGGCATAAAGACTCCACCCATCAGGAAAACGAAGAGGTTTTTTTTCTGGTAAGTACTTAAGTAATTGTACGAGGGTGCATTCAGACGACTGACTAGGGCATAAAATGAATAGGCTGGTATATAATCAATCGGCGCTGAATTTGAGGAAACAACACAACATCTAAATATCAAGCAAATAGTAGCATAAATGATGTATATACTTGCAACTATTGACTAAATGATTTGGATCTTGCATAGCGCGTCTCAAAGCCGATATATTTTAATTACCTTCTGCCTCCTCTTGTAACTGACGTGCAAATGCGATCGCTTCTGTTGGCGTTGAGACTTTCCCTTCAGCTTGTGCTAAGGCTATTTCTGTCAAAAGTTGGCCGATGATTGGTGAAGCTGGAATATCTAATGCTATAATCAACTCCTTCCCGCTCACTAGTTGAGGGGGATGAGCGACCAGATCATCAGGGTTCAGGTAGCGGTTGATCAAAGGTATCCAGACAGGGCAGTTCCTTGCTCTGGTTTCTAAACTTGTAGAGACTGCTGTGTGTAGTGGCTTGTCACCAGACATCGCCTCTACCAAATTATCAACTGCCATAGCCAGCAATACCGCAGTGGGAAACACAATATCTGCGTCACGGAATAAAAAGTATTGTTCTCGCAAAGACATATCAACTACTTGAAACTGCGGTAACAATTTTAGAGCAGTGGTTACACCCCGGATTTCGGCACGACTATAAGTTAGTTGCTGTAGCTCTATTTCTGCTAATTCTGGGTTTGGATTGACTAGACTTGCAAGTTTGGCAATACCTAACCAAGTAGTTTTGACACTATCGCGGACATAAGCTTGTAGTTGTGCGCCTAATTGTTGCCAATTTTCTGTGAGTAATGCGGCTGCATTGTCAACTGCTGCTAGTTTGATTAAGCTTTCACGAGTAGCATTTTTGAAGAAAGGGGCAAGTAAACCATCTTCCCAAGCACTTGTAATCCAAGGAGTACCCTGAGAATTTGCCAGTAGATAGCCAATTTCTACGCGAACTCGTTCGGCTGCAACTTTGCTCAGATGTGATGTCAAAGAACAAATTGCCGTTCGGGTAGCTGGCTCAATAGTAAAACCTAGTTGGGCGGCTTGGCGATAACCTCGCATTAACCGCAAAGGGTCATCTTCTAAGTTTGCGGGTGATATCATTCGCAAAATGCCCTGTTGTAAGTCTACATAACCTTGTAGAGGATCGATGATTTCTTGTGTATGGGGATTATAAGCGATCGCATTTACTGTAAAGTCTCGTCTGTGCAAATCAACTTCTAAACTATCTCCTTCTTGTTGAGCAAAGTCAGCCGTGGCGTGGGGAAAAACCACACGGGCAATTTGTCGTTCTGCATCGAGTAAGACAAAACCAGCTTTGTAATGACGAGCGATCGCTCTTGCTACCTTTACCGCCTTAGATGGTATAACAAAATCTAGATCCAGATATTCACGAGTTCTACCAAGGAGCGCATCACGCACAGCGCCACCTACCATGTAAGCGGGTTGTGGCAAGAATTCTAAACTAAAAGGCCAATTTTCGGGAGCTAGGGTAGAAGGAATTGATTCATGCATTGTAATAAAAATCAACCCAGCAACTCATGAATAACGGTTGGGCTTAAGTTAGATTAACAATAAAGGCCCCTGGAGTTGGTTCTATTATGTGTATTTGTGTGAACTGCCACTATGTAGACAGCTGTTTTACCTATCATGCCGTAGAAGGGCAGCACCAACAGCCTCACTTGACTGAAACACCAAATTTTGATCCGAATGAACCTTCTATCAATGTCAACATTCGGACTCAAGATGATGTGATTGAGATGGAATGGGATGTTGTTGGTTGTCTCAGTTTTAAACGGGAAACGGGTAAGTGGTCGAAATTGCGTCCTGGTGAATTAGTACCGACTTGATAGAAAATGATTGGTATATCTTAAGGGTGACTACTACACTAAACAGCAATAGTCGTAGATATTTTTGTAAGTAACTATAAGGACAACTTTACCCGCATTTCTCACCTAGACAAATGCGGGTAAAAATTTTTTCCTCTCGTTTACCTTCTTATGCATAACCTAAAACTGGTGAGCATTAGCCATTCATGAGTTAATCTTGGCTTAATCTTTACTTAAAAATAGCTTAATTACTAGGCATAAATAATAAAGTAAAAAAAATACAATATCTCTCAGTAAATATTTCCCCTACAAGGAATACTAATATGCTCAAGAGAAATCTCATTCTGTTCTTGTTAGCGTCATTTTTTGCTGCCCCTGCCGCCAAAGCAGAGGTTAAGCTGATCGCAATTGGGAGCTTAAGTGGTAACATTAGAGACCTCTCCAGGCAAACGTCAGATCCCCTTGAAAACGGTGTTTGGGGAAATCTCCTTGGTGGTATTGGATCGGGACTAGCTTATGCTGGCTGTAACACCTTTATTGCTATCCCAGACCGAGGCCCAAATGCCCTGTCATACAACAGCGCTGTCAGTGACACAGCATCCTATATCAACCGCTTCCAAACTATCAAAGTGAAACTTTCACCAAGCAATCTTGGTTCAGCGTTACCTTTCACACTTACCCCTTACTTAGTTGATACGACTTTGTTATTTAGCAATGAGCCTCTTTACTACGGAAATGGTGCGGGATTAGGGTTAGGCATTGGTGTCCCAGCCTTGAATACGAAGAATAAAAACTATTTCACTGGACGCTCAGACAACTTCAACCCCACCCCCCCCCAAATCTCGACATATCCCAACAATGCCCGTTTCGATCCTGAAGGGGTACGTGTATCCAATAATGGAAAGGATATATTTATCTCGGATGAATATGGCCCTTATCTATATCAATTTAACCGCAATACAGGTAAGCGGATTAGGGTCTTTAACCTACCTAGCAAGTTTGCAGTCAGCAAATCAAGTCCCGTTGGTGATACAGAGATTAGTGACAATACCTCTGGTAGGGTTGCGAACAAAGGCATGGAAGGGCTTGCAATTACTCCCAATGGTAAGACCCTGATTGGTATTTTGCAAAGTCCACTGCTGCAAGACGGTGGTACTAATGGTGCTTATACCAGAATCGTCAAAATTGACATAGAAACAGGTTTTACCAAGGAATATGCCTATCAGTTAGATAATATTGGCACCTCGGCTAAACCGAAATATCCCACCGTCAGCGAGATTTTAGCCATCAGCGATCGCGAATTCTTAGTAGACGAACGAGATGGCAAGGGTTTGGGCGACGGCTCTCAGGCTGCTTTCAAGAAGATATACCATATCGATCTGACAAATGCTCAACAAGTAAGCAATATCACTGGGGAAAGCAATCTGGCTAGTAAGGCAGTTAGCAAGACCCTGTTCCTTGATGTAGTAGCTACACTTACTCAAAATGGGATCAAAGCAGAAGACATACCTGCCAAGCTTGAAGGTTTGGCTTTCGGATCGGATGTGGTTATCAACCACGTGGTAAAGCATACACTTTTCATCAGCAACGATAATGACTTCATTGGTACCATAAAGTCGGACACTTACCATCCAACAGGTATCGATAATCCCAACAAGTTATTCGTCTTCGCAATTGACAGTACTGATATTCCCGGCTTTGTACCCCAGAAGATCAAAGGGGATGATGAATATCGTACCCCAAAAGATCGAGAGAGAAGATAAATATCCGGCGTTCTTGAAAAGAGAACCTAGCTTGATTAGGCTTTCCTCGTTCCTATGCTCTGCACGGGAAATCAAGCTTTTTTCGACTTGTATACAGCACCATAGCAACCCTTGTAGGGAAGGGCGTATAGGGTTAGGTCTTTTTCTTATAATGCATGCACTCTAATGTACTCAAGTTAAAATCGCTATAAGTAAGCATTAGCTTGTACTTGTAGCGCTTCGGGATCTATTGAAGTACATCTTAAAACCTCACCCCTAACCCCTCTCTTTGCTAAGGCTACGGTGGGTGTATACAGAAGTCTGAAAATAGCTGACTAACCAAGGTTTTACCCCACCCTAACCCTCCCCTTATAAAGGGGAGGGAACTGAATCTGCTATTTCCCCCCTTTCTAAGGGGGGATTAAGGGGGTAATACGACTCGTGACCGTAGCCGTAGCCTTGCTAAGGAGAGGGGAGATAAAGCTTATTCTTTATCGGGGTGAGGTTAAGCTGTACCTCGGTTGCTTAGTAAAGGCTATATGTCAATAGCATAGTAAAAAAAATTGAGTCTATTCAATTAATAACCGCTATGTTGTTATATGCTTGAATAAATAAATCTCGTTAACTCTATAAAAAGAGATATTTTAAGTAACTTTGACAACAGAACTAGAACACCTTGCAACAAATAAATACACATTGGCACTACACACCACTACTCCCGAATTGGGATTGGCAATTAGTAATTTTGCTGGTGAGACACGCTCTCAAGTTTGGAATTTGGGGCGTGATTTATCTAGCCTAATCCATCAATATTTAATTGACTTTATCAAACCGCAAACTTGGGCAGATTTGTCATTTATCGCAGTTGCAAAAGGCCCTGGCGGTTTTACAGGAACTCGGATTGGCGTTGTCACTGCTCGAACATTAGGGCAACAATTAGATATCCCTATATTTGCGATTTCAACTTTAGCTGCGGTAGCTTGGTCAGAAGCAGGCAAAAGTCAAAATTCCAAAACTATTGCTGTGGAAATGCCAGCGCAACGAGGTCAAATTTTTGCTGCTATTTATCAGTTTGAGCCAAATACTTGTAAACTAAAAGTGTGTTTGTCAGATAGAGTGTTCACACCAGAAGCATGGCAGGAAACTTTAGCGAATTGGAACACTAATTATCAGCTAATTCACGCCCAATCTGGGTTAGCAGCGACGGTGACGAGTATTTTGGAACTAGCTAATCTTGATTGGCAAGAAGGTAAATATCCTAATTGGTCAGAGGCTTTGCCATATTATGGGCAACATCCAGTAGAAGTTTAATTAACTTGAATATAAAAGTATCTCAGTCTGATTTACATACTTTAAGGCATTAAGAAGATGATTACAATGTGAATAAGACTTACGCACTTTACAAAAGAATTATGTTATATATCAACGTAAATAGGTCGTTTCAGATTTTTATCAATCATTCTTTGATGGTAAATAATCGGCGCTGTAGGGGCAATTCATGAATTGCCCCTACGAAAGATATGGTTTTTCGAGTTATCCATATTTAATTTTTCCTCTCAATGCGTAAGTCCTAGTGAAATAAGAACAGTGTGAGAAAAGCGATCGCCACTCTACTTAATCAAGAGCATCTGTTACACAAAAGTGTATCCTCACTACTAGAGCAAGTACCAAAAAATCATCTATTCTTATCGCTCACTAGCGTTCAATTTTTGGTAATTGTAGTGCTAGGCAGACTCTGGAGTAGCTCAGAAATAGTCCAAAAATTTGAGATAATAGATCAAAACTGGGGCGAGTAGCATTTTTCTGTCTGTGTTTGCATAAAAACCTCCAGAAACCAAAATAGATAAATACAATTTATCCCAGTTTATTCAGTCTGGTTCATGCAATACTCCCCCGCTTTCTGGCTTCTTTGTAGGAAGTTCCGACATTTTTTAAACCAGCTTTAATCATTTGTTGTTCAAGCAAGGCAAAAAAACGCGCTCGATCGCCACCTTTTACGACTGCTTGATTATGCGCTTCGGCGATCGCTACTGGGTAGCCATATCCTTTTTGCACTTGTGCTAACATTAGTCCCAGCGCTTGATCTAACATGGTTGGATTCTCCGCTACCCATGCGGGAACTTCGATGCGGGCAATTTCAGTACCGACGTGGACATAGCAAAAATAAATGGTTTGATCGCCGTAGAGTTCGAGAATCGGAGAATTACTCCGCCAAAGGGTACTGCGTTGTCCTGGTTTTAGTCGGGTTGCCCAAACAGAAGTATCTCGTAACTGTTCAAAAATTTTACAAGGTACTTTTTCTAGCTGATTTGGGCAATGACTTTTACAGTCTGGCACTGGATGAGGACAAGCCAACAACCGTAAAAAATTCATTGTTTCGATGCTACGAGAGGCGCTGAGATAACCCATCAGGGGAATTTGAGCATCACGCATTTGCTGCCAAGCTTCCAGGATGGGGGGTAAAATGCGATCGCGCGCGTCCATCGGTAATTGTTCTAAAAACCAGTAAATTAACGAACCATCTACCATTGCCAATGCTGGTGCTTCCCCCTTCGCTGCACAGGCAAGTTCTGCCAAAACCGTTGCTTCGGAAGCAGTGCGGCGAAAACTCATCCATTCTTCGGTTCTAATTCCCCACTGCCGAGACATATATAAATCTTCTGGGCGATAAAATACTTCTGGCAAGCTATCAAGTAGCGGATGGCGGTTTTGTCCGTAGTGTAAGACGACTCTGCCAATATTTAAGAGATAACAGTAAGCAATTTCGTGATGGTTGGGGGCAATTTGGGAACCATCGGTAGCAATGACAGTATGAATTTTTGGCGGAACTGGGATATCGATGCAAGTTTCTAGCGGCTCAATTGGGGTAGCATTAGCAAAGAGAATGCGATCGCGCCATTTTTCCTGGCGATCGATTAAATCTTGTTGGGACTCATAAGCATTTTTTAGATGTTGTTGCGCCAATTCTAAACGTTGGCGACTGGCAGCAGCTTCTAAGGTAAGATGCTGACTTAAGCCCTGCATTTGTCGCGCCAGTTTTGTTAGATCAAGCATGAAGGTAAGTGATAAGTTAGGAGCTAGGAGACGCGATTAATCGCGTTTGTACAAGAATTAGGAGTAGATAGGCAATAATCACGTCTCTACAGGAGTTTGGAGTTTTCCGAATTTTTTATTATTTACCTACATCTTTTATAAATACACATCTCCAGAAATTAAATATGCTTTATTCATAACCCTTGTAGAGTCGTAGCAATGCTACGTCTCTACATTATTTTTCGGAGATGTTTAATATATTAAAGCCAAGCAGAGAAATCTCTGGCAAACTGAGACAATGACAACAACTGAATCCGTAGATCGTTTTGGGCAACTTCCCTTTCTGTTTGGGTATTATAGCCCCAATCTGCAAGGAACAGTTTCACATCTTCAAGGTCTGTTTGCTGCTGGACTAACTGCAATGTCTTGAGTCTATCTTCAACAAACCAGAGACTAACTGGCTTGTTTTCTGCTTCTTGCTTTAATTTTCGCAGAATTTCGTACTTAGGACGCTTGACTTCTTTACCAAAAAATAATTCTTTCGGTAAATTAACTCCTTGTTGTTGCAGCAACTGCTGTACAAAACGTACTTCTTTAGTGGTTACAATGTATAGCTTAACTCCACTGTCAAGAGTTAATTTGAGTTTTTCTACGACACCCGGATAAAATCTATGCAGACTTAGCCAACCGTCTAAATCCGTGCTAATCCATTCATCCCGTTGGTTATCTAGTTTTGCAGCAATTTCTTTTGCTTGTAACTTATCATTTAACAAAAGTTGTGGAGCGATGCTTAACCATTCATGAAGAATTTTCTCATCAGAAATTCCATCTACTAGCGCTTTGATTAAAACTGGCATTTCCCAACCTGTTTCAATTACAGGCCGTAAGCGATAGAATCTCAAAGCTAAGTCATCTGCTGGTGTGTCGTTAGCTGGCGACCAAATTTCACAGTAGGTACGCCACGCCACCTCAAAATATTCAATTAGTCCATCGCAAATCACTCCATCAAAATCCAGGGCTAAAATTGTGGGACTACTTGCGGTCATTGTTTTGAGGATGAAACTGCTGTTGTCAGCTTACCCGACAAATTTAAATTATGCAGTAATTTTTGTTAGTCTTTTATAATTTATAATTGGCTCAAAAAGTATGGTGGCATTGTCTAATCTAATTTAAAATTGATAGCTTAACGAGGATCTACAGCAGGTTTGCGATCGACTAAACGAACTTGGTTTTGCTTGACTACTACAGTGATCAGTGGTAGAGAACGTTTTGCAGGGCCATGAATCACTCGACCCTGAGAATCGTATTGAGATCCATGACAAGGACAAATAAAGTGATTTTTCTCAAGATCCCACTCAACTGTACATCCTAAATGGGTACAAGTTGGATTGATAGCGTACTCAGCAATTTTTGGCCCGTCTTGAATGATGAGATAATCAACGCTATTGTTTGGCAAGCCTTTTACAAGAATCGGAATTCCAGGCTTCGCGGTTGTCAATAGTGCATTAGTTTCAATTTTCTTGCCGTCTTTGTCGAGTGCCTCAGATCCGGGAAGATAATTTTCACAGCGCGAATTCTTTGGATACAGAGAGCAAAGGGTTTCTAAGCCGATCTCACGACTTTGGCTGACTTTGGGAAATAGATATCCGATCGCTACTGATGCGACTGTACCACCTAGCGTGTAAGTTAAAAAATCCCGGCGCGTTTTTATCCTAGCTGAAATTTTGCCATTAGGAGAATAATTTTCTTTCATGACCCGATTTACCAAGAAAGGTCTACTAATATAGTACGGTGCGATCGCAATGACGAATGCGATTCAAGATCGATTAATTGAGTTATCGCCTAAAGATAGAGATAAATTTACTTAGAAGGCATCGCAAACAGTTGCATAGTTGGATTAATCAAGAGATTAAAACTATCCCCATAGATAAGCGCAAACTTGTAACAACCCATGATGCATTCCAATATTATGGACGTGCTTATGTGATTGCGATCGCAGGTACTTTAATTGGTTTTAGTATCGAAGAACAACCAAGCGCTCAAACAGTCCAGAGATCAGTTGATTGAGTCAATTAAAAAGATCGGCGTTCCCACAATTTTTTCTGAAACTACAATTAACCCAGCTTTAATTAAAACTGTTGCTCAAGAAGTAGGAGTGAAATTAGTACTAAATCAACTTGACTCTGATTCAATTGGTACAAAGGTAAGTCCAGGAGATTCTTATATCAAAATGATGGAGACAAATACCCGTAGTATTGTAGAAGCGTTGGGGGAAAATATATGCCATTTCAACTAAAGAAGTAAATTCATCAGAGAAAATCTCTAACCTAAGACGTGTTCTTCTTAAAGTCTCTCTAGAGAAAGAAGTTTTTGTATTCTCGATTTTTTAAAGTGTTATTTAGTAGAGCTAGATTTTCAATATCGCAAAAAGCCATGACTGATAAAACTCAAGAAAATAAAATTAATCAACCAGTAAGTGAAGATACAAATTTACGCGAAGAAGCAAATGTTAATGAAAGAAACTTAACAGCGAATCCAGGAGATAAAATTTCTGATGAGCCTGAATCTGTTGAAGAAAAGGCTAAACAGGTAGCTGTGGATGATGTACCAGACATTACAGGGGACAAAATTACAGTCCCGACTTACTTTGTTGTGGATGAACCCGACGGCGAAAAGAAAGCACTCCACCACGTTAAAGATGCTGAAGAAATTTCCGATGTAATTCGGCAAGCACGAGTTGACGAAAATGGAAACAGAGTTTGGTGGTAGTCATTCATTAAACAGATACGGATACGTGGAGAGTTGGTTGTTTGCGTGTCCGTATCTGTCTTCTTGGATCGACCATCTAGTTTTCCCTGGATGAAGGCTAATGGTAGATGTCACAAGTACCAAAGAATTGACATATTGGACTACGCTAGAAATAAAAAATGAAATTTTAGAACTTATTAAAGTTAAAGACCGCAATCTAGAGACGTTAAAAGCCAAAGTAGAATTTTATAAAAATGAATTAGCACCATATTTTGCAGAGTTGAGCCGACGCAATCTCTATATAAATAATGACTTTCGGTTAGTTAAGATTCAATGAGAAGCAACACAGCCACCAAATTATACAATAGCTGTTTGTAGACCTTGAACTAACAAAGTTATTTAATGTTATGCTGCCACTACAACAACAAATTATTTCTCTCGACAGCTATAATTACCTACTATTCTTACCAAATGGCGGCAATGTCTACGACGGGCTACGTCTACGCCACGAAATACAACAGCTACTTTTGCCAACAATCCTATTCTTACACGGTGCGGGTGAAAGAGGTTCTTACTTAAATCATGTAAAAACGAAAGGTGTTGCCAAGGTTGTAGAAGAACAGCCAGATTTTCCTTTCATTGTCATTTCTCCCCAATGTCCGCGCGGTGAATATTGGAATATAGAGCGATTAAATACCCTGCTGGATGAGGTGATTACATCCTATCCTGTCGATCCAGATCGGGTTTACCTGACCGGTTTAAGTATGGGTGGTTACGGAACATGGCATTTAGCGGCAGCACAGCCAGAACAATTTGCTGCGATCGCGCCTATTTGTGGGGGTGGTAATCCAGCCCAAGCAGGTAAGTTGAAAAATCTTCCCGTGTGGGCATTTCACGGAGCCAAAGATAATGTTGTTCCCTTAAGTGAGTCTGAAATCATGGTTTCTGCACTCAAAGCCCACGACGGGAATGTAAAATTTACAGTTTACCCAGAAGCTGAACACGACTCATGGACGCAGACATACAATAACCCAGAGTTATATGAGTGGTTTTTGCAACATTGGCGGCAGTAAACTGTGGTTTAAAGATGGTTTTGTTTGCATTTGAATACTCTCCAAATTAGAATCTTGAGTTGTATTTTTTCAATGTCCCATGAATCCTTTGAGATGGTAAAAGTACCTCACCCAATGTTAGAACCTTTGTGAGATATTGCCGTTTATGCCGCGTAATTGGATAAAGTCGAGCTTACTTGACGATCGATTTCTGTTTGTGTTTGCGTAAAATTGTTTTGCTTGTACCCCAGACACCTAGAGCTAGTATTCCTAATGTTAAGGAGGGTTCAGGAATAGAGTCAAGTCGGCGAAACTCAATCGGCGTAGCGACAAGTAAATTACCATTGGCTCCAAAAATCTTGTCTAAAGAATCGATGCCATCTTTGGAGACAGTTACACTAGAAATTACTTTACCACCAGAACTGGTTGGACAGCCATTAGGAGAGTTATTCCCGATATAATCAATCGGTTCCCATAAAAGTTCCAAGTTGCAGCTTGTTCCCAAAACTTTGCTAGAGTCAATAATATGTTCCGAATCTGGTCGATTACATAATCCAGTCACAGAATAGTTTGTATCAAAGGCACGAATACTGAGATTTACTGCTGAATTCTCTTGGTTAAAAGAATAAAGACGGAAGCGATTAATACTTTTTTGTTCAAGATAAATATTCTCTGTTCCACTTGCAGGGTTGGCATTGGTCAATTCCACACTACAACTTGATAGAGTAATAAGTGGAATAGAAGGGTTTGTTGCCACTTGTTGGGAATTATCGAACAAACCAGTAAACCACTGTGTAACTTGCTTAACCTGTATGTCAAGCGGTGGCTTAGTAACAGCAGTAGCGCAAGTTGCCTGGGCAAATGTAAATGCTGAAAATATGGCTGTCAGAATATATACTTTGACGAAATTCATAAATTAATACAATATCTGAAATTTCAAAGTATTTTATCTTACTTTTGCTGCGACACAATGCCCAGATAGCTAGCTGACATCCTTCAGCACCGCTACCAATTTTTTAATATGTGCTTCTTCATGAGTTGCCATGACAGATATTCTGATTCGACTTGTAGGCACTGTGGGAGGACGAATTGCTGGAGCAAAAATGCCAGCATCTTTTAGCTGTTTTCCAACTTTGAGGGCATCTTTAGCATTAGGTAATTGAAAACATAATATGGGTGATTCAGAAGGCAGCAATTTTAAGTTAGGTAATTGTTGTTGCAGCAAAGTTTTCAAGTAATGTATGTTGCTCCACAATTGGACGCGGTGTTGCGGTTCTTGTTGCACTATTTTGATTGCTGCTAAGGCGGCGGCTGTATCAGCAGGTGAAAGCCCAGTGGTATAAATCCAACTGGGTGCGCGGTTCCGCAAAAAGTCAATTAAGGCGCTACTTCCCGCTACATATCCGCCTAAGCTACCCAAAGCTTTACTCAAAGTACCAATTTGAATTAATTGCTTTCCTGTACACCCAAAATGCTCAACACACCCAGCGCCAGTTTTTCCTAGTACTCCGGTAGCATGAGCTTCATCAACTAGCAGCATACAGCTAAATTCATCAGCAATATCCAACAGCGCAGGCAATGGACATAAATCGCCGTCCATGCTGAAGACAGTATCAGTAAGAATCAAACAGCGTCGGTAATTTTGTCGTTGTTGACTCAACTGAGTTTTTAGGACTTCAACATCACAGTGCGGATATTCTACAACTGCTGCACCGCTAAGAATCGCTCCATTTTTCAAACTGGAATGATTGTACTGGTCAGATAAAATTAAATCACGCTTGCCCACAAGGGCGGTAATTGCCCCCAAATTGGCTAGATACCCGGAACTAAATACCAAGGCATCTTCTGTTTGTTTGGTAGATGCGATCGCCTTTTCTAACTCCCGATGTAATTCTCGATGCCCACTGAGTAATCTAGAACCAGTACTACCAGTGCCAAATTCAGCGATCGCAGCAGTTGCGGCTGCCATCAACCGCTCATCACCAGCTAATCCCAAATAGTCATTACTGGCAAAATTAATTACCTCTTGCCCAGCTAAAACCACCGTTGCACCCGGACGACCGTTGATAGGTTGTACCGAACGATACCAGTCTGCCCCATGAATTGTTGCTAAGGACTGTTCTAGCCAAGCATAAGGATCGATTGGGGATTGGGGATTGGGGATTGGGCATTGGGAATTGGGCATGGGGGGAGAATGACAAATGACAAATGACAATTAAACTTGTTCGCTACTGAGATGAGCGATCGCTTGTTTAATCCAATCTTCGACGTAGGCATCTTTGGGTAAGCCGATGTCTTCACTCACTACATGTAGGGCGTGACTGACTTCATGGGCAGTATATCCCAGGGCGAAGAGGGTCATTTGCACCTCTTCGAGAATTCCTGGTGCTGGCCCGCCTGTGGCGACGAAGAACCCGGCTGATTTGCGCCACTCGACTAATTTGCTTTTCAGTTCCAAACAGATGCGCTCTGCGATTTTTTTACCGACACCTGGAGCCTGAATTAAGATTTGTGTATTGCCAGCGATAATTGCTTGGACTAAATCTGGTAGTTCCAGAGTGTCCAGGAGGGCGATCGCTAAGGCTGCACCAATTCCTGTGACAGTCAGCAAGTGACGAAATAAATCGCGTTCGGATGGCGAAGCAAAGCCATATAGAAAAGGCACTTCTTCCCGAATTTGGAAATGGGTAAAAATTTGCGCCACTCCTCCCGACTCTGGTAACTGGTTTGCTAGCCGTTGGGGAACTTGCAAATCATACCCCAAGCCATTTACTTCCAGAGTCAGAATCACGCGATTAGCGCCAATTGTTTGGATACCAGCGACTATACCTTTTAGATAACTAATCATTACAAGAGACCAAAATAATTTAAACCTTCAATAATTCCACCTGCACAAAAACCTTTTGCGAGGTAGCGATGCGTAGCGGGATGCTCATCGTGCCATTGGATTAACTCTTTTCGGGCATTTCCGACGATGATTCCCCGTTCGTTGCCTACAGCAAATAAAGCAATATCATTACCCGAATCACCACAGACAACTGTTTGTTCTGCTGCAAATTTCCACTTCTGGCGTAAAAACTGCATTGCCTGACCTTTATCGCTGCTATGGGGTACAATGTCAAGGTCAATACCGCTACTGTAGATTAACTTTACATTTAATTTAGATTTCTGCAACTCTGTTTCAAGTTGTGGTAGAACATTTGCAGATGCATCTTGCTCTAAAAAAAAGCTTACTTTGAAAGGACGCTGTTCTGAATCTGGTTGCCGAACTAACTCACGGTATTTCTGGGTAATAGATAATACAGTTTCCCGTTGCCATCCCGGAGAGAGGATTTCTGACCAATCTGAGTCTGGAGTATCAGTACCATTGAGATAAATTTCAGTCCCCACAGAAAGGACGAGGGCATCTGGTTGTAAGAGATTTTTTTGACCTTGGAGTTCTTTGTAAAGTACAGGCGATCGCCCGGTAGAATAAACAATTTTAGTGCCGTATTCTTGGCGATGTTTCTTCAGCAGTTGATTCAGTTCTGGTAAAGCGCTGTCATCGCCTACTGTACGATATACAAGCGTATCATCTAAGTCGGTTACAAACAGAAATGGTTTCATGATTAGAACTCTTGCAAAATTTCGTTATTCTACCGCGTGAAGGGAATTTTGCAAGAAGTTTACTAAAAATAAAATAAGTTTAAACTTGCGTTTACTGATAACCTAGAAATAATTTTTCATATTGCTTGATTGTATAGCGGTTTCCATTCAGATGCGGTACAAGATTAATCGCCAAGTGTAAGGGCACGGCATGACCTCACTCAACCGAGAACCGCTATAGGTGCGATCGCAATTGCGAATGCTAGTCTAAGTTCCTAACTATAAATCCAAGGCTCTCGCTCTTGCCCTTGAATCGATTGTACAGTTCCAAACCTTTCCTCAAGTTTCCGTGGTAAAGTGCGTATGCCAAAGATGTAAACGCAAGATTCTTCGGGTTGAAGTGTCAAAACACGAACTCTGGCTTCGTTATCTTGTAAACGCTCCATGAAAATAGATGCACAGATTTCAACATCTTCAGAAAGTTCAGGCTACCAAATTAGAGAGCAACTATATTAAGGAACGCTCTTGAGCATGAGCCTCAACTAACTGCCGGACAATCGCTAACCCCAATCCTAACCCGCCATATTTGCGAGTAATTGAGACATCTTCTTGGCGAAATGATTCAAAAATATACGGGAGAAATTCATGGTTAATGCCTTTGCCAGTGTCACTGACAATAATCTGCGCTTGATCGTTGACTCGCTCTAGTCGGATTTCTACCCGTCCTCCGTTGGGTGTAAACTTGATAGCGTTGGAAAGTAAGTTCCAAACGATTTGTTGCAAGCGGTTGGAATCTCCAGAGACTTGCCCAATCTTTGGCAGTACTGGATGCAAAGCA
The DNA here is from genome assembly GCF_036917465.1 of Nostoc sp. GTDB lineage: Bacteria > Cyanobacteriota > Cyanobacteriia > Cyanobacteriales > Nostocaceae > Nostoc. Next base: position 51,930 of record NZ_JBALDL010000004.1, read on the forward strand.
ATTGATTTGGCAATCGCTGCTGTATTTACTGTGTCGATCGCAGATTCAATCACAAATGCCAGATTTACAGGAGTAGCATCTATGCTAAGTTTACCCCGCAGAATCTTGGCAACATCAAGCAAGTCATCAATCAGTTGAGTTTGCAGTTTAGCGTTGCGTTCGATGGTGGCTAAGGTTTCGGCTGTTTTAGCTTCATTTTTGCGGGTTTGTAGCAGTTTTGTGCAGCCCAAAATCGGGTTGAGAGGCGATCGCAATTTGTCAAATTAATCGTCTCATCAGTCATTTTCCGCTTCTCAAACTCCTCATTTGGGGATTAAGCACAAGGAAGATTTAAATATGAGTAAAAACAGAGATTTCCTAAAAATTATTTGTTTTTAGCTGTTTAGCTTTTTAATTATATTTAACTGACTAATTTGACTCACCCTCTCGACTCAGACTTCTACTCTTCGCTTAATGTTTCAATCAACAAATCCACCTGCTGCTGTCGCTGCTGCAAAAAACTTTCACACTGACGTAAATACTCCACAGCACTTGCAAATTGATCGAACACAGCTTCTAATTCCAACTCACCCGCCTCAATGCGAGTAATAATTCCCTCTATTTCAGCAACCTTCGCCTCATAATTCCAACCTTCCATCGAATCAGAATTAGAAGCACTTTTACGTTTAATCATTAATCTCTCTGTGTCCTCTGCGCCTCTGCGGTTCATTTACTTCCATAACCTTCACTTTAACGCCACCCTGCCCCAACTGAATCACCAACTCTTCCCCCACAGCCAACTCCGCCGCCGAACGAGCGATCGCGCCATCTTCCCTTCTCACCACCGCATAACCACGCTGTAACACCGCTTTCGGGTCAAGACTAGCCAACTTTTGCCGCAATAACTCTAAATACTGCGTTGCTTGTTGCGATCGCCCCGTGGTAATTTGTACCAAATGCTGACGCTTCCAAGCTAGCTTTGCCAATTCCTGCTGCACTTGCCGATCTAACCGCAACCGTCGCAAACGATTCCGTAATCCTTGCAGTTTATTCTCAGCAGTTTCCCAAGAGTCATGCATCACCTCATGTAAAGCCACAACTCGCTGCCGATGTTCACTATACAACTCTGAAAGGGCTGGCACAACCATTTCCGCCGCCGCAGTTGGTGTATGCACACAGACATCTGCAACTAAATCCGCCAAAGATTCATCTCGTTGATGGCCAATACCAGTAATTACCGGAATAGAACAAATAGCAAGCGATCGCACTACTCGTTCATCATTAAAACAGGCCAACTCTTCCACCGCGCCACCACCCCGCGATAAAATTAGCACTTCGGCGCGTCCATCTCTTTCCACCCGCTCAATCGCTTTCACGATAGATTCCGGCGCTTGCTCACCTTGTACAGTCGCCGGAGAAAATAAAACGTGTAAACCTGGATACCTTTGTTTGAGAGTTTTTTGAATATCACCCCAAGCCGCAGCCGTTGGGGAAGTGACAACAGCGATCGTTTGCGGGTGAATGGGGAGCGATCGCTTTCTTTGCGCGTCGAACAATCCCTCAGCCAGCAAGCGATTTTTTAATTGTTGATAGCGCAACGCCTGTAAACCCACACCAGCAGGTAAAGTCTGCCAAACTGATAACTGATATTCTCCCCGTTGTGGATACAGGCGAATACTACCCAAAATAATTATCTGCTCACCAGCAACTGGCATTTGGGCGAGTTTTGACAATTGGCTATTCCATACCACACATTTAATTCCGGCGGTGCGATCGGTATCTTGCAGCGTAAAAAATAAACCACTGCGATGATGGTTAGCACTGGAAACTTCGCCAGTTACCCAAACTTGCCGTAATTGTTCATCTTGCTCTAACAGCAAGCGGATATAGTCAGTTAATCCAGAAACTGAAAGTGCAGTATTGAGAATGAGTGAGTCGGGAAGGTCGGAAGTCATCAAAGATGCCTGAAAGCATTCGTGCTGGAGCGATTCTAGCATTTTTAACGAAAACAGAAATTAGCTTCAACGCCAAATGCTACAAGCTTTATGACAAAATTTGGAAAAGCTTAAAGCCCCGAACATAATTGTTTTGCGCTCTTACAAAATTCTAGTCTGTTTTGAAGCAGGAGTAATACCGATAGAAACTGCTTCTGCAATGAGTTTTGCAGCACTGGAGACAATGGATTATACCTTGATTACACTTATTGCGATCGCTTTTGACTAATCCTTACTCAGATTTTGGTCTTTTCCTAGCAAACAAACTAGTCATACTTAACCCAGTAACCAACAACCCTAATAGTCCTAGTCCGTTCAAAATCGGGTAGATTCCCTCTAAACCCAAGATTTCACCACGATGGATCGAAAGTAGTAGACTACGCGGAACTCCGATGTTAGCTGACCACTCACCTACTAGGGTAGCTGCAATACCAGTTAACAATGTTACAGCAAGTGGTAAAGCCAAAATAATCGCCAGAATCCGGTGGTACTTGCGAAATGAACGCATTATCCAAAATCTCCAGTGGAAACTATAGCAGTTTGCAACTTGATCAGGTACAGAACTATTTGTCTCAAAGCCAGATATAAAGACTTTTTTCCTGATTTCTCTTGTATTTTGACTCCTGCTTTATGTTAGTTCTGCCTCACTTTTTAGAAACAGTGGCGATATTTGTCTCAAGTGTTTGTAACCCCTTAAGAGATTTCGCTTTATCTTTTGCTTTCAGCGAACCCTTCACTTGGGTTGCAGCATCTTCAATGACATTATAGGTTTTTGAAGATTTAGTTTTGACACCATCCTCAACCTTAGACCAAGAGTTTTCAAACTTATTAAATTCCTGTTGACCTTTGTCAAAGTTTCCGGCTTGCACCGCAGTTTTTGTATTTGTAAGGACACCGACCAAAGTATCAAAACCTCCTTGTGTAGCACCAGGAGTTTTAGATACTGTTGTCGCCGCAGTGTTTTCAGTGGTAGCAGGAGTCTGGGTAGCAGATTTTTGATCGCTGTTGCATCCTCCCAATGTTAGTAAGCTAATTGCAGTAACCGGGATAATGTAGATTAAGCGTTTCATAAGACCTCTTGAATAATCATAAACCGCCAACTAATGACGGTATCAGCTACTATATCAGCTAAAGTTGCTGGAGACGCAGCAGATGGTATGCAAGTTTTTCTCTGTGTCAATACTGCAATATTTTATCCAATTTATGACTTACACAAATAATAGTAGTGGCAATTCCTGAATTGCCACTACTGCGGATGGTTTTGTGTAAGTCCTACTGAATTGTTGACTGCTAAAATTTCTTGAATAGAGTTGACAAATCCTTTTAACTCTAAAATTAAGTTATTAGCCTCTCTAAGGTCTTGATGGTAAGCTAATTTTTCTAGTTTATCAGCGACTAGATACATAGCTGTGGCTCCAATGTTGGCAGTAGCACCTTTGAGATGATGAGTTTCTCGCATAATTTGCCCAAAATCATGAGATGCGATCGCAGCAATAATTATCTCTAGCCGGGGTTTAATATCTTCAAGGGATACTTCTAATAGATTTAATTCAAATTCTGGGTCATTCCCTGATATCTGATGCAAGTGTTCCCAATCAATTACTAAGTTAGATGTGTCGTTGTTTGTGATGGAAACTGTCTGTTCATCAACAACTGGCTCTTGTTTTGAGCGGATCACACCTGTCCAATGCTCTAGAGTTGCAGCCAATTGTTCTTTAAATACTGGCTTACTGAGATAGTCATCCATTCCGGCATTAAGACACATTTGCTCGTCTTCTTTCATCGCATTAGCCGTCATCGCAATCACCACAGGACGACGACGCAGAGCGAAAGCATCCTCTTGCCAACGATGAATTTCTTTTGTGGTTTCCAAACCGTCGAGAATTGGCATTTGGCAATCCATTAAAATTAAATCGTAAGGAATGTTTTCTAATAGCTGCAAGACTTCCTTACCATTGGCAACGACATCGGCTTTGTAGCCCAAACTCTGGAGTTGCTTTAAAGCAACTTTTTGATTCACCAAATTATCTTCAGCTAAGAGAATCCTTAACTTGGATTGAGTAGAGGAATCAGGATAAGAGGAAGTAAAAATGCTGGAAGTTTCTGTACTTGAAATTTCTTTGTTAGCCTCTAGCATTTTTTCTTTAGCCCCTGCTTCTGGTTTCGGCTGAGTTTTTAGAATATTCATGATGGTATCGAGGAGTCGAGAGGATTTGACGGGTTTGACTAAATAAGCAGAAAATCCTATTTTGGCTGCCCGTTGCAATTGGGCGCGTTGATCGATAGAGGTGACTAGAATCAAAGGGAGGTGAGCAATTGCAGAATTGGCTTTAATTTGTTTTTCTAAAGTCATGCCAGAAGTTTGAGCTATTTGCATATCTACCAAGACGACATCATAAGAATTGCCATGCTCAGAAGCTTCCTGAATTGCAATGAGTGCAGCTTCAACACTCTCAGATCGATCTACCTGCATTCCCCAACCAGTAGCTTGATGATAGATAATTTTGCAATTAGTAGCATTATTATCCACCACTAATAAGCGGCGATTGTTCAAAAGTCCGCGATCGCCGTTGTCGTTGTTAGAACATGTTGCAGACAAGCCATCATCTTTTGGCAAAACAGGCTCAAGTTGTTTGACAAAAGGTATCTCAAACCAAAACTTAGATCCTTTCCCCATCTGACTTTCCACCCCAATGACTCCTCCCATCAAAGTCACCAGTTGTTTGCAGATGGCTAATCCCAAACCGGTACCACCATACTTGCGAGTGATAGAAGCATCCACTTGGGTAAATGGCGTAAAGAGTTTGCGTTGGTCTTCAGGGCTAATACCTAGACCTGTATCTGTGATGGCAAAATGGATAGTGGCTCTAGTGGAAGAAAGGGATTGTTTTGCCAAGGGCGATCGCAATTCTACTTTGACTACGACTTCACCAAAGCTTGTGAACTTGATCGCGTTGCTGATTAGGTTGATTAGAATTTGCCGTAACCTACAAGCATCGCCTTTGAGGTGGTTAGGGACGTTGCCATCGATTAGTGCAGCAATTTCTAATCCCTTATTATGGGCTGATGAAGCCAATAATTCCACCACTTCTTCAACACAAGTGGATAAGTCAAAATCTAGAGTTTCGAGAATCATCTCTCCCGCCTCAAGTTTAGAAAGATCCAAAATCTCGTTGATTAAACTTAAAAGGGCATCTCCACTAATCCGAATTGTTTCAATAAAATCTCGTTGTTCTGGATTTAAAGGAGTATCTAACATCAAACCAGTCATCCCCAACACAGCATTCATGGGAGTGCGAATTTCATGACTCATATTTGCCAAAAAAGCACTTTTAGTCTGAGAAGCTAATTCAGCTTGGCGACGGGCAATTTCGAGTTCTTGTCGCTGGCGAGTTTCTGCTTTTAAAAGTTGAGCTTGGGCTAAAGCAATACCTACCTGGTCGGCTATTTGCCGCAAGAGATGAGTTTCAAAAGTAGACCATTGGTGAGAATCATCACATTGGTGGACTATGAGCAAACCGCCAAGTTCTTCTTTGACCAAAATAGGTACAACAAAGTTGACTTTCACCCCAAAGTGTTGGATTAATTTCAGGTCACTTTGTTGGACTTCGAGTAAATTTAACTCAGCTAGTCCTAAAATTTTTCCTTGACGGTACTGCTGTAGATAGTACTGTTGCAGGTATTCTGCTCGCAAGTAAGGGGCGGTGATGTTTTCCTCTTTGATTGCTGGTAAGCCAGAAATTACTGCTTCAACAACGGTGGTTGCCGACTCATCTGGTAAAAACTGATAAATCAAAACTCGGTCAGTTTGGAGAATCTTTTGCACTTCCTTGACAGTGATTTCGAGAATTTCTTCGATTTGCAAAGATTGGCGAATTTTGAGGGTGATTTCGGTGAAAAGTTGCGATCGCAAGTTTTGGCGTTGTAATTCCTCTTCAGCCCGCTTACGCTGCATAAATTGACCCACTTGCTCACCAATAGAATTCATCGTGTTGATTAAATCTTGGTCAAGAGGTTTAATTTCACGATTGAAGCAGGTAATTACACCCAGGATGTTGTTACCAGTGCGGATCGGAAAACCGAAAGCTGTGTGTAGTCCTATTTGAGCCGCGATTTTGAAGTGAGGAAAATTCAGATCGTTAACGACATCAGGAAGCCAAACAGCCTCAGAACTAGCCCAGACACGCCCAGGTAGCCCAATTCCTTCTATAAATGTGGTTTGCCCCTTCAGTGCTTCAAATTCTTGCGCTTCAAGGGATGCTTGATGCCAAATGGAAAGACAACGCAGCACATTTGCTTGCTGATCGACCATCCAAATTTCACCTAAATCCCATCCCAAACTCTCGCAGATTCCTTGCAAAATTCGGGGTTTAGCCTCCTTGGTTGTGGTAGAATCAGCCAAAACGCGGGTTACAGCATATTGTGCAGTTAAATGCTGTTGTACTCGTTTGCGATCGGTGATGTCAGTGCCAGTGCTAACAATGTATTCCACCGATCCTTCATAGTCTTTTAAAAAGGTATTCGACCAGGCAATTAATCGCCGACTGCCATCCTTCATTACCCAATGGTTCTCATCCTCCAGCAAGCCTCTACCAGTTAGCAATTCCTCAAAAACTGCTTTGACTGACTCTAGTTCTTCAGGAAGTAGGAACAAGTTCCAAAAATATCTACCCCTGACTTCATCAAAGGAGTAACCCGTTATTTGCTCACAAGCTTGATTGAAACGAACGATTTTTCCTTGAGAATCGAGAACTATTACCAACGCACTGGCTGTATCTACAACTGCTGAGATAAAGTTACGTTCTTGATTTAAGGTTTCTTCTGCCCTTTTGCGCTCTGTTACCTCACGATAGATGAAGTAGTAAACTACAGCAAGAACGATAAAACTTAGGCAAATAGCGATCGCAATTGTCATAGTTGTTTTGCGAGTCCAGGCTTGTACTGTTTGTGACAGTTGCTGCCGCCGCTCCCTTTCCTCTTTCTCTATCTCATCGATCGTCTTACGGATATTATCCATAAGATTTTGACTTTTATTTGTCACTAGTACCTGCAATGCCGCCTCTGCTCCTATCTTTTGGCGTAAGTTGATAGTCTGGTTTAGTTCAGTAAATTTAGCTGCGATCAGAAATTCAAGTTTTGCAATCTGCTTTTGTTGGTTTGGTTGATCTGTGGTTAAATTCTTTAATTTGGCAATTTCTCGATCAACGTTGGCAAGGGATGCTTGATAGGGTTTTAGATAAGTTTGTTTTCCAGTAATAATGTAATTACGTTGACCAGTCTCCGCATCATTTATTTGAGATAGTAGTTGTTCTAAACTGTTAATTTTTTGATAAGTATTTTTTATAGTACTGCGGTTGTGAGTAAATACTGTTGTATTTTGATAGGAAACCACACCAATCAAAACTAAAATTACCGATGCTACACCAAAACCTGCTGCAATCTTTAGGAAAAATTGTTTGCTTACCTTCTGCACCTGTTTGCTTTTCTTGGTAACAAGTACCAAACTTGCTAAATTCCGGCGCAATTCCAGTTGCTTGATGATTTGACGGCTTAATGCTCGTAATGCCTCGATCTGATCTGGAGTAAGTTCTCGTGGGATGTAATCAATCACGCACAGAGTTCCGAGAGCGCATCCTTCAGGATTAGTCAGAGGTACACCAGCATAAAATCGAATATTTGGGTCAGATGTAACCAGTGGGTTGGTGACAAACCTTTTGTCATTTGTTGCATCAGGTACAACAAAAACGTCAGGCTGTAAAATAGCATGGCTACAGAATGCTATATCTCGATGTGTTTCTAGGATCTCTAAACCGACTCTTGACTTGAACCACTGGCGATTTGTATCAATTAAGCTTATTAAGGCAATCGGAGTCTGACAAATATACGAGGCTAAACGGGTGAGGTCATCAAAAGCGGCTTCAGATGGTGTGTCGAGAATTTTATACTCCAAAAGTGTCTCAATTCTCTGTGCTTCGTTATCAGGTAATGGTGCTTTCATCCTTAAGCCTTATCTACGGGAACTAGGGATTGGGGACTGGGGATTGGGGATTAGAGACTGGGATTGGAGATTAGGGAGAATTATTAAAAAGAAGTCCTTATCTTGTTTCTTTCCATTCCTTAGTACCCAGTACCCCGTCCCCAGTTCCTAATGCCCAGTTCAACAAACTTACTTTAATTAATGACAATAGTTTAGTTAAAAGCGTTAGCGTAATTTCACTGAGTTCGATTTTATGAACAAATCAGCCAAATGATTAAGTCTCTGCTGTATTTTTTGTGGGCTAGTTTATTTGAAGTTGGGGGCGGCTACCTAATCTGGTTGTGGTTGCGAGAAGGTAAGCCTTTCTGGTGGGGCATATTGGGGGGAATTGCTTTAGCTTTCTATGGGGTGATTGCAACTTTTCAATCGGCAAATTTTGGCAGAGTCTATGCGGCTTACGGCGGTGTGTTTATCGCAATAGCAATGCTTTGGGGTTGGAAGGTAGACGGGGTAACTCCAGACCGCTACGACCTCATAGGAGCATGTTTAGCTTTAGTGAGTGTTTTAATTATCATGTTTGCACCTAGAAATTAAGTAAAATTACTAAATTATTTTCGACCAATCACTTTTATATTATTCCCTTTTAAACAGATAATAACCTCATGCAAAATCGCAAACTTTTTTTTAGCAACTAACCTCTGATACCAATTCGCTATGAAGATGCACTTAATTAATTATGAAACGAACCGCCAAGTACGCCATCGCGCAGCGTCTCGTAGAGAAGAGAGAAGGAGTAATAATTAAGTGCAAGCTCACGGAGAATTGGTATAAGAACCAGCTATACAGATAGCTAGTACCGCAAGGCGGAATTCAAAATTCAAAATTCAAAATTCAAAATGAATACAGGGTAAGCGTTCTATTGATTTGGAATGGGTGATTTATTTACGCCGTGCTGTACTAGGGCGTTATCTGGGAGATATAGAGAGAATTCATCACGTATTTGTGGAGATACTTGTCATACTTTACAAGTATTGTAAATTATGACAAGTATCTTGATTTGTAACAATAGGTAACTAAAAATTTGGAATTTTGTAGCGGTTGAATAAAATGCTATTCTTCAAAAAAAAAAGATGTAAGGATTGCATCGCCACACTCTGATTTCAATCTTGGCAACTACAATCATGATTATATTTTTGTTAACATTTCCAGAAAATTAAAGTTAAGTAACTTTAAAGACAAAAATGTATAGCTAAAAGTAATCAAATGTAGTTAAGTATACAAATTATTGGTGCTTAGGAAGATAAAGAAGTGTTGAAAAAAATCGTGATGATTGGGGCTATCACCCTAATGTTTTTAGGGGGGCCGCTGATGGGCAATGCATTTGCCCAAACACCAGCTGCTGTACCTGCTGCTGATACTGGAGATACGGCATTTATGCTGATTTCAGCAGCACTGGTGCTGTTAATGACACCAGGATTGGCATTCTTCTATGGTGGATTTGTGCGATCGCGCAATATTCTAAACACATTGATGATGAGCTTTGTGTTAATGGCGATCGTGGGAGTTACCTGGATTCTCTGGGGTTATAGTCTTTCTTTTGCGCCAGGGTTGCCATTCATCGGTGGATTGCAATGGTTTGGGTTGAACGGTGTCGGTTTAGAGACTCAAGGCTACTTACCGCATCTGCCTTATGAAGATGCGCTCAAAGCAGGAGACCCCAAATATGCTGATGTCGTCTCTTATGCCGGAACGATTCCCCACCAGGCATTCATGATTTATCAAGCCATGTTTGCCATTATTACCCCAGCCTTAATTTCTGGGGCGCTGGTTGAGCGGATGAGTTTCCGCGCCTATTCGCTGTTTGTGCTGCTGTGGTCAACTTTTGTTTACGCCCCCCTAGCCCACATGGTATGGGCGAAAGGTGGATTTTTAGGTTTGGCTGGTGGATTAGGTGCCCTCGACTTTGCAGGTGGCACAGTAGTTCATATTAGTTCTGGGGTTTCTGCTCTAGTAGCAGCAATCGTCCTTGGCCCTCGCAAAACCCATCCCGATCGCCTTAGCCCGCCGCACAATGTTCCGTTCATTTTGCTGGGTGCTGGCTTGCTCTGGTTTGGTTGGTTCGGTTTCAACGCTGGGAGTGCCTTATCTGTTGCCAGTGGAACTTCTGATGGCTTAACAACAAATTTAGCAACAACAGCCTTTGTTGCCACCAATACGGCGGCGGCGGCGGCGGCTTTAATGTGGCTAATTTTGGAAGCAGTTTTACGGGGTAAACCCACAGCCGTGGGAGCAGCTACAGGAGCCGTTGCTGGTTTAGTAGGCATCACTCCCGCCGCCGGATTTGTAACACCACTATCAGCGATTTTAGTTGGTTTCATCACCGCCTTTGTTTGCTTCTATGCCGTGAGTTTCAAGCATAAGCTGCAAATTGACGATGCTTTAGATACTTATCCCGTGCATGGTGTTGGTGGGACAGTAGGGGCAATTTTAACGGCCATTTTTGCCACAACTCAAGTCAACGGCGGAGGTAAAGATGGAGTGCTACGTGGTAATTTTGGTGAATTGGGAGTTGAACTAGCAGCAATTGCCGTTGCTTACGCGATCGCAGGTGTTGGTACATGGATTATTCTCAAGGTTATCGATGCTACAGTCGGTCTGCGAGTCAAAGAGGAAGCAGAATTGCAAGGTTTGGATATCAACGAACACGGTGAAGAAGGTTACAACTCCGAGTTTGGCGATCGTCCGACTTAGTAGAGAGTGCTGAGTGGGGAGTTGGGAGTTAGGAATGATTTTTCCCCTACTCCCCGCTTTAATATTGTGTAATTTGCGATCGCTAGCGTTAAAATTTGATTCAAATAATTGGTAAATTTCGCTAGTCGTGTCTACTTCTTTTAAAACCTTTCCTATCTGGGCATTTTTCTCGCTGTTAACCAACGGCATCCTAATGTTGGCGGTGATTCTGCTAATCTGGCAACAGCAGAAATTGACCGCTTTTTTTGGGATAGCAACATCCCCAGAATCAATCAGCCTAAATAACTCACCCCAAATTGCTACATCTGATTTGGGTCGCCGTCACCAACTCACTTACCAGGAGTGGGTAGACATTCTCAAGCAAGAAGCTAAGGTCGCTGCTGACCAACGGACTTCCCATTTAACCATCCTGGCGGGAGATTCTCTGAGTTTGTGGTTTCCCCCTGAGTTATTACCCGAAGGTAAAAATTGGCTCAATCAAGGGATTTCTGGCGAAACCAGCAATGGCCTATTGAAAAGATTGAAAATATTTGACCGCACCCAGCCAGAGGTCATTTTTGTAATGATTGGCATTAATGACCTAATTCGGGGGGTGAGCAACGAGGAAATTTTAGATAATCAGCGACAAATTATCAATTACCTCCGAAAGACACATCCCACTGCGCAAATTGTTGTCCAATCGATTTTGCCACATGCGGCAGAAGAAACAACCTGGAAAGGACGAGATAAACTTCTAGCTGTTACCAATAGTCGTATTCGGGAGTTGAATCAGCGACTGCAAAGCATAAGTACCAAAAAAGATGTCAAATTTCTTGATTTATATCCCCTGTTTACCGACAAGCAAGGAAATCTCCGCCGCGAATTTACTACTGATGGCTTACATTTAAGTCCTGAAGGCTATATGGTTTGGCGTTCTGCATTGCAGATTTATAGCGAAATAGAATTAAAATCCCAGCCTCAGCGCCCTTCGGGAAAATAAGGTTAAAGGACAAAAAGAAGTAATATCTTTGAATACAACTCCGTATAAATCGCGTCTGGGTGCGAGAAAATAAAAAATAGTGGTTCAAGTAGACAAATCTAATGGATACAAAAGCTTTTAAGCGTAGCCTGCAACATTCAGAAAATTACAATCGCAAGGGCTTTGGTCATCAAGCAAAAGTTGCTACCCAGTTACAATCTGAATATCAGAGTAACTTGATTCAGGAAATCCGCGATCGCAATTACATCCTGCAACGGGGTGATGTGACAATCCGACTAGCACAAGCCTTTGGGTTTTGCTGGGGTGTAGAACGGGCTGTGGCTATGGCCTACGAAACTCGTCAGCACTTCCCCACAGAACAAATCTGGATTACTAACGAGATTATCCACAACCCTTCTGTAAATCAACGGATGCAGGAGATGGAAGTAGAATTCATCCCCATTGAAGGAAAGAATAAAGACTTTTCTGTTGTTGGCACTGGTGATGTAGTGATATTACCCGCTTTTGGAGCTAGCGTTCAAGAAATGCAGATCCTTCACGACAAAGGCTGCAAAATTGTTGATACAACTTGTCCTTGGGTATCTAAAGTTTGGAATACAGTAGAAAAGCACAAAAAAATCGATTATACATCAATAATTCACGGTAAATATAAGCACGAAGAAACAGTAGCTACTAGTTCCTTTGCTGGCAAGTATTTGATTGTGTTAAATTTGCAAGAAGCAAATTATGTTGCTGACTATATTCTCAATGGTGGGAACCGTGAAGAATTTCTGACAAAATTTGCTAAAGCTTGTTCAGTAGGATTTGACCCCGATCGCGATTTAGAAAGAGTTGGCATTGCTAACCAAACTACCATGCTTAAAGACGAAACTGAGCAAATCGGAAAAATTTTTGAGCGGACTATGTTGCAAAAGTATGGCCCCACCGAGTTAACTCAGCATTTCCAAAGCTTCAATACCATCTGTGATGCCACCCAAGAACGGCAAGATGCAATGTTGGAGTTAGTGGAACATAATTTAGATTTAATGGTAGTAATTGGTGGGTTCAATTCATCGAATACTACTCAATTGCAACAAATTGCTTTTGAGCGAGGAATTCCTTCTTATCACATTGATACTGTTGAACGGATTAAATCAAGAGATTCTATAGAACATCGACAATTAAATGGGCAATTAATAACTACAGAAAACTGGTTGCCAGATGGTGAAATTGTTGTGGGAATTACTTCTGGTGCTTCTACGCCAGATAAGGTAGTAGAAGATATAATTGAGAAAATTTTTGCTGTGAAAGCAACAGCAGCAGTAGTTTAAATCGTCGGGGCAATTCATGAATTGCCCCTACCGCCTGTAGTTTTGCGTAAGTCCTATAATAAATTATTTCTGAGATATCACTGCCGTCTACGTAATTAAGAAAGTTATATTTGAATGGCTGCAAGAGATATTTTTCATAGTGCTGTTAGAAAAGGGCTAGAGAAAGAAGGTTGGGTGATTACAGACGACCCTCTAGAAATTGAAGTCGGTGGAGTTGAAATGTACATAGATTTGGGTGCGGAGCCGATATTAGCAGCTGAGAAAGCAGGAGATAAAATAGCAGTTGAGATTAAGAGTTTTCTTGGTGCATCAAATATTTACGAATTTCATACAGCATTGGGTCAATGTTTCAACTATAAAATTGCTCTAGAGATTCAAGAACCAGAACGAGTTTTATACTTGGCTGTTCCTTTAGGAACTTATAGCAGCTTCTTCGCATTGCAATTTATTCAAATTGTTATTCAACGCTCCCAACTAAAGTTAATCGTTTACGATCCGGTAAATGAGGTGATTGTAGAATGGAAAAATTAGAGCAATATCGAGGTTATATTCAAGAATTATTGGCAGCTTATGCTAGTCGAGGTTCGTCAAAAAGTGAAATAGAAAAACAAGTCATTTTTGATCCTCTTCACGATCACTATCAATTAGTCTACGTCGGCTGGAAAAATCGACGACGGCAATATGGCTGTGTTTTGCATCTTGATATCAAAGATGGGAAGATTTGGATACAATATGATGGAACTGAGATTGGCATTGCTAATGATTTAGTAAAGTTAGGAGTCCCAAAGGAAGATATTGTTTTGGCATTTAATGAACCGTTCGTAAGGCAATACACAGGATTTGCTGTGGGTTAATAAATCTGAAAACAATCACCGAGATTACTTGTTTGTAACCGCCGATAAAGTATTAGCTATGAATTAGCATGACAGAGAAATGGCTTTCTATCGTCGGCATTGGAGAAGATGGATTACAGGGGTTAAGCGCGATCGCTCTTTCCCTAATCACTCAAGCTAAAGTAATTGTCGGAGGCGATCGCCATTTGGCTATGCTGCCTACAGACGATCAACGTGAAAAAATAGTCTGGACATCGCCAATTAGCGCCTCTGTAGACGAAATAATTCAGCGTCGGGGTGAGTCAATCTGCGTACTTGCAAGCGGCGATCCCATGTGTTACGGCATTGGTGTCACCTTAATGCGGCGAATTCCGGTTTCTGAAATGACGATTATCCCCGCACCTTCAACCTTCAGCCTCGCCTGTGCCAGGGTAGGATGGTCTTTAACTGAAGTGGAAACCTTGAGTTTAAATGGTCGTCCATCCTCCCTAATCCAGTCTTACATCTATCCAAAAGCACGACTGTTGATTTTGAGCGAAGGTAAGGACACACCCGCCCTTGTTGCGGAGATTTTGACAAATCGCGGCTATGGTGGCAGCAAAATTACCGTGTTGGAGCGTATGGGCGGCACTCATGAAAGAATTGTGGAAGGTACGGCTGCATCTTGGAATCAAACTGAAATTGCTGCATTGAATGCGATCGCAGTTTATTGTATTGCTGATGCTGGGGTTGTCCCATTACCAAGATTACCAGGGCTACCAGATAGCGCCTACCACCACGATGGACAGTTAACCAAGCGTGAAGTTAGGGCAATCACCCTAGCAGCTTTGGCTCCCACACCGGGCGCACTGTTGTGGGATGTTGGCGCGGGTTGTGGCTCAATTTCCATCGAATGGATGCGGAGTAATGCTCAGTGTCGGGCGATCGCGATCGAACAAAACTCATCTAGACTACTCTATATTGCCGATAATGCGGCCACTCTCGGTACTCCAAATCTGCAAATCATTGAAGGGAAAGCGCCCCTAGCCCTGAAAAACTTGCCAGCACCAGATGCCATTTTTATTGGTGGTGGGGTTACAGCAACAGGACTTTTTGATGTTTGCTGGGAAGCACTGCGGCCGGGTGGGCATTTGGTCGCAAATGTGGTGACAGTAGAGGGCGAGCAAACTTTATTCCAATGGCATGAACGAATCGGTGGCGATTTAATTCGTATTGCCATTCAACGGGCGGAACCTATTGGTAAATTTTTAGGCTGGCGGGCAATGGCACCTGTGACGCAATGGGTAGTTGTAAAATAATATGATTTATGTGCGATCGCTAGCGATCAAAGTTTGAACCGCGCCATAGCGAGGATTTGAGATAACTAAGTTGGAATTTATGGGCAAGCAACGTGTTCTTTCTGGAGTTCAACCAACCGGCAATTACCATCTAGGTAACTACTTGGGAGCCATTCGCAACTGGGTAGAAGGTCAGAGCGAATACGAAAATTATCTGTTTGTGGCTGATTTGCACGCGATTACAGTGCCACACGATCCAAAACAGTTGGCAGATGATACCTACACCCTTGCTGCTCTGTATCTAGCTTGTGGTCTTGATTTAAATCACTCCACCATCTTTGTGCAATCTCACGTTTCGGCCCACAGTGAACTCACTTGGTTGCTCAACTGCATTACACCTTTAAACTGGCTGCAAGATATGATCCAGTTTAAGGAAAAGGCTGTAAAGCAGGGAGAAAATGTGAGTGCAGGTTTATTGGATTATCCTGTGCTAATGGCAGCCGACATTTTGCTTTACCAAGCGGATAAAGTGCCAGTGGGTGAAGACCAAAAGCAACACTTGGAATTGACACGGGATATTGCGGCTCGGTTAAATCACCAATTTGGTAAACCAGATCAGCCCGTGCTGAAGTTACCAGACCCTTTAATTCGTAAAGAAGGGGCAAGGGTGATGAGTTTGGCTGACGGTACGCGCAAAATGTCAAAGTCCGATCCTTCGGAGTTAAGCCGAATCAGTTTGCTCGATTCACCAGAACAGATTCAATACAAGATTAAGCGTTGTAAAACCGATCCGATTCGTGGGCTGACTTTTGACGATCCGGCGCGTCCAGAGTGTAATAACTTGTTAACGCTGTATACATTGCTGTCTGGGCAGAAAAAAGAAGATGTCGCAGTTGAGTGCCAGGATATGGGCTGGGGACAATTTAAGCCATTGTTAACGGACACAATTATTGAGTCCCTGAAACCAATTCAAGAAAAATATCAGACGATAACGGCAGACAAAAGCTATTTGGACTCTGTGTTACGGGATGGCGGGGAAAAAGCTAGAGCGATCGCAAATCAAACGTTATCACAAGTAAAAGCTGCTTTAGGCTATTCGCTTCCCCTATAAGTTTTCGCTTTTAGGTGTGATTTGCTATACCATTTAAGAAATTGAAATTCTTAATTTTATGTATCACACCCATAGCCCCACTGCCTTCCGTAGAGCTATACAAGCAGGTGAATTTTTAGTTACCGCCGAGGTAGCACCCCCAAAAGGGGGAAATCCAGCACAGATGATTCAAATGGCGGCGACTCTTAAGGGAAGGGTTCATGCTGTCAATGTTACTGATGGTAGCCGCGCAGTGTTACGGATGTCTTCGTTAATCGCGTCGGTGATTTTGTCACAAAATGGTATAGAGCCGATTTGTCAAGTTGCTTGCCGCGATCGCAATCGCATTGCTTTACAATCTGACTTAATGGGCGCTCATGCTTTAGGTATTCGTAATATTTTAGCTTTGACTGGCGACCCCGTAAAAGCAGGCGATCATCCAGATGCTAGAGCAGTTTTTGACTTGGAAGCGGTGCGATTACTGCAACTGATTCGGAAGATGAATCAAGGCGTTGATTGTAACGAAAAACCCTTGACTGATGGAGCGTTAGATTTATTTGTTGGCGCAGCAGTAGACCCACAATGTAAAAGTTGGTCGGGTTTGCAAAGTCGATTTGAACGCAAAATTGAAGCCGGAGCGCAATTTTTTCAAAGTCAGTTAATTACCGATTTTGATCTGCTAGAAAAGTTCATGGATACCATTGCTTCTGGCTATAAAAAACCGATTTTGGCAGGAATTTTTCTGTTGAAATCGGCAAAAAATGCCCAGTTTATTAATAGGTGTGTTCCGGGTGTAAATATTCCCCAACATATTATTGATAGATTGGCAAAAGCCAAAGATCCTCTTGAAGAAGGAATGAAAATTGCCGCAGAGCAAGTGCAGATAGCACGGCAATTGTGTCAAGGGGTTCACATGATGGCAGTGAAACGGGAAGATGCGATCGCGCCAATTTTAGATTTGGCTGGGATTGCTCCAGTTAATCAGTTAGTAGCCAAGTAAAGAAGATAACGGATTTTTTATTAAAGCAGATGGTAATAATCATCTGCTTTTTTAATGCCGCAATCAGCCATCAACGATTGGCTTCCAAGGGGCGTTTACACCCGCTAATAAAACCATTTGTTTAAAAGTTTGTATTTTGAACAAGAATATCTAGGATAATACGAGATAATTGCACTACCAGCGTTATGTCCATAGATTTACGGGAATTTTATCAGGCTACTGATCCCAGCAGAACTCTGTTTGTTAACAATAGCTCTGATGGCAAGTATTATATAGATTTTTCTTCTGTTCGAGGTGGTGATATTCTTGGCAAGCTGAAGCAGAAAATTACTTTTTTTAAGCCCGATGAACCCACTTGCACTTTATTTACTGGGCATATTGGTTGTGGAAAATCGACAGAACTATTACGGTTACAGGCAGAACTGGAAAAATTAGGCTTCCAAGTGGTCTATTTTGAGTCCAGCGACGACCTGGAAATGACTGATGTCGATATTGCTGATGTGCTGCTAGCGATCGCTCGGCGTGTGAGTCAAAGTCTGGATAAAATAACACTGGAGACACCTAACAAGTTTAATGAGTTGCTCCAAGGTGCTTGGAAGGTCTTAAACTCTGAGGTGACGGGGGTAAAAGTTAAGGTTCCCAATGTCGGCGATTTTGGTGTCACTTCTGAAAAAGATAAGCTTTCTCTGTCTGTGGGGATTGGTGAAATCACCGCGAAGATGAAAAATGACCCCACGCTGCGAGAAAAACTCAATCAGTATTTAGCACCGCAAAAAACTAAACTGCTGGAAGCGATTAATCAAGAATTATTGGAACCTGCGTAGGCGTAGCCCGCCGCAGGCATCGCTAAACTCAAACAGCAGGGTAAAAATGGTCTGGTGGTAATTGTCGATAATCTTGACCGCATAGATAATCGTGTCAAACCTTGGGGTCGTCCACAGCAAGAATATTTATTTGTCGATCAAGGTGAGTTTTTGACTAAGCTTAATTGTCATCTCATCTACACCATGCCCTTGTCATTGAAGTTTTCCAACGATTACGGAATGCTGACTCAGCGTTTCCCAGAAGATCCAAAGGTATTACCAATGGTACCTGTACAAAGGACTGATGGCAGTGTTCATACACAGGGAATGGCACTGATGCAGCAGATGGTATTAGCAAGAGCTTTTCCTGACATCACACCAGAGGAGCGTTTAAATCAAGTTACCGAGATTTTTGATAGTGCGGCTAGTCTAGAACGGTTATGTAAAATGAGCGGTGGTCATGTGCGGGATGTGCTGAGGCTGCTAAATACTTGGATTACGGAAGAGATGAGTCTTCCCCTAACCCGTGAAACCTTAGAGCAAGTTATTCGTTCTCGGCGCAATGAAATAATGTTGCCAATTTCTGATGATGAGTGGCAATTGTTACGTCATGTCAAGGAAAGGAAAAAGGTAAGTGATGACCACGGATATCAAAAACTGATTCGCAGTCGATTTGTGTTTGAATACCGGGATGGTGGCGAGTCTTGGTTTGATGTTAATCCCGTCTTGGCTGAAGCCAGGGAGTTGCAATGAGGAGGCAAGTAGTGTATGGACAAGTTGAATTACCCCCCTTAATCCCCCCTTGGAAAGGGGGGAAACCGGAAAATCTAGTTCCCTCCCCTTTACAAGGGGAGGGTTAGGGAGGGGTAATTCAATGACTGGTAGTGATTTCATCCTCTGCCTCCTACACTCTAGATTTACGTGAGCTTATCACTTATGACAGACTCTCAACCACCAAAAGATGACCACGTAAACAGCGATATCTACGACGGGCTACGCCTACGCTCTCTGAGACAATTAGCATGGGCGATTGAATCCTCTGTGGGGCAATTTAAGCTGATTTTGGCACGGTGTAATTATGGTAGCTTGCGCGATCGCTTAATCTCCAGATTGCAGGAAATCTGTCAAGTTGAAATTCGTGTCTTGACAGTGCAGCAATCTAACAGGACTCTTTATACTGCCATTCAAGAAGCATTCGGCGAAGAGATACCAGCCTGTGTAATGGTTGTGGGTTTGGAATCAGTGCAGAATTTATCTGTGATGTTAACTTCTGCTAATCAGGTGCGGGAAGAGTTTCGCAAGAATTTTGCTTTTCCCTTAGTGGTATGGATTGACGATGAAATCTACAAACAGCTAATACAGTTTGCGCCTGATTTGGAAAGTTGGGCAACTACGAGAAATTTTGATATATCAACACAAGAATTAGTAGATTTTGTCACCGAAACGGCTAATCAATGGTTTAGTAATAACTTAAAATTTAGCGTAGATGTATATGTCAAGCTGGAAAATGAGTTAGAAGCCGCGCAAATATATTTACTCAATCAGCCAGATGTTTATAATTTAGAAATTCAAGCTAATTTAGAATCTTTATTAGGTTTTTTCAAACAGATAAACAATCAAAAAGATTCGGCGCTACAGCATTATCACAAAGCTTTTGAGCTTTGGCAGCAAAATTATTATTTTGAAAGGCAGGCAAAAATCCTCTGTGAGATTGGCTTTTGCTATTATCTCAAAGCTTTTAAATATCAAGATATTAATCATCCAGATTGGCAAGTAACTTGGCATTATATTCAAGAGTATATAAATTTTATTACCCAGTTTAAAAGTCCAGATTTAATTGCTAATGCAGTAGTTAAATTCGGTGATATATTGCGAGACTTGCAAAAGTGGGAAACATTGCAGAGTCTTTCGGAACAAGCTTTAGTAATACATCAAACTAACAACCAGCCAAGGGAATTAGCCAAGGATTACGGTTTTTTAGCTGAGGTGGCTTTGGCTAAAAGAAACTGGGTTGAAGCAAATCAGCTTGTTCAGCAAGCATTGAAAGTTTTTGCTACGATTCTCAATGTGGAATCAGCGAGTATATCAGGGGTTGTATCTGAGATTTCCGCAAGAGATTTTAAATCAAAAGATTTTAGTTTATATCAGTTTGTCTTAGGTCGTTCTCAATACCATTTAGGTCAAATTCAAGAGGCAACTCTCAGCTTAGAAAATGCTAGAGATGTGGGTAATCCTCTAGAAGATGTCAGGGTTTACTTGGAAAATCTGAGATTTTTGCAGCATCTTTACTTTGAGCAGAAAGAATATCTCGAAGCATACAAAATTAAACAGCAACAGCGTTCCATTGAACAGCAATTTGGTTTGCGGGCTTTTATTGGTGCGGGTAGGTTAGAAGCTACAAAACAGGCGCTTGTAGAGACATTGCGCTCAAACTCTCCCCAAGGAAACATTGCCCCAGAAATTGCTGCATCTGGTCGCCTGTTGGATGTAGAACGTTTGATTGAACGCATGGGTCGCCCTGATTATAAGTTGATAGTAATTCATGGGCAATCGGGTGTTGGCAAAAGTTCTCTGGTGAATGCGGGATTGGTGCCAGCTTTAAAGAATAAAGCGATCGGTGTTCAAGATTATTTGCCGGTGGTAATGCGGGTTTATACTAACTGGGCGGAAGAGTTGGGGAGGGTTTTGGGAAATGAGGGGGATGAGGGGGACAAGGGGACAAGGGGACAAGGGGGATGGGGGAGAATTAAAACTTCAAGTTTCGACCTTTGAACTCGAAATTTCGACCTCGGAAGGTCAACTTTCACCCTCAGAAGGTCAACTTCCACCCTCGGAAGGTCAACTTTCATCCTCAGAAGGTCAACTTTCACCCTCAGAAGGTCAACTTTCACCCTCAGAAGCTCAACTTTCATCCTCAGAAGGTCAACGTTCACCCTCAGAAGCTCAACTTTCATCCTCAGAAGGTCAACTTTCATCCTCAGAAGGTCAACTTTCATCCTCAAAACTCGGAACTAGGCAATATTTGATATCCAGACTCAAAGAAAACGAACAGCGCAACCTCCGCACAGTGTTAATTTTTGATCAATTTGAGGAATTTTTCTTTGTTTACACCGAACCTGCACAAAGGAAGCAATTCTTTGAGTTTCTGGGAGAGTGTCTGAATGTTCTATCAGTGAAAGTTATCTTATCGCTGCGAGTAGATTACATCCATTACTTGCTAGAGTGCAATGATTTGTCCAGTCTCAAGATTATTGGCAATGACATTCTTAGTAATAATGTGCTTTACAAATTGGGGAATTTTTCACCTGCTGATGCCAAGTCAATTATTCAGCGTTTAACTGAAAATACTAGTTTTCGCTTAGAGGATGCTTTAGTTAAACAACTGGTGCAAGATTTAGCCGGAGAATTGGGCGAAGTTCGTCCCATTGAGTTGCAGGTTGTGGGGGCGCAACTGCAAACAGAGAATATTACAACTCTGGCAGAATATCGACAGCGTGGTACTAAAGACGAATTGGTTAAGCGTTATTTGGATGAAGTTGTTAATGATTGCGGCGTTGAGAATCAGCAAGCAGCAAACATATTACTGTATTTGCTGACAGATGAAAAAGGAACTCGCCCGTTAAAGACTCGCGCTGAGTTGGAACGCGATTTGATGCCGTACTTCTCGGAGATCCCCCCAACCCCCCTTAAAAAGGGGGGCTTAATTTCTTCAACCCCCTTTTTAAGGGGGTCGCCGCAGGCGGGGGGATCAGAAACTAGGGAAGATAAAGCTGTTGAAATCAGTAAATTAGATTTAGTATTAGAAATTTTTGTCCAATCAGGCTTGGTGGTTTTGCTACCAGAAAACCCGGCTGACCGTTATCAACTGGTACATGACTACATCGCCGCCTTTATCCGCCAGCAACAAGAACCGAAGTTAAAGCAGGTGATGGCGGAACTGGAAAAAGAACGAGAACAAAGAAAACTGAGTGACGCGAAACTGAATAACTTTCTCAAACGCGCCCTTTTTGGTTCCGTCGCCGCAGGATTAGTATTAGTTGGGTTGACAGGTTTATCATGGCGATCGGCAGTAGAGGCAAATGAGCAGAAAAAACAAGCCGATATTAATGAAATTAACGCCCTGAATAATTCTTCAGAAGCGTTTTTTGTCTCTGAACAACATCCAGATGCTTTAATAGCAGGTTTAAAGGCAGGTGAAAAACTCAAACGCACAGCTTCGGCACAGCAAAGAAGCGATACGCGAATGCAAACAGTGTTAACTTTACAGCAAGCGGTTTATTTAAAGCCAAAGGAACCAAAAGAAAACCGTGCCATAGAAGTGAATACTTTAGAAGGTCATAGCAATGTGGTCATTAGCGTCGCCTACAGCCCCAATGGACAACAGTTAGCTTCTGCAAGTGATGACAAGACGATCAAAATCTGGGATGTCAGCAGTGGTCAACTCCTCAAAACCCTGACTGGTCATAGCAGTGAGGTCATTAGCGTCGCCTACAGCCCCAATGGACAACAGTTAGCTTCTGCTAGTTATGACAAAACAATCAAAATCTGGGATGTCAGCAGTGGTCAACTCCTGAAAACCCTGACTGGTCATAGCAATGGGGTCAATAGCGTCGCCTATAGCCCCAATGGACAACAGTTAGCTTCTGCTAGTTATGACAAAACAATCAAAATCTGGGATGTCAGCAGTGGTCAACTCCTGAAAACCCTGACTGG
>NZ_JBALDL010000005.1:0-32504 GCF_036917465.1 Nostoc sp.
AAAATAATTACCGTACAGAACGTTTCAAATTTAACAATCATTCTCCTTGTTAACATTGCTTTACACATTTAGGTTTTCCTCCGCCCACCTACTTAATTGTTCTGCTTTTCTTTTAGCTGCTGTAGCTTCTTGTTCGGCAATCATAGCTCGTTTGGTAGCAGCAGCAGCTTCTTCTGTGGGTACAGGAATTAATTCTCCTGCCAAAGTGAACCACCTTAACCACAACTTTTCAATATCTCGAAATGAACCCTACCATAAGCCTAAACTTAAATCTATCTCTGGCATTAGTAAGCGCCCTTGGGTCAAATTCATCGGTTCATAATGACCGCCGACTAACTGAAATACTCGCAGTTCATTTGTGTAGCGACTAAAAACAATATAGTAGGGTATCCGCAAAATTCGTTCATAAACTTCCCATTTGCTAGGAGGTTTATTTGCTGCACTCTCTCTTCTTGTGCCTAAATCTTCGTCTTCTGTACCTGGAGATAATAACTCAACAACCACAAAGGGATTTGCTGGTTCTTGCCAAGTCACATAACTTAACCGTAAATCTTGCCCTTTATATAGTTTTTTTACACCTACTACACCAAACCAATCTGGGCGCTTATACCACAAAGGATGCTCTAAATCATAGTAAAGATTAAGGTGAGCAGCACTGTAAACTAATTCTGGATTCCAGTTAATGGGCTGAAAAGTTAAGTATAAAAGTAAGGGCTGTAAAAAATGAAAATCGTCTGGCAAACCTGGTTCCTCTGGGTTGTCGCTTGGTAAATCATACATTGTTGGTAAGGTTTCCCAAGGAGGAAGCGGCGGATCGGATTGAGGGATATAGTTAAAATAGGTAGTCATATTTTTGATTATTCAATACTTTGCCCTTCGATCTTCATTAGGAGGATGTAAGCCAGCTTGAACCCAAAAACCCCGATCACTCCTAATGGAATCATCTTCTGGATAGCGTTCATCGTTAATATCAAGTCGCTTGCAGGTTGCTCTACCAGTGGGGGTAACTCCGACAATTGTCCTACCATCTGCTGACTACAGAAAATGCTCTGACCAAATTTGTTGACGAGGATTAAATAGGGGTACTATTGCTTGAGTCTCTGAGTCATATCCAGCTACAAAGTTGTAGCGACGTTCATTGCAACGACGACAAGCCAAGGCTAAATTATTAAGTTCGTCAGAACCACCAATAGACTTTGGTATCAAATGGTCTACTGTAAATCTAGTTGTGGAAATGCGCTCTGGAGAATGGCAATACTCGCATAGATAATTTGCTCGTCTTCGCACAATTTCTTTAGTAGCATCATCAATCATCATTTTTGAGCTACTAGCATTGCATTTATATGGGTGAAAATCCTATCTAATTCTCCAATTTCTTCAAGTTCGATAACTTCTTCTGAAGTTAGTAAATCAGCTTTTTTGCGTTCTAAAAGTTCTTCCATCCGTGCTTGCAGTTCATCATTAAATTTGAACAGATTAAACTTATCTAGCTTTTCTATTTTGATACTGCCAAGAAAGGATGATGGTCTAGCAATTACAGTTGTCATACTTAGGGCGATATGATTTATTGATATGTGTTTCTATAAAGATATTGTATCAAGGAAAAGTTCTATAAATATCTTTACGATGTGCGACTCTTTGACAAATTACTTAACGGATGACAAGGTGGCTGAAGATGAGATTTGGCAACAATTTGAGAAAATAAAGTGGTAAAAAAATAGGGGGAAAGAAGCCCCCCAAAAAACAAAATGTTGCCATCATCATATCAAAAAATCTTCCGAAAGCATTTGAGTGAACAGCAGTATCTGACGCTGGATATATTGTTATTATTAATACAAGCCCATCGGTAAGTGAAGCTATCAAAATTGGCAAGCGTATTTCCGCAACCAATTACATATGAAAGCCGAAAACGCAACCTACAAAGATTTTTAGTAATCGGGAAACTCTGCGTTAAGTTATTTTGGTTTCCATTGATAAAATATTGGATTAGAAAATCGTCAAAAGAACAGGGAGTTAATCGAGAACAACGCCGTTATTTAAACAAAAAAAACCATCAGAAATATGGTTATTGGATGATAGCAGTAGATCGTACACAGTGGAAAGGACGGAATATATTTATGGTGACGTTGGTATGGGGAACTCATGCCTTGCCACTGTATTGGGAAACATTAAATCATGTGGGTAACAGTAATTTAACAACACAAAAGCGATTGATAAATACGGCGATAAAATTGTTAAAAAACCGTCGGATTGTAGTGTTAGCCGACAGAGAATTTCATAGCCCAAAACTAGCCAAGTGGCTCTCTGATAAAGGATTATACTTTGCTTTACGTCAGAAAAAAGACCTTCACTTCCAGGAATCACATCAACAAGAATATAAAATTCTTAAACACCTTGGATTTAAGCCGGGGATGTCAGAGTTTTATGTAGGAGTCAAATGTGGTAAAGGGGATGAATTGGGTTTATTTAATATTGCTGTTTATTGGAAGAGAAAATATCGAAAAAATGAACCAAAAGAACCTTGGTATATCTTGACTAATCTGCCCACTCTCCAACAAACTTTATGCCTCTATCACCGCCGATGGGGAATTGAGCAATTTTTTAAGGATTGTAAAACAGTTGGTTATAATTTAGAGGATGCCAAAGTGAATGAGACTCGTTTTTTAGCCTTAGTCTTATTGATTGTAATTGCCTATAGTTTGGCTACTATGCACGGTCAACTGATGAAACAATTCAGTATCGAGACAAATGATGGACGTATTCAACAACACAATGAACAGACCCCACGTCAGAGTGATTTTAGCTTTGCTCTCTACGGACAACTATGGATCTATGGCATGGAATTATGGGCAGATTTAGCTCTGAACTTAATAGCACTCAAGCCTCATAAACGCCTCTTTTTTCAACGCGGTTTCCAAGCTCTATCCCTTATGAAACAAGCTGTTTAGCCTTGTTGTCACCCGTTAAGTGGCAACTGTCCAGTCAGCAAAGAATACAGCGTTGCAGCTAAGGCATAAACATCAATATATTCCCCCCGTTCAGCATCGGGGACATACTGCTCAGGTGGAGCATAACCAGGGGTAAGATTCTCTGTATGCTGTAAAACTCCACCGGGAATAAATTGTCTGGCAATACCAAAGTCAATTAACACTGCTTCTTGTTTACCCGCACGCATCATGATGTTACTCGGCTTTAAATCCCAATGCAGTAAGCCTTTCTCGTAAACTAAGGTTAAAGCGTCGCTAATTTACCTGATGTATAGCAGTGCTTCGGCTTCCGGTAAAGCACCTTTTTCGGTTATCTGCTTACCCAAATCTTCACCTTCGATGTACTCCATTGCCATGCATGGCAAATTAACCTCATCAAAGACGTTTTCTACCTGCACAATATGAGGATGGCGACACAAAGCCAGCCGCAAAGCTTCATCTCGAAAGTCTTGGCGTAGTTTATCTTGCTTGCTTATCCAGGCGGGATGATTGAGGATTTGTTCTCTGAGGGTTTTGATGACTCGCAATTCACCGCGTTGATTTTTTGCCAGATAAGTTATACCAATTCCACCTTCACCCAATTTTCTCTCGATGATGTAGCGATCGCCAAACAACTTCTGCCCTGGATTCCACGCCATTGGTAAAGACCGTAGTTTTACTGATATTTATTTTGGCACACCATACATATCCGTTTTTGCCAAGGGAGATTTTAGGCAATAAATAAGCAGTATATTCAATCTCAATAAAGCTATTGCGATCGCACTTGTCAAACCTCATTGTGTCTAACAACTGGTATTCAGCCCTACTTAATCATTTGTGAAAAACAAGATCCCCGACTTCTTTAAGAAGTCGGGGATCTGTGGTTTTCAATTACACCTCTGGTTCAATTCCCGCAGCCCGCAATTGTGCTGCTAGTCGTTCGGCGCGTTGGTGTTCTTGTTCAGTACGTTGGCGTTCTTGTGCAGCTAATTCTGTTCCCCAAGGTAGAAGGTTTCCTTGTTCATCCCACCACCGTAACCACTTTCCTATGCGGTTTTCACGATTTCCTTCCCGCACTCCAAGGTAAAGATTCATCTCCGGTATCCAGTAGCGTTGATTTTCATCAGGCTCTTGCAAAATGTATTGTTCTGTGTTGTCTAACCGATACATCTCGAAACTACCTCTGTCTGGCTCAAATATGACGTAATTTGGTACTTTTAAGATGCGCTCGTAGAAAAACCATTTTCCTGGCGGATATGTCGCTTTAATAGAATACTCTGTTTCCTGTGTATCTGAAATAAATTCCATCACAATTACGGGAATATCACCCTGTAATTGAGGTGTGTAACTGCGTGTTACTTCTTCTCTGCTAACATTAATTTTGGCAATGAAAGCCCAATCAGGGGCTTTAATGACCATTTTGTTGTTCAGAGTGGCACAAATGCCGTAATTAGTTGTTGTTAGGGCGTTAGCTGAAATTTTTCCGGCTAATTGTAGGCTTTCTGTGAGCGCAGCAGCTAAGGCTGGTTGGTTGATGTTGTCCACTGGATCGTCTGGGAGTTTGTAATCATCGGGTAGTTTTTCCCAAGTGATTTGGTAGTCTTGGGTGAGGGCTGTCATGGTGGGTTGTCCTTTGGGGTGGTAGATTTACAAGAAATAAATTACGAACCACAGAGACGCAGAGAAGCCAGTGCGTTGCGGGGGTTCCCCCCGTTGTAGCACCTGGCGCAACACAGAGAAAGAGGAGAAATGGAGAGTGATTGTTTTAGATCCTCTCAACTCTGTTTAAAAAGATCGGGCTATATAGTTACATCCTCTTCGTCGGGTTCTAAATCGTCGGCTGTCAATTCTTGATGCGGGATGGCGGCGATAATCGCATCTATTACTTTAGATACTTGTAATATTTCAATATTCAGGTCGGGAAATTTTGTTCCTTTTGGCACGATCGCTCTTTTAAATCCCAATTTAGCAGCTTCTTTTAACCGCAGTTCCATTTGAGAAACCGATCGCACTTGTCCACCTAAGCCAACTTCACCGATTAATACTGTACCGGGATCGACGATGCGATCGCGGAAACTAGCTACAATTGCGATCGCTATTCCCAAATCTACTGCGGGTTCTTCCACGTTCAACCCACCCGCAGATGCAACGTAGGAATCTAACTTTGACATGGGAATTCCCACCCGTTTTTCTAAGACGGCGAGAATTTGCACCAAGCGGTTATAATCTACCCCAGTACCAGCCCGACGGGGTGAAGGGTAGCTGGTGGGACTTACAAGGGCTTGCAATTCCACAACTATGGGGCGAGTTCCTTCGCAAGCCACGACAATAGCCGTACCGGGAGCGGGATCGTCACGGTTGCCTAAAAATAGCTCTGAGGGATTGGAGACTTCTCGCAATCCCTCGGCTACCATTTCAAAGATGCCGATTTCGTGAGTTGCACCGAAGCGATTTTTGACTGTCCGTAATAATCGATGAGAGGCAAAGCGATCGCCTTCAAAATACAATACTGTATCTACTAAATGTTCTAAAACTTTTGGCCCGGCGATCGCTCCTTCTTTGGTGACGTGTCCCACAATTAGCATAGTGACATCTTCGTGTTTTGCCACCTTCATCAGTGCTGCTGTACATTCCCGTACCTGAGCTACCGAACCGGGTGCAGAAGTCAGCGCCGGGAAAAATACCGTTTGGATACTATCAATCACCGCCACGTTTGGCTTTAGAGAATCTATTTCCCGTAAAATTTCTTCTAAATCTGTTTCTGGCAGTACATATAAATCAGCACCTATACTGTCAGGATCTATGGGAAGTGTAGTCTCTACTACTGTTACCTCCTCCTCATTCACTACACTTAGGGGTTTTGATACTCCCAAACGAGAAGCTCGTAATTTTACCTGCTGTCCCGATTCTTCACCAGTTACGTAAAGTATGCGGTATTTCTGCGCTAATTGATTTGATACTTGCAATAATAGAGTAGATTTTCCAATACCAGGATCACCACCAATCAGCACCATAGAGCCGGGGACAATCCCACCTCCAAGCACCCGATCTAATTCTTCATAACCAGACTGCCATCGGGCAATTTGGCGATCGGTAATTTGGTCAAATGTTAAAGAGGCTCGTGCTTTAGCTGGTTTAGAGTGAGATTTGCCATTGCTTTGAGCCGATTGCCAACTACTTACTCCTCCTCTACTGGGTACATCTACTGAGGATTGTATAGAAATTTGTTCTTCTAGAGAGTTATAAGTACCGCAAGCTGGACACTTACCAAACCACTGGGGCGATTCTGCTCCACATTCATTACAAGTGAAAAATGTTTTTGGCTTTGCCATTCTTAAATTTTATTAAATATTCTTAATATTTACTTAATTCTTGGGAAAAACTAAAAACCAATCATAGTAGTATTTAGAGCTTTTTCCAAATCAATTGATGGAATGATATCTTAATATTATGGTATTAAAAATTAATCATGTAAATTTTTAGTTAGGGAGCGTTGAAAAATTTGGAAAGCCATAAAGAAAAAATCTTGGTGGTAGACGACGAAGCCAGCATTCGCCGGATTTTGGAAACGCGCCTTTCCATGATTGGCTATGATGTAGTGACTGCTGGCGATGGGGAAGAAGCTTTAGAAATTTTTCGCAAAACTGAGCCTGACTTGGTAGTTTTAGATGTAATGATGCCAAAGCTAGATGGCTATGGTGTATGTCAAGAATTACGAAAAGAATCAGATGTCCCCATTATTATGCTAACAGCCTTGGGTGATGTAGCCGATCGCATCACTGGATTAGAATTAGGTGCTGATGACTATGTAGTTAAACCATTTTCTCCCAAGGAGTTAGAAGCTCGGATTCGCTCAGTACTGCGGCGTGTAGATAAAAATAGTGCTTCTGGCATTCCTAGCTCTGGGGTGATCCATGTCGCTAACATTAGGATCGATACAAATAAACGACAAGTCTACAAAGGCGATGAGCGGATTCGATTGACAGGTATGGAGTTCAGCTTGTTAGAGTTGTTAGTCAGTCGCTCTGGAGAAGCTTTTTCTCGTTCAGAAATTTTGCAGGAAGTTTGGGGTTATACACCAGAACGTCATGTAGATACCCGTGTAGTAGATGTGCATATATCACGTTTGCGGGCAAAGTTAGAAGATGATCCTAGCAACCCAGAATTGATTCTCACAGCGAGGGGAACTGGTTATCTTTTCCAGCGAATTATTGAACCAGGCGAGGAGTAAGGAGATGAGAGGGCAGGGAGCAGAGGGCAGGGAGCAGAAGGAGAAATAATAACTAATTAATTGCCAATGCCCAATGCCCAATGCCCAATGCCCAATTCCCAATTCCCAATAAAAAATGACAAATGACAATCGAGTTTTGCGGCGTTTACCCCTTGTTGTGGGTGGGCTAGGCGCTGTACTTTTGTTGATTAACCGTTTATTGACACCGGAATTAACCCAGTCACAATCGCGTGGTGATGTGGTGGGCGTGATTTTGAGTGCAGTGTTAATTTTGACGGGTTTAATTTGGCAGCAAGTTCAGCCGCGATCGCCTGATATTGTAGAATTAATTGGTGAAGTTGGTTTTGTACTAGCAGCAGATTTACCCGAAGCCGTGAAAACAGAGTTAGCCTGGGCATCTCACTTATTGTTGACTAATACAGTAACGCGATCGCTAGTGGTTTATTACCAAGGCAAAGTTTTATTACGTCGTGGGATTCTGGGTACTAAATCTGAAGTTGTGCCAGGAGTAATCTTAAAACAGGTACTCGAAAAACAAAAGCCGATTTATCTAGTAGCTCTAAAAATATATCCGGGTAGACTTGAATTTGATTATTTGCCAGAGAATACTCAAGGTGTAATTTGTCAACCTATTGGCAACCAAGGTGTATTAATTTTGGGAGCAAATGCTCCTCGTAGTTATACCAAACAAGATGAAAATTGGATTGCAGGAATTGCTGATAAATTAGCCGTTAGTCTTAACTCTACTTTATCCAATTAAGCCACTTGACATACTCCCTGACCTTCCATCACCAAGAAGTCAAAAAATTCCACCCTTCCTTCTCTTCTGGTGTCTTCTCTTCTTTGTCTTCCGATTCTTCTGGTGTATTTAAATTTATCTGTTGAATTAAATTATCATAAGCTCCAGAATCAACCCATTTTAATAACTCGCCAGCCCGCATAACTACCCAAGAAAGCCCTGATTCTGTATAGCTTAATATTTTAGTGACTTTATCCACACTATCAAAGTTATTAGCTGCAAACTCACGAGCTTGCACAAGGAAGTCTTCAATTACAGCAGCAGTCAAATACTCATCTGGTAAACCCGCAAGTTTCATCAGTGTAATAGTTGCTACGTCAATATCCTGACAAGCGAGCATTGCAGCCCGATCGGCAGTAAACCTAGCCATCATTCGCCAATTATATAAACCCAATTCCATCCCCCCAGCTAGCAAGCCACCTACGCCCAGCGTAGTACTGCTTAATAAATTTTTTAAAGTTGGCATCACTATTGCCATTTGGTGATAAACCATGTGCTGACTCTTGATCCGAGCAATTTCGTGTCCAAAAACGTAAAGCAACTGATCTGCGCCAAGCCACTCCATTGCATCTAAATTGATCCCAACAAGAGGTTTTTCCACCCCAATAATGTAAGATTCAATGTGGCCTGTACCTCGAAACAGATACAGTTCAGGAAGTGGAGCAACATCGAGAATTTGGCAAGTTTCGACAAATGCTTCATATAATTGGGGAAAATTTCGGGACGAAATTCTAATTTCACTACCAAGGCTTTGCAGCCTGAGTAAGCGATCAATGCCGTATTCGTTAATTTTTTTGAGTAGCAAAGAAACACCAGGCATATTTTGCAAAGAAGCCAAGGCTTTGCGATCAAAAGGGTGTTCATAAGCTGCTGAACTCAGTCCAGTTAAAATTTTTCTCGTCATAAGTTTTGAGTTTTATCTTGGAGTATTTAGGAAGTTCAGTTAGCTATTTTGACGTAAGCCTCCCTACGATCTTACTCAGATAGAATATACAGTAGAGGCGTATATCTGTGCGCCTCGGAAATTTGTAAATTTACAATTTTATCAATGCAAATTGTTTATTGGCTATTAATTGCCGTAATGGTTTTAGGTATCATTGGTGCTGTAGTTCCAGCCATTCCTGGTAGCAGCTTAATTTTAATTGCAATTATCGTCTGGGGAATCGTTAGTAGTTCCTTCGCAGCTATCAAGATTCCCTTAATTGTGACAATTATTGTTTTACTCCTCAGTGTTGGAGTGGATTTTTTAGCTAGCTATGTAGGAGCAAAACAAGCTGGAGCTAGCAAGTGGGGACAAATTGGCGCAATTGTCGGTTTGGTGGTGGGATTTTTGGGACTATTGCCAACCTTGCCTTTTGGGGGGCCACTGTTAGGAATTTTACTAGGCCCGCTTTTAGGAGCAATTATTGGTGAGTATCTTTACCGACGTGAATTTAGGTTGGCGGTTAAAGCTGGTATAGGAATTATAGTCGGATCTTTGGTAGGAAATTTGATTCAAGGGTTATTAGCGATCGCCGCAGTGGTAGTTTTTGTTGTCACAACTTGGCCGCAAGTATTTGGCTCTTAAGATTTTCAGGCAAGAGGGAAAGATTAGTTACCTCTTGCCTTAAGTATACGTAATGCTTTCAAAATAAAATCGGATTCCTATACATAGGTAGGGATGCGATCTTTACATTGCTGTCACAATCAGGGTAAATCCTGCTTTTCTTGCTGGTTTTGCCGTCATCCAGAGCCTCTCTAAAACCCTATAGAATGAAAAATATACGAAGACCAGTTATACAAGCAATTAAAATTTTATGAAGATGACACATTATTTAAAGATGTGATGAGGACAACTAAGTAAACCTTGCGTACCTCAAATCTATGTGATTTTATGGAGATAAGAAATAGATCACGCAAGTTTCGCTTTCACTGACAGTATTTTCCATAAATTACTGAGATTAAAAGTAAAGCAATTGCCTGATTTAAGATTATTACTAGGAGCCTCAAAGAACAATGATTAGTTTTAAATCTAGATTACTAAATGCAACTTTAGCTGTTACTGCTGTAATTCCGTTAGCTACTGCGGGGTTATTTACCTCTGCTGGGTCTGCTCAAGCTGTAACCCTGAGTGGGAGTATTGGTCTTAATGGTACATCTGTTGTTCCTAATGATGGAAGCAATCCAGCTACTACTAGTATTACATTTACCGATGTTGATGGTGTTAGTAGTCCTAGCGGTGATTTTGCAGCCTTCTCACCAACCTTATCAGGCACAGGTATTACCATTAAGACTCTAAATTTAACCAAGATAAGTGATTTAACAAGCACAATAGCTAAATACTCTACAGGCGTTTACACTCCATTCATTAATTTCGGATCGCGAACCCTGGGTAGCACTACTGCCCTTCTTAGCTTTGACCTAGATGATTCTGTAGTTACTAGAACTCAGATTTTTGATGATACCATTTTGGACGTAGCGGGGATTACGGGGAAATTTAATTTCGATGGACAAACTATTGCGAGGGGCGCTCTGAGCGCTTCTGTTTCTGGAGCTTCAAGCACTTACCAGTTAACTCTCACCACTGTTCCTGAGCCAACCACAATGCTAGGCTTGGGTTTAGTTGGTGCTGGCATGGTTATATCTCGCCGCCGCAAAAGTTTCGCTCTATAGACTTATCCTAAATATAAGAAAGTTACTTTTAGCAACTAAAAGTAACTCTAATTCATCTATTCGATCTGGCTGGAATACAAAATTTTTCCAATCAGGTCGAATTTTTTTATCGTCAGACAAATCTATTTAAGGATGACTTTTCATTAACCTAAGATAGACTTAAACCGATTGCAAAAAACTTTTGGCTTCATTCGCGATCGCTTCGACTTCATCATTCGCCAATGTTTCTAATATAGATTTGGCTTCTGCACCACCCAAAAGACTCAGCGCTTGTACAACTCTGTAACGCATTTGCCAATCTGGATTGTTAGCATAAGGTGCTAAGAGGGGAACTGCTTCTACATTTCCCAATTCACCGAAAGAACTAATAGCAGCAGTTTGCACTAATTCGGTTTCTGATGAAAGTGCCTCTTTGAGCAATTCAAAGGCTCGTGGATCGCCTAATGCTCCTAATGTAGCGATGATACTAAATTGTATTAGCCATTCATCAGTCTTGTGGTAAACCTCTTGTAAGTCTTCAAAAGCGTCATGTAGTTGAAGTGCGCCTATACAGTCTGCTGCTGCTGCTTGGACATCTACTTCGGAGTCATGAAGCAAGCGATCGCGCAAGATATCCAAAGATAATTGTAAATCTTGCGATCCCAATGTATCCATTTGACTCACCGCCGAGTAACGGACACGGGAATTGTGATCGCTAATGGCAGTTTGAATCAATTCAAAGCCAACCGCAGGTTCCAGTTGGCGGATTTGATTTACTGCACGTAAGCGATCGCCTAAATCCTCAGAACTGAGTAATTGCTTAACAGACTCCGAAGTAATACTCATTTAGTTATCCTTGATTTTCAAAGGTGTAAAAAAGACAGACGCGATTAATCGCGTCTTTACTTTTGATTAATCTTGACTTGCTGCCATTGCCCGAATAATATCACCACGAGTCAGAATACCAATTACTTGATCTGTGTCATCAAGTACTGGCAAGCGGTGAATGCTGCGATCGTGCATGATTGTAGCGGCTTCTTTTAAAGTTTTATCAGGGGAAATAGCGATCGGGTTTTTACTCATCACCTCCCCAACAGTTTGCCCTAGTGCCTTATGCAAATCACGGTCATACGTAGCAGGATTTTTTAAATAGATAACACTATCAAGAAACATAATGTACGCAGGTGGAGTAACACCAGTTTCTTGCCACATCAAATCGGTTTCTGAGATAATGCCCACCAACTTCCCGACATCATTCACAACAGGTAGTCCACTGATGTGGCGTTCTGCGAGAATTTGGATAGCTTCCTTCAGTGGAGTTTCCGCGTGAACAACAATCGGATCGCGGCTCATCACATCGGCAACAGTTTTAGGCATTTATTTGCTGACACCCTTAATCAAAGTCCCTCCGCCTATTGTAGAAAATTGCGGGACTCAACCTGATGCAATTAATAGATTGTTACGGTATTGAGAATTGGGAATGGGGCATGGGACATTGGGCATTGGGCATTGTACTGAGCGTTCCCGTAGTCTCCGAAGTCAGCCGTTGGCGCAGCCTCTCATAGATAAGTATTGGGCATAGGACACGAGTATTAAAAAACTCTTTCCTATTCCCCATGCCCAATGCCCAATTCCTAATTCCCTTTTAAAGCAGTAATAATTTGAGTATTTGCTTTCGGAAAGTTAAACTGCTCTAGTTCTTCCAAAGTTACCCAGCGAATTTCATCGGATTCCAGAGGTTGGGGAATACCTGTAACATGGCAGCAATGATGTACTGTGAGAGTGACGCGCAAATTTGTATAGGTGTGGTCAATAGTAATCAGATGCTCTCCTACTTCAATTACTATTCCCAGTTCTTCCAAAATTTCCCGTTGAATACACTCCTGGATAGTTTCCCCAGGCTCAATTTTACCCCCAGGAAATTCCCACAAACCACCCATTGCTCCTTCTGGACGACGGCGATCGATTAAAATTTGCTTTTGGTCATTCCAAATTACTGCAACACCAATGATTTTATGGGGCGGGAAAGAATTGATTTCACTCATAAAATTGATTGACAAGAGGGAGAGATGATTAACAACAAAACTCGGCAGACTAGTTTTAACTCTGCCGAGTTCTGATTTATTAGATTTCAACCTTAATGCGTCACTGTTTTGGATCTTTTCAAAAAGGTTAACTGATATACGTTTAAAAATTAGGGTCAAAGATTTCGCAGAGGATTATTTTTAATTCCTATCGCTGTGACTGTGACTAGCTATCAGACCAACAATAAAAAATTTGCTAAGTTCTATAAGTAATCAGACAGAATTAATTACACAAGTTTTTTCCTCTAACCTGTAACCTGTTCCCTATCTCTACCAATGAATTTAATTATGTCCGACTACTTATTTCTAGTCAACTTCGCTGTTGTTGGTTTCAGTTCCTTGTAGGGCGAGTTCAAAATTCATTCTCTGTTCAGCATTACGCAAGAAATAACCACTAATCATAGCAGAAGCTAAAAGCCGGCCTAGACTTTCCCGACTGGTGCTGACGGTAATACCAAAATGTTCTGAAGGTAGATTACCCAATAGTCCTGTAATATTCCGTTCCATCACCTGAAAAACTTCGGCAGATGTAGGTTTAGATAGCTGGGTAACTGTCTCTGGACTCAAGGATTTAACGTACTGCCATAGTAAATCACTAGTTTCTGATTCGCTATTGAAAAATTCCGAGACACGATTGGATGGGTTACTCATTTTATAGCTCCTTAACTACCACTACTGGCTATGGTGCTTGTGATTTAAATACTAAATTCTTGTTTTGGATTTGACTTAGCTAACTGTTTGTCTGCCTATCAACTAATGTAACAGCCTCGCTTTCTGGTGGAAGTAGGTGT
Organism: Nostoc sp.; assembly: GCF_036917465.1. GTDB lineage: Bacteria > Cyanobacteriota > Cyanobacteriia > Cyanobacteriales > Nostocaceae > Nostoc. The sequence continues at coordinate 13,503 of NZ_JBALDL010000005.1, forward strand.
AACCGTACCAAAGTCGGCGTATTTTCTCACCCTAACAAATAAAGTAAGGAGTGAGAAGTTAATTAAAAACTCCTCACTCCTGTAGACGCGATTAATCGCGTCTCTTCTAATTCCTGTACAGACGCGATTAATCGCGTCTCTTTCCCCTAACTTGCCAAATATTCACCCATGTTAGCTTTAGACTTACGAAGTTTGGTTAAAGCTTCCCGCTCAATTTGCCGGACTCGTTCGCGGCTAATATTCAGTATTTCACCGATTCTAGCCAGAGTCAGCGCTTGCCCATCAGTTAAACCAAAACGCAACGTGATTACTTCCCTCTGTTGTGGAGTAAGATCCCCCATCAAGCGATCTAAGTCATAAGATAGGGAAGATTGCATAACAAACTCTTCTGGAGATGCTCCTGGATCTTCCAGCATTTCTCCCAGTTCGGTGTCGTAGTTATCACCAAGCCGCAAATCTAAGGAAAGGGGCAAACGCGCCTTCTCTAGATACTCTCGTACTTGTTTAGGGGTCAATTCTAATTCTTCAGCTAGCTCACCAGCTGTAGGAGCGCGTCCCAATTTTTGCGATAATTGGCGCTGTGCTTTTTTAATCTTATTTAGTTTTTCAGTAATATGAATGGGCAGCCGAATGGTACGCGCTTTTTCGGCTATTGCGCGAGTAATAGCTTGGCGAATCCACCAATAGGCATAAGTAGAAAATCTGTACCCTTTGGTGGGGTCAAACTTTTCAACGCCGCGTTGCATACCAATGCTACCTTCTTGGATCAAGTCCAGTAAATCGACGTTGCGCTTGATGTACTTTTTGGCAACGGAAACTACCAGCCGCAAGTTGGCTTCTACCATCTTACGCTTGGCAATCTCACCATCAGCGATCGCTTCGTTCAATGCTGTTGGTTCTAAATCTGTCGCTTTAGCCCACTCTTCTAAAGTCGGTTGACGACCTAACTGGGTGGCAAGAGATTCTCTTGATTCGTGCAAAGTACAGGAACGTTGCACCTGTTTACCATAAAAAATCTCTTCCTCGTGTGTTAAGAGTGGCACACGGCCAATCTCACGCAGGTAAGTCCGCACGAGGTCTGTGGCTGTCTGAGCGGTCTTCATGGCGCTACTCTTTGGTAATGATGGGTTTGGCGGTAGGGTCATTAAGGGATAGATGCTTTAGTTAGGGTGCTACCCAGTCAGACTGGGAACCTATGCTATGGTTAGCAACTTACGCGCCCGAGAAACTCGGCTGCTCATAATAATCAAATTTAGGCTTCTTAACTGCTAAAAGTTACAGTTATTTCCTAATTTTCACAAGTATCTACAGTTAGATAAAAGGTAGCTTCTTAAACATTTTTTTTATTGGAGTCTTATTAACAATTGTAACATTTATGAGAATGATTTGGCTATATGGCGACATTAAATTTCCTGGTTGTTCCAGTTCATACAATCTCGCCCTCTATCTCAAGGCTTAATAGAAGGTAATTTAATAAATTATCTGGCTAACATAAGCTCCCTCATATTTGCTAAGGTATATCTAATGAGAACTATAGTCATTCCCTCATAACAATTACTTAATTTTCTTGGGCATTGTGCATTGGGAATTGGGAATTGGGCATTGGGCATTGGGCATTATTTATTACCTCCTCTGCTCCCTGCCCCCTGCTCCCTGCTCCCTACTCCCTGCTCCCTACTCCCCTACTCCTTCGTAATCGGGCAGTACTCTTGAATGGTTTTTACGTCTAAAGTGGTATTTTGTAAAGAACGGATAGCGGCGACGGTAGCTTTTGCGCCGGCAATGGTAGTAATGATGGGAATTTTATAAGCTAAAGCTGTGCGGCGGATTAACCTAGCATCAGTGTGGGCTTCTTCCCCGGAAGGTGTGTTGATAATAAGTTGGATTTTTTGATTTTTGATTCCATCTAAGACGTGGGGACGGCCTTCATGGAGTTTTAACACTAATTCAATATTTAACCCCTGTTCAAGAAGAACTCGCCGTGTACCAAGGGTAGCCATCACTGTAAAGCCCAAATCGATAAATTCTCTCACCACAGCACTAGCGGCAGCTTTATCGCGATCGCTCATTGATACAAATACAGTTCCAGTCAGTGGTAGACGCTCCCCCGCACCCAGTTCCGCTTTGGCAAAGGCCCGGCCAAAGTCGGTATCAATTCCCATTACCTCACCAGTGGATCTCATTTCTGGGCCTAATATTGTATCAGTTCCTGGGAATTTATTAAAGGGTAATACTGCTTCTTTTACAGCAATATGTGTAGGAATAACTTCCTCGGTGAAATGTAGCTCCTCTAGGGTTTTACCCGACATAATTAAGGATGCTAATTTTGCCAACTGTATGCCCGTTGCTTTAGAGACAAAGGGAACTGTGCGGGAGGCGCGAGGATTGGCTTCTAAAATGTAAACTTGTGGAGAATAACTACTTGCACCCACAACCGCAAATTGAATATTCATTAATCCCACGACTGAAAGCGCTTGTGCTAACTCCACTGTCCAAGTGCGAATTTGATTGAGAACTGCTGGTGATAGGGAAATGGAAGGTAGGGAACAAGCAGAATCTCCTGAGTGAATCCCGGCTTGCTCGATGTGTTCCATGATACCACCAATGACGACTCGTCCAGTACGATCGGCGATCGCATCTACATCGACTTCAATGGCGTTTTCTAAAAACTTATCAATCAAAATCGGATGTTCTGGTTCTATGAGTACCGCAAAGCTCATGTAGCGTTCCAACTCAGTATCGGAATAGACAATTTCCATCGCCCGTCCGCCTAACACATAGCTAGGACGCACCACTACCGGATAGCCAATGCGTTTAGCGACAATCAGCGCGTCTTCGTAACTCCGCGCAATCCCATTCGGCGGTTGGGCAATATTCAACTGTTGGAGAATCTTTTCAAACCGCTCCCGGTTTTCTGCCATGTCGATGGAATCTGGCGATGTTCCCCAAATTTTAGTGTTCAGTCCTGATGTGTCATTGTTAAGAAATTCTTGTAATGGGATAGCCAACTTTAGCGGGGTTTGTCCGCCAAACTGGACAATCACCCCCACTGGATTTTCCGTTTCGATGATGTTAAGGACATCTTCTTTGGTTAAAGGCTCAAAGTAAAGGCGATCGCTAGTATCGTAATCTGTCGAAACTGTCTCTGGGTTGGAGTTGACCATAATTGTCTCATACCCCCCTTTCTTCAAGGCATAAGCAGCATGACAACAACAATAGTCAAACTCAATTCCCTGCCCAATGCGGTTAGGGCCACCACCCAAAATCAACACTTTGGGCTTGGTTGCGGGCATTACCTCTGTTTCTTCTTCGTAGGTAGAGTAATAGTAGGGGGTAAAGGCTTCAAACTCAGCAGCGCAGGTATCTACAGTTTTGTAAACTGGGATAATTCCTAGTGATTTGCGATAAGCGCGAACTTCATCTTCGGTGGTTTTGGTGGCATAAGCAATTTGGCGATCGCTATATCCATCCCGTTTCACTTCATAAAGTTGCTCTTTTGTCAATTGCTGCAAGGGTGTCCGCTTCAGGAATTTCTCGACATCTAGTAATTGCTGAAATTTATCTAAGAACCACGGATCGATACCAGTTAGTTCGTAGATTTCCTCAGCACTAATCCCTAGTTGTAAGGCATGGCGCACGGAGAAAATGCGATCGGGGTTAGGTGTCCGTAGTTGGGCGCGAATTTGTTCACCACTAGGTAATTTCTCAGCTTGATCGCAACCCCAACCAGCGCGTCCTGTTTCGAGCGATCGCAGTGCCTTTTGAAAGGATTCGTTGAAAGTCCGCCCAATTGCCATCGCTTCCCCGACAGACTTCATTTGAGTTGTCAGCACTGGGTCGGAACCGGGGAACTTTTCAAAGGCGAAGCGGGGGATTTTTGTTACTACATAGTCAATTGTCGGCTCAAAGGATGCGGGAGTTTTCTTGGTGATGTCATTTTGAATTTCATCCAGGGTGTAGCCTACAGCTAGCTTTGCAGCAATTTTAGCGATGGGAAAACCCGTAGCTTTGGAAGACAAAGCCGAACTACGGGAAACGCGGGGGTTCATCTCAATTACGACGACATCGCCATTAACCGGATTAACAGCAAATTGAATATTAGAACCGCCAGTTTCCACACCTATCTCGCGGATGATTTTAATTGCCATATCCCGCAGCCTTTGATATTCTTTATCAGTGAGGGTTTGCGCGGGAGCGACGGTAATAGAGTCCCCAGTGTGAATGCCCATCGGGTCAAGGTTTTCGATGGAGCAGATAATCACCACGTTATCTGCTAGGTCACGCATCACTTCGAGTTCATATTCTTTCCAGCCGAGTAAAGACTGGTCAATGAGAATTTGCGAAACAGGACTAGCATCTATACCTACCTGTGCCATTTCTTCAAATTCTTCTTGGTTGTAAGCAATACCGCCTCCACTTCCTCCCATTGTGAAAGCTGGACGAATAATTAGAGGATAAGTACCAATTTGACGAGCAACAACTTTGGCTTCTTCCAAAGATTCGGCTGTACCACTGGGACACACAGCTACCCCAATCCTGGCCATTGCTTCACCAAAGAGTTTTCGGTCTTCGGCTTTTTCAATAGCTGGTAGTTTAGCGCCAATTAACTCAACGCCATATTTTTCCAACACACCATTTTTAGCTAAAGCAACAGCGAGGTTGAGGGCGGTTTGTCCTCCCATCGTTGGTAGTAAAGCATCGGGGCGTTCTTTCTCAATGACTTTTTCGACCAATTCTGGAGTCAACGGCTCAATGTAAGTGCGATCGGCCGTTTCTGGATCGGTCATAATCGTTGCAGGATTGGAGTTGACTAAAACCACTTCATAGCCTTCTTCTCGCAGCGCTTTGCAGGCTTGAGTGCCAGAGTAGTCAAACTCACAGGCTTGTCCAATCACAATTGGGCCAGAGCCTAACAATAGAATCTTCTGGAGATCATCACGGCGGGGCATAGTCGTTGCCTTGAAGTACGAGAATACAAATCCTGATTATTTTAAGGGTCTTTACACCCTCTTGTGCTTTTTATTATTAAGTTTTCTAGATTTGATGACAAAAAGGGGAATTGGGGATTGGGAATTAATTAGGGTTTGCTGAAAAAGTAAGAGGAGGGTTGACTAGTTATTCAAACAAAGTCAAATACAAGTGTTTGTTGTCTATAACTACCAAGATGATAACTTTCAGTTATAAAAGATTGCAAAAAAGTTTTATTTTTGAAAAATAGATATAAAAAAGCACAAAAAAACCTTGACAGGTGAGTAGAAAGATTCATCACTAAAAAAGTAACCCTTCGACTCCGCTCAGGGTTACACCGAGCGCAGCCGAGGTGTAATAGCAATTGGAGTTTGAGAAGTATGAGATAGTTTCGCCATTACCAGATTGAGGCTAAATCTTCTTTTACCTTGCCCAAACTTTGCCTCAATACAATTACGAATTCTCTTGGATTCCAATGGCATTTTTTGCGAAATTGCTCTGAAAATTGTTGTATTTAAAATTCAGGATGTTATCAACAGGGTATTATGCGGCACTTTCTTCAGTCTGTAGCCACAATTTCTGCTTTATCTATAATTGCTTGCACTCCGATTTTGTTATCAGCTAAACCAGCCAGTGCTGTAGATTCAACACTGTTAGCACAAGTTAACGAAAAGAATGCTGAAGCCTATAATATGCGAGGAGTTGGCCGTATGCTGTCGGGAGACATGAAACGAGCGATCGCTGATTACAACCAAGCTCTGAAAATTAATCCTAACTATGCTGAAGTTTACAGTAACCGAGGTGGTGCTCGTATGCTGTCGGGGGATATTAAAGGAGCGATCGGTGATTACAACCAAGCTCTGAAGATTAATCCTAACTATGCTCTAGCCTACAGCTTCCGAGGTTTTGCCCGTATGAAGTCGGGAGATAAGCAGGGTGCGATCGCTGATTACAACCAAGCCCTGAAGATTAATCCCAACTATGCCGAAGCCTACGACAACCGGGGAAGTGTCCGCTTTAACTTGGGAGACAAGCAAGGGGCGATCGCTGACTTACAAAAAGCTGCTGATTTATATCAGCAACAAGGTAAAACACAAGATTACCAGAAAGTAATTGAAATGCTGGCAATGATCAAATGAACTTCAGTAGTTGTTTTACCCAAATCTGACAATTCTATGTGTTTGACTGTGCTGCGATCTGAACATCTTCTATATCAACATTCAGGTGTTGAGCAATCTGCTCCAAACTGATCCCTGTTTTTAGTAACAGAGGCACGGTAAGTTTCAAAATTTCAGCTTCCCGTTCTTCTCGACCCTCGGCTTTCGCTTCCTGATAAACCCTTGTTTGCTCTAAAGTTAGTCCCAGCATAGCTTCAACTTCCTCTCTACTCAACGAAGAAAACTTATAAACGGCGATCGTGGTGATGATGTCTAGTATTTCGTTTTTCGGCAGTGTGTCCGTTTCCTCTAATTTTACTCGCTCAATTAATTGCTTTGCTTGCTCTGCCATAACTTCATCCGATGCTAGAGTCAACTGCATCAAGTTGATACCTATTGGCTGCTGATTAGTCGCGCCTAACTCATCTAAATAGATTCGCTGCACTTGGTCGCTGTTGAGAAATATTCGATGAGTTTTTTGATCGCTTGGTTCCAGAGAGCGTGATGAAAAAATTACTACACAGAACCAGTCATCGTACTGAGAACGATTCCGGTTCAGGTACATCATCGACTCGGTAAAGAACCGATGGTAAAGGGCTTCATCCTTTTGGAATTGAACTTCAGCAAAAAAGATCGCTCTAGATGTTGCATCCTCTGGAGGTAAAAACACACCATCCATGCGAAAAGCGGTTTCTTTGACTTCAACTGATTCAAATCGATACTTTTGCCCTTCCAGAGGAGGATTATCAACCAGTTCAAAGAGTAACCCAGGAAAGCGTTTAAAAATTTGATAGTAAATGGAGTCTCGTTTCACTACTTCATCCTAAAATTCTCTAGTTATGCGATGCCTGCGGCGGTAAACTATGCAAATTACAACCAAGCCATAAAGATTAATCCTAACTTGGCTGAAGCTTCTGCTAATTGGGGAGTATAGCTGCTTGCTAAATAACTGCAATCGCAACTTCCACTTTTCGTTCGCTGATTTTGAGCGGGTAGGGTTTATCTTTATTTAAATAAGAGAGATTAAATCCAATAAACCATACAAAAAAGTAACTATGGCAAGCGGTGAAGTATTTGATACCCAAAAAAAATCCATATCTGTGCCAAGGGTAAACCTGCTAACCATGTTCCGGCTGGGTTTATTTCAAATGGGGTTGAGCATGATGTCTATTTTGACTTTGGGCGTACTCAACAGAGTCATGATTCAAGAAATAGCAATTCCGGCGACGCTGGTATCAGTAGTTCTAGCACTGCCTTTATTTGTTGCTCCTTCCCGTGTCTGGTTTGGCCAGATTTCCGATGCCAAGCCGTTATGGGGATACCACCGCACAGCTTATGTTTGGGTAGGTGCGGCAATATTTGCGATCGCAGCCTTTTTAGCTATACAAGTAATATGGCAACTCAATCTTGCCGCAAGCAGTGCAGGTGGTTGGACATGGACAACTCAAACAATCGGCTGGACGGCAGTTTTAGCTTTAGTTTTTACTATCTACGGTCTAGGAATCTCTGCTAGCGGTACTGCCTTTGCTGCTTTGTTGGTGGATATATCTGAAGAAGATAACCGTTCTAAAGTAGTTGGTGTGGTTTGGTCGATGCTAATGGTGGGGATTATTATTGGGGCAATTATCAGTGCCAGTTTGCTGAAACAGTTAACGCCAGAAGCAACCTTAGAAACCTTACAGGCATCTATCACCAGGCTATTTACTATCGTCCCAGCAATTGTATTTGGTTTAGCGATCGCAGCGACATTGGGCGTAGAAAAAAAGTACTCTCAATACTCAACCCGTTCTACACTGGTGAACCGAGAAGACAGCATTACTTTAGGCAATGCTTGGAAAATCTTGACAGCTAGCCCACAAACAGGTATATTTTTCACCTTTTTATTGGTGATGACTATCAGTTTGTTTATGCAAGACCCGATTTTAGAACCTTATGCGGGTCAAGTGTTTAAGATGCCCCTAGCCGAAAGTACCAAATTAAATGTTTTTTATGGAACTGGTTTACTGATTGCCTACGGAATTACTGGCTTTTATATTGTCCCGCGTTTGGGTAAGCGCAGAACTGCACGTCTAGGCTGTATGTTAGTAGCATTCTGTGCAATATTGCTAGGTATATCAGGATTCACAGCTAATGCAGCAGTTCTCAAACTAGCTTTGGTATTGTTCGGTTTAGCTACGGGGTTTTTAACTACAGCAGCAATTAGCTTAATGTTGGATCTCACCGCAGCAGAAGCCGCAGGTACATTTATTGGGGCATGGGGATTAGCGCAGTCCCTTTCTAGAGGAATAGCGGTGGTAATCGGAGGTACAGTCTTGGATATTGGACGCAAGTTTCTACCAAGCCTAGAACTAGCTTATGGACTGGTATTTGTTCTAGAAGCCGTGGGAATGGTGCTGTCGATTTGGTTTCTGAATCGGGTGAACATTACAGAATTTCAAACAAGTACAAAGCTTGCAATCGCTTCAGTTTTAGAAAGCGATTTAGACTAAACTGTATAGGGCATTGGGCATGGGCAAATGATAAATGACAAATGAATGATTTTTGGATAACAATTCTTGATTTTGCCCAAACTACCACTACCAGAGTGGGCAAACAGCTAATGCAAGATTTTGGGAAAGTACAGGCTGACCAAAAAGCTGATGGGAGTTTGGTGACGCAAGCAGATAAATGGGCAGATCAGGAAATTCGGGATGCGATCGCTTCGACTTTCTCTGGTTACGGGATTTTGAGCGAAGAGAGCGATCAATCATTTCCCGGTACTGAGTGGTGCTGGGTAATCGATCCTCTTGATGGTACAACCAACTTCACACGCGGCATTCCCATCTGGACAATATCTCTAGGTTTACTGTATCGAGGCACGCCCATTTTTGGGTATGTTTACGCACCAACCTTAAATCAAGCTTTTCATGGTTTTTGGCCAGGTTCATCTGGTTTAGCAACGCCAATAGGAGCATTTCTCAACCTCCACCCCATCCATACCAGTGTTGATAGTCCCAGCAACAATCACTTTTTTAACCTCTGTTCTCGCAGCACCGCAGTTATCCAAAAGGGCTTTCCCTGTAAAATTCGGATGTTGGGTGTTGCTAGCTATAACTTCTTGACGGTTGCGACTGGGGCAACATTGGGTGGTATTGAAGCGACACCAAAAGTTTGGGACATAGCCGGGGCTTGGGTAATTGTCCAGGCTGCTGGTGGGGTATGGTTATCGCTGAAGTCAGAACCATTTCCGTTGTCATCGGGAGAAGATTATAGCGATCGCTCTTTTCCCACCCTTGTAGCTAGTCGTCCCGAATTAGTTCCCGTATTTCAACCTTTTCTCGAAGGTGTAAAAATTTAATCCGCCGCTCTCGCATCTGAAAGCATTGATTTTGTCAACTAAAGTAGTAAGCGGCGACATCTTCGACATCAAAGTTAATAAAGCCCTGGTCAGAAAGAGAATTGAGTATAAATAAAATCGGTAATAATCCTGATTGAAGTGTAAAACTAGCGTAGTGACTAATTTAAGTACCGTTGTGGCTTCCATCACACTGCTTAACTTAGTATAAATAATTTTATGTTATCTAATCTAGATTTAATTCGAGAGTTTGTGCAAAACTCCATCCAGAAAAAAGAAGTTTTATTGTCAAATCCCGCTTTGACAGCGCAAACAGTGTATAAAACCAACCAACTGACTGCTAAATCTGAAGGCGTGATTGCCACCGTCCAACTATCTAACACACTATCTGAATTCTCAATTTCTCCAAAATCATCCCAGTGGGAATTGATAAATCAGGTATTAGCAGAATCAAGTTATCTCCTTAAAGGAGAAGTTGATAGTCGGGGTTTCTATCAATATCAATACTACGAAGTTCCCAAAGGCTATGAGATGCACTGTACTAAATCTGTACTTCTATGGCGAGCTTGGTGGAAGTATCGCAAGTATACTTCAAGACTAGGAATTCCCTTAGAACTTCTGATCAGGAGACGGGATTCATGGTATCCCATCCGAGATTTAATCATTAGCGATGGACTTCTTTATATCAAAACTTTAGGAAGCGAGATAGCACTTGATTCACAAGACTTGGTTACTTGGTTAAGCAAAATTAATGTAACTAAAACTAAAGAAATACCTAGTACAGAGACTTAACAATTCAAAATTCAAAATTCAAAATTAAATGTGGATATGGGCGTACAGATATAAGCCAATAGAGTCGGTTTATTATTTTATCAAGATTTTTGAAAGTAGTAGTCACAACATATTAAGTAAAGGACGTGAAGCAAAATGAAAGGACTTTGGCTCGAAAATAACCAGTTGCAGCTACGTACAGATATTCCCATTCCTGAACCACCAGCAGGAGAAGCTTTGGTGCGCGTCTTGCGTGCGGGTATCTGTAACACTGACTTGGAACTACTTAGAGGCTACTATCCCTACACTGGTATTTTGGGACATGAATTTGTTGGCGTGGTTGAAAAAGGGCCAGAACACTTACTTAACCAACGTGTAGTTGGAGAAATCAATGCTGTGTGTGGGCATTGTCGGTTTTGTCTCAGTGGACAACCAACTCACTGTGAAAATCGCACAGTTCTGGGTATTGTGAATCGGAATGGAGCCTTTAGTGAATATCTTTGTTTGCCAGTAGATAACTTACATTTAGTACCTGAGAATGTGCCAACAGAAGTAGCAACATTTACCGAACCGATCGCAGCAGCTTTGGAAATTCAGCAGCAAGTGTCATTGCGTCCAAACGATCGCGTGTTAGTGGTTGGAGATGGCAAATTAGGGCAGTTAGTAGCCCAGACACTAGCGCTAACTGGCTGTGAACTTTTAGCTGTAGGGCGGCATCAAGAGAAACTTGCCAACTTAGAGGCCCGGGGGATTAAAACTGGTTTAGCTGATGCTGTCAAAGATGGATATTTCGATATCTCAGTAGAATGTACAGGCAACCCAGAAGGATTTGCGATCGCCCGCCGCGCCCTCTGTCCTCGTGGTACGCTTGTCCTTAAAAGTACTTATGCTGGCAACCTCAGCTTAGATGTTTCCTCGTTAGTAGTAGATGAAATCACCCTTATAGGCTCCCGTTGTGGCCCCTTTGCCCCAGCCCTCAAGCTCCTAGCTACAGGACAAGTTGATGTACAACCCCTAATTCATGCTACCTACCCCCTCATTGAAGGGCTTGCAGCTTTTGAACATGCCCAGAGTCGCGGTGTTTTAAAAATATTGTTAGAGATTAGTTAATGGGTATTGGGTATTGGGCATTGGGCAATAGTTAGTAGTCAGTAATTAATCTTCCTTATCCCCCTCGTCCCCCTCGTCCCCCTCATCCCCAGTCCCTAGTCCCCAATCCCCAGTCCCTAGTCCCTAATACAGATAAGGATTCGTCTTTGCTTGATAGTCAAGACAATTGATCGCTTCTTCTGTATTGGCAATAGATGGGCGCACAGTACATTTAAGACGGTAATTGTCGGTAAAATATTGGCAACCAGTACAGGGGATTTGATGCATTTGCTTGGCTGTAGTCACACTATCTCGCGCCGCCGTCCAGAGACTCAAAACGGCGAGAATAGTTACAGTCCAAGCAACAACAAAGCAAATTGGGACTAATAAAGGTTGAATCCCACGAAGAAGAAGAGATATCACTTCTAACACAGTATTTCCTGATACAAATTAGGAATTAGAATTATATTAACTCCTAACCGGAGGCGGAGCGTCTCCGGTTCCGCTCCTAATTCCTAACTTCTGACTATAGAAGTATTTAAATGCCAGCATGACCTAGCGCTAAACCTGTTACCAACATTCCGAGAACAAGGAATGGTTGGGCGCTTGCTTGGTACTTAACATCATTTTTCACAGGGTCGCGCAAGAAATACATATCTTGCAAGGTGATTTGTGGGATGATTAATAGCACTAGGATTGCTGCATACAAATTCTCATGGATGCTGACAAGATAAGTTGCAATAAATCCTTGAAATACATCAATTGTCACTACACAAATCCATGCCGCAGTGGTGATGCCAAACATTACAGGTAGTGAATTTAATCCTAACTGGCGATCGCCTTCTACACTCTTAAAATCATTGACAATGGCAATGCCCAATCCAGCCAAGCTGTAGAACATTGTCAAAATTATAATTGTAGAATTGAGTTCGCCAAATAAAGCGTGTCCTGTAGACCAAGGTAAGGTGATATAGCTTGCACCCAAGGCGTAACTACCTAGCCAGCCGTTTTGCTTGAGTTTCAGAGGAGGTGCAGAATAAATGTAGGCAATGAAAGAACCGATAATTGCGATCGCTGTAATTGTCGGAAATTCATGACCAGACCACACATCTAGCACAAATGCTAAAGCATTACCAGCAATCAGCAATACCCAAATCTGAATAATTACCTGGGGTAAGGGAATTGCCCCAGAGGGAATCGGACGATAGGGTTCATTGATGGCATCGATTTCGCGATCGTAGTAATCATTGAGGATTTGGGTGTAACCTGTCATCAATGGCCCAGCCAACAGCATACAGGTTAATACTTTCAACACATTTTCCAGTGTCCAAGTATAGTTACCCGAAGAAGCCGCACCACAGACTACGCCCCAAATTAGGGGAATCCAGGTAATGGGCTTCATTAACTGCAAACGAATTTTCCAAATTGAAGTTTCCCCAGCAGCTGCACCTTTCATCCCTAGCAGCTGCCTAGCTTTAGCATTGCGATCGCTCGTTGCTATTGCTTGCTCACTGGGATTAATTACTACTGAGTCTGTAGCCTCAGTTGGGTTAGGCTCTGGGTTAATGGGAGTTGATTCTGACATAATTTTTACTGATTAATTGGGAATTGGGAATTGGGAATTGGGCATTGGGCATTGGGAATTAGGCATTGGCGATTAACTTTTCACCATTCCTTACTCCCTATTTCCCATGCCCCATCCCCTATGCCCCATGCCCATACCTAATAACTTAAAACGAAATTATCAAATAATTATTCTGAAACTTTGCTCCAACAACGGATCTGCCACTCAAAGATGGGGGTAGGGGAATATTCCGGCGCTGGTCTCCTGCTTCTACAGTGACTTCTGGCCCATATTGGGTCAGTTTGACTTGCTTTTTGTCAAAACCTGGCAAGAATAAGCGTACTTGACGATTGTGGATGTCTATTTCAATTGGTTTAGGAGCCTGTAAAGCTTCTGCTTCAAAGTTGGGTAGTGCGTCTATCAGTGTTTGCCAGTCACCTGTGGGGGAGTCGGGAACGACGCTCACAGGTAGGGGGATAAATTCCTCTGACAGATTGACATTTGTCTCAGGAGACACAAGAAGAACACCACCGACTGTTAAACCAATTTGTTGAGCGCTACCCCACAAATAACGAGCATTTGCTACCTCAATGGGATCTCCTGTGGTCACTAAGAAAGCAGCGAGACGTTTAGGATCGGCAAGTGCGGCTCTCCCTTTTTCCAAGAAATTATTCACTTGGTTAGTAGGCCCTGCAAAGTTATCTGCTGTCCAGTTGATATTGAAAAAGCTGCTAATTAGCGGTTGAATTAAGGGCGATTCAGTAATCGTCTTCCCCAAATCGGAGTTGACAAACAATTGCCGAAATCGTCTGATATACCAACTGAGAGATTCTGGCAAACCTAACATTCGCAACATTAAAGAGTCACCCGTGCCATCGTAGACGATCGCATCATATTTGCCACTGGCATCATATTCGCGGATAGCATTGAGGGCTAGGGCGTTGTCCATCCCTGGTAATACTACCAGTTCTTGACCAAAAACGTCTTTGAAAATGGGCGTGCGGAGGTATTGCGCTTCAAGTTTTTTTACTTCGTCCCAGTTGCGCTCAAGCAGTACAGATGCTTTAAACTGTACCGCCTGTAACTTGGGAGCGATCTCTTGAGGATCGGCAGCAATGGGAGTACCCAACAGGATTGATAATGTTGGTTCTGCTTGTCCTGCTAAAAGTACGCGCTTGCCTTGACTTGCCAATAATTTGGCGGCGGCGATCGCAATTTTGGTACGAGCGGTGCCGCCTTTGCCCAAAAATGTCAATATTAGAGCCATTACTTGATTCCTATTTTCACCGCCGATCTTTTCAACTCCAACTTAGCACTCAATAAAGATTCTCAGCCTGTGTTTGAGATATCAGATGCCAAGAAAAACCCGGTTCTGAGTTCTTTCCAACTACACAGGTTTGATTTCATCTTCAAAAAACCAAGTGGAAGTATTGTCTTCAAACAGCACAACGACACCGATTCCAGCACCATCGGTAACTTTGTAGCCTTGGATGGTACCCACTTGCCCTAGTTTTTTTACAACAGGGGCAGAAACGCGATCGCGCAAGCGAAAGACTTTAACCTTTTGTCCGATTTCCATGCCTGATTACAATGCAACAAACCTTCGTCTCAGTGTAGCGGAATCCGTGACTCAGCTTTCACAAATTTAGAGAATGGGGACTGGGGACTAGGAAATAAATTTTTCCCAATCCCTAATGACAAATAACAAATGACAAAAAGCTTAAAATTAAATCAACAATCAAACAGGTACAACGATGGTGTTGGTCACAGCGCAACAGCTAGAACAGCAGATGCCCGATGCAACTCAGTTGTTAAGTGATGAGCCGGAGATGGAAACTTCATTGCACTATATGCAGCTACTGCTGCTAGTAACTTCCCTTGAGTGGCTATGGCGTGACTGTAATGATTTCTTTATAGGTGCGAATCTAACAATTTATTTTAGCCGTCAGCAGTTGCGAAATCGAGATTTTCGAGGCCCAGACTTTTTTTTGGTCAAAGACACCGAAAAGCGATCGCGTAATTCCTGGGTAGTCTGGGAAGAAGATGGTCGTTATCCAGATTTGATTATTGAATTACTTTCTGAAAGTACGGCTGATATTGACCGGAATTTGAAGAAAAATCTCTATGAAAATCGATTTCACACACCAGAATATTTTTGGTTTTCGCCGGAGAATTTGGAATTTGCGGGTTTTGAGTTGGTAGGCAACAAGTATCAGGAAATTACCCCAAATGCCCAAGGATGGCGTTGGAGCGATGTGCTTAGGCTCTATTTAGGCGTAGAAGAAGGTAAATTACGCTACTTTACACCCGATGGTGATTTAGTCCCAACACCAGAGGAAGCTGCTATTGTGGCGCAACAGGTGGCTATTATAGCCCAGCAACAAGCATCAGAAGCGCAGCAACAAGCATCAGAAGCCCAGCAACAGGTATCAGAAGCACAATTGCAGTTAGAACAAGAACGGCTGCGATCGCAACGCCTGGCTGAATATTTGCGATCGGTAGGAGTTAATCCAGATAGCTTGAGTTAAGCAACTAAGGTAGAGTCATGTATCAAACAGATCCACCCCGTCCGCCACAAGAAACAATGCCTGGTATAACTCAGAGGGTTGGGTGCCGACATCAAAAGAAAAAGCTGAACAAGAACGCCAACGCGCTGATCGATTGGCAGAATATTTGCGATCGCAGGGAGTTGATCCAGATAGTTTGAGTTAGGTAATTAAAGTAGCGCCTAAATCATCAAATAATGTAAACATCCTCACACAAATGATATTTGACTTTTAAAGATTTTTATGATATAAAAAACCTGCTGATTTGCAGCAGAGAGTTTTAGGAACCAATTAATAAATTAACTGGTCTTCCAAGAGGAAGATGCGGTTAAGAGTAGAAAAATGGTAATTGGTAATGTGCTTAACAATGCTTTTTAAAGTAAAGTTCTTCATAGTAGGCTGATGCAGTAAAGTAAGCTCTTATAAGATAAGTGGGTCAAATTAAATATAAAACCTCACCCTGCCTCCGGCTTCCCTCTCCTTAGTAAGGCTACGGTGTACACACATCTCTGTACAAACCCAAAATCGTTGGAGATCCCCCTAAATCCCCCGATAAATTGGGGGACTTTAAGAGACTTTTGCCCCCCAATTTATCGGGGGGTTGGGGAAATCAAAAGGCTCTGGGGCAACTCTAGAAGACTTGTGTATACACCGTAGCCTTGGTAAGGAGAGGAATTGAGGGTGAGGTTTGATATTATATTTAATTACGCCTACCTACTTAGTATAAAAATCGCAAATAACTTGCCTGTGGTGTGTGGTAGTTTTTAACAATGAGAATTTCGCTTAAAGACAATTCAACTTGGTTGCAAGTGCAGCGCTACTGGGAATTGCTGCACGTTTTGGTAGCACGAAATCTCAAAGTGCGTTATCGAGGTTCGATTCTGGGGGTTTATTGGTCGCTATTCAACCCGTTGATGATGACGGGGCTGTACACAGCAATTTTCGGCGCTACTTTTGCTTCCTATTACGGTAACTCAATATTAAACTACGTATTGGCAGCCTTTACGGGACTGGTAGTGATCAATTTTTTCTCAGCTTCTACCTCTCAGGCGTTGACTAGCGTAGTCGGTAATGGTTCACTATTAAATAAAATTAGTCTGCCAGTCAGCGTTTTTCCTTTATCAATGATTTGTGCAAACATATTTCAGTTTTCAGTAGGGACATTTCCCTTACTGGCATTAATGACTTTCATTAATTCCAAGAGTTTAGTCAATGTATTGGCACTCCTATTTCCCTTTCTGTCCTTAATTTTAGTTTCTACAGGAATAGGTTTTTTAGTCAGTTCTTTATACGTATTTTTTAGAGACTTGCCTTATTTTTATGAGTTAGTCGTGTTTGTAATTTGGCTCAGTAGTCCGATATTTTATCCAGCAGCTATTGTCCCACCGCAGGTAAGGCAGTTTTTAGGTCTTAATCCGTTATCACCAATTATTGAAAGTCTTCGTCAGATTACATTATCAGGTTCTCTGCCAGATTTAGGTTTAATTTGGGGTTCTTTGCTCAGTGGGGTAATTATTTTAGCCTTGGGATGGACTTGTTTTCACTTGTGGCGACATCAATTCATGGATTTGCTGTAAATGGAAGTAATTCGCCTAGATAATGTTTCGCTATTGCGACGGACACAAGAGGAGTTTTCTTATGACCTTAAGAAAACTATGCTATCTGTTTTAGAGGGGAAATATCGTCAACCAGTAAAAAAGTTAGTGCTGGATAAAATTGATTTCGTCGTTAAAAAAGGCGAAAAGATTGGTATTATTGGTGCGAATGGCTCCGGTAAATCCACTCTTCTAAAAGTAATTTCTGGAATCTTGCAACCTACCAGTGGAACAGTACGGGTACGAGGCAAAATTGCTCCTTTGATTGAATTAGGAGCAGGTTTTGATTCGGAAATTTCTGTAATTGATAATATTATCCTATATGGTGTACTACTGGGATATTCTATATCGGAAATGAAAAATAGAGCAGCTTCAATTTTGGAGTTTGCAGAATTGCAAGATTATGCTTTAGTCCCAGTCAAGGGATTATCTTCAGGTATGGTGGCAAGGTTAGGTTTTTCTATTGCAACAGATGTGCAGCCTGATATCCTAATTCTAGATGAGGTTTTATCTGTAGGGGATGAGAGTTTTAAGAACAAGTGTAAGCAGCGAATTGAAAAATTGTGGGATGAAAATGTGACTATTTTAGTAGTATCTCATGATTTAAAATTTCTCGAAGATTCTTGCCAACAATCTATATGGTTAGATAAAGGTAAAATCCAATTAACTGGGAGTGCAGGCGATGTTGTAAATAAATACCTAAAGTTTGTAGCTCAGAAAGAGGTAAATGTAAATAATGAATTCTTATAAGAGAAGCTTATATGTATTGTGTTTTTAGATGAATGCATCATAAAAAATGCAAAACTATATCATAGAGGCTTATTCTGATAAAATATCAAAATTGACAGAGATTACTGCACCATCTAAATCCTCTGTATGCCCTGATATAATACTCAAAACTTATGAGAAAAGATGTCAATCAATCAGTAGAAAGAATAATATAATATTTAATTTAAATCCCTGTAGAATGTGCAACTTATTCATATCAATAAGATATCGTTTATTGTTCGCTAAATAAGAAAGGTAAAGTTGTGATAAGCCAAGATAACAAATCTTCAATTTTCATAATTGCTGGAATGCATCGTTCTGGCACTTCGCTTACTGCATCGTTGATGGAAAGTGCGGGAGTAAATATAGGTGAAAGATTAATGGGTGCAGCTTATAGTAACCCAAAAGGCCATTTTGAAAACTTAGACTTCGTAGGTTTTCACGAACATGCTCTACGTTCTCAAGGTATTAGTCAGGAAGGATGGACAGTACAGAAGGATATGGAGATACCACACCAATTGTTTGATAAAGCAAAACTAATTATCGCCGACAATGCAAAAGATAATTACTGGGGATGGAAAGATCCACGCACTACCCTTTTCTTAGATTTTTGGAAAAATTTACTACCGCAAGCATATTTTATCTTTACATATAGATCGCCTTGGGAAGTTATTAATTCTTTATATCGTCGGGGAGATGAAATATTTTATAACAATCCTAAATACGCCTTACAAATCTGGATGCACTATAACAAAATCATCCTAGATTTTCATCATCAGTTTCCAGATAAATGCATTTTATTAAATACTGATACTGTAATTGCAGATCATACTGTTATATCAAAATTATGTGTAAATAAATTTGGTATTAAAATTAAAGATCCTAATGAAGGTATTGCAGATAAATCATTAATGAATAGTTTAGCATCGAACGCTCACAGACAGATGCTAATTAAAAGGTTTTTTCCAGAAGCAGTAGAACTATATAATAATTTAAACGATCAAGCTGATTTAAAATGTCAGTCAGTTCATCTAGATCCATTAGAAGTTGATATTTATTTTAGAGACTGGGTTCTTCAAGATTGGCTTGATATTTACAAAATTAAAAAAGATTCACAAACAGAATTAGAGCGATCGCAGTCTACTCTACTACACACTCAAACAGAATTAGAGCGATCGCAGTCTACTCTACTACACACTCAAACAGAATT
>NZ_JBALDL010000006.1:0-149340 GCF_036917465.1 Nostoc sp.
GTGTCGGGGTCATCTTTGAAGTTATTCGCTAATTGTTGGACTGCTGCACGTCGCACATCTTCGTGATCATCCTGGGTAGCGCGTTCTTTGAGCCAGGTTTTGGTGTCGGGGTCATCTTTGAAGTTATTCGCTAATTGTTGGACTGCTGCACGTCGCACATCTTCGTGATCATCCTGGGTAGCGCGTTCTTTGAGCCAAGTTTTGGTGTCGGGGTCATCTTTGAAGTTATTCGCTAATTGTTGGACTGCTGCACGTCGCGCTACCCAGTTATCATTCTGGGTAGCGCGTTCTTTGAGCCAAGTTTTGGTGTCGGGGTCATCTTTGAAGTTCTTCGCTAATTCTTCGACTGCTGCACCTCGTACATAGTTGTGATCATCCTGGGTAGCGCGTTCTTTGAGGATGGATTTAGTGTCGGGGTCATCTTTGAAGTTCTTCGCTAATTGTTGGACTGCTGTACCTCGCACAAAATAGTCATCATCCTGAGTAGCGCGTTCTTTGAGCCAGGTTTTGGTGTCGGGGTCATCTTTGAAGTTCTTCGCTAATTTTTGGACTGCTATATGTCGCACAAAATAGTCATCATCCTGAGTAGCACGTTCTTTGAGCCAGGTTTTGGTGTTGGGGTCATCTTTGAAGTTGTTCGCTAATTGTTGGACTGCTGTACCTCGCACATCTTCGTGATCATCCTGAGTAGCGCGTTCTTTGAGCCAGGTTTTGGTGTCGGGGTCATTTTTGAAGTTGTTCGCTAATTCTTCGACTGCTGCACCTCGTACATAGTTGTGATCATCCTGGGTAGCGCGTTCTTTAAGCCAGGTTTTAGTGTCGAGAGATTCTTGCCAGGTCGTTACAATTGCTATGACTGCTTGAGTGCGAATTTCCCTAACTAACTCAGTTTCTTCTCCATATCGCTGGGGAGCATAATAGTAGCAGAGGTCATATTGAGTTAAGTCTTTTAGCTTGTTAAGTAATTTATTAGCCGTTGACGCGATCGCCGAACGATTTCTCACCTCTACAAGGCACTTAGCCGCTAAAAAGAGGTTGACAAACTTTTCCTCTTCGCCATCTTGCGCCATTAAATACTCAAGAATTTCGCCAACAAATTTAGATTCAATCATTCCCGCAATTAGCAGCAAGACTTCATGCCAACTTTCATCTTTCCAGTGTTTGCCAAAAACTTCATTCTTAAGTTCCTCAATAGTCAGCGTTTGCGTTTCTTTAAACTGCCAGACAAACTCCCAAGCACAGAAATATTCTAAAAATGTCCGATGCACAAAAGCATAATAATCGGCACACAGGAAACATAACATAAAGTTGCGAGTCCGCAGTTGATTAATCATCACCCGCGCAACATCTCTGGGTTTATCAAATTCTATAGTTCTCAGATAGTCAGTCAGAACTTTGACTAAATCATTCTCATTAATCAAATTCCCTGCCAAACCTTTCTCACCAGTTTGCATAAGATAAGCAACCTGACGCAACATCGCTTGCTTATCTTTATAATCAATCGTTTTAGGATCTAACCTCTTATCTTCAATCAAAGCGCGTTCCACATCCCATTGATGCAGCAACACCCGCGATGCTTGATTATAAAGCTCCGCTCTATCTCTTGGTAGCTCTTGATTCCGATTAAGAATTGCCATCATCGTCAACAGCAGAGGATTTCCCGCCAATTCTGCAATAGATTTGGAAGCTGCAATTCCTCTTTGTAGCCGTTCCCGTTTTCTCACCTTATCTACAGCATCGGTAAAAGTTAACTCATGCCAACGGTTGATAAAATCCTGAATTTGTTCTGAGTCTAAATCTTGTAATATAAAGTGGCGAAACTCAGCATTAAGCAATCGTTGCGGTTTATAGCCAATAATCCGAGAAGTGACAATTACCTGCACATCAGGATAGTCATTAGTAAAGCGATGAATATCAGTAATTACATCCTCTCGCTTACCAGGGTCAAATACCTCATCTAAACCATCAAACATCACTAAGGCATTACCAGCTTTTAATTGTTTATCTAGTTCAAGCTGATTGAGATGATGAATTGCCCCACTACAGTTATGAAAGAATTCGAGAAAATTATTGCACTCTTTATCTTCCCGTCGCCGCATATAAGTGCGTAATTCAATTAGCAAGGGAATTGGTAAAGATATAACATTATCCAGTGGTGACTCAGCCCAATTCAAAGCCAGAAATTGCAACAATGTAGACTTCCCGGAACCAGGATCGCCCAAAATCACAATATATTTATAATCTTGCTTTTTATTGACAACATCTAAAACTGAACGGATCGGTTGTTCAAAATAAACCCGTTTGTGGCGTTCTAATTCTTCTAATTCAACAGCTTCTACTTGGTCGCTATCTCGCAGCCGTCTAAGATGTTCTTTAGGTAGTTCGTGAACTTGTGCTAAAACTTGATGAGTTTCCCGGACATTTTGAGCAGTAAAAATCCGCCATAATTTCAGTTCGTTATAGGCATAGCCGCTAGTATCTAAGCTATCTAACTTGAGATTGCCATAGCACTCACGGATTCCTTTTTGATATTCTGGCAAATCAAAGTCAGGAATAATGCCAGCAAACTCTCTTGTGTTCTCTTGGATATTTTCCAGATTTTTGGAATCAAGAATAACTCTGAGTTCAGGAATTCCTTGAATAATATCTTTAACCTTTTGCTGATATTTCTTACCAACCCGCTTCCAGTTAAAATCATCTGGTAAGGGATTTGAAACATTAATTTTATCCCAAATCTCTTGTAATCTATTAGTGTCTATAGCTGGATTATGATCTTTAAAGGCATTTCCCAAAATTTCTTTGACTTCTTGATTTTTGAGAAATTGCTTTATCGGCTGCGTATACTTTTTGATTTCATCTTCAGAAAGTTCTCCACCTTTTAAATCTTCCTGCACAAGTTGTAAAAATTCTTTTAAAGCTTTCCCAGCAGCAATTTCTATGTCTTCTTTCTTAAGTTTCTCTAAAATATTGCCAGGGATGCCTTTTAATAAATCTTTAGCCCAATCTTTAGTAGCATCCTTGGCTAAGTCTTCCAGAATGGGTTTAAAAATCAACCCGGCGGCCTGAGTTACACCCCAAATAGCTAACCAGTCCAGCATAATACTCGCTTCTGTTGAGAGTTTGACTACGAGTATATCCACTAATTTGAGTCATGTTTCCAGATTTCAGGACAGGTTATCTGAAGAACCTCTCTCTAAATCTCTCTCCTAAGCGGCTACGGTGTACACACAAGTCAAATTACCCCCCTTAATCCCCCCTTGGAAAGGGGGGAAACAGGAAATCTAGTTCCCTCCCTTTTGCAAGGCTACGGTGTACACACATCTCTGTACAACACCCAAAATCGTTGGAGATCCCCCTAAATCCCCCTTCTTAAGGGGGACTTTAAGAGACTTTTGCCCCCCTTTTTAAGGGGGGTTGGGGGGATCAAAAGGCTCTGGGGCAACTCTAGAAGACTTGTGTATACACGCCTTTGCAAGGGGAGGGTTAGGGTGGGGTAAAACTAACGCTCAAACCCAAATGAGTAAGCTATTTCAGACTTGTGTGTACACTGTAGCCTAAGAGGAGAGAGACTTTGAATTTTTCTCCATTCCTGCGTCGGGAAGAGGGGGTTAGGTTTCGCGTTGGTTTTTCAGATCAATTGCTAAGTGCGATGTCTACGACGGGCTGCGCGATCGCAATTTTTCCCACAGCCCGCCCAGTTTCGCTATAACTATGAGCCGCCGCTACTTCTTGTAAGGGATATGTGCGATCGATCACCACACGAATTTTACCCGCTTCAATCAATTCTTTGAGAAAAAGCAAGTCTTTGGCGTTAGGTTTCTCAAAGATAAATTTAGCTTTTTGACCGGGAAGGAACGCTGTTAGGATGCTCTCTAACATGACTTCGGGGCTGGGTACGGTGGTGATATAAACTCCATTGGGTTTGAGGACTTTTTTGGTTTGTGAGAGCGATCGCTTACCCACTGCATCAAAAATAATGTCATACTGCGCTATATCTTGAGTGAAATCTTGCTGCGTATAATCAATCACGCGGTCTGCTCCCAAAGATTTCACCAAATCCAAGTTTTTAGTACTGCTAACTCCCGTCACCACTGCCCCTAAAGCCTTGGCAATTTGCACCGCAAAAATCCCCACACCGCCCGCAGCACCATTAATCAAGACAGTTTGTACTGTTTGAATATTTCCTTGCTCTCGCAGTGCTTGCAAAGCCGTGAGTGCTGCTAAAGGCACAGCCGCAGCTTCTTCATAAGATAGATTCGTTGGTTTGAGCGCCGCCAAGTTTTCTGGGATGGCTGCAAATTCGGCATAACCTCCTCCAGGGAAGCTAGTACTACCATAGATAGCATCTCCGGGTTTAAAACGGGTGACACCAGAGCCAACACTTACGACTTCTCCCGCCACATCAAACCCCAGAATTTTCGGAAATTTGCTGCCGGTAATCAAACTCAACATCCCTTGGCGGATTTTCCAATCAACGGGATTAACGCTGCTAGCGCGAACTTTCACAAGTAACTGCGTTGGCTCAATTTTCGGCTGCTCCACATCTTCATACTGCAACACCTCAGCCGCGCCATACCGACGGATAATTACTGCTTTCATAGTATTCTCCTGCTACTCTGGCAATCTGTTTTTCATTATGAATCCACTGTAACGATGTCTACAACGCACCACCTCTACGCATGGATCGCTAGGCGCAGTGACAAAATAGAAATATCAGTCTAAAACTACACCTGTATGCAAACTAGAGATTTATATCACGATAATGTCAAAAATGCTTTGATTAAAGACAAATGGATAATTACTCATGACCCACTGACACTAAAATTTGGTAAAAAAGATTTGTATGTTGATTTAGGTTCTAGACAGATGTTGGCGGCGCAAAAAGCAGAATCTAAAATTGCCGTTGAGATTAAAAGTTTTACTGGCAGATCGGATGTTGATGATTTAGAAAAAACGTTGGATCAGTATATTTTATATCAGGATATATTGACTTAATTAGATGCAGAGCGAGTGCTATATCTTGCAGCAATACGGTTCGGTTAACGTGTTTATTCCTCGAAGATCCCCCCAACCCCCCTTAAAAAGGGGGGCTTAGAACCTTCTTTTACCCCATTTTTAAGGGGGTCGCCGTAGGCGGGGGGATCTTAACCGAACCGTATTGTATCTTGCAGTACCTAACAGTGTTTTTAATGATTTTTTTGAAGAACCTATCGGCAAACTATTACTGAGAAATCATCGTTTTAAGCTGATTACTTTTGATCCAAAACAGGAGGTTATTAAACAATGGATTATACCAAATTAGACCACTATCGCCAGGTGATTGAAACTATCCTCAGTGAATATGCTTCACTACCCTATTCTTACGCCAATATTCAATCAGAAGTGGTATTTGATCGAAACCACGTTGGCGCAGCCTCTCTGAAAGAGACTCGCTATTTGTGGATGGATATAGGTTGGGATCGCGAATGCCTACGGCACGCTACGCGATCGCTGCATTCATGGCTGTCTGGTTCATATTGACTTGATTGATGGCAAAATCTGGATTCAACGGGATGGTACAGAAGAAGGCATCGCCGCCGATTTAGAACGGGCTGGAATTCCTAAAGAACATATAGTGCTTGGCTTTCGTCCACCAGAGTTAAGACCTTACACAGGCTATGGAGTTGCTTAAGGAGCGTAGGCGCAGCCCGTCGTAGACATCGCTTTTCATTCTTCAGTGCTAAATACAACACCTTCATACAGCAGTTCAATCGGACATTCAAATTCAATGCTCGATAAAGTGACGATATCTCCAGCCGTGTAGGGATAGTAAAGCCACATCCTACCTTCTCCTCGGCAGTAACGCTCAACGGAGATTTTTTCCGAGTCAATCAAGATATATTCTTGCAAACTGGGGATTTTCAGATAATAAGTAAATTTTTCATCCCGATCTTTAGCGCTTGTCCCTGGTGAAAGAACTTCGGCAATTAGCTTGGGATGTTGAATAAATTTGCGGGCATTGAGGTCTTGAGGGTCGCAACTGACAATAACATCAGGATAATAGTAGCGACTCTGGGGAGTGAGTTGCACTTTCACATCTGACACATTCGCTCGACAACCTCTAGAACGCAGATGAGGGTACAAAGCTCTGTAGAGATTTAGTGCAATGTCGTTATGGGGAATTGTACCGCCTGTCATGGCAAATACTTCACCATTGGCATATTCATAGCGAACGTCTTGCTGAGGTTCCCATTCTAGATATTCCTCAACGGTCATTTTTGGCGCTTCTTGGGGGATGGCTATCATAACTCAGATTTTTTCACGCTTAGTTTAATTGTAGCCGCTTAGGGGGTTAGGTTTTTGCTAAGGTTTGTAATAAGCAATTCAGAAAAATCATTGCGATCGCACAATCATGTTAGATTATAGTTTGTTGTTTCTCTTAAACACAAAATCCGAGAGTTTCCTACCCATCTCCTGATTGTGGGAATGAAAAAAAAGGAGTTGAAAGTTAACTTTTTTGAAAAATATGTGCAGTAACCACATCCATTTTCATTACCTCATATCGCTTACCAGATAAGACTTAGAACCACAATTGAATATCGTTGTCAAAGCAAAAATTAAATAAATATGAATTGCATTTTTACCCTCAAAAAAATGATATGTTAGATACAGAATTGAATTTCGCACGTTTCTGGAGTACAACGATATAGACTACTCCAGTTTTTCACCCTCAAACCCTTGGCATTTATTGCTTTTGACGGAAATTGAGGGCAATCTGAGTACACATTTAAATAACCCAAGCCCAGTTACAAGTAGATTAAATTCCTTGCTGGGATTGGGTTTTGGCTGAGTACAAAGAAATCCTGAACCCCCATCTATAAACACTAGAACCCTAACCAAAAAAGACTAGAACCCCTACCTGAAAAAAACTTTTTTAATTCTTGTAATGCTTGAAAAATTAGGGTTTTTAGTATTTGAGTACAAAAGTAATAAATCCAATAAATTCTATCCTAGAGAGACGCAACATCTGGCTAGGAGACGGCTGCTATAAATCTTATATCGCCAATCACCTAACGCTCTGAAACAAAACAAAGCGCTAAGTGAGTGGAGGGATGACATAGCACCATGCCTGAAGTGAAGAGAAGTCGCGGCTGTAAGCACCAATTCTACCCAAGAACCGAACGTTGACACACACCAGCCGAACATCAGATATCTATTGCCTGCCTGACTTGAAAACAAGTCGCCCGAACCCAAGGGTTTGCAGGCAGTGTGGAAGACGCGACTTCAATTCTGGGCATAGAGAGCAGCAACATCTCCCACAGTGGCAGCCAAGTCCACCGACCTTTTGCGAAACTCAATGACATCACCGTCTACACGACTCCTCAACTCCAACGCTACGGAATCGCCAACCCAAGCAAAATCAGGTGGTTGCGGCTGCGACAGCCCCAGCAGCGCCACCGTGGAAAGGGATCAAAAGCTCGAAGAACGCATTGCTAAACATCCCTGCTACAGCGAAGACGCTCATCACCACTATGCCCGGTTGCACGTTGCAGTTGCACCAGCTTGCAACATCCAATGCAACTATTGCAACCGCAAATATGATTGCGCTAACGAAAGCCGTCCTGGAGTAGTTAGCGAATTGCTAACACCAGAAGAAGCAGCACACAAAGCTTTGGTCATTGGTGGTAAGATTCCCCAAATGACAGTTGTGGGAATTGCCGGCCCTGGCGACCCATTGGCGAACCCAGAAAAAACTTTCCGCACATTTGAGTTGATTGCAGAGCAAGCACCAGATATTAAGCTGTGTTTATCAACCAATGGTTTAATGCTGCCTGACTATGTTGATCGCATTAAAGAATTAAATATAGATCACGTTACGATCACCATTAACATGGTAGATCCAGAGATCGGTGCATTAATTTATCCTTGGGTTCACTACAAGCGCAAGCGTTATAGAGGTCTTGAAGGCGCAAAAATCCTCCACGAAAGACAGATGGAAGGATTGCAAGCCCTCAAAGATGCTGACATCTTGTGCAAAGTTAACTCCGTGATGATTCCCGGAATTAATGACCATCACTTAGTCGAAGTGAATCGAGTCATTCGTGAGAAAGGTGCATTCTTACACAACATCATGCCATTGATTTCTGCACCAGAACATGGCACACACTTCGGTTTAACCGGTCAACGCGGACCCACACCCAAAGAACTCAAAGAAGTCCAAGACAACTGCTCTGGTAACATGAAAATGATGCGTCACTGTCGCCAGTGCCGCGCCGATGCAGTAGGATTGTTAGGAGAAGACCGCAGCCAGGAATTTTCCAAAGAGAAATTCTTGGAAATGACTCCAGAATATGACATGGAGAAACGTCAAGAAGTTCATGACGGGATTGAGAAGTTTAAAGAAGAACTTAAAGTAGCCAAAGACAAGGCGCTTGCCGGCAAGAAATTTGCCAACAGTCCAAAAATCCTCGTTGCAGTAGCAACTAAAGGCGGCGGATTGGTTAACCAACACTTCGGTCATGCCAAAGAATTCCAAATTTACGAAGTGGATGGAAACGATGCTCGCTTTGTCAGTCATCGCAAAATTGACCAATACTGCCAAAGTGGATACGGCGAAGAAGCTTCTTTTGAGCATATAATGAAAGCGATCGCAGATTGCAAAGCAGTTTTAGTCTCCAAGATTGGTAACAGTCCTCAAGAAAAATTGCAAGAAGCTGGAATACAGGCTATTGAAGCTTACGACGTGATTGAAAAGGTTGCTTTGGAGTTTTACGAGCAATACGTTAAGGAATTAGGGAATAACGAATAGGGCATGGGGCATAGGGCATGGGGCATGGGATAAGAATTATCCTCAATGCCTCCCCTAAACCCAATCCTCAATCCTCAATCCTCAATGCCCAATGCCCAATGCCCCATTCCCAAAAGGAGAATAAATCATGGCTTACAAAATTCTTACTAGCCAGTGTATTTCCTGCAATCTGTGTCTAACGGTATGTCCGACAAATGCAGTCAAAGTGGTTGATGGACAGCACTGGATTGACCCTGAACTTTGTACAAACTGTATTGGTAGTATTCATACCATGCCTCAGTGTAAAGCTGGTTGTCCCACCTGTGACGGTTGCGTTAAGCAGCCTAGCGATTATTGGGAAGGCTGGTTCGCCGATTACAACCGCGTAGTTGCTAAATTAACAAATAAACAAGATTACTGGGAACGTTGGTTTAACTGTTATTCCCAGAAATACTCGGAACAGTTGCAAAAGCGCCAATCCCAAACAATAGGTGCAGAAGCTTAAATAATTCGTAATTCTTAATTCGTAATTAGAAGACAACAATGCAAAATAACTGCATCTATCTCGATAATAATGCCACCACTAAGGTAGACCCACAAGTTATAGAGGTAATGCTACCTTACCTGACGGATTATTACGGCAATCCCTCCAGTATGCATACCTTTGGTGGGCAAGTCGGTAAAGCAGTGAGAACAGCAAGAGAACAACTTGCAGCTATCCTGGGAGCCGATGAGTCAGAAATTGTCTACACAAGTTGCGGTACTGAGGGAGATAACGCGGCGATTCGAGCCGCACTGTTGGCGCAACCTGAAAAGCGACACATCATCACTACCCAAGTAGAACATCCGGCAGTACTCAATGTCTGCAAACAATTAGAAACCCAAGGTTACACTGTTACCTATCTATCAGTAAATCATCAAGGGCAGCTGGATCTAGATGAACTAGAAGCTTCCTTGACGGGTAACACCGCCTTGGTGACAATTATGTATGCTAATAATGAAACCGGAACGGTTTTCCCGATTGAACAAATTGGGTTGCGCGTTAAAGAGTATGGTGCTATCTTCCATGTAGATGCGGTGCAAGCAGTGGGAAAAATCCCGTTGAATATGAAGACTAGCACTGTGGATATGTTAACTCTGTCTGGTCACAAACTGCACGGGCCGAAAGGAATTGGTGCTTTATATATCCGCCGTGGGGTTCGGTTCCGTCCCTTTATTCTTGGGGGACACCAAGAACGCGGACGCAGAGGCGGAACAGAGAATGTTCCAGCAATTATCGCCTTGGGCAAAGCTGCGGAACTGGAACTGTTACACTTAGAAGAATCGATCGCAAAACAAAGAAAGCTGCGCGATCGCCTTGAACAAACTTTACTCGCTACAATTCCCGATTGTGTAGTCAATGGTGACGTTACGCAAAGATTGCCCAACACCACAAATATCGGCTTCAAGTATATTGAAGGTGAAGCTATCTTATTATCCTTGAATAAATACGGTATCTGTGCATCATCCGGTTCTGCTTGCACCTCCGGTTCACTAGAACCTTCCCACGTCCTTCGGGCAATGGGCTTACCCTACACAACTTTGCACGGTTCCATCCGCTTCAGTCTTTGTCGCTACACTACAGAAGCCGAAATCGATCGAGTCATAGAGGTAATGCCCAGCATTGTCGAACGTTTACGCGCCCTCTCACCCTTCAAAAATGATGAAGCCGGTTGGTTGCAAGGACAAGAACAAGCACTGGCGCATCGCTAAGGACTGGGGACTGGGGATTAGGGACTGGGGACTAGGGAAGAATTTTCCCAATACCCAGTACCCAATCCCCCAATCCCCCAATCTAAAATCCAAAATCTAAAATCCAAAATCTAAAATCTAAAATTCATTATGTGGGACTACACCGATAAAGTATTAGAACTGTTTTACAATCCCCTGAATCAGGGAGCGATTGAAGAATCTGGCGAACCTGGGGTTAAGCTTGCAATGGGCGAAATCGGTAGCATTGCTTGTGGCGATGCTCTGAGATTGCACCTGAAAGTTGAGGTAGAATCTGATAAGATTCTAGATGCTCGTTTTCAAACCTTTGGCTGTACTAGTGCGATCGCATCTTCTAGTGCATTAACCGAAATGATCAAAGGTTTAACCTTAGATGAAGCTCTGAAAGTGTCCAATAAAGACATTGCAGATTACCTCGGTGGTTTACCAGAAGCAAAGATGCATTGCTCTGTCATGGGGCAAGAAGCGCTAGAAGCCGCTATCTATAATTATCGTGGCATTCCTCTAGCTACCCATAATGATGACGACGAAGGCGCGTTAGTTTGCAGTTGCTTTGGGATCAGCGAGGCCAGAATTCGCCGCGTCGTTCTAGAAAATAATCTCACTGGTGCCGAAGAGGTAACAAATTATGTAAAAGCTGGTGGCGGATGCGGTTCCTGTTTGGCGAACATCGATGATATAATAAAATCAGTTCAACAGGAATACGCCTCACCTGCTCTCAACAATTACGGCGTACAAGTTGCCACAGAAATTGTTACGTCTAAAGAGCGATCGCTAACAAACGTCCAAAAAATTGCTCTAATTCAAAAGGTTCTCGATGAAGAAGTCAGACCCGTACTCATTGCAGATGGGGGAGATGTAGAACTCTATGATGTAGAAGGCGATCGCGTTAAAGTTGTCCTGCAAGGTGCTTGCGGTTCCTGTTCTAGTAGTACAGCAACTCTGAAAATTGCGATCGAAGCCAGATTACAAGATCGTGTCAGCAAGAGCCTTGTAGTCGAAGCAGTTTAGGAATTGCTGTAGGACTTACATACTCTACAAATACGCCCTAATATGCATTCAGCCAAGAACAGAAAATAGGATTTGAACCGAATCATTGTCTCCACTCAATGCTTCATACCAATTCGCCAAAAGAAAGTCACAGATTCAAACTTAACTTTCTTAATTACAAATTACGTAGACACCCGAAGGATTGCTCCCCTGAAGGTATTACGAATTACGAATTAGTATCAATCCTATCACTATGACGGCTAAGAGCATATAGGCTTCATAGATTAAGCGCCTACTTGCGAATTTCATCATCTAACTCGCTTCAAAGGAACAGAATATGAGTACATTGTACGACAAACTTGGCGGACAACCAGCTATTGAACAAATAGTAGATGAACTCCACAAACGCATTGCCACAGACAACCTCCTCAGTCCCATTTTTGCCGGTACAGATATGCCCAAGCAACGTAATCATCTAGTTGCTTTCTTATCTCAGATTTTTGAGGGGCCAAAGCAATACGCCGGTCGTCCAATGGACAAAACCCACGCCGGAATGAATCTACAGCAACCACACTTCGATGCGATCGCTAAACATCTCGGCGAAGCAATGGCTGTGCGCGGAGAGTCAGCAGAAGACACCAAAGCTGCACTAGAGCGTGTCACAAACATGAAAGG
The DNA here is from genome assembly GCF_036917465.1 of Nostoc sp. Taxonomy (GTDB): domain Bacteria; phylum Cyanobacteriota; class Cyanobacteriia; order Cyanobacteriales; family Nostocaceae; genus Nostoc. Next base: position 12,203 of record NZ_JBALDL010000006.1, read on the forward strand.
CGCTATTTTAAACAAGTGATAGGACTTATGCATTGATTGTTGACAAATAGCAAAGTCAAGTCCTATTGAGTCTTTCCATCTGAAACACATTATGACGTATTTGTAAATCGTGTAATTTTCTTTGTTCTTTGTCAAAAGAAATGACAAAGGACAAAGGACAAAAAACAAAAAGAAAAAAATTTAACGACGAAATATATGTACCTACTCTCGATCATTTTAGCTGTGGAGCGATCGCCCCCAGCAGGCATTTATGCCAACGCTATCAACGATGCTCTACACGCGCTCACTACTGTCGCTCAACTGGCGTGAACGCAACTGACAAACGCGCATACCCACTAACCAACCAATTGCAGGGAAATACGAATCATGACTGAAGAAAAGATTAGACAGATAGCTTTCTACGGTAAGGGCGGTATCGGTAAATCTACCACTTCCCAAAATACCTTAGCAGCTATGGCAGAAATGGGTCAACGCATCCTCATCGTCGGTTGCGACCCTAAAGCTGACTCTACCCGTTTGATGCTGCACAGCAAAGCTCAAACAAGCGTTCTCCAATTGGCTGCTGAACGTGGTGCAGTAGAAGATATCGAACTTGAAGAAGTAATGCTCACCGGTTTCCGTGACGTTCGTTGCGTAGAATCTGGTGGTCCAGAACCCGGTGTAGGTTGTGCTGGTCGTGGTATCATCACCGCCATCAACTTCTTGGAAGAAAACGGTGCTTATAAAGACGTTGACTTCGTATCCTACGACGTATTGGGTGACGTTGTGTGCGGTGGTTTCGCAATGCCTATTCGTGAAGGTAAAGCCCAAGAAATCTACATCGTTACCTCCGGTGAAATGATGGCAATGTATGCAGCTAACAACATTGCTCGTGGTGTTCTCAAGTATGCTCACACTGGTGGCGTGCGTTTGGGTGGTCTGATTTGTAACAGCCGTAACGTTGACCGGGAAATCGATCTCATCGAAACCTTGGCAAAACGCTTGAACACCCAAATGATTCACTACGTACCTCGTGACAACATTGTTCAACACGCAGAATTGCGTCGGATGACCGTGAACGAGTACGCACCTGATAGCAATCAAAGTCAAGAATATCGCGCATTAGCCACGAAGATTATCGATAACAAGAACCTCACCATCCCCACACCTATTGAGATGGAAGAGTTGGAAGAGTTATTGATTGAATTTGGTGTTCTCGAAAGCGAGGAAAATGCTGCAATGCTAATTGGTAAGAGTGCTGCTGAAGCTCCTGTAGTATAAATCGCTGCTAAGAAATAATGCTTTAGCACAAGGAAAAAGGAAAGATATCAATCTTACCTTTGACCTTTCATCCTCTCGCTTACATCTCCCCCCTAACTTTAGAGGGGACTCCTAGTCCCCCTATGCCCCGATCCTTACGAGTCACAGAGGCTAAATATGACACCTCCAGAAAATCAAAACATCATCGAAGAAAGAAAAGAACTAATTAAAGAAGTTCTAGAGGCTTACCCCGATAAAGCTAAGAAAAAACGGGAAAAGCACTTAGGCGTATACGAAGAAGGTAAGGCCGACTGCGGCGTTAAGTCTAACGTTAAATCCCTTCCTGGTGTCATGACCGCTCGTGGTTGTGCTTACGCCGGTTCTAAAGGTGTGGTTTGGGGCCCTATTAAGGACATGATCCACATCAGCCACGGGCCTGTTGGTTGCGGTTATTATTCTTGGTCTGGTCGTCGTAACTACTACATCGGTACTACAGGCATTGACTCCTTTGGTACCATGAACTTCACCTCTGACTTCCAAGAAAGAGATATCGTCTTTGGTGGAGACAAGAAACTTACCAAGCTCATCCAAGAACTTGATGTACTTTTCCCTCTTAACCGTGGTGTTTCCATTCAATCTGAATGTCCCATCGGTCTAATTGGGGATGACATCGAAGCTGTTGCTCGCAAGACATCGAAAGAAATTGGCAAGCCAGTTGTACCTGTGCGTTGCGAAGGCTTCCGGGGTGTTTCCCAATCTTTGGGACACCACATTGCTAACGACATGATTCGTGACTGGGTTTTCACCAGATCCGACCAAGCTAAGAAAGACGGTACACTCAATTTTGAAGGTACTCCTTATGATGTAGCCGTCATTGGTGACTACAACATCGGTGGAGATGCTTGGGCTAGCCGCATCCTGTTAGAAGAAATCGGCTTGCGCGTAGTCGCTCAGTGGTCAGGTGATGGCACCATCAACGAAATGTTGATGACCCCCAATGTGAAGATGAACCTCATCCACTGTTACCGGTCGATGAACTACATCAGCCGTCACATGGAAGAAGCTTACGGTATTCCCTGGTTAGAATACAACTTCTTCGGCCCCACCAAGATTGCTGAATCTTTACGGGAAATTGCTTCCAAGTTTGACGAAACAATCCAAGCAAACGCTGAGAAAGTTATCGCCAAGTATCAGCCAACAATGGATGCGGTAGTCGGTAAGTACCGCCCCCGCTTAGAAGGTAAGACTGTTGCCATCATGGTTGGTGGTCTACGTCCTCGCCACGTTGTCCCAGCCTTCCTAGACTTGGGCATGAAGATGATAGGTACTGGTTATGAGTTCGCTCATAACGATGACTACAAACGTACCGCTGGCTACATCGAAAACGGCACCATCGTTTATGACGACGTTACCGCTTACGAATTTGAGGAATTTATCAAAGCGCTGAAGCCTGACCTAGTTGCTTCTGGTGTGAAAGAGAAGTACGTCTTCCAAAAGATGGGTCTACCTTTCCGTCAAATGCACTCTTGGGATTACTCCGAACCTAGCGATGCCTCCGGCGGGCTACGCGCCAACGCTCCTAAACATCATAATAATGCAAGGTTTTTTGGCGGCGGGAGAAAAAAGAGCCTATTTCTAGACTAAATGCAAGTTGCAGGGTTATGTAGTAACAATCTATTTTGATGCTTCAGATAGTATAACTCTTATAGAGTCTGGTTTTTAGATTTTTATTGCATTTTGCTCTAAGAAAAACTGTAAGATAAAAGACTATTTTAAATGATGATTTTTTAGATTAAATGGTGCGATCGGCTAGACCGTTGAATACTCTGCCTAAATTAGTCTTTCATTGCTTCACTTAATTTTGAGATGGTGAAACTACTCTAACAAGCCTAGCGATATCTTCTCCAAGTTCATTTTTTCCAACTACGTACTCAACACTACTGTCAACTTCTAAATTATTAAAGCTTTTAGAGTCTTCTAAGAAAGTAGAGTGAAAGTAAAGGTTTTCTGGTTGAGCCTAAATGAACCCAAACCATTTATCCTTATCAATACGAGATATAGTGCTTTTCAAAATCGGCTGTGTTTTTCCATTGAAAGAGTAGACGACTTTCTCGATACCGATTGCAATATCTTCACCATTGCGATTCTTCCCAATTTGATATCGCACTACATCGTGCTGAGAAAGCGATTGAAATTCTAATTGATTTTTCATATAGTACTGATTAAAATACAAATTCCCATTTTTAGAATATATAAACCCCCATTTTTTATCAGAATTTAAACTCAAAATTGTACTCTCTCGAATAATTAGATCATTCTCTGGATTCTGAACACTCTTATGAATAAACTTCTTGGTAGAGTTGAAGCAAAACTCTGAGTTAATCTTTATTTCACTCATAAAATCACAATATCCCTACGTCATTAGCGTGATTTTTTACACTTAACAGACTCAAGACTACTCCTTTCAAACCAAAGTCGTCAAGTTAGTGTAGTAACTATAACTTTCAGTAACACACCAGAGTCTTCCAGCACAGTCCCCAACTCGACAACATACCATTGCATATTTAGAGATTATGTGTCGGATGCACAAGAAGTAGAACGTTTTAGCGATGTCTACGACGGGCTATTCGGCATCGCCCTCACTCGACAATAAACTAGGCGATCGCATTAAACCGTCCAATTCTCAATTAACAATCCCGATACTTTGCCCAAATCGCTATGATTGCGCGTTAATAAAACTAATTTGCGAGATAGTGCGACACCAAATAGCCCGTCGTAAACATTGCCCTAAATCGACAACACGCCACTGTATATTCATAGTTCGCTCTTAGCGGCTTGTCGTTCGCGCAGCATCTCCGTCAGGAGATGGCATCGCCTCTAACTCAGGAATGCTTTCAGTTTCGTAGTTTTCAATTAAAACACCGATAACTTCCATTAGAGACGCAAGCGGATGGATTTCGTCTTCACCAACTTGATCGATGAGACAATCGAGGATCTCAACCAAGTGTTCATATTCCTCTTCTGTGTGCGGAACAAAGACGTTTTCGCCAATGGATGACCAAGCAGTGATGGTTTTATCTAGGTTGAAGCTTTGCATTATTCCTTCCACTTTCCCATATCATATTCTGAATGCGTTAATACAGCCCGAATGTAGACTTTTCGGCGGTTGTAATGAATTGCAGCAATCAGTCTGACTTTGTTAGCACCAATATTAAACACTGCCAATTTACCGACTTGATCTGCTGATGGAAACATTTCACGGAGTTCCACAAATGAGGCAAACTCATTTCCCTTAACCAATTGATACCACTGAGCCAAGGCATTATTTGTATCTGGATAAAGTTTAGCAAATTCATTTAGCCGTTTACGAGTAATAACGTGCATCTAAAAACTCTTAATGTTTTAATAAATCTGTCATCTATATAATTCACCTGCGATCGCTAATCTTATATTCTGATCATCGCGCCAACTTTACAACATTTAGAGAACGACGGGCTATTTGTTGTCGCATTTACTCGACAACTAGGTTGCGATCGCATTAAACCGTCCAATCCTCAATTAACAATCCCGGTACTTTGCCCAAATCCCGATGATTGCGCGTTAATAAAACTAATTTACGTGATAGTGCGTCGCTGAATAGCCCGTTGTAGCGATCGCAGTAACATTCCCTATCATCCTACGCAGATAACTTTGCAGACTTAATTGATCGCTTCTATGCTTCGGCTTCAACACCTTGTTGTACTGATGATTCTAAAACTTTTGTATGCTGCTCTTTGTACTGAATAAGATGGGGATATTGCTTCTAAAGTTCAATGTAGTAATTGCACCAACTTATCAGGGTTATGTCCATTTTGCTGAGATATTATGTGGCGAATTTTACGTATTTGGTTGAACGTATAACCTCAGCATAACGTTCAGCCGTCGAATATACCCAGACTTGTTGGCATTTGCCAAGTGGCGACAATTCCAAGTCAATAGAAAATCACATTTATGATACGAAGCCAGGGCAAGATGTAGTCCATCTCCACTTTTTTTACAGTGAATTAATAAATATATTATATAGAAAGTCTGTTTATGAGTAATCATCACAAACAGACTTGACTTTTTCACCTTTCTAATTAAGCTTGCTCCCAAAGTTGACGGACATAATCAGGTAGCCAGCTAGCAATTTCTTGAATCCGCTCTTGGGAAAGTTCGTCTTTGGTGGCAGAAAATACTGCTTTAACCGCTTGCTCTCGCTCAACCGATCGCGGCATTCCACTTTCGTTAGCAACTCGGAACAAGAAGCGATCGGAATCGATATTGAAAATACCTGGGCCTTTCCAGGGTGGACGAACCCGGCTCAAAAATCCCACAATTGGATTAGTATCTTTCCACAAATCAGACACTTCAAACTGGAGCGCTTTCTCATCTGTAGGTATAGCCTCTGTATGCAGTTCTGCCTCAACGCGATCGCTCGCTTCTGTTGTCATTAAATCGCGCATGACGCGAAACACAACTTCGGTAAAGTCTCTTGCATCATAGGGATCTGCGAATCCGGCTTTGACCTGGACTTTTTCTAGGAACGAGCGATGTTCATCTGCGATCGCAGTTCGAGTATCTTCTATCTCTGTTGGATCAACTTCTGGAATATTTTTTCTAAAACTTTGATCTGGCATTGTTTTTTGTTGTGGTTATTAATTTTGAGTCTTTATGCTTACTTTATGTAAGATCGCACAAATCAAAAACCCTTGGAATCTTCCAGAAGTTTGAGATGACAACTATTCAAAAGTTAGAAATTTATCCGATCTGCTTACAGTAGCAAGGTCATGGTTAAGGGTAAGCGATTTTCTTTCATTTAACACAGCAATTACCGTTCGTAGACATTGCCCATTGGTGTCGAAAAACAGTCACAATAAATAAGTTGGTATAAAAGCAGCCGAAACAGATCCTATTGCTTTTAACCTTTTGAGTTTTTCAACAGTAATTGACAACCACATAAAAACGGGTTTGGATTTTCTATCCGATTGTCCGCAAGCACTTCAATAGTCAGCTTACTGTTGTAAATTAATTCGTCATAATCCATCAACCCATCCCACTTGATTTTGCCAGTCGGGAAACCTAGTTGTGAACTACCATCAGCTATTAACTCTTGCCATTTTTGAATCTCTGGATCTTGCGATTTGCAGTAATCGAGAATGGCAATTAATGCACCAGGCTGGATTTCTTTAAGAGCAAGAACTGGATCTTCAACGACACAGAGGGTAAATCCTGACGCTGCTGCATCAAAGCTATTATCAGGAAAATTAAGATTGCAGAGATCCGATACTTTGAAAGTGATGTCTGCGGATACGTGCTTCATCCAGCATCTTTTCAGAAAGATCGATACCCACAACATTTATTCCTACCGGGTAAGCTGAAAGATTAAGACCTGTTCCTACCGCAGCATCTAGCACAGTTTGTCCTGACTGAAGCTGCAAAGAAGCAATGTGCCAGTAACGCTTTATAATCTACTGCCCCGCGATCGGAGGTTTCAATCACCTGATTTATCTGCATCGATTTTTTAACAACAAATAGGACTATTTATTTAACTAAGCTAATCGTCATTAATTTTTCCAGACTGATTCGCTTGTAGTAAGGGCTTCAGCCCTGCTTTTATGCAACTTAAATGCTGATTAGCTTATCTGTGTCAACTGTATGGTGTGTTAATGCCTAAATATTGTATCTTTTACTACTACTGTAAATAACTTGACAATTTCAAAACAGGATCAAATTAAACCACTGCATCAACTTTTAGCTGGAGAGGAATCTGAATGATAAACTCGGTTCCAAATCCCAAAGTTGAGAAGAACTCTAGTTTGCCGCCATGTTTTTCTGTGATGATTTGGTAGCTAATAGACAGACCCATTCCAGTCCCTTTGCCAACGGGTTTGGTGGTGAAAAAAGGATCGAATATTCGTTGCTGAAATTCTTTAGAAATACCGACTCCGTTATCAGCGATCGCAATTTCTAACCATTTTGAATCAACTACAGATGTGCGAATCTTAATTTGACTAGGATTTTCTTCGATCTCTTGATAGGTACGCTTGGTATTATTTTCTTCTAATGCATCAATCGCATTTACTAAGATATTCATAAATACCTGGTTGAGTGGCCCAGCATAGCATTCTACTAGGGGTACATTGCCGTAGTCTTTAATTACCTCAATTTCAGGTTGTTCTGGTTTAGCTTTGAGGCGGTGTTGCAAAATCATCAAAGTACTATCAATGCCCTCATGAATATCAACCCTTTTAAATTCTGCTTCATCGATGCGGGAGAAGTTTCGCAGCGACAGGACAATTTGGCAAATGCGATCGGTTCCTACTTTCATAGAAGACAATATTTTTGGTAAGTCTTCCTGCAAAAACTCTAGATCGATATCTTTAGCAACCGATTGAATTTTAGCCGCAGGGTTAGGATCGTACTGCTGATACAACTGCACAAACGCTAATAAATCCTGGGTATATTCCTGCACATAATCGAGGTTGGCATGAATAAAGTTGACTGGATTATTTATTTCGTGTGCAACTCCAGCAACTAGTTGTCCGAGACTAGACATTTTTTCGCTTTGAATAACTTGAGATTGAGTGCGTTGCAATTCCCTTAATGCATTTTTGAGTTCAGTAGTACGTTCTTCTACTCGATCTTCTAATTTTTCTTTGCTTTTCTCTAAAGCAGTAAACGATTCATGCAGTTGTTCTGCCATGTGGTTGAAAGAGTTAGACAGGGTATTAAGTTCTTGAATACCGCTAATTTCTACTGTCTGAGCTAAATTGCCGGATGACATTGCCTCACTTGCCCAATTTAGGCGCAGAATCGGTCGTACAATCCAATGGGATGTAAACACACCCATTATTGAGGCAATAATCAATGCACCAAAACAAAGTGCAAGCGTGGTGTACGTACTAGTGTTGATTTGCTCCATAAATGTGTCTTCAGGCACACTCACTACCATCAACCAATTTAAGCCATACTTATCACGCCAAGGTGCAACATCGACAAAATGCCTTTTTCCTTGCACCTCAAGTTTAAAATCTGTGTCTTGGGTGATAGAGCCAAACCCATAGGTTTGGAGGTGTTTAGCAATATTTTGTATGATTGGGTCAGAACTATCGATCGCTTTCAATCGCCGGATATCTTGATTGACGAGAAGAAAAGGCTTCTCTGTACCAGAACTGGCGATTAATGTGCCATCCCGCTCCAAAAGCAACACTCGCCCAGAGTGAGTAATATCTAAACTGCGTAAAAAATCGCTGAGTTTCAGCAGGTGAATATCCGTTGCAATCATTCCTAGTAAGCGATTTTGCGAATCATAGATGGGACGACTGGCAGAAACGCCGATATAGGGGCCAGTTGGAAAATTTGCAGTTACAATCTTTCCCCAAATAGGTTTACCAGCAGCGATTGGTTGGATATACCAAGATTCATTGAAATTGTTCCAATTCCAGCGAGCATTAACCTGAGTTCGATTACCTTGATTATCTGTGGCATAAGTGTAGGTATTATTGGGAGGTTTGGCAGTCCAATCGTCAATAGTGATCGTCTTGCCATCATAACGAGCCACTCCTACCCCTTCACCCGTTGTTAGTCCTATACCAATATAAGTTAGGTTATATGCTTGCATCTGATCCCAGAAATATTTCCCCAGGGTTTGGCGATCGCGCACGTCCAATATTCCCCTGCTGATGGCATTTGCATTGATCTGATTAAGGGTTTGCGGAATGGAGAGATAAGACTTCAGGTGTTCATCCACTACCTCGCTGGTACGATCCATTAACTGTTCTGCTAAGTCGTTAACTGCTCTTTGTCCGTTTTTAAAGGACAAATAACCCACTAAACTGACTGCTGCAAAAATTTGGAGCAAGAAGGGAACAACAAGAACAGTCTGCAAGGGGAACGCTTTAGCTTTGTTGGGATAGTGAGTCTTCATTGCTGGAAGTTGGAAGTTGTAGTAATTTGATTTACTTCTATAGTTCCCAAGATGCCCAGAGACTCATCTTTTTTGAACTTTTTTTAAAAAGCTGCTGTAGGGTGTGTTGTCACAAAGTCCAAGGCATGATCATATTAATCTTTCCTGTCAATGCGTAAATTCTATAATCATAAAACCCTTTAACAGAAAAATTTTCAATCCAAAATACTATAAGGTGCGTTGCTCTTTGTCACAACACACCATAATATCGCTTTATGCAATTATTTGGGTTTGACAAAACTTTGAATAATTGCACATATTCTAACTTGTGGCTGCTGGTTTCTTTCCATTCTTGCTGTCCACACTGGCAATGAATGACGGTTCCTCGGTAGTAGGAGTTTGCGAATCGCCTCGCAGTCCCTTACGACGCTGGTTTTTAGGAACTCCTCCTGCCATACCATACTCGAGACTGCTTTTACCATATCGAGTGCCAACTGCCATTAGCATATGTTCTGTCATATCTCCTAACTGGTCTTCTGTATCTAGCATTTCCCGATACAATTTATCCAAGCTAGAAAGGGCGCTGTTATATGTATTTTCTCTAGTTCGCATCGTTTCAATCAGAGTTGAGAAAGCAGGTAAGCTTAGTCCATTGCCTAAATCTAAATTCGGAGCAATTGAGTTTATACCAGCCGCACGACGCACTGCTTTTTCTAACACTAAGGAAGTTCTTTTTCTCCGAGCCATGAGCTACACCTGATAATACAGTACGGTTAACATTATTTACCTTAAAGTATTTCCGTATGAATTCGGCTGAGAGAATTCCGGCAAATCTGCAATAGTTTTTGCTACAAACGCGATCGCTGTCATAAATGCGCGAAATACTGAAATGAGAAAGCAAACTGGGGTTTGAGAAAGTAAAAGCTGCTTTTGCTTGCGGAAAACACCCAAATGAATAAGTCAAAGCTTGTTTTGCTTGCGGAAAACACCCAAATGAGTAAGTCAAAGCTACTTTTGAGTAAGTCAAAGCTTGTTTTGCTTGCGGAAAACACCCAAATGAGAAAGTAAAAGCAGCTTTTGAGTAAGTCAAATGCCGTTTTGCTAACTAAATTCGGCTTTATCTATATTTTTGCGCTGTAATGGCTAGTTGCGATCGCAAAACATACTGCCTAAAGGGAGCAATCCAAACAACCGCAAGAAATTGCTAAAATATGACTAAAGCTCGGTTTTAGGTGAACCGAGCATGGATTGCAATTTTATTTGATGATCTTGTATTAAGGCAAAGGAATTTTACTTGCGAGTTAGGTTAAGCAGTTCTTTAGGAGAAGCAAGTAAATCAATAGCCACGAAATAAATTTGACCTTGAGGATCAAGTAAAAATCGCCAAGCAATGTTCATCCCAACATTACCTCCAAACCAAGGAGTTTCAACTGTACCAGTAATTTTATGCTGTGTATAACCATCTTCGATAGTTTCCGAAACGCCTTTAGTTGGCTTCATCACTAACCCTTGTCCCTCATCTCTTAGGTAAGAAGTGATAGCTTCTCGGCCAACAATTGGTTTTTGAAAAGGTGGTTGCAATGCCCCGTTGTTAGCAAATAAAGCAACAGCAGCTTCAAAGTTATCTGCATTCATCGCTTCAATGTATTTCAGCACTGTTGGCTCTGTAACTCCCTCAATAGTAAATTGGGGACTTAGGGATGTACGCGGGAACTTAAAGTTTATGACTTCTGCCTGTTTTTTATCAGCCAGAGACGGATCAAACCCCATATTTACTACAGTATTGCGTAGTACAGTAATTTGCTGACTCTGATCGATTTTCTGAACAGCTTCTAGCACTGCTTTAACTTGAGTTGACATTTGATAGCCAACTGGCATCGGAGCTACAATACCCTGTTTCATCCACTCTCCTAACTGCCACCAAAATCCTAGCTTGGCGTTGACACCAAAGTATGCATAAGAACGGCTGATAGAAGTGTCAGCATTACTTGCTAAATCTCTCATTAATTGCGTTTGTTCTTCATGAGACATCCGCTTAATATCGTTGAATATACCTTCCATTAATTGGAGATTTGCTTTTCCAGGAGCAGCTGGAGTAATTGTACGACCTAGTTCAGCGTAGGCATACCAAAGAAATGCCAATTGATCATCAATATTGAGTTCAGCAAACATTGCTGTAGTGGCTGGAACCGCATCTGCCACTTGAGTACTAGAGAAAATATTGCGTGCAGACTCGATAGTATAGTTCATGCTTGTTACCTTAAAGATTTACCTGTTGAATAGTTAATTTCGGCTACATTTTGTAGCTTGGAAGATAAATCTAGGGCTTTTTTTTTGAATGACACAATTATCCCTAGATATCTAAATTCAAATCATTATCATTCACTACTCTGGTATCATAGCTGGTAAACGTTAACAAAAGACTAAGATTTATCTAATGAATATCATTGAATTAAATGTATATACTATTATTTTTTAATTTTATAGGTTCCTAATTTTTTTTGAGGAAAATATCTCTATCTAAAGAAAGATATTAATGATTTAGGATTGCTATAGCATCTATAGCAATCCTAAATCATTGGCGAAAATCCCTCTTTATTTTCTCTGTGTTCTCTACGCCACGCTGCGCGAATAAAAATCAAAACGGATTGCTATATCTGCTATAGATTGGCTGAGATATAATTGCTGCAATTAATAATCTACTACTATAGCGGTATACATTTTGGGTGTGTTTTTCACCTTTAGCCAGAAGCCATGCAAAGAGAGGAAAGCTCAATCGTCCAATAAAGTGCAAGATTCTTAACTCTGGCATTAGCAAATAGCACACACGATCCATAACCATGAACACTGCGGCTAAGATTTTAATGCCAAAAGCTGAAATTTTAATCACAACGTTACAGTTACCTTGGATTCCTTGATATAAAATCCCTAAAATCTTATTAATTTAATATACATAGTTATTCAAAATCCTCGCAATTTGATAACATTAAGAATAAGGGCAATGTATTCGATGGGCTAATTCCACGTCACCCTCTTCAGCAGAGAAAGCAGAAACACTATGGCAAAGCGTAAAAAAAGCAATCTCCAGTGGATTAAAGAAACGCTTGAACTAAAACCTGACCATCGCTGGGAATCTCCATCAGGTTACAAAATATTTGTAGCAGATAGAGGCGCTGTTCGCTTCAATGTTCCCCAGGATTGGATTCTTGAGCCACAAGAAAAATCTTTCAAGTTCCTCGATAAAAAACCGCCCAACGATGATTGCTGCCTAGAAGTATCTTTTAATCGCCTGCCACCCAACGACTGGAGTCAGTTTCCACTAAAATCTACTTTGAAGAAAATACTAGAAGACGATAGTCGCAACGTCATTGCTAGGGGAGAAATTGTTACCATCAAGCGCCAAACCGCCAGAATTGTCTGGACAGAGATGAAGTTCATTGACACTCAAGAAGAAGCACGGGAAGCATTTTCACGAACTTGTATTGGTTTGGGTTCAAATGTTCAGTGCTTGATTACATTCGATTATTGGGTAGATCAAGCAGAACAATTAATACCTGTTTGGGATGAAGCTATGCGTAGCCTCACATTAGGATTATATATTCGTGACCCTATGACCGGACTAGCTTTCCCAGACTAAGCACAAAAATAAATCGTCAGCATCAGTCAAATTCAGGCGTAGGCGTAATTCAGTGCAGACATTATATTTGAGGAAATTGTTTTTTGCAGAGTTGGGGTAAATTAATAATACTCCTACTTTCAATATAAGGAATGAGTCTAAATCCACTAACGCAGCTAATTTCAGAACGAGGTTTTGACCGATTTCAATCAGGATTAAGATCGCGTTTTGCTGGTTATGGCTGGAATATACACTGACTTACTGTAAACCTACTGATAATGCAGCTATGCGTCTTGACTTTGAAACTTCATTGCATCTCGGTAGAGTAACGGTTTGGGAGTCAGGAGCTTGTGAGATGGATATTCTTCAAATCTCAACTGGTAACAATGTCTTTGATGAAAGTCACCAGTTCAACAACGAAAAAGAATTTCATCATACTTATCCAAGACTGGTGATTTTTATGCGTGATATGTTGCGACTTCAGTCAGACGATATTTAGTTAAAAATCAGTATAAATAAATACCAAATCTTGGGTTTGTCTTAGTTGCATTTAGCTATAAGGCTTATTTGATTCGGTATCATAGCCATTTTATCTCCCCTTCACCGCAGGATAAACAGCATTTGTGATTCAAACCTTAAAACTCTGACGTTAAAGATTACTTAAGTCATAATTCAATAGTTACTTTTATCACTAGTTCATAGCTGTTTTAACTCATATCCTTATAAACATAAGACATCAACCAGATTAAAGTTTTTTGAACTTTAATCATCCAGTTTACTAAAGGAGATTGAGTTATGAATATCAAACAGATTCTTGCTGGGGTAGCACTTATTTTACCATTTGCTGTTACTTCTATTCCTTCACAAGCATCAGCATTACAGGTTAATATTAATTCCCACGCTATTAATAGACCCGCTCAAATAATAGCAAAAAAACCACCACAAATTAAGCGTTATGCACCACCAGTCAAAAAGAAAGTGTTAGTTCCTGCACATTGGGAAAAAACAAATCATGGTCGCAAGTGGGTTGCAGCTCGTTATATATACAAATAAAAACGTCTAAAATTCCAATCACTTGGGATATAAGAAGGGAAATCTTCTTATCACTTCCCTACTAAATGAAGTAGGAAAAGTGCTAAATGAATGCAAGGCAAATAAAAACTTTTTACTCAACATTTGAGAGATACTTATGAAATTAGCATCATTGACAAATATTTTGGTTGCAGGTGGAATTGCCCTCAGTGCAACTGCAACCATCAATCAGCCAAGTCAAGCCGAAAGTAGGCGAGGATTTTATTGTGACACATCAGGAAACAAACCTGTGACGGTGTACACAAATTCTAGAGGTGTTAGTGAACCTTGGATTCGCTGGACTTCCAATTACTTCAGAGATGCTGGCTACAATAAACTAACGCGCTGTCAAGACGTAAGCCAACGTTTGGACAATTACCGTCGCAACAGAGACTTGAGATTTATTACTGTCGGCAAAATGAACGGACAAAATGTGATTTGTACCGCCAATCAAGTCAATGGACGCTGTGAAAAGTTGATATTGACTCTCAAACCGAATGAAGATGGGGTACAAGCGCTAAATAATCTCTTAGCTTGGCGGCAACCTTTAAGTAAAAGTAATAGAGCGCCTTACGTTGATTTGAGGGAACATCTAGGGATTCCCAAAGAATAAATTACAGCGATTTTCGTGTGCTACATTTGAAGCGGGATAGTAATAAAGTTATAAAGCTATAGTTTAGGTTCTATATGCCTAACTGGTGCGCCAATCTCTGATACAAGCGTATGCCGCCGAGTACTTTAAACTATATCGTTTGATTAGCTCAGTTGGTTTAGAGCGATCGACTCATAATCGATGCGTCACAGGTTCGACTCCTGTATCAAACCCCAGGAAGTTAGCTCAATTGGTTAGAGCAATCGACTCATAATCGATGTGTCGTAGGTTCGATTCCTGCACTTTCACCCAACCCTGTCCGGGTTAAAAGACAATACCCTTCCAAGGTAGCCAATATGGTACGGGAGAAATCCCAAAACGGTTCGAGTCCGTCATTTTCCAAACTCTGCGATGCAAGTGTTCTGCTGTCGGTCATTACTCGTAAGGGTGATGTTCGGTAGCCACAGTCAAGGAGCAAGCGCAACTGCATTTCTCTCTAACTTGAGTATGTCCCTTCGTTTTCTACATCTAGTTTTCCTTCGGGGATTGTGGATTGGCTATCGAACGGCATATTTGAGCGCAGTTCTCTTTTTCTAAATTGCTATTGAGCAGTCTCTTGAAAAGTAACAGCAATCTTAATCCAGCTTTGGAGAAGCTTTTGCCCACACCTAAACTGTAAACACTTGCACTTGCAGAGTAAATAAATCTTTTGCCCGCACCAGAACTGTAAAAACCTGCACTTGCAGAGTAAATAAATCTTTTGTAGTATATAGTAGTACAAAGAGATGAAACCAATCCTTTAGCCTTTGTCTAGAGGGTTCTAAAGCCTAAGAACCTCTAAATGAATTCTGTGTACTCCAGTACTTAAGCTGTGAGACACAGGTGCTATTTGAGTTCAAGCAGGGTTATAAATGTGTTGATCGAATCTTCTTAGCTAGCTTACTTAAGCGATCGCACAAATTATTTATGCAAATTACTATGTGGCAAACATTTTATATCAAACTTAACGAAATCGGCATCTTATATCACCGCAGTGACTTTAAGAAAATTTTGCAGCCTGGAACACACACATATTTTGGTCGGCATTGGCAAGTAAAAATCTCTGACCTCAACCAGCCACAAGCTCAGATTGAAAACCTAGAACTGTTGTTGCGAAGTCACGAAGCCGAACTACAAGAACATTTATTGATTATCAGAACCGCATTCAACCAAGTTGCGTTAGTCCGCTACGGTCAGAATTGGGTAAGCATTGCACCAAATAAATTGATTGCTTTTTGGCGTGGTTTTATTGAGGTAGAGTCTCATCTCTTCAACTTGGAAGAAAGCTTAGAATTACCTAATTCCTTTGTGCAGCAATTACGCTCAGTTACGTTGAATGGAGTGAAGAAGTTCCAAATCTCAGAGTCTGAAATTGGTTTACTATATCTGCAAAACAATTTTGTGCGACCTCTAGAAGCAGGAGAGTATGCTTTTTGGTCGGTAGATAGAGATGTAACAGTCCGAATTCTCAGCCAAATTATCCCTAACCCAGACTTTCCCCTCGAAGATGTACTCATTGAAAAACATCCCGACTTTATAGCTGCCTACTGTGAAGTCGTGCAATTACAGACTTCGCAAGTTGCAATTGTGCGATATCGAGGGAAAGTGATTTCTATTTTGCCACCCACCAGCCGCAAACTATTTTGGCAGGGTGTTGTAGTGGAAATTCTCGATATTAGCGCTGATGCTCAGTTACAGCCTAGCTTAGTGTCTGAGTTAGTTGAGGGTTCAGCAGAAGTGAAATTGCTCAGTCGTAACTGTTTGCATATTTGCCAAGTTCCCGCCCAGCACGTTGGATTAGTATACATTAATCAAGAGTTTCAAGGACAGCGATCGCCAGGGGTACATGCTTGGTGGTTATTTGGCCGCTCCTTTCAAACCGAAGCCATTGACTTGAGACTACAAAATATGGAAGTATCCGGTCAAGACATCCTCTCTAAAGATAAAGTACCTCTGCGGTTAAATTTAACAGCTGGCTTCCGCATACTCGACCCATTGAGGGCAAAAAACGGGTTATCAGATATTTCTGGTTATTTGTACAAAGAATTACAGTTTGCTTTGCGTGGTGCAGTTGGCGAACGCAACTTAGATACTTTATTAGAAGATAAAGGTGCAATTGATAGAAGCATCTCTGAATACATTCGCCAGAAAGCCGCAGACTATGGAATTGAAGTAGATTCTGTAGGTGTGAAAGATATTATTTTACCTGGTGAAATTAAGACTATCTTGAGCAAGGTAGTCGAGGCAGAAAAAACCGCTCAAGCAAACGTAGTCAGACGTAGAGAAGAAACAGCTGCTACCCGCAGTATGCTAAACACTGCCAAAGTGATGGAAGATAACCCCGTCGCCTTGCGTTTGAAGGAACTCGAAGTATTAGAGCGGATTGCAGAGAAGATCGATCGGATTCAAGTTAACGGTAGCTTGGATAGTATTTTAACAGACTTGATTCGGATGAATCCTCAATAAGCAGAGCAAATATTCACCAAAGAGAGCAGGGAAAGAAGAATGTCTCTTCTCTCTCTGCTTACCAATCTATCAACCGCTTTGAAGCATCCAAACTAAAAATCCTAGAATTTGTTCTACAGGTGGAAGGGGATAATCCATCAAGTCAATAGTGACAGTATTCTCTTCCAGTTTCAGGAATCGCCATTGCGTACCACTGCTAATGGAACCATATATTACCGGAACTAGACGATTTTTTGCAGCGTTGAATCTTTGTGCTGCAACCATTTCGGCAATACATTGTCCAAACCCAGTTCTTAAATCAGCTTTTTTTGCTTCGACAATTACAATGCATGGTGCTTCAATTTCTAGCACTTCCGGCGAACGACTCAAAAGGAAATCACACATTCCATTAAGTCCAACTGCCTCATCAACTGTAAAATCTTCCCCAGAGAATAAACTAATTTGTCGATTTAATATTCGTCTAACTTCCAATAATATTGGGTAAATAATTCCTTCTGAACGTGCTTTTTCACTTGCGGAAGAAACAAGTGGTAGGCTTTCTTCAAGATATGCAGTCAGTGTGGCAGATGCTTCGATAGGTTTCGTGACAGGAAGAAATCGCCCACCCTCCTGTGTTTTTAACCCAAAAGCTTCTTTAACTTTACTGATATTTGTAAACTGACTATAAGGCATAATTTCTAATTACTTTACGGATTCACATTCAGTTTAGCGAGTTAGGGCGATGTCTATGACTGGTTCTTGTCTATCGATTCTTATCAACCGAACAACTGTATAGAATAATTAGATGCTGCAAATATATTTACTGAATCGGTGGTGATGACTTCTTAGATGAAGAGTCAAGTTATTTCGTACCGATTCCTGTCGCTTTGGTTGCAATTGTTGATGATAGCCTGGAGGTTAAAGAATTCTGATCGCATGATGGAGGATGCGATCGCCTACCTTGTTGTCGAGTTGGCGTATCACCGATGACTACAATCATCCTCCGCATCTCGCATCTGTGTATATTTACACTCAATTCGCATTAAAATATATACTTGATAGATAAACTCTAATTATGCCGATTCAATGGCATGGGGTAACAGCGATGTCAATTGATGAAGTTGAAAACCAACAAAATAACGATCTAGTTCAAACTGCCACAGACTTAGTAGAAAAACTAGTAAAGGCAAAAGACAAGAAAAAATCTAAAAAATCCAAACGGATGTTTGATGGTAGCACAGAAGTTTTTGCTAAGAAAATTCCCAAAAAGACTTTTGAAACTGAACTAGAGCAACTCCAAATTGAGCTAGTCAAAATGCAATACTGGATTAAGCACACTGGCTATCGGGTTGTCATCATATTTGAAGGGCGCGATGCTGCCGGCAAAGGAGGAGTAATTAAACGCATTGCCGATCCACTCAATCCTCGTGGCTGTCGTGTAGTGGCTTTGGGAACCCCTTCCGATCGCGAGAAAACTCAGTGGTATTTTCAACGTTACGTGCAACATCTTCCGACAGCCGGCGAAATTGTCCTCTTCGATCGCAGTTGGTACAACCGAGCCGGAGTTGAACGGGTGATGGGTTTTTGTACCGAAGCAGAATATCAAGAATTCATGCAATCTTGCCCGGAATTTGAACGAATGCTGGTGCGATCGGGCATTGTTTTAATTAAATATTGGTTCTCGGTGAGCGATGATGAACAAGAAAAACGCTTTCTCTCTCGCAGTCACGATCCTGCAAGGCGCTGGAAACTCAGCCCAATGGATTTGGAATCACGCGATCGCTGGGTAGAATTCTCCAAAGCCAAAGATACGATGTTTGCGTACACGAATATTCCAGAAGCGCCCTGGTTTACGATTGAAGCAGATGATAAAAAACGGGCGCGGCTCAACTGCATTCATCATTTGTTGAGCAAAGTTCCTTACGAAGATATGACACCTCCCCCCTTAGAGCTTCCGTCTAGACCTGTGGCAGAGGATTATCTTCGCGCCCCCCGCAATGAGCAGTTCTTTGTCCCTCAAGTGTATTGAGCTACAACTTCTCGCTAATAATGACAGTAAACAAGCTGAAGGTTGGTTTCTCAGTGATTTTAGTAGCTTAGAGGGTATCTATTTCTTTAGATTCAGTTGCGATCGCATTATCGATGGCGGAAATTTATCGCGGCGTTGTTTTTGAGTAAATGAGCTCTGGCTTTTTGCAACAAAGCACCCTACATTAAAGATGCGATCGCATTACGACTGTGGACACACATCAAATACCAGTTGTGAACGATAGAAACACACATCAAACTCCAAAAAGAAGTTCATACGTCCTAGCAACAAAGGTACATCATTAGACAAACTCTACGCAAAAACTAACCGAACAAGCTCAAACGATCCAATCTGAGCAGATACAAGCAAACCTCTTGCTTCAACAGGAGCCAAATTACCAGCCAACGTTACAGAAACCGTTTGTTCTTCCCAAATTGCGCCTAGTTGAATACCAATACTATATGGCAGAACGCTAACGCTTGCTCCAGTATCTAACAAGCCTGAAACGTCTACTGATGAGTTACGATAGGTTAATATTAATGGTAACTTTGGCGGGGAAAGCTTTTCAGCCTTCACCGTAGCGCCATAATTCGAGTTGTTGACGATGTGTTTTACTTTCTTGCGGAACGCTTTGTAGTTATCCACTGAGGGAGTACTTTTGAACTTTCCGTTTTTCTGGACTTTAAAGTTCCAGCCGAGGAAATCAAACCCATCTGTCGCGGCGGTGACTTTGGTCTTCTTTTGGCTTACTTGCATTCCGCGTTTACGGAGGAACTCGCCGATTCTTTCAAGTATCTTTATCGCATCATCTTTGGGTCGGAGTATAATAACCATGTCATCCGCGTATCGGACTGATGGTTCTTTGATTC
Source organism: Nostoc sp. (assembly GCF_036917465.1). Lineage (GTDB taxonomy): Bacteria > Cyanobacteriota > Cyanobacteriia > Cyanobacteriales > Nostocaceae > Nostoc. The sequence continues at coordinate 32,030 of NZ_JBALDL010000006.1, forward strand.
TTCCTTGGTTGTCCTTGGGTTGATGAATACTCTCAATTCCGTTGAGTGCGATGTTTGCTAATAATGGGCTGACCACTCCCCCTTGAGGTGTACCCTGTTCGGGGAATTCTGGGTTTACTCCTGCCTTGAGGCATCGGAAGATACCGAGTTTTAAGCCTTTAGGGGCGATGAGTTCGTCCATTATTGCTGAGTGGTTAATCCTGTCGAAGCACTTTTCAATATCGAGTTCTATAACTCGTTTCTCTGTTCCGTTGCAGGAAGAGCGTAGGTTGTTGTAGATGTATCGTTGTGCATCGTGAGCAGAGCGCCCTGTTCTAAACCCGTAGCTCCTAGCGTGGAAAGTAGCTTCATGTGCTGGTTCTAGTGCATATTTTGCAAGGCATTGCCAAGCTCTATCCGCTATGGTTGGTATCTTAAGCATTCTGGTAGTCCCATCCTTTTTAGGAATTGGGTTTTCCCTTAGTCCTTGATGTTTCCAATTTCCACTATTCACTTTGAGTAGTTCTTCTAAATTGAAGCGTTCCTCGAACGAGAGGGATTTCTTACCATCAATACCAGCCGTCTTTTTGCCAGCATTTAGCTGAGATACTTGTCTTATTGCAAGAAATCGAGCCGAGGTTGATTTTAGAATAAGCTTCTGAAGTGACCTAGCTTTCCGCTTGTCGCCAACTTGAACAGCTTTAAATACGCGCTTTTGAAGGCGAAAGAGAGTCTTGCGGAATTTCTTCCACGGTAGCCCTTTCCAAGATTCACTAGTTTTTACACTGTGTCTAATCATTCTCTTCTCTGGTTTGTATTTTCTGAACACCTCAGTCCAATTACGGACTGTCCTACCCGACTTGTGAGGGTTCCGCTTCTCGTCTAGCCTACTCAGGGTTCGACTTCCCTGAGACTCGCAAATCGTTTTTATTCGTTCCCTCGGAGAGATTGATTGTTCCGTTAGATGTAGCCACTTTGACCATTGGATTCCCTGGACTCTTGCCGTTATTAACATTATTACGGCGGGAATTAGCTCCAATGGAGTCAGGGATTTTAATGTTACGCCCTGCTCTACAATGGGTCACTTTTTGAGGCTCTGTTTCATCATAGGAACTCCCTATTAGCGCCAGTGTCAACCCGCAACAGTCGTCTGATTGCGCCCTGTTCCCAGCTTCACTCTACAAGAAACGAGCTTGTTCGGTGTGGGCAGGTAAGGAGTCAATTCTGAGTCTGAATGGTAGGGCTTTCACCTACATCAAACCGAGAGTTCAGCTTTTAGTGACAGTAATCTGCTGTCAGACTGGATTAGTTATTTACGGACTGATTACCGTGATTCCCTAACCAACGAATCGCACAATATTTTTGTACCACAGGTTGAAAGACAATCACTACATCTAATTCTTGGTTGATAATTTCAGGTGGAAGCTGGATTTGCAAAATTCCATCATCACCAATATATGTTCTAATTTTAATACTTTCCATAAATGACCTCCTAGCTTATATTGTTGCATCTGTAATGCTAATACTTCCACCGCGCGATCGCCTGGTAATTGCGGCTATAAGTTCTACACTAGTTATTGCAGCAATAAATACCTCATTTTTCAGAGTCGGATCGAATAGCCCCAAAACCCAAGCTGATCCAGTTTCACTAATATAACGTTTGACCAATGCGCTACTGTCTATGAAATAAATTCCCATCTAACGGCGTTCCTCGATGATAGTTTCAGAAACAGGCTTTCCCTCGACATGAATTAGCCGTCGCTCAGTTACTGGTTCATAAACAGGATGTTTTATCTGCTTTACGAAGCCAGAATCGATTAGAGCTTGGTGAAATGCTGCTTGCTTGACTGTTTCTTCTTTATCAGCAAGATACTGTTGAATAGTCTGATTAAGCTGCTGAAGTTCTTCTATTTCGAGTGTCTCAAGCTGCTTGATTATCTGTTGGAGAGTTACTAGCGCCATAATTTTTTATTTTCTTTTATCTTAATAATTTTTTATCCATAAATTATACCAAATTATCTGAAACTGGTATAATTTATCAGTAAACTTAACTTTGTTTATAAACCATTTCCATTTTTAACTTCTTAACCTCCAATTTCAATGTTTCATTCTCCACCCTCAATTTAGTATTCTCCTCCCTAATCAACTCCACTTCATTCCTCTTACTCAAAGCTTGATTAATCGCCAACTTACGCATATCTAGGGAAAACCAACGCTGATAAGTTTGGGTATGAACTTGCACACTATGCCCTAAATTATCTGCCGCCGCTTTAATTGGTATCCCCAAAATATGCGCTCTAATTGCCCAAGCATGACGTAAATCATAAGGTTTAAAATCCAATCCTATTTTACGGAACCACCAACTAACTCGCTGTGTTAATGCCGTTATCTCAGCATGATTAGTGTTATCTTTTTTTGCGATCGCACTCCCCAACATCTCCAAATATTTAGGATTTCTCAAATCAAAGTCCTCAATCCATTGTCTATATAAAGGTAATGCTTCTCTCTCACCAGTCTTAGAATCCTTATGGACTTTCCATGTGAAATCTACATTTTCTTGACTCAACCACCAATCAATATCAGGATTAATAAAAAGTTCTCGTGGACGTAAACCAAAAACTGCTAACATTCCATACGTCCAGCGCCAAAGCTGCCAGCTATCTTGAACATTTTGATTTACTTGATTACCTCTGTTATTCAGATAATCTTCAAACTTGAGAATTCCATCAGCTATTTCCGCATCTGTAGGGATAGTGCGGGAATTATTCTCAGGCATTTTGGAATATTTAGATAAATCGATTTCGATTTTAAATGTCATGCAAAATGCCGATATAGCTCTAGCTGCATTATATTTAGCCCATTCCTTATCTATTTGCTCAATTGAACTTATCAAATTTTCTGCGATCGCTAAATCTTTAGGATTCGTAAATCGTTTAGTTCGGGAAAAGTAATAAAAAAAAGTATGTTCACTTTTAGTAGTCCGCTTATGAGTTTTAAAATACTCTTCTTCAAATTCTTCGAGTAATTCTCCTATAGTTTTAAATTCTTTTTTAATTGCCTCATCACCTAAATACTTATCATTCCATTCAAAAGTTTTACGAGCGATTAACTTCCCTAACTCATAAGCTTCTTCCTCAGCCGTTTTCAGTCCATCCAAGTTAGAGGGAATATTCAAACTGATATTGTATTGTTTTCTCCCAGTACCATTGCTATCTTTGTCTCCCGGTTTAATTGGTAACGTGGCCCGTAATTGCAGACTTCCATTCGATTCTCTAATTGTCACCTTTGCCTTTGCAGACTTTAAACGCAGATTAACTTTCTCTAATTCTAGTAGTACTTTCGTTCTCATGTGTTCTTTTTGCTGCTGTGCTTGCAGAGATGAGCAAAAAAACGGGCGATTTTTTAATCACCTTGGTTCAGGACAACATTTAAATGATGCGTGATATCATGTCCGCTTGATTGCTTATTAAACCCGAAGAACCCCACCCCGCCAAAGCCTATCTTTGCCTCCCCTCCCCGCTTGCGGGGAGGGGTTCTTTTATGGGTAATTTGGCGGACATGATATGAGTCCTGAACCTAATTATGCTGTGTTTTTAGCCTATATTTAGTCTAAAAATAAATGTGTTTTCAGCGAACAATGTTTATCGCTGACAGTGTTTACTGCAAACATTAGACTGTTGAAAAAAATTAAACCACAAAAAGGATTACTCCGGCCCTTATCACGGTTATGACGGCTTCGCCATCTTCGCACGTGACATGGACTTGGCACTCAATAGCCCAACCTGGGGATTAATTGGCGCTCCTTGGAATGAAAAAGCTAACGCTAAGAAGGCTGAAGCTAAGGCTAAGGCTAAGGCTAAGGCTGCCGTTTAGGGAAATGTGAGAGTGAGATAAGTAAGGACAACCTGGGGCTAAAACCCCAGGGGGGAGTTGGAAATCCAAATTTCAAAACTGAAAAATTAAAATTTCTTTTGATTTTTGCATTTTGAATTTTGAATCATATTTCCACTCCCTTGTAGAGACGCGATTAATCGCGTCTCTACCCACTCCCACCTCAATAAGTAAAGAATTCAGTAAGCTTGGAGATCCGAAAATGCCTCAGAATCCTGAAAAAATTCAAGATCACGTCGAGTTATTCCACCAACCAGAGTACCAAGAGCTATTTGAAAACAAAAAGCAGTTTGAAAACGGTCACGAAGCCGAAGAAGTACAACGGGTTGCAGAGTGGACAAAGGGTTGGGATTATCGTGAAAAGAACTTCGCTCGTGAAGCTTTAACCGTTAACCCTGCTAAAGGTTGTCAACCATTGGGAGCAATCTTTGCTGCTGTTGGTTTTGAAGGTACTCTACCTTTTGTTCAAGGTTCTCAAGGTTGCGTTGCTTACTTCCGCACCCACTTAACCCGTCACTACAAAGAGCCATTCTCTGGTGTGTCTTCTTCAATGACTGAAGATGCAGCCGTGTTTGGTGGTCTGCAAAATATGATTGACGGCTTGGCGAACTCTTACACTCTCTACAAGCCTAAGATGATCGCTGTCTGCACCACCTGTATGGCAGAAGTAATTGGTGATGACTTACAGTCTTTCATCAACAACGCTAAGGAAGCTGGTTCAGTTCCTCAAGATTTCCCAGTACCTTACGCTCACACTCCTAGCTTTGTCGGTTCCCACATCACTGGTTACGACAACATGATGAAGGGAATTCTTTCTAACTTGACCGCAGGTCATAAGAAAGAAACCAGCAATGGTAAAATCAACTTCATCCCAGGTTTTGACACCTACGTAGGCAACAACCGCGAAATCAAGCGGATTGCTTCTTTGTTCGGCTTTGACTACACAATTTTAGCCGACAACAGCGACTACCTCGATTCACCAAACACAGGTGAATTCAATATGTACCCAGGTGGTACAAAGCTAGAAGATGCAGAAGATTCAATCAATGCGAAAGCTACGATCGCTCTGCAAGCACACTCCACCCTCAAAACCCGCGAGTACATCGAAAAAGAATGGAAGCAACCAACTTCAGTTTCCCGTCCTTGGGGCATTAAGGGTACTGATGAGTTCTTGATGAAACTCAGCGAATTGAGTGGTATCCCCATTCCCGAACAATTGGAAATTGAACGCGGTCAGGCAGTTGATGCCATGACTGACTCCCACTCATGGCTTCACGGCAAGCGCTTCGCTATCTACGGCGAACCAGATTTAGTATACTGCGTAGTTGGCTTTATGCTAGAAATGGGTGCTGAACCTGTGCATATCTTGGTTCACAACAGCAACGACGTATTTGAAGCAGAAATGAAAGAACTGCTTGCTTCTAGCCCCTTTGGTAGCAATGCAACTCTTTGGCCTGGTAAAGACCTGTGGCACATGCGTTCTTTGATGTTCACCGAACCCGTAGACTTGCTCATCGGTAACAGCTACGGTAAGTACCTGTGGCGCGACACCAAGACTCCCTTAGTGAGAATTGGCTATCCTATCATAGATCGTCACCACTTACACCGCTACACCACCATCGGTTATCAAGGTATAATCAACCTCCTTAACTGGGTTGTAAACACCCTGTTTGAAGAAATCGATCGCAACACCAACATTCCTTCTAAGACAGATATTTCCTACGACTTGATTCGTTAGAAATTGCGTAGAAACACAACGTGTTAACTAAAGGGTAAAGAAGGGGAATAGGGACTAGGGGCTGGGGACTAGGGACTGGGAAAACACCCAATGCCCCATGCCCAATCCCCAATGCCCAATCCCCAACTCCCCTTTTTCTTGATAGCATTTACCCAAGGGATTTATACATGGAAACCATCAATCACACTCACGAACACACTCACACTCATCCTCATCCTAATTACCATCCACCTAATCAGAAAAAACCAGGGTGGTTCCACAATCTTCTTAATCCGTTGCGGCGTGTAGTGGATGGAATTCAGGTTAAAAATAATCGCATCGCTCATCTAATTTGCCAAACAATTCCTTGTTGTTGTCCCTTTGAGCGACAAATTAAATTATTTGGGAAGTCTATTGATATCCCACCACTATGTAAACTCAATCCTTTATATGACGAATTTGTAGGATTGCGTTTCCGCGCTCTATCTTACCTTGCCGATGTATGTGGAGAGGATGTCACAAAATACATTTGTTAATTATTGGGCATTGGGCATTGGGCATTGGGCATTGGGCATTGGGCATGGGGCATGGGGCATTGGTCATTGGTAGAGACGCGATTAATCGTGTCTGTACAATAGTCTATCCAAATGACTAATGACAATTAACAATTAAGTACGAGAAGAGAGATGAAAAGCACCCAAGGTAAAATCAACGAGCTGCTGACTGAGACAGGATGCGAGCATAATCAGCACAAACAAGCAGAAAAGAAAAACAAATCATGCGCTCAACAGGCACAACCTGGCGCGGCTCAAGGGGGCTGTGCCTTTGATGGTGCAATGATTTCTCTAGTGCCGATCGCAGATGCTGCTCATTTAGTCCACGGGCCGATCGCCTGTGCTGGTAATTCCTGGGGTAGTCGTGGTAGTCTCTCGTCTGGCCCTCAACTCTACAAAATGGGCTTTACGACTGACTTGGGTGAAAATGATGTTATCTTCGGTGGCGAAAAGAAGCTCTACAAAGCGATTCTGGAACTCAAAGAGCGCTACCAACCAGCAGCAGTATTCGTTTATGCCACTTGCGTTACAGCCTTAATTGGCGATGATATGGATGCTGTCTGCAAAGCTGCGGCTGAAAAAATTGGTATTCCTGTTATTCCCGTCATTGCCCCAGGATTCATTGGCAGTAAAAATCTCGGCAACCGTTTTGGCGGTGAAGCTTTGTTAGAATATGTTGTCGGAACAGCAGAACCGGAACATACAACGCCCTATGATATTAACTTAATCGGTGAATACAACATCGCCGGGGAAATGTGGGGAGTAACACCACTGTTAGAAAAATTAGGCATCCGCATTTTGTCTAAAATTACGGGCGATGCTCGCTACGATGAAATTCGCTACGCCCACCGTGCCAAGCTCAACGTCATGATCTGCTCACGAGCGCTGCTCAATATGGCGAGAAAGATGGAGGAGCGTTACAACATCCCTTACATTGAAGAGTCTTTCTACGGCATCGATGATATGAATCGCTGTCTGCGAAATATCGCTGCTAAATTAGGCGATCCCGATCTACAGGAGCGGACAGAAAAGCTTATTGTAGAAGAAACGGCTGCTTTAGATTTGGCACTTGCTCCTTATCGCGCTCGACTCAAAGGTAAGCGGGTTGTGTTGTATACAGGCGGTGTTAAGAGTTGGTCGATTATTTCGGCTGCTAGGGACTTGGGCATTGAAGTTGTTGCTACCAGTACTCGAAAAAGTACTGAGGAAGATAAAGCCAAAATCAAGAAGTTGATCGGCAACGATGGCATTATGCTGGAGAAGGGCAACGCTAAAGAATTGCTACAGGTGGTTAAAGACACTCGCGCAGATATGCTGATTGCTGGTGGACGTAACCAATACACCGCTTTGAAAGCTCGAATTCCTTTCCTTGATATCAACCAAGAACGTCATCATCCTTATGCAGGTTATGTGGGAATGATTGAGATGGCGCGGGAATTGTACGAAGCTTTGTATAGCCCGATTTGGGAGCAAATACGTAAGCCCGCTCCTTGGGAAGAAGAGGAGGAAGTTTAATGGCGATCGTTACTGTTTCCAATAAATCACTGACGGTTAATCCCCTCAAGCAAAGTCAAGCTTTGGGTGCAACCTTAGCCTTTCTGGGATTGAAAGGGACGATGCCCTTATTCCACGGTTCTCAAGGTTGTACTGCTTTCGCCAAAGTTGTGCTGGTGCGGCATTTCCGGGAAGCGATTCCCCTAGCTACGACGGCGATGACGGAAGTCACTACTATTTTGGGTGGTGAAGAGAATGTGGAGCAAGCAATTCTCACTCTGGTGGAAAAGGCTAACCCAGAAATTATTGGTTTATGTAGTACTGGGTTAACGGAAACTAGAGGCGATGATATTGAAGGATTTCTTAAGGAAATCCGCGATCGCCATCCCGAATTAAATGATTTAGCGATCGTTTTTGCCCCCACCCCAGATTTTAAAGGTGCGTTACAAGATGGCTTTGCTGTTGCTGTCGAAAGCATAGTTAAGGAAATTCCTCGCCCAGGTGGACTCAGAACTGAACAAGTCACGATTTTGGCGGGTTCTGCCTTCACACCAGGAGATGTCCAGGAAATCAAAGAGATAGTCACGTCTTTTGGACTAGTGCCGATCTTTGTACCTGACCTTGGCGCTTCTCTAGATGGACATTTAGAGGATACTTATAGTGCAGTTACAGTCAGTGGGACTACTTTAAAACAGCTACGAGAAGTCGGTAGTTCTGCCTTTACCCTGGCATTGGGTGAAAGTATGCGGGGGGCTGCCAAGATTCTCGAAGAACGGTTTGACACACCTTATGAGGTGTTTAGCGAACTGACTGGATTAGAACCAGTAGATGAATTTATCCAAGCATTGGCGATTCTGAGCGGTAACAGCGTACCCGAAAAATACCGCCGCCAACGCCGTCAGTTGCAAGATGCGATGTTAGACACCCACTTTTATTTCAGTGGAAAACGAGTTTCCCTAGCGTTGGAACCAGATTTGTTGTGGTCAACAGTGCATTTTCTGCAATCGATGGGAGCGCAAATTCATGCGGCGGTGACAACCACGCGATCGCACCTCTTAGAAAAACTCCCGGTTAAAAGTATCACCATCGGCGATTTGGAAGACTTTGAGAGTCTAGCAGGTGGTTCTGATTTGCTGATTGGTAACTCGAATGTGGGCGCGATCGCTAAACGGCTCTCGATTCCTCTTTATCGTCTAGGATTGCCCATTTATGACCGCTTAGGTAATGGTCAATTTACCAAAGTTGGCTATCGAGGGACGATGGAACTTGTGTTTGGCATCGGCAACCTGTTTTTAGAGCAAGAAGAAGCGAGAGTTAAGCGGTTCCAAGAATTAGGAACTGTGAGCGCTGAGTTTTGAATTCACACTTTAAATTCAAAACAGTTCAGTTAAGAATTGATCCTCCCTAACCCTCCTTAAAAAGGAGGGAATCGAGCAATTAAATTAGCCCCCCTTAAAAAGGGGGGGGTGGGGGGATCTTCCGAGGCTAAATATCACTAACTGAACCGGATTGCTTCAAAATTCAAAACTTTAGAGAGGAGAGTTACGATGAAAATTGCCTTTACGACAAGTGATGGAGTTCATATTAATACTCACTTTGGAGGCTCAGAACAAATTGATGTTTATGAAATTTCCGATGAAGGATATCACTTTGTAGAAGCTCTCAAATTTAATTATGAAATCAAGGAAGAGAATAATGAGAGCAAACTTGCACCAAAAATTGAAGCATTAGTTGACTGCACAATTATTTATGTTGTGGCAATTGGTGGTAGCGCTGCGGCTCGTTTAATCAAGAAAGGTGTCACTCCAGTAAAGGCGCGATCGGAAGAAGACGAAATTAGTGAAGTGCTAAATAAGCTAGTGAAAACCCTCAAAGGTAATCCTCCACCTTGGTTGCGTAAAGCTTTACAGCCAAAAACCAAAAACTTTGCTGATGAAATTGAAGACGAAGCAACAGTATGACCACAAATAATAGTGTTAACGGAACTGCTACAACTGAAGTCTTGAACTCACCTTTCCTTAAGGTGCTAATTAAACAAATTCGTGGTCAAGACAGTTATGGAGTTTATCGTAGTTGGTCGGATGAGTTAATTCTCAAACCCTTTATTGTCACCAAACAAAAGAAACGGGAAATCTCCGTTGAGGGTGAAGTCGATCCGATCACACAAGCCCGAATTATGGCATTTTTTAGGGCTGTAGCGGCTGGGATTGAACAAGAAACAGGTTTAATATCCCAGGTTGTGGTTGATTTAAGCCATGAAGGATTTGGCTGGGCGCTAGTTTTTTCTGGTCGTCTCTTGCTAGCTGTAAGAACTTTGCGAGATGCTCAACGCTTTGGCTTTGACTCAGTAGAGAAATTAGCAGAAGAGGGAGAAAACCACGTCAAAAAAGGTATTGATTTGGCGAAACGTTTTCCTGAAGTTGGCAACATTTAATTATTTAGGAGTTAGGAGTTAGGAGTTAAAACTTAGGAGTTAATAATTAATCTAACTCTTAAGTAATGATTCAAAATTTACAATTTCTAACTTCTAATTTATCACTGCTAACTCCTCACTCCTAACTTCAAAATAAGGAGTGGCTGATTGTGCAAGCAGAAGAAACGAGCATTGAGGAACTACAACGACAAATCAGACGGCTTAACAGCAAAGCCGGTCAAATGAAAATGGATCTGCATGATTTAGCTGAAGGTCTGCCAACAGATTATAAACAACTTATGGATGTTGCCGCCGCAACTTATGAAATCTATCGCCAGTTAGATGAACTTAAGCAACATCTGAAACAATTGGAGAATGCGAAATGACTGGAACAATTGATGAATTAAAGAAGCTCGTAGATGCAGAAGAATTTTTTCAATTCTTTAATATGTCCTACGATGTACAAGTTGTGAATGTAAATCGTCTACATATTCTGAAAAAGTTCTCTCAATACATCCAAGAAATTGATAATAAGTCTCCTGACTTGAGCGAAGAAGAGAGACTAAATCAATATTCTTTAGCTTTGCAAAAAGCTTATCAGGTATTTATCGAATCAACACCTCACGAACAAAAGCTGTTCAAAGTGTTTAACGACAAGCCGAAAAATGTAGTCACACTGACAGAAATCACTTCTGATTAGGAGGTATAAATTGGTTAACCTAACGCCTACCGAATTAGAACGCTATCGTCGCCAAATGATGCTTCCGAATTTTGGCGAAGCAGCACAGAAACGCTTGAAGTCAGCGACAGTTTTGGTTACAGGTGTGGGAGGATTAGGCGGTACGGCGGCGCTTTACTTAGCAGTAGCGGGCGTTGGGCGGCTAATCCTAGTCCGGGGTGGTGACTTGCGGCAAGATGATATGAATCGTCAGGTTCTCATGACTGATGATTGGGTAGGTAAGCCAAGGGTATTCAAAGCTAAAGAAACTCTGGATGCGATTAATCCTGATGTCCAAGTGGAAGCTGTTCATGATTACATCACCCCGGAAAATGTAGATTCGTTAGTGCAGTCTGCTGATATGGCTCTTGATTGCGCCCACAACTTTACAGAGCGCAATTTGTTAAATGAAGCCTGTGTGCGATCGCGTAAGCCAATGGTGGAAGCCGCAATGAATGGGATGGAGGCTTACCTAACAACGATTATTCCTGGTGTGACTCCTTGTTTATCTTGTCTGTTTCCAGAAAAGCCTGATTGGGATCAGCGCGGCTTTTCAGTTCTAGGCGCTGTTTCTGGAACACTAGCTTGTCTAACGGCGCTGGAAGCTATCAAGTTGATCACCGGGTTTAGTCAGCCTCTATTATCGCAATTGCTGACAATCGACCTAAATCGGATGGAATTTGCTAAACGCCGTTCTCACCGCGATCGCTCTTGTCCAGTATGCGGCAATAGTGCGCCTTGGAGACACGCGCAAGCCAATTCAATGGAACCCACAGTCAATAGTCATTAGTCATTGGTCATTGGTGAATAACAAAGGACAAATGACAACTGACAAATGACAACCCTACACCTGAAATCAGAACAACTAATCGCTACAAATCAGGAGAACTGATGGCCGTAATTTTATCAGAAAAAGCAGAATTTCATCTGCGAGCATTCCTCAAAGGTTCCGCACCCGACGCTAATGGCGCAACTAAAGGTGTCCGCATCTCGGTAAAAGATGGTGGTTGCAGTGGCTATGAATATGCAATTGATATCACCAGCAAGCCCCAACCAGATGATTTGGTAAGTCACCAAGGCAAAGTTGTAGTTTACGTTGATGCCAAAAGTGCGCCGTTATTAGACGGAGTTATCGTTGACTTCGTTGAGGGAGTGATGGAAAGCGGTTTTAAATTCATCAACCCCAATGCAACTGATACCTGCGGTTGTGGAAAGTCCTTCAAAACAGACGACGGTACGCCTACTGGTGTACCTTGCAGCTAACATCATTCCGTTAGTACCAAATTTGATTGTAGAGGCTTTCTGTAGATGCGGTAAGCGTTCGCGGAGCGTCTCGTAGAGAAGCCATGCCGCAGGCTTATCGCCTTGCCTTAAGGTAGCTTTTAGTTCGCTTTGCATCCCTTACCTCTATAGAGAAGCCAACTAAACTTTGCATCTCCGTAAGAAAGAGGGGAGCAAAAAGTAGGATAGGTTGCTCAAAAACTTCGGAAATTAAACCAACTGTATAACGTTTGAGGAGAATCGGAAAATGGCTTCCTACCAAGTTAGATTAATCAACAAAAAAGAAGACATTGATACAACAATTGAAGTTGATGAAGAGACTACCATTTTAGAAGCAGCAGAAGAAAATGGTATTGAGTTGCCTTTTTCTTGTCACGCAGGTTCTTGCTCTAGCTGTGTAGGCAAGATTGTTGAAGGTGAAGTTAATCAAGAAGATCAAAACTTCCTGGATGACGATCAAGTTTCTAAAGGATACGCTCTACTTTGTGTAACTTATCCTCGTTCTAATTGCACAATTAAGACACATCAAGAAGCATATCTTGTTTAAAATATTACCTTGGTTGCTACCTTTTGCAACCAAATAAAATATGAAGGATGAGGGATGAGGGATGAAAATAAGCTTCATTCTTCCCTTCATAATTCCTAATTTAGAATTAAAATGTTTACTCCCTTTAATGTGACTGGTTGTTCATTAGAATTATTGAGAACAGGAGAGCGAGGAATCGTCAGTTTCTGTAAAAGTCAGGATGAAACAATCTTAAAAACACTGATATCAATAGGGATAATACCAGGAGCCACTATTACTTTAGAACAACACTTTCCATTATTACTTATTAAAACAGGAAACAAATTTTTAACGCTAGATATAGAAAGTGTCCGCGCTATTTATGTCCGTATTGTTGATAATTAAATTATTCTTTATAAGAATATTATATTTAAAAAATAATTTTTACTTTGTAATTAAGAGTTTACAGGGAAAGAAAGAATTTATTAGAACTCAACTGACGCATCAATTACACAATGTAGGGGCAATTCATGAATTGCCCCTACATTACTTTTCGCGTAAGTCTTTTTATAGACATGAATGCAATTTGGTATTACAGATAGAGCCGCTTGCAAGAAAAGGCAACTTACCTATTTTCTACTCAATAGCAACTATTACATCTGATGATTTAATCACGGCATAAGCCTGCTTACCTTCTGCAAGTCCCAGCTTTTCTGCTGATGATTTTGTGATTATTGACACTAACTCTACTCCTGGTGCAATTTCTAAAGTTACTTCAGTATTCACTGTACCAGGTACAACTTTTATTACAGTACCTTTTAGAGAATTCCGAGCGCTAATTTCCATGTTTTGTCTGTGCTTTACTTATTACTACCTAAACAAACTAGCAAATTTTGGTTAATAAAGGAAGTTATTTGAGATTTCTTAATAACTTTTAGGGGTATAAAAGGAAATCTCAGTATAATATCTCTATTTTATTAAACACAAGATTCAATAGAAACGTAATATCAAATGTGAGTAAGACAAAACAATAGGCTTGAGCAAATTATTAAATTTAGGCAAAATTACGCAGCAATGTACTAGTGACTGGCTATTTTCTAAAATAGTCTATTTGCTATTAGTCTAGATTTTGAAATAACATTGTAAGAAACACTGCATTTTAATTGTACTTCAATATTTATCTTAGATATATTTGGGGATCTTTATAAATGATTCATAATTCAAAGTTATCAGGGTGATAATATATAACTAAGCTAAATTGTTGCTAGTTAACTTAGTACTTAAGCAACCCAAAATTGTTAGGTGAGGGCGGGGAATAGGGAATGGGGAAAAATTTTTAATTTTACCAAAGTTTTTAATACCTAGCAAAGTTGCTTTGGTAAACTACTAGACTTTAGCTACTCGTATAGCATTGTAAAATAATGGTGGGTAATGCCCACCATTAAGTTTTCCAAGCATAAGATTGCTTAGAAAATACTTAATTTTGTGACGTTGAAAGAATAATTATGAGTCAATTCAACAGACAAGAGTTGAGTGAAATAACAACCCAATGGCTAATAGCAAAAAGCTATAGTCCTGGCGATTTAAATCAGCCAGGAGAAAATGGCGATACAGCTTTGATGAAAGCTACAAGAGAGGGAATTTATGCAGTCGTCAAAGAACTAATTGATGCTGGTGTGGATATCAATGCTAGAAATAGCGACTGCAACAATGCTTTGTGGTTTGCTTGTTTTGGAAATCACTACGATTTAATTAATTTGCTGCTAGCTGTAAACATTAACATTGATAACCAAAATGATAACGGTGCAACTGTTTTAATGTACGCAGCATCAGCCGGAAAGACAGAAGTCGTCAAGTTACTTTTACAACATCATCCTAACTTATATTTGAAAAACTTAGACGACTATAAAGCGATAGATTTCGCCAGTAATGTAGAAGTTTTAAGGATACTTAAAAATGCCATCAAGTCAGATATCGGGCAAAGCCTATCATGATGCTACCAAGCATTCTTACTTATCGGTACAACTCGATCCAAATTATGTAGATGCCTCAACACAGCCATCTGCATTTAAAGTTTATCCAAAATTTTATCGGAGAGTGAAATTAAATCTCAATAATCCTGTTCATTCTTTTATTTCGTTAACCAGTGCGATAACTCTGGAGAAAATGTATAAAGATGGGCCTTATAAACTGCGGGTAAATCCATCAGCAGGCGCTTTATACCCGACGGAAGTTTATGTACAGGTTCGTGGTGTTGAGGGAATAGTAGATGGTATATATCATGTAGAAGTTGAGAATAATTGTCTAACTCTCATCTATGAATTAATCGATGATGGTTTAGAGAGTTATATTATACCGGGTAAATGTATCAATGGATTCATCTTTTTAATTAGTTGTGTTTATTATAGGTCTAGCTGGAAATATCAAAATAGAAGCATCAGATATTGCTTCCTAGATAGCGGACACCATTTAGGTGCAATTGCAGCTTCAGCTTTTCTCCACAACCGAGATATACAACTAATTTTTGACTTTGATAAACTCACTCTCAATTCAGATTTGGGATTTGAGAATAAAGAATTTATTACTGCTTGTGCGGTGTCAGGAGAAATCCAAGAAAAAAAAATCAGGCGGTTAAGGCTGAAAGTTCCTTTTGTCTGTGGTACTGATTATTTTGAATCCAATCAATTTATTGAAGATGCCTATCAAGCAACTATTTTACAAAAGAGTCGCCAGCAGAAATTAGAGTATCCTCAATTTAATTTTGATAAGGATAAATTTTATCAAATTGTTTGGGATAGACGTTCTATTAGACGTTTCCGGAAAGAGTCTATTTCTCAAGAAGATTATTTATATGTAGTGCAACAACTTCAACAGTCAATACCGACAGAAAACTATGAGGAAATAGAAATTTACTTAGTCGTGCATCGAGTAGAGGGAATGACACCTGGGTTATATAAAGGTACGTATCTGGTTAAAACTGGTAATTTTAGTGAAAAGACGGGTTACTTATGTATTAATCAGGCTATTGCTAAAGATAGCGCTGTAACTTTATTTTTTGTGTCAGATTATTTAAATTATCAAACTGCTATGCAAATAGCTGGTTTTCTCGGACAGAGACTTTATTTAACTAGTAATTATTTGGGGATTCAGTGTAGTGAAATAGGTGCTTATTATGATGATGAAACCAAGAAATTATTAGAAACAAATAAAGATGTACTTTATGGAATGGTGATTGGAATATAAGCAGGAAGCTAGAGAGAGATGGGTAGAAATATGTATTACTTTAATAGTGATGACTCACATCCTATACAACCGACCTCAGCAGATATTATACTGCGGCAGCAATTAGAAGATTCTATTAGTAGATACTTTTATGAAGCTTGCGATCGCACTATTCAAAATCTGCTGTCTGATTGTCGGTGGTATGTCACAACCCACGCCAATGCTCTGACATTGGTTATTGAATGTCCCGATCAAGTTACTAATTGGCGGATTTTACAAAAAATCGTGCCAATGGGGACATTGCTATATGGAATTGTTAGCAGTGCTAAAATCCGTGTTTGTCCGCCAGAGAGTCAAGGCGTACCTTTTGAAATGAGGGTAGATGAACTTTCTGTTTATCGGGATTGGGCGTAATTCGATTTTGGATTTTGGATTTTGGATTAGTTAATATTTTGTTTGATAAGTGCAGCTACCTCTTGAAAAACTAAATCAGCAGAATGTTTAATAGCAGGACTTAATTCCAGTCCCAAGGCAAGATTTGCAGCCTCAATTAAATAAACTGTGACATCTTCGGGAAAGTCATTTTGAAAGATTTTCCGTCCGGCGGCTAAAGCATTATCCCAGCGAAAATCATGCAAGTTATAACTAGGTTCGGGCATTGCTTCCAGTTCTTTTCCTGGAACTTTAAACACAGCACCAGGCTCAGAATTAGTTGAACTTGCATCAATAATTACTAATTGTTTACTACCTCTAGCTTGAAACATTACTTCCATTCCTGCGGTGCCACAGTCATAAACTCGCACATGAGGATGAGGATTTTCAGCTAGATATTTTTGTAAGCGTTGGGCAATGATTACGCCTACTGCGTCGTCACTGCGGTTGAGATTTCCGCAACCAATAATAGTTAGCATAGAATAAGATTTAATTGTTTAAGCGGTTGCAAATTCAATCAAAGCGCGATCGCTTGGAGGATGGAGCAATTACAATTCAATAATCAACGGTAAGTAAAGTTTCTAAATTAGGCAATCAGCAGTGACCAAAACAGAGGCTTTGACTAAATAATGTAGACAAAGCCTCTGAAAAATAATTTATCAGCAGGAAATTAGAACTTTACACCATGTTTCTTGGCGATTTCATTCAGTTTATCATACTGATCTTGTGACACTTTAGTTAATATCTCTTCAGCCTGTTCTTTAGTACTTCCCTCTTTAGGAATTAAGTACTTGATATAAAGAGACACAAAATCTGCTGCGATCGCTAAACCGGATAAAGCATGTTGGTCTGCTTCTTTGCCAGCGATCGCAGCTACCAAACCTACTTTAATTGGGTCTGGTTTAACTTTCATGAACTGCTCGACAAGTTTAGGAACGTAGTCTTCTGGTGGCAAATTATCTAACTTACTTCTATCAGGAGTAAAGTTACATTCTGCGGCTTTTGCCTGTTCTAAAACACACCATTCTATGTATTCTTGCAATGCTGCATCGGGAACGCGAGGGAGATAATTATGTAGCGCTAAATCAGACACAAGCTTACCGTGTAAATTGGTGTTTTATGCAAATGCATTAATGCAAGCCTAACTCACTGTTTATGGAAGTTTTAGTATGTTAAGCTACGACTGTTGAATCAGCTGATTGTGTAAATGATTAATCCTGAGTCTGAGCCATGTTTGCGCTTTTATCAGCCATTGCCTATAATTACGCAACGGGAAGAGACACAAGCAATTTTGAGTCATGGATCATTTGATGAGTTGATGGTGTTACCTCTGGCGTTGGGCGAACATTATCCCGACTGGAAATATGCTCAAGATGTGTGCCTTAAACTTGCCAACCATGCTGACGATCGCATTCGTGCTAATGCTTGCTTAGGGCTGGCCTACGTGGCGCGTACCCAAGGTAAGTTAGAAAAGCACTTAGTTAAACCAGTGATATTGCGGGAATTACGAAGTCAAACTGAATGGCGGTGGCGGATTGAAGATGCGATCGCCGATATTAATAACTATCTCGGTTGGCGTTTAGCCCAAGCTAGGCTGGGAAAATAGTTTTTTATTCTCAACATCATGCCTCGCATTCAGCTAGCATATCCTAAAATTCCCGGTAGCAAAAACTACCCCTCCAGTCGCTGTATTGCTTTTGATAAATACGACGGTACGAATCTGCATTGGGTTTGGGAAGTCGAATTAGGGTGGTATGGGTTTGGGACTCGGCGCGATCGCTTTGATTTGGATGAGAGGGGTATTGCTGAGTTCAACGCCGCCCATCCGGGGCTAGAAGAGGCTTCTAACCTGTTTCAAAAGCTTTTCGCCACCCCCCTAGACAAACTGTTTCGAGAAAACCCCGCTTACAATAGCCCAGAAATCACCGTCTTCACTGAATTTTTCGGGGCGAATTCCTTCGCGGGGATGCACAAACCCGAAGAACCGAAACAACTGATTCTCTTTGATGTAGAAACTAATCGCGGGATGATTCCCCCCGAACAGTTTGTACAAGATTTTAGTAATTTAGCGATCGCCCGCGTTGTCTATCGTGGCAAACTCACCGGACAATTTGTAGAAGATGTCCGCGCTGGGAAGTATGGCGTAGCTGAGGGTGTAGTCTGCAAAGGTGGTAGTAATCCTGCTGATTTGTGGATGGTAAAAATCAAAACTAACACCTATATGAAAAAGCTACAGCAAGCCTTCCAAGATGACTGGGAAAATTATTGGGAGTGATAGCGAGAACAATATGGTTTTAAATGTTACAGAGATTTTTAATGCACTATGTTAGCTGTGCCACGTCGCTACTAAGCCCTGCATCTTACTACCAGAAATGCCTACTTTTGATCGCCTTGAAATACGCATTAATCCATCTATTTCTAGCAATTGGATACAGAGTAAAGGAATTTGTGTTGCTGAAATTTATATTAACAATGAACCGTTAATAGAGTTAGTACGTCAAATCGAAGAACTATTTGTCCGAGCAGAGATTGAGAAACGTCGTGCTGAAGGTGAAAAAATCCGTGAGATTGATTTCCTCGCAAGAGATTATCTCTATTTACCACTCTCAATGGTTGTGTTACCTTCGCGTAATCTTCTCAATGAACCTTGGAATCACAACTTTAGCCTAGAAGCAGGCGATCCAAGAATTGGTAAGGCAACTGTTTTGGGTTGTACATGCGGGGTGATTCAGTGTTGATTTATGCTAGTTCGCATCACCCTTAATGAGTCAACTGTACAGTGGTCAGAATTTAGTCAGTTTCATCGTGATTGGCAACTTGATTTAGGTCAATTCAGATTTGACCGAGAGCAGTATGAGCCTGAACTTTCTAAACCAGGCTAACTACAGAAATTTTGGTGCGTTACCCTACGACTAACGCACCTGACAACTAAATTAAGCAGTGCGAAAACGCGCTAACTCTTCACCAGTCTTCGCATCATGGGCGTGAACTGTACACACCAAACATGAATCAAACGATCGCGCCACATGACCAACTTCCACCGGATCGCTAGAATCGTAAATGGGTGTCCCAATTAGCGCTTCTTCAATAGGGCCGCGGATTCCTTCACCGTCACGAGGGCCGATATTCCAAGTACCTGGGGCAATAACTTGGTAATTCTTAATCTTACCGCCCTCTACTTCTACCCAGTGCGATAAAGAACCCCGCGCTGCTTCCGTTGCACCCCAACCACGACCATCTTTTTCTTTAGGTTTGATATACCAAGGGTCGTTTAATTTGAATTCGCGTAAACAGTGTTCAGCTTGACGATATAACTTGACAAGTTCGTGAACTCGTGCTAGCTGACGCACATGAACACTAGCACCACCCATGTTTTTGAACACATCGAGGATGAAGGGGTCGTAATGTTGCCAAGATTCGCCATGTTTACCACCAGCTACTAATTGCCGCGCTAAGGGGCCAGTTTCCAAACGTCCGAAGTCTTTGTGAAGGACTGCACTCGACCAAGAGTAGGCGTTATCGAAGTCTTTGGTATTGATTGCAGTGGGTTTAGTAGTGCGATCGCTAGGGTGAATATCTTCTGTCCCTTCATCGTACCAAGAACGAGTTGTATTCTCGCGGATAAATGACTGATCCATTAAAACGTGAGTGTCTGCGAAGCTGTCGTACACTCCACTTTTCATAATCATCGCCGCATTTCGCCCTTCGATAGTCGGCTTTTGGTATTTATCTTCATGGGCTAAATATCCCCAAGTGACATATTTACCAACACCAGCGCCATATCTATCTAAACCGATATCTAAACCCATGCGCCAATAAAAACCTAAGTCGGAATCTCGATGATTTCGGTCTTCATCTAACCAATTTCTAAAGTCATCATAAGTTTGGATTTGTTCGTAGCGTTCTAAAGAACAACCCAACCACACTGGTTCTAACCAATTGGTGCGGAAATATTCGAGAAGCGCCCAAGCGCGGGTGATGTCCGTTAAGGTTGGGGCGCACATCACACCACCAGGCACCATATAACTGCTGTGGGGCCATTGTCCGCCCAATAGTGCATAAATTTCTACAGGTTTCGCAGAAATTGTGATGCCTAGTTCATAAGATTTGCCTGTAAAAGCAGCAAAGCGTCTCACAGCTTCGTCATAAAAGCGACTATTGCGGTATTTTCTATTTGTTAAATCAATGGCAAACAAACCATAAAAATAGCGAGGGATGCTTTGAATTGTCTCGACAATTTGACCAAGATTTCTCGCTAAAATTGCATTGCGGGGAACTTCAGTTTCCCAGGCTGTATCTAATGCCCAAGATGCACAAGTTAGGTGAGAACCGCCACAAATTCCACAAATGCGAGGCGTGACAATTAATCCTGCTTGGGGATCTTTACCGCGCAGGATAACTTCAAATCCGCGAAATAATTCGGCGTGTGTCCAAGCGTTGACTACCCGCCCATTTTCAATATCAACTCGGACATCTAAATCGCCTTCAACTCTACCAACGGGCGAAATATCTAATGATTGAATTGTCATTTGTTATTTGTCCTTCGTTATTTGTTATTTGTCCTTGGTCATTTGTTGTTCAATAAGAGGTTGTTTGAAAAATGGTGACTTGAAGTATCCAAAACTTTAGATCCTCCTAAATCCTCCTTAAAAAGGAGGACTTTGAAAAGGTTATTCCCCCCTTTTGAAGGGGGGCTAGAGGGGATCTGGATACAAGCGTAGACTTTTCAAACATTCTCTAATGACCAATGACTAAACAGTAAAAAAGTCTTCTTCTGCCCAAGGTGGTGCTGCATCTTTGGCGACCATTGTGAGTAAGGCGTAGTCTTTTTTGTTGAATCCTGGCGGTAATTCTTTGGGAACTCCCATGACTGTTTGGGTTTTAAATACAGTTCCTGGTTTGAGGTCAAAGAAGGGAAATTCTGGTTCTGTGCAACCTAAACAAGGCATTCCGGCGCGAGTTTTGGATGAAACGCGGTTCCATAAGATGCGGTTGCAGGAAGAATGAGTCATGGGGCCGCGACAACCCAAATCATAAAATAAGCATCCTTTACGCTGACCAAATTCGGCAGTTGATGCTTTGTAGGCAAAGTGGACGTTGCGGGTACAACCTGTTTGGGTATAGGTGTTAAAGAAGGTTTGGGGACGATTTAGTTCATCGAAAGCAATGTCTGCTATGCGTCCAGTAGCGATCGCAACTAATATCTGCGTAATCCAGTCGGGATGAGCAGGACATCCAGGTATATTAATTACAGGTAATCCGGCTTGTGATAGGAAATCTTTCCCTAAAAAGCCGCCTTCTTGACGTTTGAGAAATTGCAAACCTTCCGATTCGCTAGGATTTGGAGACATGGCGGGAATTCCTCCCCAGGTGGCACAGTCTCCCACCGCGACGATAAATTGAGCAACTTTAGCAAGGTCTGCTAACCAATCTTTCATGGCGCGATCGGCAAACCGATTCCATTCGCCAGTACCGTTGGGAGCGTTAACAACACTGCCTTCAAATACCAAGATATCTAAGGGAATTTTGCCAGAAATGCAATCCCGCAGAAGTGTTTGTAAGTTGTTGCCTAGTTCCACTCCCAAGGATGGATGCCAAAGTAAATTGATGCCAAAGTCGGCAATTAAATCGCAGACTGTCGGTTCTTCAGCGTTGAGGAATGACATGGTGTTGCCGGAACAAGCACCACCTTGTAGCCATAGTACGTTAGTCATCGGCTAGGTATTTTTCTATTGTTTCCCATGCATGATGTAGGTGATAATGCTTGTAAAGTCTCACCTGTTTATCAATATTTATTTTTCAATCTTAAGATATTTTTTTATCTAATTCACTTTCATTAAAAAAGAATTAATCATTAACAACAAATTAAATCCCCTCAAGATTATTTTCAATAGCGTTGTTCGTCGAGATAGACGCGGGTTACTCGTTGGGAGTTGAGTAATTCTGTATATCTTTCGGTATCTCCAGTATCAACGCTGCGGTTGGGGAAGATGACGACACCACGCCAATTGTTAGTTAATTCGGTTTTATCAAGATAGTTAAAGATTTCAGTAAATAAACGTGAGTATAATTTTTTGTCTGGTTGAAATTGCACTTCGGCAAAATAAATCGGTAATTCTGGCGTATTTGGGAAAAAGACACCATCGATTCTAAAGGTCAGTTGTTTGACTTCTACTGAAGAAAATTGATAAACACTAGCTAGTTGGGGCGGTTGGTTAATCAGTTCAAAAAAAGTACTGGGGATACTCTGAAAGATCCGAGAAAAGATACTGTCTGTTTTCAAGGGAGCTTGTTTTACAGCTGATGAAGATATTTTACACAACTACTAACCCGTGGCAACTATTTTGAGTACAATAAATATTATGTATGTCAACAATTCAATAAAAAATATTTAAATTGTATAAGATGATGATACAAAAAGTATTTAAAAAATATTAGGTGTTTAAAACTGACATTAATATTAGCAATTTCCCCCTAGAATTTTAGAACTAGGGTGTTTTATAGTATTGTATTGAGCATGGCATAAGACATTGGCTATAGGGGATTAAGTTTTTTCCCTAGTTTCTAGTCTTTAATCCTAGCTCAAATAAAAAAGGGGAATTCCGCCTAAAGGACTCGAAGCCTGCGTAAATCAGTATGGCCCGTGATTAGATGCGTTTACGTATCTCAATCATTCGTGGGCGTTAACAGATTCAATTCCCAATTGGCTAGAGTACGGCAGAGTTATGATCCCCAGCATTACAGATTCAGCAGTGAAGGCTGCGGTAGCAGCTGTTGCTTCAGAGTCAGCCACAGCAGAAGAAAAAATTCAGATGCTGATTGAGATAGCGCAAGGTTTTCAAAAAAAACCCAAAGCTGCCCAAGACTTGCGAAATGCAGTTGGGTTATATTACCGGGCTTATGAGATGTGTGGTGAGGAGTATCCCCTATTAAAAGCCAGGGCTAAAGTTGGCATGGCGGGGACATTACAGGCAATACCGGATGCTGATTACCAACTGTTGATGCAAGCGAAAGTCGGTTATGAAGAGGCATTACCGATTTTACAACAATTAGCAACGCCTGAGGAAGTGGCGGAGACGCAGATGAATTTTGGGCTAGTGTTGCAGTCGCTAGTGCCATTTAATTTGGCGCGAATAACCGACAGCATCCAGGCTTATCATGAGGCGTTGCGGGTATTTACTTGGGAAGATTACCCCCAAGAATACGCGATTTTGTATAACAATATTGCGATCGCTTACCTTTCCATGCCTCTAGCATCAGAACGGGAATACTTGCGTCAAGGATTGGCTGTGCAATCATTTGAGGTAGCACTAAAGCATATTACTCTGATCGATCATCCGAGAGAATATGCGATGTTGCAGAATAATTTAGGTAACGCTTTGCAATATTTAGTAAGTTCTCATCCTGTGGAGAATAACTTACGTGCGATCGCAGCTTATGACGAAGCCTTAAAAGTGCGTAATCCCAAAGATACACCTTTAGAGTACGCTAACACAATTTCCAATAAAGCCAACGCCCTATTCAACTTACCAGACGACCACGAAAAACCAGAAGCTGGTAATCCCCAAAATCTTTTGCAAGCGCGTATCTACTATCAAAATGCTTTAGAAATATTTACGGAACACCAACAAATTACACAAGCAGAGGTAGTAGTCCAAGCATTACAAGATGTCGAAACAGAGTTAAACAATTCATAGTTCATAATTCGTAGCGGACAAAACAGCATGAGAGATATTTCTACTTACCCAAATGTGATAAATTTTCTCACCAGTTTAGCAGATGGCGATCTGAACATAGCAACAGAATTAGTGTGGCTAATCATCGCCACAGCCTTGTCTATGGTCGGCGGTGCAATTGGTGGAATGCTGTTAGCTGGCAAAGACATAGGCTATCATCTTTCAGCAATGCTTGGTGCATTATTTGCCCCTGCGGGTGTAATTCCTGCTATCCTCTTAGGGCTGGTTGCCTTAAATTTCTTAACAAATTATTAGGATAAAATATGTTAGAGATAGGATGGTTTTCTGCTAAGTTATTTTTTAAAGGAAAGCTACTACGCGACCCAGTGTATTTTGTCAAACAAACTACTATCGGTATTGCTGTAGGTTTCTTACTACTAGTGTTACTTGCACAAGCACCAATTCCCTTCTACCTACCAATAATATTATCTAGCTTCGTGACAGGCATGATTATGCCGTTTCTCTTCAAGGATTTTAAAACGAAGTGATTTTTCCTTTGTAAATAACCAATGCCCAATGCCCAATTCCCCATGCCCAATCTTGAAGAATTAGTTCAGGAAATTAATCGTTTTGAGGCAATTATATCCGAATGGGATGAAAGCCAACGGTGTGTAGCAGTGGGTCTAAAAAGAGCAATTGAAGCTTTGCATAAAGCTGCATTGACTAATTTGATCAAAAGCCTGAAAGAAGAATCAATGCCAGCTTTGCGTCATGCGGTTGCAGATGAAGTAGTGTATGCAGTGCTACTGTATCACGAACTAGTCAAACCACCAAAACCTCCCCTCTCACAACGCATACAGACAGCCCTTGAAGAAGTTCGTCCAGGTTTAAAAAGCCATAAGGGTGATGTAGAATTAGTGGCAATTAAACCACCAGATACAGTAGAAGTTAGATTAATCGGAACTTGCAGCAGTTGTCCGACTTCTACTTTAACTTTATCTCAGGGAGTAGAACAGGCAATCAAAAACCATTGTCCTGAAATTACCAAAGTAGTTGCAGTCAATAATAGTTCTAGTGTTAACAACGCTAATTCTAGTTTAATTAGTCCATTCTCTGCAAAAATAACTTGTACTTGGATGAAAGTAGCGACCCTTGATGAAGTTCCTGAATTTAGTGTAGTGGCAGTACAACTTGCTGGTACTTCACTAATTTTACATCGTCAAGGTACTACAGTAAAATGCTACCGGAATGCTTGCAGTCACCTAGGATCTCCATTAGAAAAGGGTAAAGTTGAAAATGGTATTATTACCTGTCCTTCCCACGGATTTCAGTACAAATTAGAGACAGGTGAATGCTTAACTGCACCTGATATTTCCCTTCAGTCATATCCAGTCAAGATTAAAGACGATAAGGTTTTTGTAAAACTGCAAAAATGATGATGCAAAAGAAACATTTCAGCAAATATACTTTGCGATTAGTCAATCACAGCTACTTTGCTTTTTCATTTCAGTAGTTCGCACATTCATTTTAGTATTTGGTGCAAGCAAAATGTCTGAATGCTTTCTCATTTGTGTAATTCAGGTATTGATTTTAGTGTTTTGAGAAAGTAAAAAGGCATATTACTTTCTCAAAAGGTCATTTTACTTATTCAAATCCCAGTTTGCTTACTCATTTTAGTGTTTTCCGCAAGCAAAAGTAGGTTTTACTTATTCAAACTCTAGTTTGCTTACTCATTTTGGTGTTTTCCGCAAGCAAAAGCAGGTTTTACTTATTCATTTTAGTGTTTTCCGCAAGCAAAAGAAGCTCTTATTTTCTCAAAGCCCAGTTTGCTTTTTCATTTCAGTATATCGCGCACTCATGCCAAAGATTCGCTATGTAGTAAAAATTACTAAAGGCTAACTTAATTGTTTTAAGAGGATGTTTTAAAAGTGATTTGCTGTAATTTTAGGCACTTTTAGATCCCCCCTAACCCCCCTTTTTAAGGGGGGAACCGGAATTAAAGTCCCCCTTCAAAAGGGGGATTTAGGGAGATATAAAAGCTTTTACTACCAACCAGAGGACTTTTAAAACATCCTCTAAGCTTAATTAATATCGAGGTTGATTAAAGATTTTAACTGATTTTACAAAAGTATAATGCAAAACTGTTACTGTTGTTACACGCTAATCAACATTAATGTTTTTAAATAATTATCAGCGTCTATCTGCGGTTCATGGATATGCCAATCATAAATAATCCCATATCACAATTACCGCTAGAAACAACAGAAATTTCTCAATATTTGCCTCTATCACCCCAAGGTGCAGAGGTAATTTTAGGTAACATTATTGAACCAGAACAATTAGTCATACCAGTAGCACCCAATGCCACAGCAATGTTTGGGCCTCGTGCTGCTTGCTTGTTATCAGAAACTGGCCCATTCTGGATATCAGATACAGGACATCATCGATTATTAGGATGGCAAAATTTACCCACAACAGATAGTCAACCGGCTGATTGGGTAATTGGACAACCTGATTTTTATCATGAAGGACAAAATGCTAAAAATACACCGGGAAGCGCAACCTTAAGTGTACCAACAGGGATTTGTGCTTGCGGCGAAGGTTTAGCTGTAGCAGATGCTTGGAATCATCGGGTTTTGATTTGGAAAAGCTTACCAGAAGATAGCAATGTTCCAGCAGATTTGGTATTAGGGCAAGTTAATTTTACTGACAATGAACCAAATCGAGGAAATCAGCAAGCATCTGCTAGTACAATGCACTGGCCTTATGGTGTTTACTATCATCAAGGACGGCTATTTATTGCTGACACTGGTAATCGAAGGCTATTAATTTGGCATCAATTACCAACAGAAAATGGTCAATCGGCTGATTTAGTTTTGGGACAACCGGATATGATATCTCGCAATGAAAACGGCGGTGGTTCTGCAACCGCAGCGAGTATGCGATGGTGTCATGACATAACTTTTTGGGGAGAGAATTTGGTTGTCAGCGATGCAGGTAATCACCGAGTAATGATTTGGCAGGGAATACCCACAGAAAATAATACCCCTTGTGCAGTGGTTTTAGGACAAAAAAACTTTGATTTTGTAGAAATGAATCAAGGAGTTTATTATCCTAGTGCTAGTAGTTTGAGTATGCCTTATGGTGTGGCTGTGGCTGGAGATTGGTTAGTAGTTGCAGATACTGCTAATTCGCGTTTGTTAGGATGGAGAAAGCCAGAATCAATTTTATCACTGCAAGGTGTAATGGCAGATGGGTTAGCAGGACAAATAAATTTTCAAAGTAAAGGTGAAAATCGTAATTTCGGACTACCTAAACGAGATAGTTTAAATTGGTGTTACGGGATAAAAATTTGTGGCAATACGGCGGTAATAGCTGATTCTGGAAATAACCGAATATTGTTATGGCAATTTAATAATTCGTAATTCGTAATTTTTGAAAGTCAGATTTATATGGCGACTGAAGAAATTAGAGTTTGCGGTACTGTTCAGGGGGTAGGATTTCGCCCTACTGTATATCGTCTGGCTAAAGCCTGTGGTTTGCATGGAGATGTTTGTAATGATGGTGAAGGTGTATTAATTCGGGTATCTGGTAGTGAAGAAGCAATAACAGAATTTGTTGCAAGATTGCAAACAGAATGTCCACCACTAGCGAAAATTAACAAACTAACTATAACTCCTTATAAAGGTAAACTTAACTTTAATGATTTTGTGATTTCTACTAGCGTCAGTAATGCAATCAAAACAGAAATTACTCCTGATGCAGCGACTTGTCCACAGTGTCAACAAGAAATATTTGACCCTTTTAGCCGCTTTTATCGCTACCCATTTACTAACTGTACTCATTGCGGCCCCCGCCTGAGTATTATTCGTGCCATTCCTTATGACAGATGCAATACCAGTATGTCTGCATTTGTTATATGTCCCGAATGTGCAAAAGAATACCACGATGTTGAAAACCGCCGTTTTCATGCCCAACCTGTAGCTTGTCATATTTGCGGCCCCACAGCCTGGTTAGAACGCGCTGATGGGAAATCGGTTACTGCTTCTATGTTTTCGATGCTAGATGATGTGGATGCCGTTTGTACCTTGTTGCAAAAAGGGGAGATTATCGCAATTAAAGGGTTAAGTGGTATTCATTTAGCTTGCGATGCAACTCAGGAAACCGTTGTACAAAAACTGCGTCAGCGTAAAAAGCGCGATCACAAACCATTTGCTTTAATGGCGCGAGATATTGAGATAATTGAACAATATTGTAGTGTCAACGCCAAAGAAAAAGAATTATTGACAAGTTCTGCTGCACCAATTGTTTTATTACAAGCGATAGGTAAAAAAATAGTAGCACCATCGGTAGCATCGGGGCAAAATACCCTCGGTTTTATGTTACCTTATACACCCTTACATCATTTAATTATGCGGCGGATGAATCGCCCAATTGTTTTGACAAGTGGTAATCTTGCTGATGAACCACAATGTATTGATAATGACGAAACAAGAGAAAAATTAGGGCTAATAGCTGATTATTTTATCTTTCACAATCGAGAGATTATTAATCGAGTAGATGATTCAGTAGTAAGAGTTACCAGCAATAAAGTCCAAACAATTCGCCGTGCTAGAGGATATGCACCAGCACCAATTAGTTTACCACCGGGATTTGACAATGTACCGCAAATTTTAGCAATGGGTAGTGAGTTAAAAAATACCTTTTGCTTATTGCGTAATGGAGGAGCAATTCTCTCTCAACATCTAGGAGATTTAGAAAATGCTGCGGCTTTCAATGCTTATCAAGAGACTTTAAATTTATACTTAAATTTCTTTGAACATCAACCAGAAATAATCGCCATTGATAAACATCCTGAATATCTTTCCAGCAAACTTGGCAAAGAACTAGCGGATACAAATCAAATTCCGATTCATCCAATTCAACATCATCACGCGCATATTGCTGCTTGTATGGCAGAAAATGGGATTCCTTTAAATTCACCTCCAGTATTAGGTATTGCTTTAGATGGTTTAGGCTATGGTGATGATGGTACACTCTGGGGCGGAGAATTTATTTTAGCAGATTATCAGAAATTTCAGCGACTAGCAACATTTAAACCAGTCACAATGATTGGTGGTGAACAAGCAATTTATCAGCCTTGGCGTAATACCTACGCCCAATTAATAGCTGCTAACCTTTGGAATGATTGCCAACAACAGTATGCTGATTTAGAAATAGTAAAATTGCTGAATAAAAAACCGCTAAAACTACTCAATCAACTTATAGAGAAAAAAATTAACTCTCCTCCAGCTTCTTCAGTGGGGCGGTTGTTCGATGCAGTGGCGGCGGCTATCGGTATTTATAGAGAAGAATGTAGCTATGAAGGACAAGCTGCGATCGCAATGGAAGCTATAGTAGATGTTAGTAGCTTAAATAATGATAAAGAAACGCTAATATATCCTTTTAGTTTTAGCTTTTCAGATAGTATTTATTGTATAGACCCGCGGCCAATGTGGCAAGCCTTGCTTGATGACTTACAGCAGCAGATTCCCCAACCAGTTATCGCTGCAAAATTTCACAAAGGTTTAGCTAATGCAATTGGGGAAATGGTTAAGCATCTTTGTCAAGAAAATCTGATTAATCAGGTAGCTTTAACAGGAGGAGTATTTCAAAATTGTATATTGTTAGAGCAAGTTACCAAACAATTACAAACATTGGGAATAAAAGTACTCACTCACAGCTTAGTTCCAACTAATGACGGCGGTTTATCTTTAGGACAAGCAGTGATTGCAGCCGCACAATTAATACATGAGTGCTGATGACAAAATCTGTCTCCTAAATAATTCTCTCTGCGCCCTCCGCGCCTCTGCGGTTCGTTTATCTTAAAAAAAAATGTGCTTAGGAATCCCCGGACAAATTATAGAAATTACCAACGTTAAGCATAAATTAGCCCTAGTTAACATTGGTGGTGTTAAGCGCGAAGTAAATATTGCTTGCATCGTTGATGAACAACATCCCCCTGAAGCTTGTATTGGCGATTGGGTATTAGTCCATGTTGGCTTTGCGATGAATCGAATTAATGAACAAGAAGCAGCAGAAACATTACAACTCTTTCAAGAATTAGCAGTAGCACAAGCAGGGATTAGTACTTATACCAATTCTGTATGAAGATACGCCTATAGTGCAAGAAATAAAGAACGAACCGTCCTTCGGATTCACCAGTCGCCTACAGCGCTGGTTCACCAAGAGCGCCAAGTACGCCTTTGCGAAGCGTCTCGAAGAGAAGAAATAAGAAATTAAGAGATTTAGCGCAGCTTCACAAACAAATGGTATTAAATAATAGATTTTTCTTGTCCCACGTAAAGAAAGGGTTTAAAACTCACCTCCTTCTTCCTTGGCGTTCTTGGCGTCTTGGCGGTTCGTAAAAAAAATCCCTACCACAAAAGCGAAATTAACTATTCCCCAATCCCTATGAAATATGTTGACGAATTCCGCGAACCGGAAAAAGCAGAAGCCATCCGCCGCGAAATCACCAAATTAAGCCACCAGCTAGAGAAACCCATCAAAATCATGGAAGTATGCGGCGGACATACCCATTCCATATTTAAATATGGTATCGAAGAAATTCTACCCCAAACCATCGAACTCATTCATGGGCCTGGTTGTCCAGTATGCGTAATGCCAAAAGGGAGATTAGATGATGCGATCGCAATCTCTCAAAATCATAACGTCATTTTTGCCACCTTTGGCGACGCAATGCGAGTTCCTGGTTCCAAAACGACTTTACTACAAGCCAGGGCAGAAGGTGCAGACATCCGTATGGTGTACTCTCCCTTAGACAGCCTGCAAATTGCTAGAGATAACCCCGACAAAGAAGTAGTTTTCTTCGCATTAGGCTTTGAAACCACAGCCCCCAGCACAGCCTTCACCATTTTGCAAGCAGCAGCCGAAGAAATTCATAACTTTAGTATGTTTTCCAATCACGTCCTCGTGATTCCCGCCCTCAAAGCACTATTAGATAATCCCGATTTAGAACTAGATGGATTTGTTGGGCCAGGCCATGTCAGCATGGTAATTGGCACTGACCCTTATGAATTTATTTCCCAACAATATAATAAGCCAATAGTCGTTTCAGGATTTGAACCCTTAGATATTCTCCAATCCATTTGGATGCTATTGCAACAGCTAGTAGAAAATCGTTGTGAAGTCGAAAATCAATATAACCGAATTGTCCAAAAAAGCGGAAATACAGTAGCACTGCAAGCCATAAATAAAGTTTTCGCCGTCCGAGATAGTTTTGATTGGCGTGGCTTAGGTGACATCCCTTATTCAGGATTAAAAATTCAACCTGAATATGCCAAATTTGATGCCGAACTTAAATTTACCATTCCTAACCTCAAAGTAGCCGACCATAAAGCTTGTAAATGTGGAGAAATTCTCAAAGGAGTCTTAAAACCTTGGGAGTGCAAAGTATTCGGTACAGCTTGCACACCAGAAACACCAATAGGTACTTGCATGGTATCTTCCGAAGGTGCTTGTGCAGCCTATTACAAATATGGCAGACTCTCCACTATTGCCAAAAGAACAATACCAAAAGTAACTATAACTCAAGAACCTCTCCCCGCCTGCGGCTTCTCCTCAGACTAATACATCTCACAAATACTCTGCGTACCTTTGCGTTAAAAAAAATTTTAATATGAATATTCCCTCCCAAAACTCAACAAAAAATCCCCTATTCCAAAAAATAGAACAAACCCGCCGCCGCCAAAGGAAAGTGCAAGATAGTCATATAACTCTCGCACATGGCAGTGGTGGTAAAGCCATGCGCGATTTAATAGATGATATTTTTGTTAGTAGTTTTGATAACCCAATTCTCTCGCAACTAGAAGACCAAGCCAGCTTTAATTTAGCTCCTCTCCTCCAACAAGGAGACAGACTCGCATTTACAACAGATTCTTATGTTGTAGACCCGTTATTTTTTCCTGGAAGCGATATAGGAGAATTAGCCATAAACGGTACAGTTAATGATTTAGCTGTCAGTGGTGCTAAACCTTTATATCTAACTTGTAGCGTAATTTTAGAAGAAGGATTACCTGTAGAAACCTTACGCCGTGTTGCAAACAGTATGAAAGCAGCCGCAGAAAAAGCTGGTGTTCAAATTGTCACTGGTGACACAAAAGTTGTACATCGTGGTGCTGCCGATAAACTCTTTATTAATACTGCTGGCATTGGTATCATCCCACGAGGAGTTAACATTTCTGCCCACAACATTCAACCTGGAGATGTAATAATAATTAATGGTGAAATAGGCAATCATGGTACAGCAATTTTAATTGCCCGTGGGGAATTAGCTTTAGAAACTAATATTGAAAGTGACTGTCAGCCGTTACATAGTTTAGTAGAAACTATTCTCCATGTATGTCCACAAGTTCATGCTATGCGAGATGCTACACGCGGTGGTTTAGCTACAGTATTAAATGAATTTGCCCTCACTTCCGATGTAGGAATTCGTCTCTTTGAAGAATCTATCCCAGTGCGTGAAGAAGTCAACGGAGTTTGTGAAATTCTCGGTTTAGACCCGTTGTATTTAGCTAATGAAGGTAAGTTAGTTGTGGTGGTTCCAAAAGAGAATGCTGGCAAAGTTTTATCCGCTATGAAATTACACCCAGCAGGTAAAGATGCTTGTATTATTGGCGAAGTTATTTCTTCACCCACAGGTATTGTATTGTTGAAAACAGTTTTTGGTGCTGAAAGAATTGTTGATATGTTAGTAGGCGACCAATTGCCACGAATTTGCTAATTTTTGGGATTTCCAAGAAATAATTTATCTAATAAACGAACCACAGAGGCGCAGAGGACACAGAGAGATAAAAAATAGAGAAGTTGTTGCATTACTGTTTGGTTTGGAAGTACATTTAAAAGGATGTTTTAAAAGTCCTCTTGTTGGTAGTAAAAGGTTTTAGATCCCCCTAAATCCACGCCACTTGCTTCACTTGGGGAGACCCCAAGACCGCAGTGGCTCCCCTTAAAAAGGGGGACTTTAATTCCGGTTCCCCCCTTTTTAAGGGGGGTTAGGGGGGATCAACAAGTCCCTAAAATCACAGCTAATTACTTTTAAAACAACCTCTAATAGATTTTATAGTATGCACGAACTTGGAATTACTCAAAATATTGTGGCAATTGTAACTGAAAATGCCAAAGGTGCAAAAGTGCAGCGAGTTTTATTAGAAATTGGCAAACTTTCAGCCATTATGCCCGATGCTATCCGATTTTGTTTTGATATTTGCACTCAAGGCACAG
The DNA here is from genome assembly GCF_036917465.1 of Nostoc sp. Lineage (GTDB taxonomy): Bacteria > Cyanobacteriota > Cyanobacteriia > Cyanobacteriales > Nostocaceae > Nostoc. The sequence continues at coordinate 65,194 of NZ_JBALDL010000006.1, forward strand.
TTTTAGAAGGGGCGACATTAGAAATTTTAGAAATCTCAGGTTTAGCAAAATGTCGCCAATGCGGTGCAGAAATTTATTTAGATAAACCATTTGGTATTTGTAGTTGTGGTAGCGTGCAATTAGATTTAATTACTGGTGAAGAACTGAAAATTAAAGAAATAGAAATAGAGGAATTATGTGTGTAACCTGCGGTTGTTCTGATGATGGCGAAGTAAAAATTACGAATTTAGAAACGGATGAAGCTGAACATCATCATACTCACACTTTATCAGATGGTACTGTTATCACTCATTCCCACAGTCATGATACTCATATAGAAGCGCCTCAAATTCATGCAAAAATACATAACACAACGATATCTTTAGAACAGGATATTTTAGCAAAAAATAATCTGCTAGCTGCACAAAATCGCGGATGGTTTAAAGGACGAAATATTCTCGCTTTAAATTTAATGAGTTCTCCCGGTGCTGGGAAAACAACTCTGTTGACGCGAACCATCAATGATTTAAAACATCAATTATCTATTAGTGTCATTGAAGGCGACCAAGAAACTGCTAATGATGCCAAAAAAATTAAAGAAACTGGTTCTAAAGTCATCCAAATAAATACTGGAACAGGCTGTCATTTAGATGCATCAATGATAGAGAAGGGTTTACAAGAACTGAATCCACCTCTGAATTCTGTTGTGATGATTGAAAATGTGGGAAATTTGGTTTGTCCAGCCTTATTTGATTTGGGAGAACAGGCAAAAGTGGTGATTCTTTCCGTCACCGAGGGAGAAGATAAGCCGATAAAATATCCCCACATGTTCCGTGCTAGTAACATCATGATTATCACGAAAATTGATTTGCTGCCTTATGTAGATTTTGATGTTCAAAAGTGCATAGATTATGCTATGCAAATCAATCCCCAAATTCAGATTTTTCAGGTTTCTGCAACTACTGGTACTGGGTTGGAGAAGTGGTATGCGTGGCTAATTGAAAATTTAAAAATTTGTCAACGCTAATTTCTTTACGCTTGAGAAATATTTAATTTTTTTTACGAACCGCCAAGGACGCAAAGGAAGAGATAGGTAATTTTAAAGCCTATCATCACAAAATTACAGCTATTTTCAGGTAAATAGACCATGCGGTAGGGGCACAGCAATGCTGTGTCCTTACGACAGATGTGGTTCAAATACATGAAAACTGCTGTAAGTCATTGATTTACTAAATCCCTCTGTGGGTTCATGAAAAATGGAAGTATTTTTTATAACATATAAAATGCATACTTCTATTTTTCTATCAGTGTGTAAATCCTCATGGCTAAAGTTGAAGAATTGACACCCCAGCAACTCTCTGAAACAAACCTGAAACCACGAGGGAGAGTTTATCCGAGTCCTATCAATTGGCGCGACCAATTTTTATACCAATTGATATTAGATAGATTCAGTGATGATAATGAAAGTCAAAGGGAGCTTTTTGACCACATCAATCCTGCAAAATTCCAGGTTAAAGATAAAGCCGACTGGATGGCAGCAAGGACAAAGTTTGTAGGTGGTACTCTTAGAGGAATTAAGAGTAAATTAGACTACTTGCAGCGATTGGGAGTAACAACGCTGTGGATTAATCCACCTTGGCAACAACGTTCTGACTTAGAAGCTTACCATAGCGATCGCACTCAAGAATTTTTAGATGTTGACCCCCACTTTGGTACTCGTCAAGATTTAAGAGATTTAATTGACGCTGCCCACGATCGCAGGATGTATGTAATCCTAGATGTAACATACGACCAGAATTCTGATAACTGGTTCAACAGAAATGATGTAATTGCAGCTTTAGCCAGAGTTTATCAATATTGGATTGCTCTTTCTGACTGCGATGGCTTGCGAATAGACAGCCTCAAGCACGTTTCTCCAGAAGATTCCCGCAAATTCTGCACAGCTATTCGTGAATACGCCGAATCTATCGGTAAAGAAAACTTTTTACTGACTGGAGAAATAACCTCCGGTAGTATGGCTGGTGCTTACATAGACATTATTGCTCGCAACCTTAGTGCTGTATTAGATAACGTACAAACCCCGAATGAATTGGCTGCATTCGCAAAAGGGTTAGTACATCCTAAGCAATTTTTCGATTTGTATAACGAAAACCATCTCGCTGGAGAATATCGCCAAATTGGGACATATCATGTCTCCATCTTAGATGACGATACTAATAAGCAAAGATTTGCCGCATACAGTAATGTACCTCATCTTTATGAGCAAGTTGCTCATGCTGTTGGTGTACAATTAACCATCCCAGGAATCCCTGCTATTTATTATGGAACAGAGCAGGCTTTTGATGGGAATGAAGGTTATCACGATTACAGCATAGAAGGCGGAAGGTTTGCAGAAGATGGATATATCAAAGAAGCGATGTTTGGCGGTGCTTTTGGCGCATTTCAAACAGCAGACTGTCATTTCTTCGATATCGACCATCCTACCTATTTGCGAATAGCTGCGATCGCCCGAATTCGCAACAGTCACGATAAAATTGGTAAAGCATTGCGCCGTGGACATCATTACCTACGCGAAACATGCTTTTATAACTCTCCCTTCTCGATTCCCGAACAAGGCGAATTAGTTGCTTGGTCACAAGTGCTATTTGACACAGAAGTGTTGATGGTGCTGAATACCAACGGCTTAGAAAATCGGGGTGCAGAAGTGACTGTAGATACTTATATGCATCCTCCAGACTCGGAAATGACTTTTTTATACAAAAGTGATTGGAGCGATGCCGATTTACGCAATCCCCGACAGCACCAAAATGTAGCTGTACAACATCATAACGACCGTCGCGCAACTGTGCGAATTGATTTGCCTCCTTCAGTAATGGCGATTTTGGCGTAAGCAAACACAGTATTTGGGCAAAGCTTTGGGTAAAAATCTAGTTTAAATTTATAAACTTTTACCATAAGCTTTGCCCCTGCAATTACTAAATATCTTCGTCCTAATATTAACTGCTTTTAATCCAATACAGTTCAGTTAAACTTTTCTTTCTTCTCTCTGTGTCCTCTGCGCCTCTGTGGTTAGATAATTTCTTTTGAACCGCAGAGGCACAGAGAGCGCAGAGAGGAAAAAAGATATTTTACGAATCGCTTTGAAAGGGCTATTCCTAACAGAGTTTTAGCCTTAACTGAACCATATTGCTTTATATGTAACTCTTCTAAAATTGCTACACCCTGCACTTTAGAAGTACAGGGTGTAATAAGGATGAATCAGCTATATTTTTTGTGATTCCCAGAGTGTATCTATTTACCTCACAGCCAATCTCGATAAGCAGATATTTCATTTACGCTGATTTCAAACGGCATCCCTTTACCAAATGGCGGATAAACGCGGATTTTGCCATTGCTAGCAAACCGCTCTAACCTATTACCTAATTGGGCAATATTGCTGACTATATGCCAGTAAGATACTATGTCAGGACAGTCAACAATTAATGTTAGGATGGTGGCATTTGTTGTGAGATACCACTGACAATTAGACAACAAGACTCGCGTAATGCGATCGCAAGCTAGAAAAAAGCATCTGCCAGTAGACTGTTCTAGCTCCATTTGCAGCATTGCATCCTGTTTCGTTACCTCAGTTGGAGGTAAATCATCGGGAGGAAGCAAGTAAAGTTTAGAAGACATAATTTCGCACCTCTTGGTTGTAGCGCGTCAAACTCTCCAAGTTTTTTTGCATATCCGCAGACGAGGGTTTGAGGGCTAGGGTACTTAAATTTAATTCGTCCTGAAATTTCTTGATTTTGTCTCGACAAGTCTCCACATCACCGATAATTGAGTTCTCAATCAAATAATCTTCGTCGAAACAAATGTTTGTGCGATCGAATGCTTTTTGGTTGGGATTCGCACTATTTTGCAATATTTGAGCCGAATTAGCTTTCATTTTTTGGCTAAATTGGCGGATGAAAGGCAATGCCTCACTCACAGCTTCATCAAATGTTTTGCCAACATAAAAAAAGCGTGCCAGCACGAAGTTTTCTGCACCACTAGAATTTAAGGCTCGATATTTGGCAACAGTATCCTTCAATCTGGGTAGGGAGAATGGCGGCCCACCCATCAAGCTGAAGGAGTGTTTAGCAGCAAACTCGATTCCATCATCGCCACCAGTGGCAACATACACTGGTACTTGACTCTGCAATGGTTTTGGGTAAATGGTTAAGCGATCGCATTGATAATACTTGCCATTAAATGATACATCAGTTTCATATAAAAGCTTTTGAACCAGTGCGATCGCCTCAAGCATCTTGGGACGGGATTCACTTGGGAGTGTCGCAAAATGCTTGTTTTGTTGCGGGAAGGGGCCGCCTTTGGCAACTCCAAATAATAATCTTCCATTGCACAGGTTATCCAGAGTGGCGATATCTTCCGCTACCCGAATTGGGTTATGGAACGGCAGTAACACCGCCGCAGTAGCCAATTGGATAGTTGAAGTCAGTCCCGCCAAATGTGCCATTAACAGCAACATAGAAGGGCTGAGATTGGATTCACTAAAATGATGTTCACTCACCCAGGCTGACTCAAAACCTAAGCTTTCTGCCTGTTTTATCAGTGTCACTTGCTCAAAGATGGCACGATGAGCATCTTGGTGGTGATTATCGTAATTGCAGAAAATTCCAGTTTTCATTACTTGCGTTGATACTTTGTGCTAGCTATTCGAGTGGTCGATAAGTTCGTACTAAGCACTTTAGTGCTTAAATTCCCCCTCTCGATTAATGTGCTGAATGACTAAGTTGCAACCCACTGCAACTCCAACCATAAGCGTGAATTGTTTTCTTTGAGCTTCGACATCGGATCGCGCAACAATCGTTTGGCATTCATGCAGACTACCTGCACTAAACCCATATTGTTTGCGACTTCTCTGAGTATTTCTTTGTGGGCTTGCACACAGGAAATCATTTCGGCAGAGCAATAAATTCCTATATATTGCAAGCGTCTAGCAGGTCGCCCCCAAAAACAGGTGATGACTTTCACATGACACCCATCTAGTAATTCCCCAACTTTTGGGTAGTAGTGGTTGAGGACTCTTGTGAATTCTTTGGCTAAGATATCTTCAGCAATCATTGGAACTGATGTTTCTGTAGCGTCCATCACGCTATTTAATATAACATAATTTTATCAAGTAAATATGACAAAATGCCTTATTAAGCTTAAATAAAATATTAAATATTACAGAAAAAAGAGGCGTACCTATTTGGTATCACCTCTGATTTGCGTAAAGCATCTTTATATTTAATCAGATACCAAAGTAGCCTTGCTGACAAAAGTTTGATATCAAAAATCATGCATTCAAATAAAATGTATTTTATTAGTACATTTTATTTGAATTATAAATATTAAATTTTTAATTATTATCGAGCATTGCGCTCACAAACTAATACCTCCCCGATGATATCCGGCACATTTCCAAAGTCTGCAAATCCTTCATCACCACGGATTGGTGATATAAATGTATAGTTAGGATCGCACACTCCATTGTCATAAACTTGAAGAAACCACCTATCGGGAAATCCTTCTACACCTAATTCTACAGTGTACCAACTCTCGCCAATCAAATGAGAGCTAAAGATTGTGAACCACTCCCGATTCTCTTCTGAAATATTCCAATCTGCCATTAGCAGTTCTAAAGCAATTTGTCCCGCATCTGTTGAAGTCAACAACATTTTTACTCCTTATTTGCGACTTCAGTATTTTCAACATCGGTATTCGGAACTTCCGGGTATAAACCCAGTTCTTTAGCTAGCTCACGCGCCACAAAAAATAAAAACTTGGCACCGTCTTGATTGCCTTCATGGGCAAACATAGTTGCTACTTGTAACATTGCTTGTACGAAATCGGAATCAATCAACTCTGGCTTAGATTCTAAAACTTGTGGTTCTTGACCATTAGGACATTTTAGCAATTCATCAATCAGGTTAAAATACAATTGTTGGCGTTGTTCTGACATGGTTTTTCTGTTGATTTTAGTAAGTAAATAGTGAATTAGTTACTGTTCGATACTTTGCCGCCACAGTCTTTCCAACATTTCAACTTGTTCTTTTAAAACAGCCGCACGATGTACAAGATATCTGTCATAAAAGAGAATGCCTAACCCAACACAAATAGGGGTTAACAAGAAGAACCATTGCAAAATAGCGGCAAATTTATATTTTTCAGCAACAGTCAGCATTTGATGAATCACATTACGATCAGAGGATTGGATGCTAGTCTGAGGGGAATGTGTAACCTCTGTCTGGGGAGCCAAAGCGGGAGCATTTTTAGTAGTCTTGTTAACTTCGTAAGCTAAATTCTGGGATTTTACTAAGTCCAGATGTCGCTCCCAAATTATGCCAAAGACTACTAGCCCTGGAGAAAGCATTACTAAGGTAACTACACAAACTGTAAGGACATTTAAAACTTTTGCTTTCATCTTGGCTCTCCCTTGCTAGGTAGTCTGCACCCAGTAAGAAAATATCCTTTGCTGTTTATCTCAAACAGTTTTGATATTAAAATATGTGTAAACGGTAATTTTTACAATCATAAGTTGTCAGTTTTTTTTCTAATTACCACTGACTACTGACCACCGAAAATTTACCAACATTTTCACAAAACGTAGGATTATTCAATCATAAAGAACGCACTTAAATTCTCGAATTTTGTTTCATCTTACTCTCAAAAGGGAGATTAAGAAGTCCCCCCTAGTTCACTCAGCTTTCGCTCAGGAATGTTGGGGGGTAGAGGGGAATCTCTGCGTAAATCCTATACGATTTATATCAGCCGCTCTCCACAAAACAGTTTACCCCAGCCACGTTAAGATTATTAAATTCATTATAATAGTACTCAAAGCCTGTAATTATTACCTGATATGCCTTACAAAAATTTATTGGGGTATGGGTGCTAGTGTTTATGAGACGGGGTGCTAGTGTTTTTGAGGTGGAGTTCTGGTGTTTTTGTACTCAACCCAAAAGCAGTATTGTCAAAGCTTTAGAACTGTTTTGGATGTAATTTTTGGTAGGTAAAATTTGCACTCAAAAGAAAATATTCATGTCTCTTGATAAAGATAAACGAATAAATTGAGAAAATCAATTAAATGTTTTGAAAGTAAATGGTATTTCCATAACAAATAGAAAACAATGGTAAAAAACATTCATATATACAGAATTAAAAATTTATCTTAGCCTAAGAGACAATAGTCAGCAATTTCAAATGGTAAAATACAAATATGGCAAGCTAGATATCTTCTGAAGTGAGAATCAATGAGAGTGTCTGATAAAAGTTCTTCCTAAACTTTCATATTTTGTGGTTAAGTTAGAATACATAGTATATGCACTCATTGACACTAAACTACAAATTAAATACACAAAAGCCTATTGTTAGAAGTAAATACTCTGTACTAAGATTTAGGATTTTAGGAGTTAAATAATGCGGATTGCTCAAGACATAACAGAACTAATCGGACGAACTCCTTTAGTTCAACTGAACAAGATTCCTCAAGCTGAGGGAGTAGTAGCAAGGATAGTTGTCAAATTAGAAGGGATGAACCCAGCAGCTTCGGTAAAAGACCGCATTGGTTTAAGTATGGTACTTTCAGCAGAAGCGGCTGGCTCAATTACGCCTGGAAAGACCATTTTAGTTGAGCCTACCTCCGGTAATACAGGAATTGCTCTAGCGATGGTAGCTGCGGCGCGTGGCTACCGTTTGATTTTGACCATGCCTGAGACAATGAGCCAAGAACGACGCGCTATGCTGAGAGCTTATGGTGCAGCTTTGGAGTTGACACCAGGCGCGGAAGGAATGCGGGGAGCAATTCGTAAAGCTGAAGAGATTGTGGTTAATACTCCCGATGCTTTTATGCTGCAACAGTTCCGCAACCCTGCTAATCCCAAAGTTCACCAGGAAACCACCGCCGAAGAAATTTGGACGGATACAGACGGTGAAGTAGATATTGTCATTGCTGGGGTAGGTACTGGTGGAACGATTACTGGGATTGCAGAGGTACTCAAACAGCGCAAGAAGACTTTTAAGGCGATCGCAGTTGAACCCAGCAACAGCCCTGTTCTATCGGGTGGTGAAGCCGGGCCACATAAGATTCAGGGTATTGGCGCAGGATTTATCCCCGACGTTCTCCGGTTGGAATTGGTTGATGAAGTAATTAGAGTCAGCGATGAACAAGCGATCGCTTATGGGCGACGTTTGGCAAAAGAAGAAGGCTTATTATCTGGGATATCCTCTGGTGCAGCTTTGTGTGCTGCAATTCAAGTAGGTAAACGTCCAGAAAATGCCGGACGTTTAATTGTGATGATTCAGCCTTCTTTTGGCGAACGTTACCTTAGCACACCAATGTTTCAAGATTTGTCTTTAGAAACTGCTGGCGTGCGTTAAGGATAGAACCGACTTTTGACGGCATCTGGAAAACCTCTCTCCTAAAAGGCTACGGTGTACACACAAGTCTTTGAGAGCGGCCTCATAGGCTTTTGATCCCCCCAACCCCCCTTTTTAAGGGGGGCAAAAGTCTCTTAAAGTCCCCCAATTTATCGGGGGATTTAGGGGGATCTCCAACGATTTTGGGTTTGTACAGAGATGTGTGTACACCGTAGCTCCTAAAAGGAGAGAGACTTTGAATTTCCCCTTTGCCCGCATCGGGAAGGCGGTTAAGGGGTTAGATTTTTCGTTGGCTTTTCCAGATGACGTAAAAAGTAAGAGTGACAGAAACCTTGTAGAGACGTAGCAATGCTACGTCTCTTTTATCTCTAATGTTTACAGCCGCCTTACTTATGCTGTTGATGGCTGTGATCTTTACCGTGGGAACAGTTTTGCAAATCTTGGTTCATAAGCTTGTCGCTGATTTCTTGCAAGGATTCATCCACAGCTTGTAAGCCAATCCAAGCATCAATCTTTTGAACATCAAATCCTACCTCGCGGCGATCGCCTATTTCTAACAGAGGACGGCGAATTAACAGTGGTTCTTTCAGCATCAGCGCCAAAGCAGTTTGTTCATCCACTTTTTCAGGAAGCACCTCACCAGATTTTACCTTGGGGGCGGAAAGATTAAACCATTCGGCTACGGGGCGATCGCCAAAAAATGAACGCAACCTTTCAGCTGTCCAAGGTTCTTTTAGCAGATTCTGTGGTATCACCTCATGTCCAGCAGCTGTTAGCAAAACTTTTTGCTTAGTACCACCTTTACAGCCTGGTTTGCTATAGAAAATTACTTTTGCCATTCAACTATCTCCTAATTACTCTTTTGCGCTAAAGCGCCAACTACGAACCGATGAAATTAAAAATTCTTAGCTTTATGGCTAACTAAGTCAAACTCAAACCTCTCATTCGGATCGGTTTCGCCATAAATATTAAAAGTCACAGTTGGTTCATCACCCACTGCTTCTACACAGTGAATTGCATCGGGAGTAAAGCTAATAATGTCTCCTGGGAAAAGAGTTATCTCTCCCGTTGCTTCAATTTTGTTCTGAGATTCTGGGCTATTGCTGCGTCGCCAAAAAGTATTTTTCTCCTGGCCTTTTAGCACCGCCACTATTCCCCACGTTCCATGATTATGAATGTTTGAACGGGTTCCCGGTGCAAATATTACTGTTTGCACTGTCAACGGAAAACCTAATTCATCATATAGGAGTAAAACAGAGCTTCCCGTTTTGGGTGAAGGTTCTAAATTTTGACTTTGCACCCAGTAGGAATTTACAATCAAGCGCCTTACGAGCATCCGAATTTCTGGCAGACAATTAGTTTCATTGTCACTGCTATTGAGAACATCTTCCACTTCAGTTAAAAACCGATAAAAGCGGTAATTTTCTCTCAATAAGTCCCATGCTCTTACAGATTTACAGGCTTGATGCTGACCGTCCCCTGTTAGCAGCAAATCCCTACCTTTCATAACTTTTAAATTGATAGTTGACAAGATTTGAGGATCAGGATCGGAGAGACATTAGGAATATTACCTACACTAAATTTAGTAGGTATGGTCATAGCAGGAAAGATAGGGTTACTATCAGTACCCGCTCCTAATAGTGGGTAGGAAGAATATGATGTAGTAGATAACCAATTGTTCATGATTGTTCACCAAAAGTGAATTGGGCATTGGGCATTTGGGATTGAAAAGAGGCAGAGGGGAAAATTATTCTCCCTTGCTCCCTGCTTCCTTGCTTCTCACTCTTTCTTGTCGAGAAGTGCATTGACTAATTAATCGTCTTCTTCTGCTGGACGTGTCAAAATATCTAGCAGAATACCAGAACCAAAATCATTTTTTTCATCTATCTGTTTGACTCTGGTGCTGATTTCTTTTGCTTGCTCGATTTCTCCTAACTTTGCTAGCACTAATCCAGAAGCAGCATAAGCATTTAAGTACAATCGAATTTGTGAGTCTTCTTTGCGATTGACTAATATAGGCTGAAGTTGCTCCCAGTCATCAGGGAATTGTTCTAGTTCTTTAATTTTATCTAATAATTTGACTGTTGTTTGTAATGCAAGAGAATAATTATTTTTATAATAGAAAAATCTATAGGCTGCTACCAAGACATCTGTATTATCACCAGTCTGTGCTAAGGCTTGTTGAATATATTTTTCGGATTCTGATGTATTTTCCCAGTTTTTTGCAGCTAAAATTAATAGATTTTTGATATCATCTGGAACCTCGAACCATGAAAATTGCTGGTTTGTATTAGCTTGCATAATTAACTCCTGAAGGGATGGTGGGGGAAATGAGGGAGATGAGGGAGATGAGGGGACGAGGGGACAAGGGGAAAAACCATACCAATACTCAATGTCCAATGCCCCATGCCCCATGCCCAATACAATACCCAATGCCCAATTTAAAACAATGTGAGAACGTACACCAAGGTAAATAAAACAATCCAAATAATGTCTACGAAGTGCCAGTAAATCTCTGTCATTTCGATGAAAGTATGATTGGTTGCAGAATATTCACCAGGGAGACGCGATCGCCACAATGCACGTAATATCAATAACAGTCCAATAAAAACGTGCAAACCGTGGAACCCCGTCATGATATAAAAGCAGTTGGCGAAGACGTTGGTAGTCAAACCATACCCTAAAGTTGAGTACTCATAAACCTGACCACCCAAGAAAATTGCCCCCATGATTGCAGTAATGGCATACCACAGTTGCATTCCCTTGACGTTATTCTTTTTAATCGCCGTATCACCGAAGTGAATCACGAAACTACTAGACACCAGAATAATGGTGTTAATCGTCGGCACAAGTAGTTCTACTTCGCTCCCTTCTGGAGGCCAAACGGGTGTAATACTTCTAAAAAACAAGTAAGTAGCAAAAAATCCCCCAAACATCAGGGATTCAGAGGCGAGGAATGTCAACAATCCCCAAACTCTTAAATCTGGATGTTCTTCGTGTCCTGCACTGTGATCTTCGCTTGTGGTTGTAGCTATAGTCATAGATTTTTTGACAATACGATCTACTCTGTCTGTTATGGAAGCTTGAATAAAGAATGAAGTCTGAATCAGCAAAATTTCCATTCTTTATCCAAAATCCTTGTTTAGCCAAACTCTTGACTTGTTCAGGAATTTTAAAAATTCCGAGTTTTGTGTGCTGAACTCGGCCGTTCATGTTCTGAACTCGGCTGTTCATATTCTGAACTCGGTCGTTTATGTTCTGAACTCGGTCGTTCATGTTCTGAACTCGGTTGTTCATGTTCTGAACTCGGTTGTTCATGTTCTGAACTCGGCTGTTCATGTTCTGAACTCGGCCCTTCGTGTTCTGAACTCGGCTGTTCGTGTTCCAAGCTTGAAAGTTTAAGTTCCAAGCTTGGAGTTTCGAGTTTTCAAATCTAATGACTAGAAGTTTCAGTGGCTTTGAGTGCGATCGCAATACTGAATATACCAACTAAACACTAGCTTCCGGTGTTGCAGATGGCTGTATTTCATTACTATGATCCTGACCGTAGTCATAAGGGCCATGAGTCACAACCGGCAACACTTCCCAGTTTTCAATTGCAGGTGGTGAGCTAGTTGTCCATTCTAAAGTCAAAGCTTGCCAAGGATTATCACCAGCCAAAGGCCCTTTCAACCAACTGTAAATCATGTTGATGGCGAAAGGAATTACCGATATCCCCAAAACAATTGAACCGAAGGTACAAATTTGATTGAGGTCGATAAATTGGGGGTCATACATTGCCACTCGTCGGGGCATTCCTTTCAAACCCAACTCGTGCATGGGTAAAAAGGTAAGATTTGTACCGATGAAGGTAAGGGCAAAGTGAATCCGTGCCAAGCTTTCATTCAACATTCGTCCGGTCATTTTGGGGAACCAGTGATAAATGCCGGCATAAATGCCAAACACGGAACCGCCAAACAGAACGTAATGGAAATGTCCGACAACATAATATGTGTCGTGGACGTGAACATCAAAAGGGGCTGTTCCCATCGTCACACCGCTTAAGCCGCCCATGACAAACATGGATAACAAGCCAATGGCAAAAAGCATCGCACCTGTGAAGCGGATTTTACCACCCCAAAGGGTAGCAACCCAAGCAAAAATCTTCACACCAGTGGGAACTGCAACTATAAGAGTGGAGATAGTGAAGAACATCCGCATCCAGCCGGGTGTACCACTGGTAAACATGTGGTGTACCCAAACGAACAAACCCACAACGCAGATGGCTACACTCGAATAAGCGATCGCTTTATAACCAAAAATCGGCTTGCGGGAGTGAACTGGAATTACCTCCGACATGATGCCGAAGATGGGCAGAATCATTAAATATACTGCCGGGTGAGAATAAAACCAGAATAAGTGTTGATAAATTACAACGTTACCGCCCGCATCTGGTTTAAAGAAGGAAGTACCAAAGTTGAGGTCAAACAACAGCAGAACTAAACCGGCTGCTAAAACAGGTGTGGAGAAAAGTGCCAGCAGTGAGGTTGCCAAGATTGCCCAGCAAAACAAGGGTACTTGATCCCATTTCATGCTCGGAACCTTCATCATCAAAATGGTGATTACGAAGTTCAGCGAACCCAAAATTGAAGAAGTTCCTACCAAAACGATCGCAAGTATCCACATAGTTTGAGCAATTGGCGCTGTCACCAAACTCAAAGGTGGGTAAGCTGTCCAGCCAGATTGGGAACCGCCAAAAATGAAACTACCTAATATAAGCGCACCGGCTGGTGGATTTAACCAAAAAGCGATCGCGTTCAGCTTCGGGAAAGCCATATCCCTAGCACCAACCATCAACGGCACTAAATAGTTACCAAATCCGCCAATAGCGCTAGGGACAATCCACAGGAAGATCATAATCGTCCCGTGATTGGTCATGAAAGCGTTATACAGATTGGGGTCGAGTACGTCTGATTCTGGTGTTGCTAATTCCACCCGCAGAGCGATCGCCATCAGTCCGCCGATAAGATAGAAGACAAACGCCGTCACCAGGTATTGAATACCAATAACCTTGTGGTCAACATTAAATGTAAAATAATCTTGCCATTTCCACGCCTTCGGATGGGAAGCGTGGCCAGCCACCATTTCCGGTTTATTTCCTTCTGGTGGATTATTCCGTGGAAATTCTACCTGCGTCATATTTTTTTGTCCTTTGTCGTTTGTCATTTGTCATTTGTCTTTTTGTCTTTTTGTCCGTTGTCATTTGTCAGTTACCAATAACTAATAACTAATAACTAATGACCAATGACTAATGACTAATGACCAATGACTACTGACTCTAAAGTTGCTGCACTGATTCCCATATCATGGGTGTGGGGTGCGAGAAACTCTGATGTTGATAAGTCGGCTGGATTAATTGCAACAACTTGATTGAGGTTTTGCTGTTGAGCAATCTGGTTTTCTGTCCGCCAGCTATTATATTCTTCTGGTGTGTGGACAATTACCTGTGTCCGCATTGAACCGTGATAACCACCGCACAACTCAGCACAAACTACGGGATATGTACCTGGTTTGGTGGCGACAAATCGTAGTTCGGTAGGGATACCGGGAAGTGCATCTTGTTTTAGGCGGAAGTTTGGCACCCAAAATGAGTGAATTACATCTTGTGCCGAAAGGTTGAGTTGCACATCAGCACCTACGGGTATGTGCAATTCCCCAGAGGTAATGCCACTATCAGGGTAATTAAATATCCAGGCGTACTGTATGCCTTTGACATCAACAACTAAATCAGCTGGTTTGTTTAGAGTTTGAGGAGACGCACCGATACCGATTGTTGGGGCGATTGATGGAGCAGCTGTTGCTTCAGAGGTATCGCTAAGTGTAGCTGCAACAGTTCCCGACTTATGAGCAACATGAGCTGCTGAATGAGGATGACCCGCAGGCTCAAAACCGCCCATTTGGTTAAAAACATCTACACTGTAGATACCCAAGAGGAGGACAATCACTGTGGGAATTGCTGTCCAGAAGATTTCTAAGGGAACATTACCTTCCACTCGCACACCATCGGTATCGTCACCCTTGCGGCGACGAAACTGAATCAAAAAAAGTACAATGGTTCCTTGTACCACTAAGAAGAATGCGATCGCAATGGTAAACATGACGTTGAAAAAACCGTCTACCAAAGGCGCTTGTAACGATGCTTGCACCGGCATCAGAGTGTGATTCTGACCAATCCAAATACTGACTGCTGTAACTACTATCCCAGCAACCAGAGTCCATAGTGAAACAGGAATTTGTTGCATACATGCTACCTGCTTTGTAAACAGTCTTTTATAGGTACTGGGTATTGGGTACTGGAGATTGGGAATTAGGTATTAGGTATTAGGTATTAGAAAAACTATTCTTTATCTTCCTATTCCCTAGTCCCCAGTCCCCAGTTCCTTTTCACTTTTCACTTATTAACTTTCTAACGTGCAGCCATAAAAAAAGGGGGAAACTTCCAGATTTTTTCCATATCTTTCCCCCAAAAAATATAAATTATATTTCAACTCATACCACAAAGTTAGCCCCCTGCTTTCAAAAAAGCTCGTTGTTTCAAGAGGCACTGTTAGACCTAATATTGATTAGGCTATGTTAGCAGCAAGTTTAAATTTGTTAATAGCTGACAATTTGCAATTTACGGATTTGTTTACTGTGAACTATTTATTAGTTCCGGTAAATATTTAGTATTCCCCTCTAGTTACCTTGCCTAGCGCATTTGCGCTTTTTACAAACAGTGCCTCCTTGAATTAACAACAATTTGGACTAACTCTAAAAACTCTAATTATTTCCTGCGGCATGGGTGTAGCAATTCTTAGGACAAATCCGTGAACACGCTTCACAACCAATACAGTTTTCTGGAGAAGTAACTGCCATTACTTTCCGTTCAACTTCTTCTTCATCTTCATCTTCTACAAATTCGCCTTCTTCATTGAGTGCCTTCAAACCTAGCACATTGTACCCGCAGACTTTAACACATCTGCCACAACCGATACATTTATCTTTGTCAATTTCTTGAGCGAATTTTGGTGTCCAAGTCTTACCGCCAAATGTCAAACCTGTTAGTTGTGCCATTAATGATTCCTTGGCAATTTTGCCTATCAATCTGTTTGTGCATTAATCATCATATTATCCTAATCTTTTATTATTTTGTATTCAAAATTCACTTTCGCCTCATAAAAAATCGATGACTTTGAACACAATGAGAAATCATTTTTTGAATCAATAATAAATGCAAAATATTGCCAATAATAACTATCAATGCTTCAAATTTGCTCCTTCATCCGACCCGTATGAGAACGCATTCCTTGATAATCGGACTGGATACAGCAGCCGCTAGTCAGCTATTCCCATGCAAAGCATAGAAAGAAGAGACGCATAAATTACAGGTTTTAAACCTACCTTCGTCGGTAAAGCCTCATGTAAACGCAAGTATATCGATAAAAGTGATGATATAATTTTTCAAATACTTTTAGGTTTAGACAAATAAATCTAGATAAACAGTATACATGTATACAAAAATAAGTGTTCATTAATTACATTTTGATATATGCAATATGTATGTTCCGAAGCAACAATTTGCAATTTGATTTGATTCAACTATTTATATAAATGATGACAAAATAAATACTGTTTTTCTATTTAAATAAATACAATGAGTTTATGAAGGAAATATAATCAATTTATAAAGCAACTGTGATTTTTATGGCAGAATCCGATTGTGCCTTAAATCTTAAAATTATTAATAAATCAGATGGAATCCAATCGTATCAGGCTTAAATATGTTCTCAAAATACTTTATGGTTAAAGCTCAAATGTTCATTCAATACCTAATTAAATGAATATTAAGATATCTTTCTAAGCTCGGTACGAACAAATTAATCATTTTTTTCATGAAATGTATAGTTAATAAAGAAGTTTTATCAGGCTCAATTTAAAAGCCTTAAATAGCTTCCAATTGGATGCGAAGTCAAAATATGGATGTGGGGAGTGAATGGGTGAGAAAAGATTATTCTCGCCAGAAAGATTGTGTGGTAGCGAGTCATGAATAGACAGGACTCATCCAGGGGAGAACTGAGACAGACATCTCAACGATTAGAGTGGGAAAAGAGCCTTATGCCTTATACAATTCCTAACAACAGTTGCGTTGGATGTGACAACTGCCGCCCCCAATGTCCTACGGGTGCAATCAGAATAGAGGACAATGAATATTGGGTTGATCCTGGTCTTTGTAATAATTGTGAGGGCTATTATTCAGAACCGCAATGTGTAATAGCTTGTCCAACTAAGTCTCCCATCCCTTGGCAGGCGAAAAAGGGGAGATGCAAAGTTGAACCGAGAGATTCTACTAGTTTAGACTTGTTTTCTAACGGCAAGAATAATCCATTTGCTTCTGCGATCGCAATTTGGGAAGCTTGTAATGTACTAGCACAACGCACATCCCTACATTGGGAAACCGACGAAGACGGCTACATCAGTTACAGCCGACAAGTTAATCAAGGTAAGGGTGCGATCGCATTTCACATCCAAGATCCATTTAAAGTTAACGACAAAGCTACAGATATAGCAGCAATTGAGGGGCTTGATATCAGAGCCGCTTGCATACATCTAATTTTTGCAGCTTATGCTACAGCTTTAGATCAACCTTGGGAGCAAGAATTTGCGATCGATGAACGACAAATCGAGAAATATTTGGGGATGGAGAAACGCAAAGATTTGAGTAAAGCTGCCAAGCTAGCTTTAATGAAAAATATTGTCCAGCAAGCTTGTTCCCTAATTATCTCCATTGATTGGCCTCAACAAGGTCGAATTAACGGATTCTCTGTTACAAACAGCCGCTTATGGCACTTAGTAGATATTCAGCACCACTTTCAAGAAGATAATCTTGGATGCAAATATCTGGTTGGGCTAACTTTTAAAGTCAAACCAGGCGCATGGGCGCAATATTTCTTAAACAAACAAGCGTGTAAAGAGCGAACCGCATTCTATCAATACGGTAGTCTCCCCAAAACGCTGCTAACCACAGTTATGAGCATTTGGCAGCAACATGAAGGCGCAGTTAGGTTAATGCTGTGGTTGCTGTTTAAAACCAAAATGGGCAAAGAACAACGCATTACGATTCCTACCTTGCTGCGTATTGCCTACGGTGAGGAAAAAGTCGCTCTTGCATCCAGACAACGAGAAGAACGCAAACGTCTGCTGCGAACCTTTGAAAGCGATTTGGAAATTCTTAATCACTATGGAATGAAGGCACTTTTCGATCCAGTTACTTACCCACCAGAAATTCAACCTTTGTGGGCGAAGTTAATCGATCTTCCCGAAGATCCAGATGAAGCATTAGAATTTTGGACTAACGACGGTGGTGCTGAAACTCGCCTCACAGACACAGGCCCCCGTGGTAAGTGGAATCTGCTCATGAATGCGCGGATTTTGGCTTTTGAACTTCCACCAGAATGGGAACAGCAAATTTCCGAATCAGAAAAAAAGAAAACAAGAACTGCTAAAGCCAAAAAAAAGCCCAAAGCTACAAACGATTTACTTGGCGAACAGATTTTGCAAGCACGAAAAAATTTGAATCTCTCCCAAAGAGAATTGGCAAAACTCACAGGTAAAAGCCAAAGCTGGATTCGAGATATTGAAAATGGTCGTTTAAAAGCCAAATTAGAAGACCAAGTTCTGCTAAGGAAAGTCTTAAATATGGCTTCATCTTGATTTTGGATTTAGAATTTTGGTTCTAAAAGGATGTTTGAAAAGTCCTATTGTAGGTATCAAAACGTTCTAGATCCCCCTAAATCCCCCTTAAAAAGGGGGACTTTGATTCCGGTTCCCCCCTTAAAAAGGGGGGTTAGGGGGGATCGCTAAGTGTCTAAAATCACGGCGAAATACTTTTCAAACATCCTCTAAGTGAGGAGTTAGCAATTATTTCTCCCCAATCCCCAGTCCCCAGTCCCCAATCCCCAATCCCCAGTCCCCTTTACTGTCCACTCTTCGGTATAAAAAGCCGATAGGATTCGCTATCCATCAAAATTCTATAGCCCAGCCACATTAGTACAAAGGGAAATATCTTACTAGCATAGCGGCTGAGGACTAAAGCAATACCAGGTAGGCGAGTTAGGTTATAGGACATCAATAGCCAGCATAAAACAATGACATAGCAAACTGGTATGATTACGGACAGATTTTGGATTGAGCTAGTGGCAAATAGGGGAATATAGATCCCCAAATTGTTACCACCGTTGGCAAGCGTGACGGCAGAGACACGATAGGTTTGTGGATCGCGAATTACGTCCCAGAGCGATCGCTTTCTGGAATCAAATCCTCGATATTTAGAGTTTATTTTCAGATTGGCTGACTTATCTTCATTTGAGTCATCCTGATTAAGGTTGCGTAAATTGTTCAAACCAATGAGTATCGGTAGAATCCCTAGTAGACCAATCCAAGTTGACGGAATTGCTAGGCCCAATAAGAAACCAATCAAACTTACTGTCAATAATGCTGTGAACCCTAAAAGCTCACCAACTACAACGTGCTGAGGCCGAAAAGTCCGATTAACTGAGCTAAAAAAAGCAGTTAGATAAATATTGTCGTCAAAGGTTGTTGCTACAGCAGCAGCTAGCCCAATCTTAATTGTTGCAATTAACCAATCCATCACCATCACTCGCTCAACACCTCTTTGATGACCGAAATTACCAATCGCTCAACCTGAGCAATCAGCCCCGCAATATCCAGAAATAGGGTTTGTTTGTTTTAGATTTCCATAAGTCACACTCTACCGGAGGCGATCGCCAACAGAGGGAATTAATCTTGGATGTTGGTTCCACTGCCATCATCCAAAAACCTAAGTTATTTACCAATTTCTCTAACTTCAAAAAAAATGGGGTAAGCCTCAGTAATAATATATAAACAGCCCAAAAAAGTATAACACTGTGGGTGCATTCTCGTATGTAACGCGCCATCCATTCCCACAATCAATTAGTGGAAGGTTTTCGGCCCAAATCGTTCACAAGCAGCCGCCTAACCAATAGATGGTTATTTCAACCAAGGACTTATATGATTAACCATTTGATTAACCTTCCGCCTAAAGTCACAGGTCAAAAAATCTTACAGTCGCTCAGAGCAGCCATTCGGAGATCGGTTGCCTACAGGTTTGCAGCCTTATTTTGCATCGGTCTTGCTGCGAGTTTGGTCTTGATGGCTTTTGACGATCATGCTGCTGTCGCTTCTGAATCTGCCAATACACTCTCCTATCTACTAAATCAGTTCCAAATACCCAAAAATTCGACAACTCGGTTACTAGAAACCGTGGGACTATTTGTGGGGGGCATAATTTTTTGTATAGTTTTGGATCGCTGGTTTTCTAGCCGTTCTGCTCGGTCTAGCAACACGCCCTTAGCTGAACAAGCGCGGCGGCTCAAGCAAATCAAAATTGGGTATCCAGAGGGGATGACAAATCTAGAAGTTCTTCGGACTCAAGGCTTGCTCGAAACGCGTTTGCAACCTTATGGGCTAAGTGTCACCTGGACAAGCTTTTTATCAGCCTCTTCTTTGATAGAAGCACTAAGTAACGGGACAATTGACTTCTGCGGCGGTGGCGGTACGGCCAGCATCTTCTCTCAAGCCGCAGATCATGTATTTGTGCGGGTGGCAAAAGAAAAATATACTGCTCCCAAAGGTCAAGCGATTTTGGTGCCGGAAGATTCGCCGATTCAGACACTAGCAGACTTGAAGGGGAAAAAGATAGCTTTTGACAAAGGTTCAAGCGCCCATTATATACTTGTGCGATCGCTGGCGAAAGTAGGTCTAGATTTTAGTGATATTGAGCCAGTTTATCTCACACAGCCGGAGGCGCTACCCCGATTCCGCCGTGGTGAAGTCGATGCTTGGGTGATTTGGGTTCCTTACACAGCAACTCAGACCCGAAGCGCTTACCCAGGGCGATCGATTGCCGATTTGGAGAGCATATTTGGTGACAAAGCTTCCATAGAAGTTCCGACTTATTACTACGCGATTCCAGAGATAGTACGCGACTATCCCGACCTGCTCAAGGTAATTTTAGAAGAGGTAAACGAAGCTGGAGCTTGGGCTAAGAGACAGGAATTGGAAGCGGTTCAACGAATGGCACAAAACCATGAAATCGATCCATCCATTGTAGAAACTTTACAGCAACGTAGTGCCGAACGTGCAATTATTCCCATTGACGATCAATCGCTCACGGCTCTACAGCATCAGGCAAATGTGTTTAGGGATCTAAATCTGATTCCTGAGCGAGTGAATGTGCAAGATGGAACTTATAGCTTGCAGACTAAGCAAAATTGGACTTATTAATTGGACACTGAGGGAAAAACAAGCCTGGGTAAGAAGAAAGTTGATAGTTGTCGTGGATGTAGGGGTTGAGTAATTTAATTTCAGTAAATAGAAAAGTTTTTTTCAAAAGAGCGATGCCTGCGGCGGGCTACGCCTACGCTAAAAAAATGTCATATACTCCTTCGAGAATCTTGCTACGCGCTGCATCTCGTACAGAGCATCATTACGCAAATTACGAATTAGATAGATGCATCTCCGACCCTTTTAGACACTATAACTTATCACCTTATTAGAGGTAAGCCAAAGACTACCTACAGCATATTTAGTAACTACCAACTCTTTTGTAGCATTGCATGAACTCTTCAATTGTTGAGTTCTTGTTTCATCTTTCACAAGTTTAGCCTGGTAAGTGTAGAGAGAACCAGAAGGTTGTTCAAAACTTAGCTCACCCAGAATAGTATTATTGTCTAAACTTTGCTCTAAAATTTTACCTGCAACTTTGTAGTTAAACCAATCCCATCCGTTACAAAGGATTAGTTCTCTTTCCAAAATCTGAAGTGCAGCAGGTAGAATTCCCCAGCCTCGATAGATTTTCTGTAAGCATTGAATATCACCAGTCCGAGTCAAAATCGATCTAAATGAATCTCGATCGAGACGACCATAATATCTTCCTTCTGGCAAATCTATGATTGTTGGTGCAAACCGATGTCCCCCAAAGTGTGATGATTTCCAAATTCGCACATTATCTAAGCACAAATCAGCATTACTAGCTGTAACATTAAAGTAAAAAGGAGCGCCATATCTAGCACAACACTTATCATGGCTACCGTGAGTACAAATTAAAATATCTCTAGTTGTACTAGTTTCTACCTCAGAATTAGAACTGATACCCCATAGCCATTTTTGGACAACTGCTGCTACTTGCTCAATATTTGCTAGCTTAAACTCTTGCTTATGGTATCCATTACTTAGCCCGTCTTCTTTTTGATAAATTAAAAGCGTAGTGTGATTTACTTTATGTGATACATCATTAGCAATTAAAAGAAATCTAATCGGTAGTTTAGCACGCTTTACTTCCTCTACCAAAATCTTCAAATTCTGGGGCACCCATTTGGAATTAAAAGGTTCTGATGTCCAAGGTAAAGGACACTCAACTAAAATATAAGTTTGATAATTGGTGGCGCTACCAATTACATCTTCTCCTACTTGCCGTGACTCATCAGAACAAAAAAAAGTATTCATCTCGCTGTACTCATTAGCGTATTTTATGGACAAAAGGTATTACAAAATACAATTGTGTTCTTAATTACAATATCCTGGGCTAAAGGAGATAAAAAAGAACAATATTCATTTCCCTGTTAAAACTAGGTAGCCACTTTATAACATCATTATTTATCGAGGTCTTTCCGGTTAATAAATTCTCCACAATAGAGATAAACAGTGTCAAGAGATATTTTTCCGTAGGAGTGGCGTTAATTTTGTATCTAGTTTTATTGTTATTTGGTATTTTATAAATTTTTACTTGCTGAAACTCGACTTTTATGAGCTTGCTTTCTTTAGCAAAATCAAATAAATGAAACCTTGTACATACATACAAAGCTACTTGGAGAGTTACCAAGGATTAACTTGGTGATAATATTAATGTAGCTGATACTACAATCAAAAACATTGTTCGTAGTAAGATACTTGTTTAAAGTTTTGCTGAAGTTATTTATATAGCTAGTTACAAATCCTGTTTTTACATCTAAAAATATAATTTTTTGTTTTTCTTCTGAATAATGTATTCCTAAAGGGCGATGCGAAATCAGCCAATATGAGTTTAAAAATATTTCTCCACTATCTACTTTTAATATAATATCTATCAATTTATACATATTGCGAATTTTTCTCAATTAAAATAGAAAAATAAAAAAACAAATTTAGGGGTAAATGTTTTAATGCCCCGTAGTTAATGCACAATAGGGTAATGTTGAAAGCTAGTAACTAATTATTAACAACGTCACTGATATCAACATTAACAAACTTATTTACCCTTTTACCTAATCTAACTTCCTGAAGCTCATGTCAGGGTTTGATGATAGGTATCTGCTTTGACTGTAACTGAACTCAAAAATAAATGCAAGTATTTGAGAATCTTTATAATTTTTTATCTCTATCAGGTTGCTTAAATCAAGTTAAATAGCCATTGTATAGTGAAGATAGGTCACTTGAAGAAGCATTGATTCTTTCAATACAATAGAGAAAGTTTTACAATTGTGACAAATTGTTGCCAGTAGGGTAATTAAATAATTCGTAATTCGTAATTCGTAATTATGTTTTGTGATAGCGAAGCGTAAAGCCTGCGGCATGGCTGCGCTTAGAGCGATGTAGGAGCGTCTGGAGATTTCAAGCTAACACAAAACAATCAACTCTTATGGGATGGGGACTTGACCTCAATATTCGTTAAAATATCTGTGGCTATGGCGATCGCATATTTCTACTTCCATGCAGAATTGAATCATTTTTTACCACGTCATCACAAGCAGGTGAAAATCTGCCATTTTTTTGAGGAGAAAGCCTCAATCAAGGACATGATTGAGTCGTTGGGTGTGCCTCATCCAGAAGTTGATTTTATAAATGTTAATGGTGAATATGTAAATTTTTCTTACATTGTTTCCGATGGAGATACTATTAATGTTTATCCAATTTCAGCTAGGAAAGTTATTCTACCAAGCATTTCTGTTTTACCAGAACCGCTCAGTACTATTCGTTTTGTTGTAGATATCCATTTGGGGAAGCTGGCGACATCTCTACGACTTTTAGGTTTTGATACTTTATACCGCAATGACTATGAGGATAAGGAATTAGCCCAAATATCGCACAGCCAAGGGCGGATTCTCTTGACTCGTGATAAAGGTCTATTGATGCGTAGTTTGGTAACGCATGGGTATTATGTTAGAAACACTAACCCTCAAGAACAAATCATTGAAGTACTGCAACGCTTCGACTTATTTAAATTAATCTCACCATTTAAACGGTGTTTGCCTTGCAATGGATTATTAGAATCTGTAGATAAGCAATCTATCATTGATCGAGTACCAGAAAATGTACGATGCCTACGGCGGCAAGCTGCGCAGATCGATCAATTTCAGCGTTGCCAAGACTGCAATCGCATTTATTGGAAAGGTTCACATTATGAACGATTACAACAGTTTATTGATGGAGTATTGGACTCAAGAAAAGGTGAGTGAATGACATTAATTTTAGCTCTCGATTTTGGCGGCACTAAGCTGGCGGCAGGATTGGTAAATATCGGTTCGAGAAAGTGGTTGCGTTATGAACGTCGTCTCTCGCCAGCGAATGCAGATGCTAGCACTGATTTGGAAATTATGCGATCGCTCATTTACTCGCTGCTAGAAGATGCAAAACCTGCTGCGATCGGTATCAGCTTTGGCGGCCCTGTTGATGCTTCCACGGGGATGGTGCGACTATCTCACCATGTGGCTGGATGGGAAAATATTCCTCTCAAAGGGTTGTTGGAGGATGAGTTTGGCATTCCTGTTAGTGTAGACAATGATGCCAATATCGCTGCTTTGGGTGAACACCGTTTTGGTGCGGGACAGGGATACGATAGTCTGTTTTACATTACTGTCAGCACTGGCGTGGGTGGTGGTTGGATACTCAATGGGCAACCTTGGCGGGGTGCTGGTGGGATGGCTGGGGAAATTGGACATATTGTTGTAGATCCGGCTGGGCCAGTTTGTTTGTGTGGGAAGCGGGGATGTGTGGAACGTTTGGCTTCGGGGCCTTATATGGCGCAAAATGTTAGGGAAATTTTGGAGAACCTAGACGCGCTAGCGGCTTCCCGAAGGGTACCGCAGAGGCGCGGAGGACTCAGAAGGGGAGAGGTTTTGAGGGGTTTTGTGGGGGATGATTTAAGGTTACTGACGGGACAGTTGGTAAGTGAAGCGGCTGCTGCTGGGGATGATTTGGCGAAGGAAGTTTTGGATAAGGCTGCTTGGGCGCTGGGTGTGGGTATTGGCAATGTGGCGAACTTGATGAATCCGCAGCGCTTTGTGTTGGGAGGTGGGGTGACGAAGGCGGGTGAGGATTTTTGGCGGGTGGTGCGTCAGGTGGCGCGGGAGACAGCTTTACCGGAGGTTGATTTTGAAATTGTGCCGGCGGTGCTGGGTGATGATGCACCTTTGTGGGGTGGTGTGGCGATCGCTTTGATCGCAAATCCTCAATTTGTAAATGAGTGATGTGTATAAATGCAAACAGAACTAGTTATTTTTGACTTTTCTGGTTGCTCAATCCAATGTCTCAGAAACAGCGAACGCCTAGAAGGAAAAAGTTGGCAATCGTAAGCCAGCAACTTCTCAAAAGGTACTGTTCTTAGTTCAACGATACCCTAAAGCACAACACCACCACCAACTCCTTCATAACGCTTATGGTTATAAGCGATTTGGAAACCAGACTTTTTGTAATTATCTTGTGGAGTTAAGCTGTCGAACATTTAACTTGCAATAACAGCATTACCCTTGTTCTTGATTTTTCTGCCCCACTTAATAACTAGTTCACCATCGTTGTCTCGATGAACACACCAATATGCTACGCTTCGGTATGCACAACCTAAAAAAGTGCTAATCTCTTGGTACGTCTTGCCATCATTCATCAACAACAGCATTAATGCTCGTTCTTGTAGATGCTTGTCCGCACTTTCTCTGACGGCTTGTTGTAAATTTTCTTGTTGACCCGGTGTGAGAAAACCTCTAGCTGGCATGATAGTAAATGCAATACTTATCCAATTTCCATTTTATGCAAATTAAAGGTACAGCAGCTTAAAAGATTAGAACACGAAATTAGTTAAAAATATGTTACTAAATTCTCACCCATTTCAATATCTTTGAGTTTTTGTCATAGCGGTAAGTAAGACCGTCCCTATTAGTGATAGACTCCCCTTTACTTGCTTTACTTCTAATCGTCTTAATGGAATAGAAGGTTAATTCAGTCATTTCTTTATGAGAAAGTCCCACACTTTTAGATTTTTGAGTCAATATTTCTGATTGATTTTGAAATTCATTATTAGGCAACCTGTCTATAGTAATACGAGTATTTTCAGGAGAGTCCTGGGTAATTATTTTTCGATTTTGATAATCTTGCACCGTCAAAAGTTGCCAATTTGAATCTTGTGAAAGTTCCAGAACCCATTGATGATAATTAAATAAACTTTCCCTATGCCCAACGCTTATAAACGTTGTTTTCGTTGCTTGTAACTGTTGATATAACCTTCCTTCATTTTCCAAATCTAAAGCACTCGTTGCTTCATCTAATATAGTAAAGCTAGGATGAGTAACTAACAGTCGCGCAAAAGCTAGGCGTTGTTGTTCTCCTATCGATAATATATTCTCCCAGGGAACTTCTGTATCAAAGCCATCGACTCGACTAAGTAAGTTTTGCAGGTTGACTTGTTGCAAAACTTCTTTGAGTTCTGCGTCGGTCATTTGACGATTTGTATTAGGGTAGAGTAACTGTTCGCGCAAAGTTCCCAAAATTATATATGGGCGTTGAGGCAAAAATAAGACTTCTTCTAAAGGAGGTCGCACCAAACGACCAATTCCCGCATTCCACAAACCAGCGATCGCTCTCAGTAGAGAACTTTTACCTCGACCACTCGGGCCTACAATCAATAAACCTTCTCCCGGTTGAACAGACAACGATAAATCTTCAACAATTACCTGTTCATAGTTGGGCGTTTGTAAAGTCACATTCTCAAAAGCAAGACGATTCTCTTCTATAGTTTTAATCGTACTAACATTCTCTGGCTCTTTGGTAACAGCTTCTAACGCATCTGAAAACTCAGCTAAACGCTCAACGTAACTCGAAAATCGCCCAGAAGTTCCAAATTCATTGATTAATTCTGCCATAGCGTTAGCAAACAAACCAGTAGCTAAACTGGCTTGGCCAACTTGTCCGAAATCAATTTCACCATTAATATATAATGGGCCAAGTACTAGAAACGGAAATATTTGGATAATAGCCTGATATCCTCTGTTAAAAATTTCCTTACCTCTCTCCCAATTAATCTTGCGTTCAATATTTTTAAGGAGATTACTAAATCGGCGCTGAATTATATTTGATTCTTGGTTTTCTCCTTGAAAAAAAGCTATCGATTCAGCGTGATTACGAACATGAGTTAGGGAATAATTATATTCGGCTTTAAGTTCAAGTTCCTCTTGATTAATCTTATTCAATTCTTGAGTTAAGTAAATAGCAATCAAATTTCCTATAACCGTATAAACAAGCATAACTATAGCGATCTGTCGGGAAATTGACCAAACAATTACTAAAAAAGCCGTCATTTCCAGCACTTTTTCTAAGAAAGTAGCTGAAAAAGTTAGAGCATTACTGGTAATGGGTTCAATTTCTTGAGATATACGTTGATCTGGGTTATCAATATCAGATTTAAAGTTAATTCTATAATAAGCACGATTACTCAAATATTTTGATAGTGTGCGATTATTTAGCCATTTGTACCAATCAAGAGCAACTTTTTTTCTGACAAATTTAGAAAATCCTACCAAGAAGGTTACGCAGATCAGGCTAACGCCGTAAATTGACAATATTTCAGTAAACTTAGTAATATCTTTCTCTTCAATGATCACATTGACTAAATAGTTACTAATGAAGGTATTGAAGGCAGCTACGGCCACGAGTGCGATTATTAATAAGATCAAGAGAATGAGCATTCCCCATGCGCGAATCACGTCTGAAAATGCTCTGTCTCCTGGCTCTGTTGGATACCAATAAGGCCCTGCGATCGCTCTAACATTCTCCCAAAATTTATTAAAAGCCGACAATGGAGAAGTAGTATCTTTTAAGGTTTGATTGCGAAGAACTTGGGCTTGCATATTTTATAATAAGTACGTCGAAAGTTTTCTATTACTGTATCACTGAAGTCAAGGCAAATATAGCCTGAAAATATTATTGGATAAGCTTTTTAGCTATTGCTTTTTTAGAAATCATCCTTGCCTAGTTTGCTTTGAGTTAGACAAAGGTGGCAACAACTGGAACTAAAGAATAAGGGTTTGAGTAAGACATCCTCTCAGACCTTCGGCAAAGCTGAGGTCGATATAGCTGCGATACCTGCGGTGGGACTAGCCAACGCAACTTCATCAATCACATCAGGTAGTTCATCTTCCACAAGTCGTAGGCGAGGGTAGAAGTAGGCAATACAAGTTGCTGAGATAGTCAAAACTCCCATGATGATGCACAGAAGCCCCATACCACGACCTGTACCGACACCAATAATTTGTCCGATACTACCTGCCAACAAGCCATCAGTACCCATTAAGGGTTCAAACACCTTTTCTGCCAAAGGCCCTATCGTAATATAGCCTAGAGGTAAACCTACAGCTTCGATCGCTCCTTTAATAGAAAAGACTCTACCCTGCACTAATGGTTCTACTTTCGACTGAAAAATAGCTTGTGTTGAACTAGCAATTATTGGTCGGATCAAAAAGAATAAGAAGATGCCGACAATGAAAACAAAAATAGAAGCTTGCAAACCGGCAACAAGAAGAAACACACCCGTGAGCAGCATACAGCCATATATCGTATTTATGTTACGCTCTAGACCTCCCCAGATACCAATCAGTAAACCCCCTGCTAAAATAGCAACGCCAAAGAGCGAAAGAATAGTCCCTAAAACTGTTACGGGAGCAAAAGATAACACCAGAGGTATAGTGATAACCTGAACACATCCTACAAGAAAAAGGCTATAAGCTGAAATGATTAACACTCCTAGTAGTCCTGGTCTAGCCAATAAATAGGTTAATCCATAAGTTGTTTCTTTAAGAAAAGAACTTTCATCAATTGCAACAGCAGGAGTGCTGGATTTAGGAAACTGAACCATCAACAAAAGACTAATACTCAAAAATACGGTAGTTAAATGCAGTACGATAATCCCTTGCAGAGAAATCATCCCTAATAAGATACCTCCTAAAGGTGGTGCGACAAGCCGCGCCGTACCGTTCATCAAACTCAGCATTCCATTAGCACGACCAAGGTGGTGTTTTGGTACTAATAGGGTTATG
Organism: Nostoc sp.; assembly: GCF_036917465.1. Lineage (GTDB taxonomy): Bacteria > Cyanobacteriota > Cyanobacteriia > Cyanobacteriales > Nostocaceae > Nostoc. Next base: position 93,975 of record NZ_JBALDL010000006.1, read on the forward strand.
GAAGCGATGAAAGCGGGTATCTGAAAAGCCATGAAGATAGCACCGAAGGTATTGGCTAAGTAAATATGCCACACTTCCAATCTACCGATGATAAATAAAGCACCGATCGCCACTGTTGCTAAAGTTGCAAATAAATCGCTGAGAATCATTGTCCATCTCCGATCCCACCGATCCACTAATAACCCAGCGATAGGTGCAAGTAAGATCAGAGGTAAAGTATTGGAAAGGGTAATAAGAGCAAATTGGGTGACAGAACCTGTCTGTTCGTAAACCCAAACATCCAAAGCAAATGCAGTGATGCTGCTACCAATAGATGCAATCAGCTGTCCCACCCAAACAATGATAAACAGTTTCATCTCACGGAAAATAGTCAGTGGGGTTTTTTCTATACTTGCTAACACGATCAACTCCTAAGTGTATGCATATTCAAACTTTTCATATTACTTGATATTGGTGCAATAGCTTTTGCGCCTGATGATCCCAATCAAACTTTTCAACTGCTTGGCGGTTTCCAAGTTCTCCCATTGCAATTCTGAGATTGTCATCTAAAAGCAGGCGCAGCATTGCGTCGGCTAAAGCATCCGCATTCCCGCGTTCGACCAATAATCCTGTTTTCCCATCCTCTATCAGTTCGGGAAAAGCACCCCCACGGGTAGCAATAACAGGCAATCCCATTGACATTGCTTCGATAATCGGCATTCCAAATGCCTCATTCCAAACAGATGGAAAAATAAATATATCTGCTTGCTGATAATACTCAAATAGCTCGAAATGGGGAACTTTGCCCAGAAAAAAAACCGAACTGACTGCGTTAGAAGCAATTCGCTTTTGCAATTGCTCCCGATAGCTACCTTGGTAATAAGGAAGAATATTCTGAATTTGCGGATCTTCTCTATCAAGTGTGTACCACGGGACTAATGCGGTTTCTGAACCGACAAGTTTTAGCTGTACTTGGGGATAACGAGACACTACTTTATTAAAGGCATCAATTAAAACGTGTATACCCTTTTCTGGTGAAATTCTGCCCACAAAAAGGATTTGTTTAATATCTTTTTTCTTGTTTTCTTGATTGTGATGATTAGGGACGGCGAAGTGACGAGTATCTGCACCATTATATAAAGTTTGGCTGTTAAGATGAGGCAAGTATTTACGAACCTGATTTTTTAGATAATCGCTGCATCCAATTACTAAATCGACTGACTTAAGGTGCTGTTCAACTATTAATGGATCGAATAATGGGAGAAAATCACTATGTATATGTAAGACAATTTTCGCTTGTGGGTTATAGGCACGCATGAGGGGAACAAATTGAAAAACAATGTTTATATGAATTACATCACATTGCTGTGCTTGAATATCCTTGGCAACTTGTCGGTAAAATTCACAATAAAATAATTTAGAGGCATAGAAAGGTCGTTGAGGGTGGGATATGTTCCAGCTATCAAGAAAATTTAATGGTTCTAAGATTTTATCGATCCATGATTCGGGAATGCGGCGATAGGTAATGCCATCTTCGTGATATTCAAATTCTTGATAGTGACCTTTTGAGCCATAGAATAAAACTTCATGGCCAGCACGAGCTAAACGTCGCGCCAACGCATAAGATACTAAGCGGATTCCTCCATTTTTAGGGGGTTCGGCTAGGGTGACAGGATAATCGAAGAAGGCAATTTTCATAATTCATTAGATGTTGATTTTAGGTAAAAGCTAAATATAATACAATTTAGTTAAGTTAAGCATTTCTTTCTTTTTCTTTGTGTCCTTTGCGGTTCGTTTAAAAAATTCACTTTGACAAAGAGTTAAACCTTAAAAGACTCACAAGAAGTAAATTATCCAAATAAACGAACCACAGAGACGCAGAGAACACAGAAAGAAGAATAGAGAGAATTTTTGGGATATTTTTGTATTTGGAAGTCACTGACTGAACTGGATTGAAATAGAATGAGTTGTTAATCGGGTGTTTGAAATTAAGATTTTTATCAGCAAAGGCGTAAAAAAGAGATCAAGAGTTTTTTGTCTAGTTAATATACAAGTTAAATAATTGTGTTTTATTGTGCAAAAATATTTGAAAATAAGTGGAGCTAGTTTGGAAGTTTTAAGTTAAGAAATTGCTGATGAAAACTATTTGTTTACCATCTGGTCGATTGATGCCAGTATTGGGAATGGGGACTGCGGGATTGGGTGAAGCGATCGCCCAGCGTGACAATGAGATTGCTGCTTTGCGTCACGGAATCGATTTAGGGATGACGTTGATTGATACGGCAGAGATTTACGGTGAGGGTAGGGCGGAAACGTTAATTGGCGAAGCGATCGCTAATTGTCGTTCATCAGTCTTTCTCGTGAGTAAGGTTGCGCCTCGCAATGCAATTGGGCAAGGGGCGATCGCAGCTTGCGAAAACAGTTTACAGCGCTTGCAGACAGATTATCTCGACCTTTATTTGTTGCATTGGCGGGGGCCTGTACAGTTATCAGAAACTTTGGCAGCATTTGAGACATTGAAACAATCTGGCAAGATTCGAGATTATGGCGTTGGTAATTTTGATGTTGAGAATATGCAAGAAGCCAGTGCTTTACCTGGAGGTGAAGCCATTGCGACAAATCAAATCCCCTATAATTTGCAGCATCGTAATGGTGAGTGGAAGTTGTTATCCTGGTGTCAGCAAAGAGGAATCCCGATAATGGCGCATTCACCTTTGCTACAAGGCGAACTACTCAAACATCCCAAATTGCAATCAATTGCCCAACAGCGCGGGGTAACAGTTGCACAAGTGGCGATCGCTTGGTTGTTGCATCAAGAGGTGATAGTCTTTCCCAAAGCCAGCAGTATCGCCCACGTTGAACAGAATCGCGCTGCCCTTGATTTGCAGTTAACAAAAGAAGAACTGAGTGCTTTGGACGTTGCTTTTCCCCCACCATCTGTACCTATTGCCCTGCTTGAGAATTGGTAACAGACTAATTCGTAATTAAGAAGTTTCTGGGGAGAACAGGTGATTTACTTTTGCCTGTTCCTTTTCATTTAGAACCATTAAATCTTTTTGCCAAATCTTCAGTTTTCTCCTTGTAATATTCTTTTGTCAGGATTGGCGGGTATTTAGGAGATTCGTCTGTATCTAAGCAATTTTCAATACAGGCAATTTCTGTATCATCACCAGGAGAGAGAAAGAAAGCTAAGGAGTATCTTTCTGGAAGACTACGGGCATCGGCTGGCATTAGTACCCGATGTTTGGTAGCAGGGAGTTTATCGTTTGTCCATCGCTGCATGACATCTGCGATAAAAACTATCGGTGTGTTAGGGAGTGGGGGCGCAGCAATCCATTCTCCGGCATTAGTGCATACCTCTAGCCCACCATTTTCATCCTGAAAAAGTAAGGATAGACTGCCCCAATCTGTATGTTCCTCGAAGCGTGCTTCTCCGGGTGATGGTGGTTCTGATACTTCATAGTAGCGATGTAACAGCCCATAGTCGGCTTGTTGAGGATGGCGATCGCTAAAGTATGATTCTGGTAAATTTAGTGCAATGGCGATCGCTTTGAGGATGCTATTACCGGCATCATGACAAGCTGTGAATAATTGCTGCACAGCATCAGAAAAAGCGGGATGCTGTCCCAGGTGTTGATGAACCTGTTGCGCCACTGGGGAATCTGTTTCGATCTGTTCTGTTAAAACAGCTTCGCCGAAGACGAATGCTTCCCGAAAGTCACCCTTATATTTAGTGTAAAAGTATCCGAGAGCTGCGCCGTCTTTCCAAGCTAGTTGTCTTTTTTCTGCCTCTGGTAGCGCAAAGAAGCCATTAGCATTGGTAAAGGCTTGGTCAATTGCATTTTGAGGTACACAATTTTTTAGGTAGAAGCAGCCAACTTTTTGAATAGCTTGTAAGAGTTGGTCAGCAGTAAACTGATGGAAATTAAGGATGGGAATCTGCGTGGAAGTGGTAGTTTGTTGTTCGAGTTCTTGAATTGAGTTCATAAGTCAAAAGTCGGTGGATTATAAACGCAAAGGGGCGCAGAGGGAAGCGCAAAGGTATGCAGAGTTAGATTCAACTACGTCCGTATTTTTTGGCTCGATCTTTGGTTCTATTCAAGAGATGATCGCCTACAAAAGTTGGGGGATATTTAGGAGATTCATCAGCTTTTAAGCAACTTTCTAGACAAGTGACTTCTACTTCGTAATTAGGAATCACAAAAAAGCTAAATGAGTACCTTTCTTTTACTTTCTGAAAATTAGTCGGTACGGAAACTCGGTGAGGTGTGGCGCAAAATTTATCATTTGTCCATCGTGACATCATATCCGCCGCCATTACCAAAACAGTATTAGGAACTGAAGAGGTGATAATCCACTCTCCTTGAGGTGTGTATACTTCTAGTCCTCCGCCTTGATCTTGAAATAGCAAGGTGATGCTGCCTAAATCAGTGTGTTCAAAAAAGCGAGTTTGTCCTGTTTTGGGAGCCTGGGAGATATTGGGATAGTAATTGAAAACTCCAGCGTGGTTTTGCTGAGAATGTAAATCGGTAAAGTAGGAATTTGGTAGTTGCAAAGCGATCGCCAATGCTTCTAGGATATTCAAAGCACATTCCTGGCTAGCTTGAAGGAATTGCTGCAAAAATTGACGAAATTCCGGCGGATTTTCTGGCCATTGATTAGGGACATCCAGGGACTCTGTATAATCGTCAGCCCCGGATTTGTTTGGGTCAAATTCATTAGCAAAACTAAATGACTCGTGTAATTGTCCGGGTTGATCGCCAATGAACATTTTCTCAAAGGGTATGTAACCTCGACTTCGCCCAGTTACTGCTGAGGCTACTTTATCTTTTTCTGCTAATGGGAGTGTAAAAAATCCCTCGGCTTGGGTAAAGGCTTGATCGATTAAAGTTTGGGAAACTCCATTTTTTAAATAGAAGCAGCCCATTTCTTCAATAGCGCGAGAAATTTGGTTTGCAACTGCTGCTTTAGCCTTGGTGTCACCTGTAACAAATGGATAGAAATCAATAATGGGAATCTGTGATGTAGCAGTTGTTTGCTTTGTAAGTTCATTGATTGAGGTCATAATTATAAAATTCCTAGAAATTTGATGATTTTTTCTTGGGTTATTGATAACGTTTCTGTTTTCTAAAAAAATCAATTATTCTTCACGCATTAAATCACAAGTGCTGCATAGTGGAATTGCATTAAATTCATATTCATCTGTTCTGCCAAGATAATCTTTAACAGAACCAACAATACCTGTTCCGTTTACATCTATACAACAGGTATTGATGCTTCCATCCCACAAAACTACAACTCGCTTTTTAGTTTCAAAAATGCAAGGTTTATACTTTTCTATCGTACTAGTTAAACTTCGATTTGATGTGGTTTTAGAATTAACTTGTCCAGCCCAATCATGCTTTTCCTGCTGATGAGGATTATAGGTATAGACGATAGACAAAGGAATAGAATTTTCCTTAAACATTTCTTGAATACGCTCTTTCTGCCCAGCAAGATGTTCTGACAGATAAATGTCACGCACACCTAATTCAGACAAGCGCCATGCCTTTTCCTCATCAAGGAGTATACCGTTGGTTATAAAATTACATTCAATTCCCTTAGTTTTCGCATAAGAGATGAAATCGAATAATTCTGGATGAAGTAAGGGTTCCCCAAAATTATTAAGAAATAAATCTTTTTGTCCACATTGTATTGCTAATTCAACAACATCTACAAATGTAGAAAATGACATATTTCCTTTTGCTCTACTTTGAGATGGATGAGGACAGTAAGAGCAAGTTAGATTACAAAAATTGGCAATTTCAACTTGATAAATATACATCGTTTTGAACTCCTAAAATGTCAACAGTTATTCACGATCGCTGATTTCTAACCGGAGTGCATGAGTTTCTGAGTATGAGCCATGCTGTTGAGAAAGCTAGTAACATTTGTGGTATACAGCGCGATCGCCACCCACAAGAAAGGTGTCAATACAGTTTGGACTCCGAGAAACCGCAGCCGGTGCGGAAGTAGAGTAACCACCGAGATGCTGCCAATCGCTCCAGACTGAACCATCCCATGTCTTACGGTACATCGCACCATCACAGCCAACAGTAAAAATATCTAGCCGATTTTCAGCGACAGAAGTGGCGGCGACACCATACTGGCAATACCCTCCCAGGTTTTTCCAACCACTCCAGGTTGAGCCATCCCACCCCTTATGATAAATCGCACCATCCCCGCCTAAAACAAAAGTATCAATGCAGTCTGTGCCGCGAGAAACCGCAGCAGGTGCAGCAAGACAGTAACCTCCGAGATTGTTCCACTCATCCCAGGCTGAACCATTCCAACGCTTATGGTACATCGCACCATCAATACCGACGGCAAAAATATCCAGCCGATTTTCACCAAGGGAAGCGGCGGCAACACCATAGTGGGAGTACCCGCCAAGGTTTTCCCAAGTACTCCACTTTGAACCATCCCACCATGTGCGATATGTAGCGCGATCGCTACCCAAAACAAAGGTATCAATGCGATTCAGTCCCCAAGAAACCGCAGCCGGCGAGGAAATACAATAACCACCGAGTCTTTCCCAATCGCTCCAAGTTGAGCCATCCCACCACTTATGCCATAAAGGGCCAATACTCGCTGTGAGTAAAACATCCAGGCGATTTTCTGACCACGAAGTGGCTGTAACACCATACTGGCAGTATCCGTCTAAATATTCTCCATCAGTAGAAAATATTGGCATATCTTCTTTAGAGGCGGGACTCATCGCCGGAAATGGCATACCTCGATTCTGAGAAATTGCTGCTGTAGTTGGATAGCTGGTTGTCATTTGCCTCTTTTCTTCCTTTGCGTTCTTCGCGTTCTTTGCGGTTCGTTAAAAAAACTGACTTTGAGAAAGAGTTAAGCCTTAACTGAACCTTATTGGATTAGACTTTTCCACCTACGCTATACCACTTGTAGTAAACCGCGCGATCGCTACCCAACACAAAAGTGTCAACGCGGTTTGGAGCCGAAGCAACCGCAGCCGGCGCAGCAATAGAGTAGCCACCCAGATTATTCCAACCGACCCAGTTTGAGCCATCCCAGTACTTCTGGTACACTGCACCGTTACGAGCAATGATGTAAATATCTAGGCGATTTTCAATTCCAGAAGCAGCCGCAACACCATACTGGGAATAGCCACCGAGTTTTTCCCAACCACTCCAGCTTGAACCATCCCAATACTTTTGATAGATGGCGCGATCGCTACCCAGAGCAAAGATGTCAATACGGTTTAATCCCCAAGAAACCGCAGCTGTTGTTGAAATACAGTAGCCCCCTAGCCTTTCCCAATCACCCCAGATTGAGCCATCCCAAGACTTTTGGTATATGGCTCCATCCCAGTTGACGATGAACAGATCCAGCCGATCTCCCCAAGAAGCAGCCGCGACACCATACTGAGAGTAGCCGCCAAGATTTAGCCAATCGCTCCAGGTTGAGCCATCCCAGGCTTTATGATAGACAGAGCGATCGCCCCCAATCACAAAGGTATCAATCCGGTTCTCTCCTCTAGTAACCGCAACTGGTGCAGAAACACAGTAGCCCCCCAGCCTTTCCCAATCACTCCAGACTGAGCTATTCCCCTTTTTATGGTACATAGCGCTATCTTTGCCAATGCTAAAGACATCCAGGCGATTTTCTCCTCCAGAAATAGCAGCTATACCGTACTGAGAATACCCGCCAAGATTTTCGCCATCCATCGCAAAAGATGGCATATCTCCTAACGAAGCAGCCCCCATCATCGGGTATGGGGTTGGTGGAGGATAGGGCATACGTACAGAAGCGTCTTGAAGTTCCATTTCAAGCGGTGGCATCTGGTTAGATATTTCCTCGGTGGTTGTTTGGCTCATTGTCATTTAATTACCAATTGCGAATTATTTAAAGTATCTAAAATTACCTTGGCAGCTAATTGATGTCCCGCAGAATTCCAATGACCATCGATATCAAAGTAAAGCTTTTCTGGCGTGCTATTTTTTCTAAAATCATCAGTTAGATTGACACAAGTTACATCTTGTGATTTTGTAACGTCACATAAACGCTGATAGCCAATCTCTTCATTTTTGAGCAAATCTACATTTTCAGGAAATAACTGGACGTAATCTTTGATATAAGTTGATTCTTTTGAAGGTACAAGAAAAACAAACAGCTTAACCTGATTATCTTTAGTCAAACGAATGATTCGTGATAATGCCGCTTCTACTTTGACAACCCCATCAGATGTCAAATAATCGCTATCTACACCTACTCCTGATTCAGGTGCTGCCAGCGATAAATTAAATAAAGTTAAACCATTTTTGGCTTCTTTAGAGATAGAAGTTCCAGCTCTTATCGGCAAGTTTTTTTTATTATTTTTCCAGACAAGCTGGTACAGAAAGGTTTTTTCATACCAAGGCGAAAAACTTCTTTCTTTCAGTGTATTATATATCTTTTGACCAATATCTGAAGAATAATTAGTTAAATCATTAGCAACTATAGATAATATGACTGTCTGAGGTTTATATTTGGCGATCCATTCATTAAATAATGTTTCATATTGGGCAAAAGAATAGCCCGGAACACCTAAATTAATGACTGGCTGCTGCAATTCTGATTCTACAAGTCTGGGAAATGTTTTTTCCTCACTGACCCATTGACCCCATGTAAATGAATCTCCAATAAAATACAAGTTAGATTTTGTGTAATCTCTTCCTATATTACGAAATCCATAACTATCTGTATTAGCAACTTCTGTAACTTTCGCTTCTTGCCAAACAGTTTTAAAGTCCTTCAGGTTTGATTTTGGCTTGTAGCCTAATTGGGCATCCGGTTGAATAAACTGATAAAAAATTTGCGCCTTGGACTTTTGTGGGGCAGCAACTCCGGTAGTAATGGCAAAAGTTTCGACGATTAACAGCCCAACTATAACTCCAGCCAGCATGAGCAATAAATTTTGTAGCCAAGGCTTTATTTTTTGCATAAAGTCTTAATTAATTACGAATTACGAATTGTTGACAGAGTGTTTTAGCAACAATTTCCCCTGCTAACTGATGTCCCAAAGCATTCCAATGTCCGTCGCAGCGAAAAGTATTATCAAACCCATGTAAGCAAACATTATTCTGCTCGGCATAAGCCTGAAAAGATTGTCCTAAATTGATGGTGATAAAACCTTCCCGTTCTCCTAATGCTGCGAGCCGCTTTTCTGGATAAAACCAATCTGTCAGCCCTGATACTTCCTGAGCATGGCGCACGTTAGGATCAGGATTAACTTGCAAAGCAGTTGTCACTGTCACGACAGCAAAATTCGCTTTCTTGGCAATTGCCTCATTATGTATCGAGCGAATTAGTCCTTCTGTTAGTTGCCATGCTTCTTCCCATTCAGGATCAGTTGCGGTGTTATGGACAAGCAATTCTGTTTGCTTCAATAAATTCTGCCATTCAGGGTCAGTGAACGGAGACAGTCTTGCAGGTTTAGTTCCCAACTGGAGGTCTTGTTTTTTATTATCTTGATGAGGAAGTGGTAAAGCATATTTGGCTTGTTTTAAAAGCTGTAAAATCCGTAAACGGTCTTGAACTTGCAGATAAACCTGATGCCACGATGATTTTTGTGAGCGATAAATATCCATATTCACAAACGAATCATCAACTACCCAATCACCATCTCGCTCAACAAAATAGGGTTTCATCAGGGCGCTATTATCCATAGCAGTCTGACTCACCATTTTCTCGGTAAGAGTGCGAGAGTTGTTGATGACATCGTTACCAGGATAAAAATTCAGAAGTACGAAATCAGGTGAATATTTCCAGACTTTTTCTTGCAAAGCGATCAGTTCTTGATCGGTTCCATAACCATTCACTCCGAAGTTCATCACTTCTACGTCACGACTTGCTAGGGTGGGACAATTTTTCAGTTCGCGTTCAATAACGGCGGCGATTCCTTGTGGTTGTGGTACTTGGCGTGCTTCTGTAAAAGAATCTCCGAGCAAGGCTATACGGATGGTATTGTCTGGCTTAACTGGGGAATGTTCTCGATCGTGAAAGCCCTCACTGTTGTATTGGATATATGCTTCTCCTTCGTCATGCACCCACCCAGCCGCATAAGGTCGTCCTGCCCAACCTCTCTGTCGATCAAAAGTATAAAATGTCTTGTATTCAACACCAGCAATGCGTAAGCCAATTTCCACGACAGCCAGACCCAAGACAATTCCACCTAGCAATAAGGCTAAGGTCAGTGTCACCGCTACCCACCGCTTTAATGATAATGACAATGTTACCACCTGGCATTCCTCAAAATAGTGTGTAAATAAAGGGTGCAAGCACAGATGACTGTGCAAACACAATTAAGATACCTAAGAGCAATAGTGTGACGATAAGTGGTAGTAGAAAGAATTTGCGGCGTTCTTTCAGTAATCCCCATAAATCTTTCAGCAAGTCTTGTGTTGTTTCAAACATTAGAACGGTTTCTCCATTTTGTTTATAGGTTTTACTTGATTGATAATGCGATAAGTTTTTACGTCACCATCTAGCTTTCTGGCCATAGCATCATGATGGAACACGCCTCGCATTATTAGACCAATTGGCGTGATTAAGGTATAGAAAATAATACTGAGAATTATCCGCGTATTAATCCAACCTAAAACTAGGCCAATCCTCATCCAAATTTGGTAGACACCATTGAGTGTGGCGGGGGCAATCAGCGCCCACACCCAAAGAATGCTAGCAATTACCCAAGGTAAAATGGGTAAAGACTCATGGTGTATCAAGGGCAGTAGACTACCGAATAAGCCAGCAGCGATCGCACCGCCAAGCAGTCCAAAATCCCGTAGTCCTTTCCGATCGAGTTGTTGTATTTCGTCCATCAGCATTAATCTAATTCAAATTCTGTTTTCCAAGATTCATCTTTCTGTACCTGGGGTTGGTTCGATTTAGCGAGGAGAAAATTCTCCAATACCAAGTAATCCATCTCTGTTCTCATAAAACAGCGATAAGCATCTTCTGGGGTACACACAATTGGTTCACCTCGCACATTAAATGATGTGTTTACCAAAACTGCACAGCCCGTTTTTGCCTGAAAATGTCGCAGCAGTTCATAGTATCGAGGATTGGTTTGTTGATGAACAGTTTGAATCCGCGCGGAATAATCTACATGAGTGATGGCGGGAATTTGCGATCGCTTCACGTTTAACTTATCTATGCCAAACAACTCCTCCTGTTCTGTTGTCATGGGAATCCGCAACTCGGCTTTGATTGGTGCAACCAAAAGCATATAAGGGCTGGGACGGTCAAGCTCAAAGTAATTGGAAGCCTGTTCTGCTAAGACAGAAGGGGCAAAGGGACGGAAGGATTCGCGGTATTTAATTTTCAGGTTCATCACCGATTGCATCTTCGGATTACGAGGATCGCCGATGATCGAACGACCTCCCAAAGCTCGCGGGCCAAACTCCATCCTGCCAGAGAACCAACCCACAACATTCCCTTGCTCTAAAATTTCGGCAAGTTCAGGCATGAGTTTGTCATCTTCTAGGTATTGGTAGGGCGCATTCACAGACTGGAGATAGTCTTGAATCTCTGTTTTCCCAAAGCAAGGGCCTAGATAGCCGCCCCGCATGGCATCCCCATCGTGAGGAATGCGCGGCTTTTCATGATACTGATGCCAAATAGCTAATGCTGCCCCAACTGCTCCCCCTGCGTCTCCGGCGGCGGGTTGAATCCAAATATCTCGAAAATCTGTTTCTCGCAAAATGCGTCCATTGGCGACGCAATTCAGGGCGACTCCACCGGCTAAACAGAGATAGTCTGTGTCCAGTTCCTTTTTAACTGTTCTTGCCAAACGCAAAACGACTTCCTCGGTAACGTATTGGATAGAACAAGCTATATCCATTTCTCGCTGGGTGAGTTTTCCCTCGCTTTGGCGTGGTGAACCACCAAACAATTGATGAAATTTTGGGGTAGTCATGGTCAACCCCGTGGTGTAGTTGAAGTAGTCCATATTCAACCGAAATGTGCCATCTTCTTTGAGATCCAAAAGATGGTTGAGGATATGGTCTACATATTTGGGTTCACCGTAGGGCGCTAAACCCATGAGTTTGTATTCGCCAGAGTTGACCTTGAAACCCGTGTAGTAGGTGAAGGCAGAATAAAGCAACCCTAAAGAATGGGGAAAATCAATTTCCCATTGGGGAGTGAGTTGATGATCTTCTCCTAACCAAACTGAGGTAGTTGCCCATTCTCCGACTCCATCGAGGCACAGCACCGCCGCCCGTTCAAAGGGGCTGGGGAAAAAAGCAGAAGCGGCGTGCGCTTGGTGATGTTCAGTAAACAAAAGTTGGGGTAATTGCGTTTTTTTGCAATCTCCGAGGGTTGCCAGTTCCTTTTTTAACAGCGTTTTGAGGTAAAGTTTTTCTTTTAACCAAACTGGCATTGCTGCAATAAAGGAACCTAATCCCTTGGGTGCGTAGGCGAGATAGGTTTCCAGTAGTCGCTCAAATTTGACCAATGGCTTATCGTAGAAAACGATTTGGTCTACTTCTGATAATCTAATCCCTGCTTGTTTGAGACAATAGGCGATCGCACCTTTGGGAAATCTCGCATCATGTTTTTTGCGGGAAAAACGCTCCTCTTGAGCTGCGGCAACAATATCACCATCCACAACTAAGGCGGCGGCACTATCGTGGTAATAAGCTGAAATTCCTAAAATACGCATTTTTTATATAAAACCCCCATTTTTATTTGTTCCCCATTCCTTATTCCCTATATCACTCAATTTCCATAGACCCAAACTTTTTTGTGGATAGTCTTTTCTTTCAGTCGTTTTTTCATCAATAATTTCGAGCATATCGGGAAAGTTGTACGGAGGTAATTTTAAATCGATTGCTCGCCAATCACCTGTAACAATATCTTTATTTTCAAGTATCCCCGGATAAGTTGTAGTTAAAAGATATTTAGAATTGCTTTTTTTAAAGTTTTTAATTACAGCAAGAGCATCTTTAAATGAAAGATGTACTAGACAATCTCGACAAAAAATCAAATCGACTTGAGGGAGTGCATCTGCTGCTAAGTCAAGATTGATAAATTCTCTGGACTCATTGCCATAAAGACGTTGATTTTTGGTAACTAATTCGGCAACAATATCACATCCGATGTATCTATCTAGATTTAATTCTGCTTCTTTTAGCCAATAGAAATCTCCACAAGGAGCATCGAGCATTCTTTTGACATTAAGGTTTTCCAACAAAACTGGTATTTCTTTAATGATGATCGAAGTTTGTTGAAGATTAGATCCTCTGCCAGAAATAGAGTCGCGATCGCCCCACCTATTCCGATAATATATATCATTAAAAACTTCTTTCCTGTTTTTACTCCGAAACGATAAAAGCATCAATTCATATTGCAAATTAAATGACAGATAATCAAAGAAAGATTTGATGGGTTGTAAAATAGCATTTATGCTCATAGTTTTTAATAAGAAAACTGCTAAAGTTAACTAAAACTGAAAGTAGATAAATGGTTGAGGACTGATTGCTGCAAACCGAAGTATTGTTGAAACTAACATCCCATAAAAAACAGCAAAACTCCATTTGGGAATTTTCTGCCACCAGTCTGCGAACCAACCTTTATAAGCTGCCCAGTGCATGATAATTAAAGGTATAAAAATCCATCCAATTTGGAGATTTAGGTTTTCAGAGCCAGGAGAATTAAAGAATAAAAAGGATTTCTCCACTTGTATAATACTGCTGAGATCGCTAACCCGAAAGAAGGTTGCAGACGCACAAAACCAGTAAAATGTGAGGGGAATACCTACGATATTTCTCAGGGTTTGGAATCGCTTATAGGGAGCCATCCAAGATGACCATTGTTTGTGAACAATTAAAGCAATTCCATGCAGTCCCCCCCAAGCGACAAAATGCCAAGCAGCACCATGCCAGAATCCAGAGGTAAGCATCAGAATGAGAATATTTCTGTAACCAAACAGTTCTGTGCGTTGAGCTTTTGGTCGCCTTCTCATCAAAGGGATGTAAATATAGTCTCGCAGCCAGGTGAAGAGGGTAATGTGCCAACGTTGCCACAACTGAGTGATATTGCTAGAAAAGTAGGGAAAATTAAAGTTGAGAGGTAGCTTGTATCCCAGTAAACCTGCACACGCGATCGCCATATCTGAATAGCCAGAAAAGTCGCAGTATACTTGTATAACGAAAGAAATCACAGCAATCCAACAACTTAAGGCGGTATAAATCTCTGGATTAGTAAAATACTGGTCTACCAAAGGAGAGAGATTATCCGAAATACAAGCTTTCTTAAAATATCCCACCAAAAAAAGCGTTAAACATCCCCGAAAATCAACTTCGTTTAAACTTTTCGGGGTTAGCAGTTGAGGTAAAAAAGTAGATGCGCGGACAATGGGGCCCGCAACCAATTGAGGGAAAAAAGCTACAAATAGAGAAAAATCCCAAAAACTTCTAATAGGTTTGACTTTACCCAGATACGCATCAATTGAATAGCTTAGAGTTTGAAATGTGTAAAAGCTAATGCCTGCGGGAAGAATGATTTCAAGGGTTTTAATACTAACAGGTAGACCCAGAAAAACTAATAAGCTTGAGGCAGAGTCAGCGAAGAAATTATAGTACTTAAAAAATCCTAATAATCCTAGATTTACAACTAAACTGAGTACCAACCATGCTTGGCGCTGCTGCTGATTGAGTGGTTTACTTAACAGCACATCCCAAGAAAATAAGTTTATCCATCCGTTCTTAGTTTCTTCTTTCTGTACTGCTTCGCTTGTTTGAATTTCTTGTCCTACTGTTGAGGCAGCGCGGTCTTGGGGGTTTCCCCCATGAGCGACTGCCGGTGAACTATCAACCTGTGGTCTAGATAGCATCAAACCGACAAAGTAATCAACGACTGTCGAGAGCAAAAGCAAAGAAAGAAAGCGCCAATCCCAAGCACCATAAAAAATATAACTACAGACTAATAACCAGGTTTTACGATGATTGTGATTCTTTAAAGCCCAGTAGAAGCAGAAAATAAGAATAAAGAAAAAGATAAAACGAAATTCTGTAAAAACCATATTTAATCTAATGGGTAAATTAACTGCTAACCAAATCAATTTGGACTTATAGACATAGGCGAATGATTATATATTTTTTTTTGAGATAACTTAAAAATGCTCATAAAACTCTGCTGCTAAAATGCGTGTAAATTCCTGTGCGCCTTGGTGATTTAAATGCCTACCATCAGCTCGGCTATCAATCCCATATAAAGCAGCAAAAGCATTAGGATCGTTAAAAGCAAATAGAGTTGGAATATATCCCAATTCGTAAGCCTTTATAATAGGAAAATGATCGACATCATCCTCTAAAACTGGAGGAATAAAGAAGATAGGTAAAATTTTATTTTTGCTAACCTTTTCTGAGCTATCGATTCTAGCAACAATCTGCTGAATCATTTTAATTCCATAAGAATTAAATCGTTGTCCAGATGTATCCTTTTGCTCAAAGACTCCTAATTTTGCCTCTTTTAATCTCTTCTTATAACTTTCCAAGTAATTAAATTGAAAAACCTGTTCCCGTTTTTCATGATCTTTCATCCAATCCATTGAGTAATATCCAGCTTCTTCTAATAATCTATCATTAGAAACTACTGTTGGTAATCCATCTGGTTGTAATTTATCCCCTTGTTGCTGCCAAGAATTAGAGAAATAACCAATTCCTAGCCATCGATAAAGAAAGCTGACAAAATTAGCATAGAAACCAATAATTCTACTTTTTAAAGTATAGTTGCTTTCAGCAATTAAATGAAAGTTTTCTATAGTTTTAAGAGGAGTATGCCAGTAAACATTTTTAGATGCAGTTGGCGAATTTTCAATGAAGCTGTTAACTAAACAGTCTAAAAATATCCATTTTAAATTTGCTGGTTTTAAATCTAAAATTTTTTGCAAATAGAAATCCATTTCAGCTATATTTGCCGCCATGATTCCAAAATTGAAAGACTTGACTCTCTTACCGTGTGCTGCCATTACTTCATTAAATACTTTAGGAACAACTCCTTGATAAGTGGTACTAGGCCCCATAAAAATAACATTATAATCATCTTTATGTTTAGCAAAATATTGTAATTTAATACTGATATCGCCAAGATTTTGAGGATTATTATCAGAGGGTAAAACTGTATTAATTAATCCAGCAGTCAAAATAAAAGCCAGTATAAAAATTATGCTGTAAATAAACATAAATACTGGTTTCGGTATGGTTTTTTGCCAAATATGTACATTCATTTTCGGTTGTCTTAAGGGTAAATAAGTTATTTTTAATTCACACAGAGGCGTAGAAACGAAAAAATTTAATTTTCCGATTTAATTAAGATTGACGTATTGTTGTTATTTCTTTGAGTGTAAAACTCGCTCGTTAAAATAGGTGGGTATTTTGCAGTTTCATTTGCCTGTAAACAACTTTCAGGACAGGCAATTTCGGCATCATTATTAGGAGATGCAAAAAATGCAAAGGAGTATCTTGGTTGGATTTCTTGAGATGCAGATGGTATTGCAACTTGGTGTTTTGTGGCATAAACTTTATCGTTAGTCCATCGTTGCAAAATTTCTCCTGCCATGACAACAACTGTATCAGGAATCAGGGGAACTGGAACTCGCTCTCCAGTTTTGGTACAAATTTCTAACCCTTCTACCTCATGCTGAAAGACGTATGTGATAGTATTTCCATCTGTATGTTCTCCCAGGCGAATATTTTGGTTTTTTTGAGGTTCAGATGCACCAGGATAGTGATGTAATCCCATAGCATGATTTTGTTCAGAATGTAACTCGACAAAATAGGATTCTGGCAGTTTCAAAGCAATAGCTAAAGCTTCAATAATTTTAAGCATACTTGTGTGGGAAGCTGCGAAAAATTGCAACATCGTTTCTCGAAACTCTGGCTGATTTTGTAGCCATTGATTCGGCTGGTGAAAAGGATGATCTAGTTTATTCAATTCCTCTGGATTCATTTCTCTACCAAAGTAAAATTGTTCGCTGAGTATGCTTGACATCCCCATAGGGATATATCCTCGATGACATTTTTCTGTTAAAGCTATCTGTTTTTTATCTTCTAACGGCAGTGCAAAAAAACTCTTAGCTTGAGCAAATGCTTGAGCTATTAAAGTTGTGGAAACATCGTGATTTTTTAGGTAGAAACATCCTATTTCTTGTAAAGCACTGCCGATTTGAGCAGCAACGGCTTCCTTGGCATGGCTATCACCAGTCATAAATGAGTGAAAGTTAATGACTGGAATCTGTGTTGAAACAATAGATTCTTTTGAAAGTTCTTTAGTTGAGTTCATCGTTAAAAATGAGTAGAGTTATCAGTAAAAATAGAAAAATCTATTTTTTTTCAGATGCATAGCTTCCTGTCGCAATTTGATTAATATATTCATGGGTGCGAATTGGTGGATAGTTGGGTGTTGCGTTTGACTCTAAGCAAGTAATTTCGGCATCGTAATCAGGAGACTCAAAATAGATAATCGAGTACCTGGGATTACTAGGAAATTTGGAAGGTAGGGGAACTCGATGTTTGGTGGCGGGAAACTTATCGTTTGTCCAGCGCTGCATTAAATCTGCAAGGATAACTAGAACTTTTCCAGGGGCGAAGGGGGCTGCAATCCACTCTCCTGCATCGTTGCAAACTTCTAGCCCAGCCGTCTCATCTTGAAATATTAAGGTAATACTGCCGTAATCTGTATGTTCAGCGAAACGAGTCTCGCCGGGAGGGAGAGCTTGGTGTAGAGATGGATAGTGATTTATGGAGGTGTTAAAGTTGCGCTCTAGATGGAAATCGGTAAAGTAAGACTCTGGTAGTTTTAATGCGATCGCCATCGCTTGTAAAATACTAAAAGACGCATCACGACAAGTTGTAAAAAATTCTAGTAGCAGTTGGCGAAACTCTTTTTGGTTTTCAGGCCATCGATTAGGTTCACCAAATCCTTGGGGAGTTACACCCGCTTCATTGATTGCAACGTCTAAACCAAAATTGAATGCTTCTAGCAATACCCGCTCTTTACCACGAGCAACATAGCCTCGACTCGTTCCTGGAGCAAGTTTTACTTGATTTTTCTCCTCCTGTGATAATGCAAAAAAACTTTGCGCTTGAGCAAATACTCGATCGACTAAAGTCTGAGGTACACAATTTTCGAGGTAAAAACATCCAATTTCTTGAATAGCGCACGAAATGCGATCGGCAACTGCTTGTTTGGCAACAACATCACCGACTATAAATGGATGGAAATCAATGACCGGAATCGGTGTGGAAACTTGGCGTTCTTGGCGGCTTGGCGGTTCGCTAATTTTCATAAGAAAACTGGTATTAATTATTAACAGGATTGGTTTTCAATTCATAAACATTCCAAAATGTTCCTTGTAAAGCAGAGTGTTTTACGCCCTCAATGCGATTTCGCACAGACACCATTGATAAGGAATTCACTAGATAAATAAACGGCAAATATTCCTGACTCAGCCGTTGAGTTTCGGCATAAATTTGTTGTCGCTGTGCTTCATTTGCGGCTGCACCTTGAATGTAGAGATCATCAATCTTTTGTTCCCAATCTGCTACCCGATGTCCAGTAATTGGTATTTGTCCGGCTTGGGGTTGGCGATTAAAAAAATGCCAGTTTCCTTTAGTAGACCAAATATTTATTGCTTCGTTGGGTTCTATTGTCATCGGAAAACCATCCATAATCTGGCAATCCCAATCCAGACGATTTGCTAATTTGTCTACAACCAATCCCACTGCAATCAAATTCAAATCTACCTGAATTCCTATCTGGCTCAAATCGTCTTGAATTAAAGGAGCCATGTTCTGCAACACCTTATTACCAACATTAGCGGTGAGCGTAAACCGGACTCGATTCCCATCGCTATCGAATAACTCACCTTGATTGTTGTATCGAAATCCTGCCTTGAGAAGTAATGTTTTTGCCTTCTCTTGGTTATAGTTGTAGACTGGTAAACCTGCTTGCTGAGAGAGATAGTAAGGACTTTGCACTGCGATGGACGAATTTTGCAACGCTCCTACCCCTGCAAATAGGTTGTTGACCATCCGCGGCCGATTGATGCTATAAGCAACGGCTTGGCGAAATTCTACTGTATTGAACCAGCGAGATTTAATCGGATTAACTAAAGGCTTACCATTTCTAAGCCCTGTATTCAAATTAAACATCATCGCGGTGGTTCCTGTTTGAGAACCACCGTTATAAATTGTGAATTTCCCCCTTTTTTCTTCTCGTTTCAATAATGAAAAATAGTTAGGATTTACGTCAATAAAATCAAGTCCTCCAGAACGAAATTGAATTAACGCTGTATCACTATTACTCACCGTATTTATAACAATACGATCGATATAGGGCTGAAGATGACTTTGAGTATCTTTACGCCAGTAATAGGGATTTTTGCGAAAGGTTATCCGCTCACTTGGAATGTATGATTCTAATTTGTAAGCACCGTTGCTAACAATTTGGTTCGGTGGAGTATCTGTACCCCAAATTGAGAGAAATAGCGGTCTACCTGTGGAGTCTTTTTTGGTGATGCTGGATTGCAGAATGTGAACAGGTAAAATTTCTAGTTTTGTTGTGCGAATAAAGGGTGCGAAAGGTTCTGGGAGAGTAAATTTAACACTCAAATTATCCAATTTTTCCACTGTAGGAAAACTGTGTGTTTTACCTATTTGTAAAAAATCTTTGGCATAGGAAGGAATGGCAGGATTCGTATAAATATCTTTATAAGTAAACACCACATCATCAGCAGTTAGTGGTTTACCATCTGACCATTTCAGTCCTTTCCTTAATTTAAAAATAATTCGCTTTTGGTCTTCAGAAATCTCCCACGATCGCGCTAACGCTGGTTTAATTTCTCCTCGCTCATTTTCACGAATTAGTCCTTCATAGAGGAAAGTCAAAATTCCTACTCCCTGTTCCATCAACTGAGGATTAAAGGTGTTGGGTTCGGCAGAACTACTAACGATGATTTGAGATCCGGTTGCTGTTTTGCGAAGCAAGTTAGTTTGGACGCAACTAACTAGGACAATCGCCAGTATAAATCCGATGATAGCTGGCAATCGCCGACGGCAAATAGTAGTAAGTGCGATCAATCTTCGCATAGTTGTACTCTCAGAAACTTCTTTTACCTACCCTACATGGCGCTGTATCCCCCATCTACCATCAAAATTGCCCCCGTCACATAAGAAGCTGCTTCAGACGCGAGAAATATGACTGGGCCGATGAGTTCCTCTGGTTTTCCGCGTCGCTGCATAGGAATCACAGCACTCAGATGTTGGTGATCATCTTGTGGCGATCGCCGAAATGTTTCAGTACCTTCCATAATGTTGTCTATATAGCCAGGAGCAAAAGCATTAACTCGAATCTGGTGATTTGCCCATTCCAGTGCTAGCGATCGCACTAGTAAATTTACCCCTCCTTTTGATGCTGTATAAGCCGCCGAACCACTGATTCCCACTACACCGCCGATAGAAGAATTCATAATAATTGAGCCGCCTGTCCCTTGTTCGATCATTTGTCGAGCCGCCAGTTGAGCGCAGTGAAAGTACCCTTTGAGATTGATGTTAATAATGTTATCCCACTCTAATTCTTCTAAGTCAGCCGCCGATTTGATGATGTCAATGCCGGCATTACACACCATAATGTCAAGCCTGTGATAGTGCGCCACAGTTTGCTCAATCAGGTGTAAACAATCTTGGCGATTTCTGACATCGGTAGGAATTGCGATCGCTTCGCCTCCAGCCTCCTGAATTATTTGTGCGGTTTTTTCTGCTTCGGTTGCTTTAATATCAGCAACTACAACCTTTGTGCCTACAGATGCTAATCCTTGAGCTATGGATTTGCCGATACCTCGTGCAGATCCGGTGATAATGGCGACTTTTCCTGTTAGGTCAAAAAGGGAGGGTTTCACGGTTTTTTGTTGAGTGTTAAAATGGAATGATACGAACCACAGAGGCGCAGAGGACACTGAGGTAAGAGATTGAGAGAGGATTAATTATCGATATTCTGTTGGGTTATGTAGTTACTCCTTTTCTCTGCGTTCTCTGTGTCTCTGCGGTTCGTTTTATTAAATCTTGGATAGTTTCTGCCTGCTGGACAATGGTAGATTTTTCAAATAGGGAAACTAAGGGTAGCTCTATTTGCCAAGCTTTATCTAATTTGTATGAAAGTTGTAGAACAAGAGCAGAATGTCCTCCGAGATCAAAGAAGTTATCTTGTGTACTGATATGTTCTAACCCTAAAACTTCTTGCCAAATAGCTAATATGGTTTCTTCAATAGAGTTACTGGGTTCAGTAAATTCATTCTGAAAGTTATTCGCTATTGGTAATTTGTTATTTTGAATTGGTAAATTTTCCCCTTCATTTAAAAAGGGAAGTTCACTAAGACGTTGCTCAGGATTAGTAATTAGATATTCAAGTAAATTTTGAAAGACTGTTACCATTCTGGCGATGCTAGCAGGTATAAACAAGTCGGTTCTGTAGACTAAAGCGCCTTCAATTCCCTCTGTTGTTTCTTGGAGTGTGAGATTTAAATCAAATTCGGCTGTGTCTTTGGTATCCGTGGCAATAAATTCCTCCTTTAAAGTCAAATTTGCTAGTTTTAAATCATCTTCTGGAGTGTTTTGGAAAACAAACATCACCTGAGCTAGCAGTGTATAACTAGAGTCTCGAACTGGTTGCAGTTCTTCTAGTAGTTTGATGAAAGGCATTTCCTGATGTGCATACACTCCTAAAGCCACTTCTCGCACTCGCCGCAATAGTTCTCGGAAGCTGGGATTGCCTTCTAAGTTGGTGCAGAATGGCAGTAAATGGACAAAGAAACCAATCAGTCCTTCTGTTTCTGGGCGAGTACGATTAGCAACAGTGCTGCTAACAATGATGTCTGGTTGCCCTGTGTAGCAGAAAAGTAATATCTTGAGTGCTGCTAACAAGGTCATAAATAGGGTTGCGCCTTCCTGTTGACTCAATGCTTTGAGTGCTTTGGTTAAGTCTTTAGAAATTACCAAAGTTTGACGCGCACCTGTGAAGGTTCGCACGGCTGGGCGTGGATAATCGGTTCGTAGTTTTAAGACTGGAGGATTAACACCTAGATGTTGTTTCCAGAATTGCATCTGTGATTCTAAAACTTGCCCTTGTAACAATTGCCGTTGCCAATGAGCAAAGTCTGCATATTGGATCGGTAACTCGTTCAGGGGGAATTGCTTACTCTGAGAAAAAGCTTCGTAAAGGGTTGCCATTTCTTGAGTCAACACGCTAAAAGACCAACCATCGGCGACAATATGGTGTGTTGTGACTACAAGCAAATGCTCAGTTTCACTCAAACGCCAAAGTTTACTCCGTAATAACGGCCCCCGCGCCAAATCAAAAGGCTGTTTAATCTCCTTCTCAGCTTGTCGTTTCGCTTCTGTTTCAGGGATGTTTTGTGAGTCTATTACTGCGAAGTCAAATACAGGTTCAGGGGAAATTGTATAAACTACTTGTCCGTTTTCCACCTTAAAGGTACTTCGGAAGGTTTCATGTCGTCGTACAATTTCTCTTAAACTCTGCTCTAATGCTTTCACATCAAGCGAACCTGTCACGCGATAAACTAGCGGCAGGTTGTAAACAGGATTGCCGGGATAGAATTGCTCGAAAAACCAAAACTCTAGCTGAGTTAAGGAGATTGGCAGTACTCCGTCACACGTTCGCACGGCTTTAAATGGTATGATACCTGGCGCAAGTTCTTGCTTAGTTGCTGTCTCGACTGTTCTAGCTAAAGTTGCGATCGCTGGAGATTCAAATAAACTTCGCAGAGGCAATTCTACCTTAAATGCTTTGCGTGTCAGAGAGATAACCTGAGTAGCAAGTAATGAATGTCCTCCCAAATTAAAGAAGTTGTCATAAATTCCAACTTGTTCTAACCCCAAAACATCCCTCCAAATACCCGCCAAAATTTCTTCGGTGGGAGTCCGGGGTGCAACAAAAGTTTGAGCTAATTCTGGTCTGCTGGTCGTCGGTTCTGGTAAAATGCGACGGTTGACTTTACCGTTGGAAGTCAGGGGAAACGATTCCATCTGTACAAAAGCCGATGGAATCATGTAGTCTGGCAACTGGTCTTGAATAAAATTACGCAACTGTTCGAGGGTGAGAGTTTGTCCTTGAATTAGTACGAAGTAAGCGACTAGATATTTTTCCCTAGCACTTTGCCCAAACACCTTAGCCACTGCTTGCTTGATTTGGGGATGTTTGCTCAAGACTGCTTCAACTTCACCAAGTTCAACCCGAAAACCCCGAACTTTTACTAAATCGTCTATGCGTCCCAAAAATTCAATGTTGCCATCGCTGAGGTAACGTGCCAAATCTCCAGTCTTATACAGTCGATTCTCTCCTGCTTGAAAAACCTCACCCCCTGCCCCTCTCCTTAGCAAGGAGAGGGGTGTCCGATAGGACGGGGTGAGGTTTTTAAACGGATTTGGAACAAATTTTTGGTTTGTCAAATCTGGGCGGTTGAGGTAGCCACGAGCCAAGCCATCACCACTGACGTAGAGTTCCCCAGGAACGCCAATCGGCACGGGTTGGAGATTACGATCTAATAGATAAACTTGGACGTTGACGGCAGGTTTACCGATTGGCGGATAAATTGGCCATTCTTCTGGTTGGTCGCCAAATGTATATGATGTAACTAAATCTGCTTCTGTTGGCCCGTATAAATTGTAGAGTCTGCAATTCTCCAAACGTTGAAACAACTTAATCATTGGTTGAGTAATCTGGAGTTGTTCGCCACAAGCGATCGCTTCTCTAATGTTCTGAAATAGATGTTCTTCGTCTCCGTATATTTCTGCTAATTGTTGCCAGAGGGTAACAGGAAGGAAAACCTTGGCAATTGGTTCTTGAGCAAGTAACTGAATTAATTTATCTAAATCTTTGCGATCGCTTTCGCCAATCATATATAGTGTGCCACCCAAACCCCATGCCGCAAACATTTCGTGATAGCTGACATCAAAGCTGAGGGAAGCAAACTGAAGCACACCCACGCCTATAGCCATCTTTGCTTGATGGTGTTCTATTAAATTGGTTAGCGATCTATGAGGGACAAGCGTACCTTTAGGAGTTCCTGTAGACCCAGAAGTATAGATGATGTATGCTAAATTTTGCGCTTGTGCATCTGTTTGAAGATTTATATCAGATTCTTTGGCGATCGCATCCCATCCCTCATCTACCAAAATTAGATGGTGGTGGAAATCCTTCTCCAGTAATGGCTTTAAACTAGCTTGAGTTAAGACAACGCTTGCACCAGTATCCGCTAGCATAAATGCTAACCGTTCTGGAGGATAGGTAGGGTCAAGGGGAACGCAAGCACCGCCAGCTTTCAGGGTTGCTAATATAGCAACTGCTGCTTCTAAAGAACGTTCCAGACAAATCCCCACAGGTGCATCTGGTTTGATACCCAACCGTTGCAGATGATGAGCTAGTTGATTAGCGCGTTGATTTAACTGTTGGTAGGTAAAATGTTGATTGTCATACACCACCGCCACAGATTCGGGTGTTTTTTCAACATGCTGCTCAAATAATTGATGGATGCAATCATGGATGGGATTAGCGGCTTGAGTAGCATTCCATTCGACTAACAGTAAATCTTGTTCTGTTTGTGTAAGTAGCGGAAGTTCGCCTACACTGCGATGATAATTAGTAGTAATACCCTGTAACAGCGTGAGCAAATGACCGATCATCCGATCAATGGTATCTGCGTCAAAGCGATCGCGATCGTAGTTGATTTTGATTACCAGTTCATCACCGGGAATAGCCACCACAGTTAAAGGATAATTTGTTTCTCCGAGGGCTTGGCGATCGCCTATTCTCAAATTTCCTGGAAGCGCTTGCAGTGTTGCGTTGACAGGGTAATTTTCAAACACCACAATGCTTTCAAACAAAGGTTGATTCCTCGGAATCTCACTCACACCTTGAATATCTACCAGTGAGGTGTACGAATACTGCTCTCGTTCTATATGCTCTTGTTGCAATTGCACTAGCCAAGGCAATAAATCAGCTGTTTCAGGGATTTTTATCCGTACAGGTAGGGTATTAATAAACAATCCCACTATCGACTCTACACCAGATAAGTTATGAGGACGACCGGACACTGTAGCCCCAAACACCACATCAGACTCACCACTGTAGCGACTCAGTAACAATGCCCAAGCTGCCTGCACCAAGGTAGAAAGGGTGAGGTGATGTTGTTGGGCAAAAGATTTTAAGGTAGCAGTTGCTTCGGCTGATAGATGTTGGTGTCGAATATAACTAGTTTGCTGGTGAGCAATCTGCCCTACTGCTTGTTCCACAACCAAAGGGGTAGAAGCAGTAAAACCCTCAAGAGTTCGCCGCCAAAATTCCTCAGCACTAGATAAATCTTGCTGCTGTAACCAATTAATGTAATCTCGGTAAGGGCGAGTTGGAGTTAAATATAATTGTTGATTGTTATTTATAGAATCGTAAAAAGCAAAGATTTCTTTAAAGAGAATCGGCCAGCTCCAACCATCAAGCAATATATGATGAAAGCTCCAAATAAAATGATAAGTCTCGTCTGCTAACCGAAATAAAGCAAACCGCATCAAGGGAGCTTTGTCAAGTTCAAAACTTTGCTCTTTATCTGTATTTAAGAAAGAAATAATTTGTGTTTGCTGTTCCTCAGTTGAGAGCAAACGCAAGTCTCTGTTAATCCAAGGTAAATTAACCTGTTTACGCACTACTTGGACTGGCTGTTTGCGGTTCTTCCAAACAAAAAGTGTCCGTAAAGCCGCGTGTCTCTGTACCACTTGTTGCCAAGCTTGCTCAAACGCACTCTTGTTTAAATCGCCATGAAGAGTGAAGCGAAACTGCTCAAAGTATATTCTTGATTCTGGCTGATAAAGGGTATGAAATAACATCCCCTGCTGCATTGGCGAAAGGGGGTAGATGGCTTCAATATCTTTAGCTTTTTTTTGATTTTGTATAGCTACCATTATTATGTTTTTTTTAATATCTCTTTTTTAATTAACCACATAAATACAGAGAGAAAATGCAATATTAATTTATTTCTAAACTTGCATTCATTACTTAACCCATCTCTTCCTTTGCGTTCTTTGCGTCTTTTGCGGTTCGTTTATCTATATTCATATAAAATAAATATTTTTAAAAAGCTCCTGTAGACAATCCACCATCCACTGAAATAGTTATACCTGTTATATAACTAGCGCATTCTGAACTTAAAAAAGCCACTAAATTAGCAACCTCACTAGAAAGACCACGACGACCGATAGGAATGGTGTTATCTATTCCTTCTATAATCGCCTCAATTTTTCGGTCTTCCTTTTGGGCGAATACTTCTAAATATTCTCTATGCCTTGGAGTATCAATCAGACCAGGATTGACACAGTTAACTAAAACATTCCACTTAGCAACTTCTGTGGCAACAGTTTTAGTAAAGTTGATTAATGCAGCATTGGCCACTCCTGATTTAACAAGACGACTAGAAGGTTCTTTTCCTGATGTCCCAACAATATTGATAATGCGCCCCCATTGCTGATTTTTCATTGTCGGTAGCACCAGATTCGTCATGCGAATATAGCCCATTAACTTGCCTTCAAAGACAGTTAACCAATCTTCATCAGATAGATTTTCTACTGCTTCATTAGAAAATGTAGCCCCCTGAGAATTATTGACCAAGATATCAATTTTGCCAAATTGGGTGAGAGCTTCTTGTACTAATTTTTGAGAATCACTTGGGTTTTGAACATCAGCAAGAATGGGGATAACTTTTGCTTGGGAACTAACCAAACCTTGATAAGCTTGTTCTAAACGCTCAGAATTTCTCCCACAAATTATTAACTGACAACCTTCTGATGCTAGCTTTTGAGCAACGCTATAACCAATGCCAGCACTTGCTCCTGTCACTAAAGCTACTTTCTGTGTTAATCCTAAATCCATGATGAATATTCCTTTAGGAAGCAGTGAGCGATCGCGCAGTTATTTCATTAAAAGAAGCTTTTTGGTAAGATAAATGAGAGCGGGGTGGAATCAAAATTTCAACCAAAGAAACTGCTTCATTAGAGGAATTATATCCTCCATAAAAGACATCAGGTGGAGCATAATAAATACTACCATATTCTAGTTCCTGGTGTTCATCTTCCACAGACATCATCAACTGACCATTCAGGATTATTCCCATTTGTTCGCTAGCAGATTGTTGCATTGGGATTATTTCTCCTGGCGGAATTTCGGTAATCACAATCTCAAACCAAGAAGCAACAATAGATTGACATGAAAAACCAGTAACTTCGTCTTTTTTAGGCGATACCTTGAGAAACACCTCGTCAGTTTTTTCTGATGGTAAGGAAGTTACGATACGTTTTACATCGAATACTATTGCAGTTTCTGGAAAAATATTTACAGAACCGTGAGGAACATAAGCATTGGCAATGTAAGCTTGTTGCAGTGGCTCAATAATTTCTTTGGTTCCGTTAACGTTCATTTCTAAACGCCCGGAAATTATCATCCCCATCTGACTTTCTAGATGTTCGTGTAGTGCAAAAGTAGCTCCTGGAGCAAGATACACTAATTGAACGAGCGTATCTTGACATTCAAATGCTATTAATTCTACATCTGAATTAATTTCTGTAGTTTTGGGAGTTGGGAAAAATTTAGACATGACTTTCTGCTAATTTTTTATAAAAAATTGACCAACTCATAGGGATTTTTCCATAAGTGGAAATAAACTCCAAATCATAAGCGTCAACAGCATTTTTATTAGTAATAGCTAGAGTAGCTAAACCCTTTTGTACTTGAATTGCTGCATCGCTAGTAGAAGGAGACAAATCAACCTGAATTTCTGATAGGTCTTGGGAGTCTGGTAAGAGTCTCGACAATAAAGGTAAAGGCGCAGGATGGGTAACAAGTCTAGCTCCTTTAAAAACTACCTCTGTATTTTTCTTCTTAGCTAATCCATAAACTGGAGTAGGATAGATAAAAATGAAGCCTAAATCAAAACTTGGCTCCATATAGAACTCATTAATCATTTGGTAAGCATGAGGAACCAGAGCTAGATCAATCTTGTCTTGCAGCAAAGCTTCTTTGACATCTGGAAAGCCATCAAATAACTGAATTTCCCCAGTTAATTCTTCTGACTCTAATTGTTTGACTATATAGCTAGAAGCATAGTCACTACTAGTACCACTAGGCCCCAATGTGCCGATAATCAAATTTTTTGCAGGAGGAATAGGAGGTCTAAATTCAATCGAAAACTTTAGCATAGTTTTAACAAAGTTGGATAGGATAAAAAAGAAAGTTAAAA
Source organism: Nostoc sp. (assembly GCF_036917465.1). Classification (GTDB taxonomy): domain Bacteria; phylum Cyanobacteriota; class Cyanobacteriia; order Cyanobacteriales; family Nostocaceae; genus Nostoc. The sequence goes on from NZ_JBALDL010000006.1 coordinate 122,296, forward strand.
TTACTAATTTTTAAATATCTTCTGTGCCAAATATTAATTTTTTATCTATATACTCAGATTTAACTTGACTCAAAATCAATGCAATTAGTACCAGAACTGTGCCAATAAAACCGCGTACTCCAAACTTTTCACCGAGTAGCCAAAAAGAAAAAACGGATGTGAGTACCGGATCGAGGGTACACAATAGCGCTGCTTCAGTTGCTGAAATCCATTGCTGGCCTATTGTTTCTAACCAGATAGTACCAGCAGTACCTACCAGACCGAGGTAGAGGATAATAATATAGTTATTCCTTAAAGTCTCAAATTGCCCAACCATCTCTGGCGCTGCCCAGACTGCACTTAACACTGCTACAATCCACAGTTGGATGGCAGTCAGGGATAGGGTTGAGTGGCGTTGTGCAGTTTCCTGAAGTACGAGCATATAAACGCCGTAAATGAAGGTTTCAGCAAACAACAACAAATCACCTATGCCTAAAGAGCCATTTTCCCAGCACATAATTCCTATGCCTGTGAGGGCAACTGCGGCGGCGAGTAGAGTTTTAATCAGCAAGGGCTGACCGAATAACGCTGCCAAGAGGGGTACAATGATTACATTAAGGCTGAAAATAAAGCCTCCTCGATTAGCATTGGCAGTTTCTAGCCCGATCGCTTGGAAGGCAAAACAAGCAAAGAGTAAAAGTCCTAAAACTGTGCCATCGCGTAATATCTGAGCGTTTAATGAGCGCAAATATGGGGTAAATATCGCGGCTGCAAGGGTAAAACGGCTGGCGGTAAGTACAGATGGCGAAAAGCTAGTGACTGCATCTTTCGTCAGTGGGAAGGTTGTCGCCCATATTAGACTGACGATCGCGATCGCAATTATGCCCCGAATGTGGAGGGCGTTTGGCGTGGGTTGATTGCAGTCATCTAGTTTCATGTTATGTTTGCTACTCATTTAGATCCGTTGCAATGCCCCAGAACTTCTTAGTTCTGCTAAGGTGGCATTGCCAGTACAAAATAAAGCTGTTTCGAGTTCAGCAATCAGAACTTCGACTAACTCATCAACGGCGGCTTCTGATTTGACGGCAGCTTCTAAAAAAGGTCGGGCTAAACCTCCTATATCGGCTCCTAAAGCGATCGCTTTGGCGACATCCAATCCGTTAAGTAACCCACCAGAAGCAATCAAGGGAATTGTCGGCGCGATGACTCGGATGGAGTTAAGACACTCTGCGGTTGGTAAACCCCAATCAGCAAAAGTTTGTCCCAAACGGCGCTGCTTATTGTCTTTAGCACGTTGGCTTTCTACTTTTGCCCAGGAAGTTCCACCTGCTCCAGCGACATCAATGGCTGCAACTCCCGCATCGATTAACTTTTGTGCGATCGCTCCAGAAATCCCATTTCCCACTTCTTTGACAACAACCGGAACGGGTAGTTGCTGACAAAGTTGGGCAATTTTACTTAACAGCCCCCGAAAATTTGTATCTCCTTTTGATTGCACGCATTCTTGCAGGGGGTTAAGATGCAAAATTAGTGCATCCGCTTCCAGGGAATTTACAAGACGCAAGCAATCATCAAGCCCACATCCATAATTTAGTTGCACAGCCCCCAAGTTCGCTAACAACAGAATGTCAGGAGCAAAAGAGCGCACAGCAAAGGTAGGAGCTAAACGAGGTTGTTCAATGATAATGCGTTGCGAACCTACTCCCATTGCTAATCGGTAGCGTTGAGCAACAGTTGCTAAACGAGTATTGACTAGCTGCGCTAATTCAGTTCCCCCTGTCATAGAAGAAATCAGCAGGGGAGCGCCGAGATTTTTGCCTAAAAAGGTTGTTTGCAAATTGATATCACTGCGGTTGATTTCAGGAAGACAATCATGAGTAAAGCGATAGCGCTCAAATCCAGTAGTTACGTGCTGAAACTGGACATCTTCCTCTAAACAAACACGTAGATGGTCAGCTTTTCGAGTTTCAATTTCAGTTACAGTATTGACTGATGGGACAGTGGTAGTCATAATGGATTCCTCTGGCAACTGGTTATTGGCAGCTTATAGCGGATAGCCTCCTGAAACTTAGCAACATCAAACTCGGCAATACTAAAGACTCCAATTTTGTCGAACAGCCGCGATGAAACGCTATCTTGACAGATGTAGTTAACGCGAATATCTTCGTGTAACGATTCCAAAAGCAGTTGGATATTCACTCTTCGCGCTTCTTCAATGGTTTTACTGTTGGTGTCATCTGGGTTGAGGGTATGTCCGTAACTGCGAACGTGAAAACGGCACTCTCTTGGCCCGGCGGGAACTAACGAAAAAGTTTGGACGTGTTCGGGAAATACGCTCAAAGAAAAAGGCATTGGGATTTCTTCTTGCGCCGACATCGAGCAGAAAGCTGAGTAACACAGCGTTTCGGGCAAAGCATGGTTTTCAGCAGCAAAATCTTGTAATTCTTGTTCGCGCTCCCAAGAATGTCGAGCGATCGCTTTGGCGCAATCATAATATTGTCGCTCGATTGGGGTTAAGCTGGGTGAAGCCGGATTGCGCATGGGAATAATCATGCCGTTGATGCCTTCACAATCACTCGACACTCCAAACCGACGGGTTAAACCTTTGTGCATCATGGGAAAGTGGTAATCTTCTAAGAAATTTTCCCACAGCAGTTTGTAATCTACCTCTACACTAATGTCATACCGACCGACTCCACCAATGGGTTGCATATCTTCAAGTTGGTATGGTTCCAATAATCCAGGTAAATACCAATTATCAGCTAATCTTGAACCTTCCCAAGTAAAGCGAATGAAAATAAATCCATAAAAAATATCAATGTCGATGGGTTCTAAACCGTAGTTTAATAAACCAAATTTCGGATAATTCCCTCGTTGTGTAACATTCTGAAGTTTGCCGGCAAACAATTCACCGCTAGCAGTGCGAATGACGTAGGCTCGTTCACCGACAATATCCAGCCAAGTGAAGTTACCCGGTTGCGGAACTTCATTGATATGGCAAACAAATTGCCAGGTTGGTTTAATTAAATGCTCAACTTCAAGAGCAAACAATGCTGAGTCGCCATAAATCCAGATTGGCAATGCTTGTCTTCTTTCAGATGATTCAGAATATTCTATGCCATCAGTATCAATTTTAGGATACTCAATAGACTTTTCAATCAACTGCCCTTGCTCGTCACTGCTGTAAACTCGTTGCAGCACTTCATCCAGTTCTGGGGTTGCTCCATCACTATCAACAGTCAGGATAACGTGTTTGAGTTCCGCAATCAATGATTGCAATATTAATTGGCGACTATCGCTTCTTCCTTCTGAGGTAATCTCTACAATGAGTTGTTTTATATTTTCTTCTAAATAACCAATTCTCAACCAAAGGCGGATTTGTTCTGGAAGTGTGGCGGTTTCCCCCTCTGCATAGCCTGGACTCACAGAATTAAGTAGATTAGTAATTTCTACCCCGATATTTTGCTGGTTTTCAAGTTGTGATTCTAGCTGATGTTGATTATTTTCTGAGAGCTTGGCAAAAACCCCTTGATTCTCATCAATCTTGACCTCAAACTGCTGCAAACTGTAATTTTCCAGGTTAAAATCAGCACCAAACTCCCCTCTATTTGCCCCTGGTGCATTCTTGCAATCACCACCTATGCTATAAGCCCATCCATGATAAGGGCAAAGAGTCGGTTTATCTACGCCTACACAACCGTGACCTTCAAACACTGGTGCTTGGCGATGATTGCAGACATTGAGAAAAACGCGAACCGTTCCGTCTGCTTGGCGCACAGCTACCAAAGGTTCCTGAAAAATTTGAACAGTAACAAAATCTCCAGCCTGGGGAATTTCTGCCGCGCGACAAATGAAATACCAGTTTTTCTCTATTTCCGATGGTTCAACAAAGATTGAACGAATAATTTTAGCGGCAAAATAATTATAAACAGTTTTGAGATTGACTTCTGTATTATTACGTTTATTATATTCAAAAACTGCATTTACAAGATATTTATAAGCTGTTTCAACAGCATAGTCGCCCTTTGCTGACAATAAAATCCTGACAAAATTATTCCATGCTACTTCATCCTTTTTAGCAAAGTTAGTACCTGTAGCAGCAAGGAAGTATTGCTGTCGTCCTACTCCAACAAAAAGTTTACACAGTTCCTTTTCTTTTATTAAAGTCATTTCAATTCTTCCTACTTTTCATGATATCCGCGAGTAATTATTTTTGAATTGTGGCATCGATAGATAATTGGTGTATCCTAACTCTTCTAGCTTATTTAAGATTTTATTTGCGCTTTGGGCAATAGTTTCTTCATTAGTTTTGCATTCAACATCAGGTTCAAGAGGTACTTCATATAAATCATCAATTCCAGTGAAATTTTTGATTTCACCAGCTCTAGCTTTTTTATATAAACCTTTGACATCTCGCTGTTCGCAAACTTCTAATGGTGCATTGATGTATACTTCAATAAAATCTCCAATGCGCTCTTTAACTTCTTGTCGGATTGCCCGATATGGCGATATAACTGAAACCAGTACAATAACATTATTTCTAGTTAGCAGGTGAGCTACAAAACCAATTCGCCGAATATTTTCGTCTCGATCCTTTTTGCTGAAAGTTAACCCCTCACTTAAGTTTTGGCGAACTACATCACCGTCTAGTACCTCAATTTTATAACCTTGCGATCGCAGTTCTGTCTCCAAAAATTGGCAGATGGTGGTTTTGCCAGCACCGCTCAAACCAGTTAACCATATTGTTACACCACGCTGTTCTTCCACCATCCTACCCTTATGCTTTTACTAAACTGCTGGTCTAAAAAAGTGAGTTTTACGAGTTTTAATCTTCCCTTTTTCAAAAGAGTATACATCAGCAAAAAGCTCATCTATCTGGCAACTGTCCTTACTTATACCAACAAATCTACCCCAACAAGCTCCATAACTGCCATCAATTGTAATATGCTCAATGTGGTGTTTACCTGATGCAATTACTCTTTCCATTTGATAAAAATTGAGTAGGCGATCAATCCCAACAAAAGGACTGTAACCTGGACGTTCATAGACGATATTACTATGAAAAATGTCCACTAGGCTTTCCCAACCAGAAGAATCAATGGTGCGAAATAACTCAATGACTAATGCACTATAGGTTGTGATGACTTGTAAATTGCTATTTTGATACATAATTCGACTCCTTTTATGCATTTAGTTTCGCTTAATCCAGAAGCTGCTAATAACCAATAGCTTTAATAAATTTACAATTAGCAATTGGCTATTAGCCATTGACAATACTTAATATTAATCTTCCAGAATCGGCTCAGGGATAGTTGGTACTGGATGATCGAGACGATAGGCATTCCAAGATTTGATGAAAGATTCTCGTTTCATTCCTGAAAAACGTGCTATTTGCTTATGAAATAGACCTTCATAAAAATTTAATTCCTTCTTTAAGTAATAAGGGGCTTTTTCTCCATAAACTTTCACAAACATTCTGTAGGTATTATAATGTTTTGCTGCTACATCATCTGAATAAAACATCAAATCGTCTTCAATATCATTGACAACTTCTAAAGCCCACATAAGTTTCAATTCTTCATTTAACTCTTCTTCTTCGTAATTTAGACCTAACATTTTTAGCAAGGTACAATGTAATACTCGATAGTCAGAAGATCGTAGCTCCGCAGCCTTTTTAATCATTTCATGAGTAACCTGAGAAGTTGCTAATAGCTGTGTTTCTAATTCAAAATATTCCCCTAATTTTTGCATATAGAATTCAACTTGACAATGCTTGAGATTATACTCTTCTAAAACAGCCAAAATCATTTCTTGTTTGGATTGCCAAGGAGAATGTTGCAGCGTTCCATAGCCTTCACTTTGAATTTTCTCAACTTCATCATCAGTTTGATAAACCAGAGCTTCAATAAAACCTAAAATTGGATAAAACCGAAAAAAGTCATTCATTGAGAGGTTATAAATTGGAAAATAATAAAGTACAAATTCTCTCAATACTCTGCTAGACCTACGCATACTCTGATAAGAAATGCAAGAGATTTTGGAAGCAAATTTATTAACCAAAATCCCTGGATTACGCGTGGTTGTGAGTGTCGCTTTCGAGATTGTCATAAACAATAAATAAGTTTGGTGTGGAAAACTTAAAACAATGGACAAAGTGAGGGCAAGTTTTATCTTGATAGAGATGACTTGTGAACGACTTTATTCAATTTCTGCTAGCAGTTCGTCCAACGCTTCTTGGCTTAAACCAACTTCAGGGAAATCTGAAGGAGTATAGCCTCCTGCTTCTTTTGATATACAGTGGTCGATAATAGCTTCTAAGACTTTCAGATAGTTTTTAGCCAAGTTTTCTACAGTAGCTTGGTGATGAAAAGCTCCGCTATATTTCCACTCCAGTTGCAATCTGCCTTCAATGACTAATCCATTCACATTCAACAAATGGCGGCGTTGTCCTTTGGGGCTGTGAATAGAACCGCTAGATTCTTGGGTATATTTCCAACCAAGGGGTGCTAGGTGCGTTTGGTCGAATTGACCCAAGTAATTAAAACTCACCTGAGCTTGAGGGAGTAGCTCAAGTTGCTTGTTTATGGTTGCATCCATGCTCAGATACCGCAGGATGCCATAGTCAATACCTCGGTTGGGGATGCGTCGCAGTTGCTCTTTGACCGACTTGAGAGCCTCGCCAGGATGGTGAAGACCTCCAAGTTTTAAGCAAACGGGGAATAAACTGGTAAACCAGCCTACTGTGCGGGACAAGTCTACATCCTCAAACAAGTCTTCCCGCCCGTGACCTTCTAATTCAATTAGTAGAGAGTCATAGCCTGTCCATCCAGCAAAACTTTGCACTAATGCAGTCAAAAGTACATCGTTAATTTGGGTGTTGTAGGCGACTGGGACATCTTGTAAGAGGGTGCGAGTCTGTTCTGCACTCAGGGATATAGAGACAATGCGACTTGAACCGACAGTGTTTTCTGACGCAATAGCAGGAGAATCCAATGGTAAAGGAGCAACTGCAAACGACCTTGAGTGCAGCCAGTAATCTAGCTCTGAGTGCAGTTCTTGAGTACCTGCATAATCCTGCAATCGAATTGCCCAATCTTTGAAGGAAGTTGTTTTTGCAGGAAGTTGGATGTTGTTCCCACTATCTAATTGTTTGTATGCTCCAGATAAATCTTCCAGCAAAATCCGCCAGGAAATCCCATCGACAACTAAATGATGGATGACGATGAGCAAACGTCCAGGGGAAGATTTGCCTAAGTTAAATAGAACGACCCGCAGTAGCGGCCCATCTGCTATATTTAGCGATCGCTGTATTTCATCTGCCTTTAACTCAATTGCTTTTGATTGTTCTGCTTGAGTCAGGTTGGATAAATCAGCTATCACCAACGATACTGCATCGCACACATCACTGTTGTACTGTTGCCATTGCGCTGCTTGCTGCACAAACCGCAGCCGTAAAGCGTCATGATGGTACATCAGCTTTTGTAATGCCTGCTCTAGTAATTCCGGTTGGATATTTGGCGGAACTTCTAGCAGGAAAGATTGATTAAAGTGATCGGGTTCGGGTAAATTACGCTCAAAGAACCAATGCTGAATCGGTGTTAGGGGAACAATGCCCTTAACTAAGCCCTGTTCTGCCTCATTGGAGGTAGTTGTCACGGCTACAGCAGCTAACTCAGCAATGTTTTGATGCTGAAATAGCTGTTTTGGAGTTAGTTTCAATCCAGCTTGATTAGCTCTGGCGACAATTTGGATTCCAATAATGGAATCCCCGCCCAATTCAAAAAAGTTGTCATGAATACAAACTTGTTCTAATAATAAAACATCCTGCCAAATTTTTAGCAAGATTTTTTCAGTATGAGTGCGGGGGGAGACAAAGCCGATTGAGTCATTAAACTCGAACTCTGGTACTGGTAAGGCACGGCGGTCTACTTTACTATTGGACGTAATGGGAAAAGCCTCTAGAACTGTAAAGGATGAAGGCACCATATAATCGGGAAGCTTTTGCTTGAGGAACAGGCGCAATTCGTTACTGGTGGGCTGTTTTCCTTCAGGGATCACATAAGCTGCCAAATTCTTCATACCGGGCTTGTCTTCTCTGGCAATGACAACGGCATCCCGTACTTGGGGGTGTTGAGTTAAAATCACCTCAATTTCGGAAAGTTCAATTCGGAAACCACGGATTTTAACTTGGTTGTCAATGCGACTAAAAAATTCGATATTACCGTCAGGTAAGTAACGAACCAAATCTCCTGTTTTATACAGGCGATCAACATTTGGATGTCCAAAAGGGTTAGGAATAAATCTTTGCTGATTTAGTTCTGGACGATTCCAGTAACCCCTGGCTAAACCATTACCACCAACGTGCATTTCGCCCCAAACCCCGATGGGTACGGGTTGGAGATTGGAGTCTAATATATAAACCTGTGTATTACCAATGACACGACCGATAGGAATTGATTTCTCGATTTGACTTTCAGCCGTTACAGGGAAGCAGGTCGTAAATACAGTGTTTTCTGTAGGGCCGTAGCCGTTAATAAATTGACAATTGGGGAGTTCCCGCGCAACTTTTTGGACGTGAGCTACAGATAATACATCACCTCCACTCATCAGTTGACGCACAGGTTGTAAATCCTGCAATTTTTCATCCACCATCAGATGGAACAAGCTGGCTGTAAGCCAGAGGATATTGACCTGATGGCGCTGGATAATTTCACCCAACTCTTCTAAGGATGGCTTCTGGCTCGGCATTAGCACGAGCTTCGCACCATTCAAAAGACAGGGCCAAATTTCTAGTGTTGAGGCATCGAAGGAAAGAGGGCCGAGTTGTAAAAATACTTCTTGTGGTGTTAATGATGCAAAGTTTGTTCCCTTAGCCAACCGGACAACATTTCTGTGGATAATGCATACACCCTTGGGTATGCCTGTCGAACCAGAGGTGTACATGATGTGAGTTAGGTTGTCTGGTGTCACATCTGCCTTGAGGTTCTCTTGGCTATATTGACTGAAAATTTCTTCGTCTGTATCTAGACAAATCACCTTAGCTGTGTTTTGGGGTAGTAATCCCATCAACTGCTGTTGAATGAGCAACAGCGATACCCCTGTGTCTTGGAACATATAAGCCAAGCGCTCTTGGGGATAAGCTGGATCAAAGGGAACATAAGCACCCCCTGCTTTGAGGATGGCGAGTATACCGACAATCATCTCAAGCGATCGCTCGACGCAAATCCCCACCAATACTTCTTTTTTGACTCCCAAGGTTTGTAGGTAGTGCGCTAATTGATTGGCGCGATCGTTTAACTCTCGATATGTTAGAGACTCGTCCTCATACACCAGTGCGTTCGCGGAGCGTGCGATTACCGCAATCGCATTACTGTTTTGTTCTACCTGTTCCTCAAACACTTGATGGATACATTTCGTATCGGGATATGGTATTTGAGTATCATTCCATTCCACTAGCAATTGATGACGTTCACGCTCAGTTAGCAATGGTAATGTACCTACTGATGCTTGCGGATTCCCCACTATTCCCGCTAATAATGTTTGAAAATGACTGCTCATGCGAGCAATTCTATCTTCATCGAATAAATCGGTGTTATATTGCCAAAACCCTTGCAGGGAGTTTCCTTCATCTGTGTTTTCCCACATTTGTAATGTGAGGTCAAACTTGGCGTTAACGTTATCTAGATGTAGAGGTGCTATGGCTAAATCAGGCGTTTCTAATTGCTCTATAGGGGCATTCTGCAATGCAAACATCACCTGAAATAGAGGGCTGTGGCTGAGACTACGCTCTATTTGCAAAGCTTCGACAATTTGTTCAAAGGGAACGTCTTGGTTGGCGTAGGCATCCATGCAAGCAGAACGCACTTGCATTAGTAACTTTGAGAAACTGGGATTACCTTCTAGTCGAGTTCGCATCACCAATGTGTTGACAAAAAAGCCAATTAACCCTTCTATGTCTTGCTGGTTACGGCTAGCGATCGGTGTTCCTAACAGAATATCTTCTTGACCACTATAACGGAATAGTAGAGTCGCATAAGCCGCCATCAAGGTCATAAATAAGGTGGTTCCTGATTTGTGGCTGAGTTCTTTCAGCGATGCGGTCAGTTTTGCATCTAGCTGGAAGGAAAAACACCAACCCCGGAAAGTTTGCACTGAGGAACGAGGCTTATCTGTAGGTAGTTCCAACAGAGGTGGTGCGTCTGCTAGCTGTTGCTTCCAGTAGTTGATTGGGGTTTCTAGTACTTTCCCTTGCAGCCATTGGCGTTGCCAAATCGTAAAATCTGCATATTGAATCGGTAATTCTGGAAGTGGAGAAGGTTCGCCAATCAAAAAGCCTCGATACAAACTTGACAATTCTTTGATGAATACTCCCATTGACCAACCATCACCGATGATGTGGTGCATGGTCAATAAAAAAGCATAAGACTCTGACTTGAGTTGTACCAGAGTGACTCGCAGCAACAGTCCTTTGGTAAGGTCAAAGGGTTGTAATTGATCTTGAGTTGCTAAAAATTGCAATTGTTCTGACTGTTCTTGTCCTGACAATTGTTGCAAGTCTACAACCGAGAGTTTCATGGTTGCGTGGGGAGCAATTACTTGTACAGGCATTCCCGCCACAGCATTAAAGGTGGTGCGTAAAATTTCGTGCCGGCGGATAATCTCGTTGAGACTGCGTTCTAAAACTTCTATATCCAAACGCCCGTTGAGACGAACAGCCTTAAACATATTGTAGAAGGGGCTGTCCGGCTCCAATTGCGCTAAAACCCACAGTCTCTGTTGGGCGAAAGAAAGCGGGAAAGTCTGAGATTCAGTTTGATTTTTACGACTAACTTGAGGAATAGCATTGTTATTTCTGTGATATCCCAAAGACTCTGCTAAGTGCCAAGTCACATCGCCTAAAAAGTCGGTGGTGTAGTACTGCTTCCAACTATCTGCGGTGTTAGCATTAATGCCCTGATGTTCGTGAAATTTCACATCCCCCACCATTCTAGACTGGGCATAAATTCCATCGGTCATGCGCTGCTTTTTCTCTTTGTAGGGTTGAAGCATATCAGGATGGAATTCCACCTCTAAAAATTGGCATAAGCTTTCTACAGTCGTTTGTGGCTGGCTAACTATGTCTTCAAATTTGACTTGATACTGGCGTTCTTGGGGAACTTGTTGCAAGAATTCGAGAATATTTTGATGGCTAATCAACCAAACGAGTTCAGCGAGTTCTCGCCTATTGAAGGGATGTTGATATGGAAATGTTTGCTCTACTCTGGCTTCTTCATAAGAGCGCATCGTTGCATAAGGATGACGCACAAGGTGAATGTAGAGTGGGTTTTGGAAGTTTATTTCCGCTCGTTTGAGGGTTTCTAAATCTATGGAGTAGGAAGGAGTCTTGTCTACCAAGATTTGATCGCCCAGCCATTGCTGTATAAGTTGGTAAAACTGCTTTGTAGTGAGATTTTTCGCTTCTAATTCTTCCATAAGTGCGATCGCTTCTTCTGGACTACACCCCCGAATTTGCATGATTGTGCGAATCGTCCCTTCCATCCAAAAGCTGTAACGTCCAGAAAATGCTGCTTTTCGTTCCCCAAGTGTATTAAATGTTAGCAGTTCCAATTCTGGAGGCGCGAACAATTGGGGATTTCCCCCTAGAATGACGCGCAGTAAGGTAGAGCCGCTACGATGAGGCGAGAGGATAAATATAGCTGGCGGGTTTTTGATTGCGTCGTCATCTATTGGGGGAGTAAGAGGAGGAATAAGCGATCGCATCTGCAAAACTTTAGCTTCACCGATTCGCTCTTGTGGTACATCAATAGTTGAATTTATTTCCTTACCACCCAGTTGTACTACTGCTTGTGGGTAGTTTTCTTCTATGTAAACTGCTAGTTGAGCAACTGTTTTAGTATCAAATAAAACAACAAAATGAATAATCTCGTTTAATTGCACTTGCAATTTATTAATCAGAATCGCACCCCGAATGGAATCGCCACCGAGTTCAAAGAAGTTATCATCAATACCCACTCTGTCTAGTTTGAGGGCTTCTGCGAATAAATGTGCGATCGCCTTCTCTATAGGATTGCGAGGAGCAACAAATTCTATATCTAACTGAGAACGTTGGCGCTGTTGTCGAGATGCAATCTCTTTGAGAATCAGTTCAGGACTATATAGATTCCGAGCAATGCGCTCAAAAAAGTCTGCAAAAGAGGCTATTTTTGCCGATCTATCAGATCCGAATTTCGCTTCTCGATCGGACTGACTATCTACTGTATTTATATCGGATATAAGTACTTTATCTCCTTCTGACGAGGCTGTTTCTACTAAGCTCCCATCAGACCGACCATCTACTGTATCTATATCGGATATGAGTAGCAATCTACTTTCGGATGCGGTTTGAGATGGAAACTCGAATAACCAACCACCATCTTTCTCTTGCTGAAATTGTCTACCAACACTAGTAAGAAAATCCCAGGCTGGTTGATTCTTCTTGGTAGGTATATAGAAAAGCTCGACTCGTCCTAATCCTCTTTGTTGAGCAAGAGTTCCTAAATAGGACAGCATTCTATGCTCCACACCCCGACCAAGTACCCGACAACTGAGTAAAAAGGTGTCTACAACTAGCGCATTTTTTTGAACTTCAAACAACAGCAGACCGACTAAACCATAATCTCCAAAGCGGTCTTTAACCTTGACCACTCGACATTCTAATTTTTCTGAATTACAAAGTTGTTGGATTTCAGCGTCAGATCGGCGGATTGTTGTGAGGTTAAACTGATTGGTGCGTTGGGTAAGTTGAGCAACCCGCGAAAGTTGCTCGCTTTGCATCGGGGAAATCTCTATTTCTAAGTTCAGTTGGGCGAGGAAATCACTAAAAGAAAAAGAATCCTGTTGCAAACGCTGGCGCTGGACATTCTGTTGATAGAGATTAGTTCTTTGTTGGTCTTCTTCAGTGGTTTGGAGTTGGTCGAAAGCCCAAATATGCTGTAAAAATTGCGGGATGCGATCGGGTTGTTCTGGAAGTTGTAAAGTCAGGACTTCTGGACAGTTTGCTCTAACTTCAGCACACTCAATTGGATTGTCATCAATGAAAATAAAGCTATCTAAACTCAGTTGTAGTTCGGTAGCTAAAGACTTCAGATTCTCCGATTTCGATTCCCAGTTAATGCGCCAATTAACGAGATGATGGCGACCCATCACCATATCTGGATGTTGGTCAAAGACTGCAAATACATCCTCTTGTTCATTCTTGCTACACAAACAAATCAACTTTCCTGCTGCTTGCTGTGCAATGATAAATTCTTGGAGCGCTCTATAGGGTGGATTGATTTTGACTCCTCCAACTCCATCCTCTCCACAAATACCACTCCATAATGTATGGTCGCAATCAAGGGCAATAACCTTATAAGGAGAGCTTTGCAAAGCAAAGATTTTCCGCGCCAGCATTGTCCCCAAAGTGCAAAAAAAGGTTGGCGTGTAGGGAATGTGTCCTAGTTCGTCTCCGTAAGGGTCGTAGTACTCCTCTACTGGGTACATACTGGTCAATTCTTGACTTTTTATCAGATACATCCCACTAACATCTTTGAGATCAGCTGCTAACAGTTCCTGCATTCTCTCATGTAAAGTGTTATCTGCTGCATCTGTGGTTGGAGAGGGAGGACAGATAAAGACCAAGTAAGGATTTAGCGATCGCGAAGCGCTGCTGCTTTCAGCAGATCGCGTTGTTGCTGTTTTCAAAGCACTGCCAAAATCCTTAACGGCTTGCTCTAGTTGGACTGGATTTTTTTCAAATTGCTGTGATACTGAGCTTTGCTTCAGGTTGGGGCGAGTGGCGTAGATATTAAACAGTCCAGAACCGTGCAGGAGAGACTCTTCATCGACAACAAATTGAAAGCCTTTGTTTTCAAGCAATTGCATGACGTGTTTAATTGTACTGCCTTCTTGGTCATGCACCTCCATAGCTATTTGTTTAATCAGTGACCAATGATGGTCTTTAATTCCTTGGAGAATTGCTAACTCGCTTTTTTCAGCATCTAGTTTCAGTAAATCAATTTTTTCAATCTTATATTCTTCAATAATTTCTGAAAGAGTTCGCAACTGAGCTTGATAAGTTTCTCGTTCAAGCCTATCCTTGAGAAATTCATCAGCTAGGCGTTCTAACGACTCTTCATCCAGAGAATTATCGCGTTGCAGCATATTAATAATGACTGAGCGAATAGCTTTTTCATCTTCCTCTGTATCAGCTGCAAAACTTGAGAAAACTGAGGAACGAGGATAAAAAGTGAAGGTTTCTTCTTTGCGTTCATCACCTAAACCGCAATTAAAAAGATGGGTGTTTTGACAGTAAAGCTTGGCGTTAGTTTGTAATTTGTCAAAGGCGTGAGGTGCAGGTTCAAAAGCATAAATAGTCCCTTTTGGGGATTTTTGTTGAGCAAATAAGGTAAATAGACCAATATTCGCTCCCACATCCATTATACAGTCGTCTTCATTGAAGACAATTCCATGCTTTAAATAGACGCGATCGCCAAAAATCTCTTGATATAGATACTCGGTTTCGTACTGGTTAAGGTGAGCTATTTCTAAGTGATTTGGTAAGGTGTGACGTAAGCGATCACCAAAAATTTCTTCTTTTAGATAATCGTCAACTGTTAATTGCAGACGATTCTTAGTTTCTTCCCAATCCTCAAACCTAACTAAAGCTACATTGACTCCATTTTGATTGTTAGCCAGTAGGCTGACTGGATTAAGAAGTTCTTGAAATACCTGATTGTAAGGAGCAAACTCTATTGAATAAAGAATTCCTATTTCTTGGAACCAATACGACAGGGAATCCTCAATTGGTTCACTTGTAAACGTAGCTGTAATAACAATTTTCTGCTTAGAGATGTGTTTTAATAAATCTTGTGTATTCATACTTGTGTATTTATAAAACTGATTTTCAGTAATTATTTCTAGATTAAAGGAAATTAGGCGATAGTAAAAGCATCTCAATCAGTCTTAGAATAAGGAATTAAAAGAATTTGATGTATATTTTTAGCCGCATGATAAAACATCGATTAACGGTTTCATATCGATGAATTCTAATATCTAACGGCAGGTGTCATCGAATAGCATTCCTTTTTTTAATGCCAAAAACTTTTCAATCACTGTACTGTTCTTTGATTAACACTAGTTTTACATCAGGGAACATTAGAGTTAATAAAAACTCTCCGCTCTTTCCCCGCGCCTACCTATTAAGAAGTTATAATTTATTCCTCAACGATTTCAACTACTTTTGGAATCTCAATCTTTTGGGCATCAGTACTGTTTTCTGGTCTCAGTTTGTTTGAGTTTTAGCTCTTCTGTAATTGGTAAATTTTTAATTTAATTTATGAGAAATGTCACGGATTCAGTTTTGCTTCGTTCTTCATAGATAGCCTTGAGAATGGCTTCTATTCCATATCGGGCTACGGCATCTCCTGCAACAGTTATTAGATTAAGCAGGGCTATACCTCCGACGATACCAAACGGCCCCCCTAATGCTGTAAGGGTAGCTGCAACGGCGGCGGAACTACCTCCTGATGTAACTGCTAGAATCACTAGAATTACGCCAGGAAGTCCCAGTCCAGCAAGTTTTTTAACGATTTCGTTCATTTTAATCACCCTCAAAGTTTTTTTGCTACTTAAAGATTATAAACAGCAATAAAAGTTATTTAGCCTAACGAAAAGTGTAAAAGTCTTTTGATTTTATTGTTTTTCACAATTTTATTTTAATAAACAGATAATCTCAGGTTTATCAATAAAATGCAATAGCAGTTTAAGTCACTTAAATGGACAGTTAAGACAGTTAAGACAGTTAAGACAGTTAATAAATAATTACTCCCGGTTCGCCCATTTTTTCATTAGTTAGAGAAAATAAGCAGTTAAAAGTATACCCAGTGACATATTCTCAAAAAGACAGCGTAAGTGTACGTGTTCATGGGGCAGGGCAAACGCATCTTATTTGGCTACTAATTATACCCTTAACTCTCTTACGTATTTTCTCACAACCCAGATAGGATTGCTATATAAGCAGATGATAGTTAGAGAAGCGACTTACCAAGAATTGCTCAAACATCAGTGGGAACTTGATTCAGGTTCAATCTTGGGCTAAAACAAATTTTGCAAGGTAAAGACTGAAAAAATAGTGGCAACACACAAAACTACTAAAAAGTAAAAAATCCAAATTCGTCCAGCAAATTGTCCTAACAAACCAGCAACAATTGCTGCACTCACGTTGCCTGTATGGTTAAATACTTCGTTGCGCCCTACGCGCTTGTTTAAAGAGTCTTTTCCTACGACTCCTAGTGAGATAGCTGAAACTGTTGGGCCAACAATTACTGCTGATATACCAATTACAGCCTGAGCTGCAACCACCGCAGGTAAAGCCGAAAAGTTAACAATCACGATATAGCTAATTGCAACGGCTAGGGTAGCGATCGCAATCAGTAACCTTTTGTGACGGGAGGCATCAACTAGCGCACCTGTTGGGGTTTGTGCCAAAATTCCAGCAATGCTAGTAGTCGATAGAGCAATACCTACTTGAGCTGGATTCCAATGACGATCTGCGGCTAAGAAAATTGCCAAGTAAGGTTCAAAAACATCTCGGACATCGCCCAAGGTAAGGTTGAGGCGATCCAAACTACGAACAGATGTGCTTTTAGAATTATCCAAGGAATGTTTATAACGACCAAAAAGCAGGTTACTAATCTTGTGTTTAAGTTTTTGCATCAATCTGCTTTGGTCTGATTTATTTACTATTTTTAGTAAATCTTAATGAGATGTAATATTATTCGTCTCTTTCTTCAGACAGATTATCAGGAAAAAAATCAAATAAAATACATGATTTAAGGATGACTTTCTAGTCTAAAATTTGCTACGAGTAAGGAATATATAATGATTAGGCTTTTATTAGTAACACTTTGAGGTACAGACAAACAAATATTATTCTTTTATAGCTTCTGTTGTGAGAGTTTTAATAAATACTAATCAGACTGGGGATAGATTCCAAGTAAATGAGAGAACCATCAAAATATAGTTACAAATATTAATATTTTTCGTTTTGGATGAAATACTCTGTCGCTGTTCCTGGAGATGGGAAAATGGTTTTTATGGAAAGTAAGGGCTTGTTCTTCATTGCTGACTTTCCATCTGTACAAGTCGATCAAGACTTTTCTCAAACTTTAGTTCAAATACCACCATCACCGGATTGTGAAGTTTGTGTAATTGTTCCAGTTCGCAATGAAGCTCAGACATTAGCAGCAACCCTTAGTGCCTTAATACATCAGGTTGATTTAGAAGGACAGCTTTTAGATCCTAGACGTTACGAAATAATTTTGTTGGCAAATAATTGTAGCGATGATTCAGCAGCTATAGCTCGAAATTTGGCTGAACAAAATCCAGATATAGCACTGCATGTAGTTGAAAAAAGTCTGTCTGATGCAGAAGCCTATATTGGTCGAGTGCGTCAGATTTTGATGGATGAAGCATATCGCCGTTTGTGTAGCTTAGGACGCACAAGGGGGGTAATTGCTTCAACTGATGGAGACTCCCAGGTAAGCCCAACTTGGATTGCTGCTAACCTATACGAAATTAACTGTGGTGCTGATGCTGTAGGTGGGCGAATTGTTGTTGAGCGCAATGGTCTTGCCGATCTAGACCCTTACGCCAGAGCTTGCCATCTGCGTGAAGTAGGCTACCGCTATTTAATTACCGAATTAGAAACTTATCTCGATCCCGACCCCTATGACAGCTTTCCCCGCCATTATCAACACTATGGA
Organism: Nostoc sp.; assembly: GCF_036917465.1. Taxonomy (GTDB): domain Bacteria; phylum Cyanobacteriota; class Cyanobacteriia; order Cyanobacteriales; family Nostocaceae; genus Nostoc. Next base: position 140,058 of record NZ_JBALDL010000006.1, read on the forward strand.
GCAAGTTTGGCAGTCACAGCAGAAATGTATGCACTGGCAGGAGGCTTACCACCAGTGCGGACTCCTGAGGATGTAGCTTTTTACCGTGCTTTGGTACGGGTAAATGCCCGGTTTCGCCACAGTCCCCTAGTGCGGGTAGTAACTTCGGCGAGGCAAATCGGACGTACAAATGTTGGTTTAGCAAATCAGTTGAGTGAATGGATAGAAATGGGACGGCAGCAGCAACCATTTATAGTGGAGCCAGCAGCAGCTATTGAAATTCGTTTTGTTGCACGCCGCCAATTACGAGTGATGTGGTGGCATGTTCTTAATGGCTATCAATCAGATTATCCTCGCGTTGCGTCCTTGGCAGAGATGCTGGGAATTTCAACTCAATGGCTTGTGCAGAAATTGACCCAACCTTATACCTTTGGTCAATTGTTTGAAGAAGTCGAAGAACGCCAGCAGTCAGAAGGAACTTGGGCTTCGCGCTGGAAACTCGTGGAAATCCAACAAGCAATTGGAGATTTGCGCTTGCGCCTTGAGAGTTTGCGGCTCAGTTGGAGTAAACTCCAAGGGAATAATTTGACCCCGAATGATTTAGAGCCACATAAAGAGCAGTACTCTGTGGGAAGCTTACGCAACAGTGAGGGTAGCGCGTCACCAATAGGGAAGCGTTACAAGCCGTGATGCTTATATCCCCCGAATTCTATTCGGAGGATATTAAGCCTGAATTCTTCTTCATTTCTTAAACTCGCTCGAATAAATCAAGTCGATATTCTTCCTCTCGTTGACCTTTTAAATGCCGCAATTTATTTGGAGTTAACTCAAAAAACGAGTTATGAACTTCATCCCCACTCAACGGATAATCACGGGCATAGAGTGTCCAATGAACTAAAAGTAGATGTCCTCCAGGTTCCAGGTGTTCTAAAATGCACTGTTGGGATTTTTTCAGGTCTTCCCAGCTCCAGTAATAGCCAACTTCCGAGACTAGAGTTAAATCAAACATCTCATCAGGATATTGTTCCGGGACACGCATAATCTGGAACTTGACATTGGAGAGATGCCGACAGCGCTGTTTTGCTCTATTCTGCGCCAGTTTTGACACATCAACCGAGAGTAGTGAGTCACAATGCTTTTGTAGCTTTTCAGTTAAAACGCCAATGGAACCACCGATTTCAAAGGCAGACCGATAGCGCTCTTTGGGTAAAGCTGCGATCGTGGCAGCATATTTGTTAGCTTCGTATTCCCTTGTCTCGAACTTCCACGGGTCGGGATCTTCACTGTAGAGTTTATCGAAGTAACTGGGTGGTAAGGAGTCGGATTGTAACGGGTTCATTGGATTTCCTCTAAATAAATTTCCCAAGGACGAGTAAAGTTCGCTAACATTTCGGGACTCAGGCGAAAGCCTTCTGGGTCATCATCAATTAAATCTGTAATTTGGGAACGATAAGCAGCGATCGCTTTTTGTTTCAACTCCACTACTGTATTAATATTTAATCGCCAGGTTTTTACCTCAAGAGATTCTGGTAGACTTCGCTGTTGGTTTGAGTCCCAATCCCAAATCGGATACTCAATCAATCGGGGGGAAAAGCACAAATCATTCAGCACGGTGTGAATTAACTTCCAGGTTGCTCGGTGGTCTGCGTGAGGGTCATATCGCCACGGTAAAAAGATAATTTGTGGGGCGATTTCTGTGATGTAAGCATGACAACTAGGCACTGCACTTTGATACTGTGTTGAAATTGACCCATCCTGCATTCTGAAAAAGGTGACAGCATTAACTTCTACACCTAGTAATTTCAATGCCGATAAGGTTTCTGCTTCCCGCAAAGCACGGAGTTCATCTGCGGGATATTTCTGAGAGTTAGGGTGTGAAAGAGTACCATCACTTATGACTAAAACTTGCACATCACAATTCAAAGACCGTAACAGAGCGATCGCACCTCCACAGCCTAAAGTCTCATCATCAGGATGGGGTGCAACGATTAATGCCGGACTACAAGCGATCTCGTCAACGGAACGCCAAGGCAAAACACTAGGATTGCTTAGTGGTAATCCAATCAAGCCGAATTTATTCATCATTCCAAAGCAAATCAGCTTCCTGACTTTGCTGCAAGACATATTGTCCTACATTTGCCAAGGCCGCATCAAAAGCAGGTTGACGCAGATATAGAGTCAAATCTCGGATAATGCGTTCCATCGAATTTGGTGGTAGTAAGCCGCGAGTTCCAACAGAACGTTGGCACAAATGCATCACATCAATGCAAATTTGCTCAATTGCTGTCCTCACCATGTTGGCATAGGCGACGAGTTGATCTGCTTGTGGGTGGGTAACTGTGGGATAACCACCAAACGCTGGTGCATAGGCTGCTACCCGATCCGCAGCCCCCCGCAGCCAGAGATTACCACTTTCAATGGCGATCGCCATTCTGCCAAGCCGTTCCTGTTGATATGGATCGTTTGTATATTCCAACTTCTGGAGATACTGGCGAGTCAGGTTAAACAGTGCTTCTGCCCCACCTAGTTGCACGGCGGCAAACCGAATCACTCCAACAGACAACCACGGCTGTCGATAGTAATCTCCTGGCTGCCCGATTAAAGCGCTCTGATCCAACTCTACACCGCTAAAATCGACTTTGTAACTAGCGGTAGCTCGCATCCCAGAAGGTTGCCACCAAGCTGGATCGCTAACCGTTGTCACTTCGTCCATCGGCACAATGCACATTTGCCAACCGCCTTCTGGCAATACTCCATTAACGAAAGGACGTTCTACATAACCTGCACCAGTACAAAACGTTTTGGAACCTTCTAGGCGATAACGTCCATTCTCAAAAGGAATTATCTTGACACCATCAGAGGCTTCGGCATTCCAAACACCAAATATTTTCTGGCGATCGCGGGCATCACGGGCGTAGCTTGTGATTTGTTCTATAGAACCAAAGGTCTGAATCAGTTGCAGAGCGTTGATATGTCCTTCATAAATTCGACCAACTGCCAGATTGCCATGCCCTATCTGCTTTAAGAGGATTAAAAGCTCGTAGGTAACATTAGCATCAATTCCTGCACCCCATCCCCCTAATTCTTTCGCCAATGGTGCAGCCAATAACCCAGCCTTAGCAATCAGTTCAAACTCCTGCTTGGGAAAAGCACTATTGCAATCTATAGTACTGGCATTCTTTGCACAATAATCGGCGATTTCCTTGGCACGTTTTAGATCGAGAGCAATCTTAGAATCGGGCAATTTGGGGATGACGATATTCTGTGATAATTGGATGTTAATAGCCGACTCCTTTCTGTAATATTTCTTTATATCTTGTTGATAATAATGAAATTAAGTTGGTTAATAAATCTATCTTTTGTGTGATTAAACAAAAAGAGAGAAAATGAAAATACCTCTCAGCTGCACTTTATCCAATTAGGTAGTATAAACAGTAATATCCTCCAGCAATTCCAAATTCAAAAATTTAGGAGGAGTCAAGTCGTTGTCAGATGCGAATTTCGGCAGATTAGGCAATACATTTGCGCTTTAAAAAATTTTCTTGTGGAAGGGAATAGCGATCGTACAAGTCACGCCATCCACTCAGTCCACTGGGGCGCATCTGTCACCAGTTGAGCAAATTTGTTCGGGTTAATATCCTCAAACTCCAGCATTACACCCAACCGCTCATCATTTGTTAGTGTACTGAGTAATTCTTTAACCTGGTCAATCCCAGACTCAAAATACTCAATCGCTAACTGAGCATAATATTTAACTCGCTTCCACCAAGAATCACTGAGTTCTGCCTCTATGTCCATACCCCCCCGATTATTATCTCCATCTTCATTAATGGGGGGTGTGGACGGCGCATTAATCAAAAACAGCCAGCACAATTGAAGAATTGCGCCAAATTTACCAAGAATTTAGCCTTAGAACTTTCTCTGAGCAAGTACAGCAGATGTCCCGTGAACAAGCTCGCATTGTTTTTGCTGATGTTCTATAAGCAGATGATGATAAGGGAAAAGACTTACCAAGAATTGCTCAAACATCAGTGGGAACTTGATTCAGGTTCAATCTTGGGCTAAAACAAACTTTGCAAGGTTACTTTAAGCGACTCAGAAGAGAACGAACACACATTCGTGACAAACATACTCCCGATTTTCCCCTCGACTCCAAGCGACCAAGATAATCAAGATAGCGACAGAGGAATTTAAGATTGATGGAAATTGTCAGCTAAAATAATGAGGATAGTTATGGTTCTTAGCCAATGAATATCAGTATTGATATACCTGATGAGGTACGCGTTTATGTAGAGGCACAAGTGATGGCAGGTGCCTATAGCAGCATTGGCGAATATTTTCTCTCATTGGTACAGCAAGACCAAAAACGCAAGGCACAAGTGAAGTTAGAAGGACTATTGAAAGAAGGTATTGATTCTCTTGGGCAGGAAGTAACACCGGAATATTGGCAGAATTTGCGTTCTACCGTTTTAGGTCAGAACAGCATGGGGAACCAAAACGATACATGAACTATCGGTTAATTGTCAAAGACCGGGCAACGCAAGATTTGCGACATTTGGCAAATTATATATTGGTTAATGGGAATACGGATGCAGCAGTTAAATTCTTAAATGCTGCGGAATTAACCTTTGCTCAGTTGTCAAAGACTCCTGGGATGGGAAAGGTAACGCAGTTGGTGGAATCGAGATTGGGTAAAATCCGACAATGGCGCATCAAGGATTTTCGGGATTATCTGATTTTCTATTCTTTTGAGGATACTACCATTGAAATTTTGCGGGTATTTCATGGAGCAAGAGATTTAGCAGATGTACTTAGCTCTTTAGACGAAGAATTTTAACCCAAAATAAAACCAATCCATATCTGCAATTAATCGGGTGAGCTTTGTGAGGAATGACCTACACCGCTCCCTAGCATCCTTGGAAGAATTGTTGTTGAAAGCCGTGAGCGATTTAAGGAGGTCTACGGAAAGAATCTCAGTCTCAAGCTATTTATCCGCCAAAGGCTAAAAGCATCGTTTGAGAACAAAAAAGAAAGGTTGAGCTAGGTTCTTATAATCCATAATTCCTAACACAGTATTCTTATCTACTTTTCTAAAAGAATCATTGATTGGCAAATAATCATAAATCATAGTAGCCGTGACTTTGCCTCTATACTCCATCATTCTCAGTCTGGCTTGGCTTTTATCGGTTTTCAGCAAAGAATTAATTGACCCTAGTAACGGTTTGAGAGAATTATTTTTGGGTATCGGTAACTTCAAAACCCAGTTCATTAAAGTCGGATGAGGCGCAACTGGAAAAATCTTCCCCTGACTATCTAAAAATAATAAAGGGTGAACATTTTCAGCATCTATAAATTCTTTCCCATACCAATTAGAAATTTCTAATAAACCATCCATTGGATGATTTGTATGTAGTCCAGACCCTTGCCAACGACCAAACATAAAATCTAAATTCACGGGTTCAAAAGCATCAAACAATTCTAGAGCTTTTTCTATTGTAGTTTTACCCGTTTTTAGAATTAACTGATAATTTTCTAAGGTTTCCATTGTTGTTATCCTTTTACCTATTATCCTAGCAAAACTGAGCTTTTTATACTCATTCTTTCGTATGCGAGTACAAGCCTCTGATAGGAGATGGAAATTATGACAGGCTTACTGATCTCATGCAAGTGCTATATAAATTCTAGTTCTATTCTTGATGAGAAATATGAAATACAGTTTTCTGATCGCCACTATCACACTTTGTCAAACTCAATGTAGAGGTGCTTCAGTGTACGCATGAGTACGTTTGGTAAGTATTGGTATCCTTCTGATGCCAAGCGGATATTCTTTATCCGTAGCAGCAACCTTTTATAAGCGATGTGCATTTCCTTACGAGCAAGCATAGCACCCAAACAAAAATGAATGCCATGACCAAAAGATAGGTGGTTACTTGCATTATGGCGGCGCACATCGAAACGCTCACTCTCCTGAAATTTTCTGGGGTCGCGGTTAGCGGCATCGAAGCGAAGCATCACTAAAGACCCAGCTTTGAGATCGATGTCTTGGAGTTTTGTATCTTGCGTTACAACTCGCCACATTCCGGCTGTGGGGCTTTCCATCCGTAAAACTTCTTCCACTAAATTCTCTAGCAGGGAAGGATCTGCTTGTAGCAACGGAATCTGCTCTTGATTCTTTGTCAGCAACAACATCCCAGCTGTAAGGGCACTAGTGACCGTCTCATTACCTGCTACTAGTATTTGCTGAATTATACTTAGCAGTTCAGCAGTATCGAGCGCTCGTTCTCCAGCCACCTTTGCCTGTACCAAGTCGGTGATCAAATCATCTTCAGGCTGTTTTTTGCGTGACTCGATGACATCATGAAAATAATGTTGGAAAGCAACAACATCTTTAGCACACTCGATCTCCTGCTCTCTAGAAAGTAGATGACCTAGACGCGCAATAAAAGCATCAGACCATTTTTTGAACTTTGGCAGATCCTCTGGCGGCACACCTAATTGTTGAGCAATAACTTTGACAGGTAAAGGGACGGCAAACTCACTGACAAATTCACACTTGCTCCTCGTGATGAAACAGTCAATGAGTTCATCAACAATCTGCTCAATCAAATCATGCATTTTGTTCACACGCGACGAGCTAAATGCCTTATTCACTAGCGCTCGGAATCGCTCGTGTTCTGGCGGGTCTGCTGTGAGCAGGGTGTTCATCTGAGGCCAACCTTGAGCAGAGATTTTCTGCAATTCATTATCTTGTTCTTCAATGCCTGCCAGTAAAGTAGAGAAATTGCTGGAGAATACTCCTGTATCCTTAAGGATTTCGTTTACCAAGTCATAGCTGGTAACAAGAAAGAGCTTGGCATCAGTTCTGGGACTCGGTAGTTCCATAATTGGTGCTTGCTCCTGAGCCAGCTTGTAAAATTCATAAGGACACACAAGCAGTTCTGGGTCAAAGAAGTTGTAATCCGACAGATGCTTCATGCTTGTGGTGGTGGTTAGTGATAATTTGCTTTGAGTCACTGTCAAGTCAACAAGATCATAACAGTTTAAGGGCAACCTCTAAAGCTTTATCTTATCTGCGGGATTGCATCCTTGACCAAATGCTAGGGCTACGCTAACGTTCCTGGGCGGGCGAATGCACCTTGCCATCACCCCATACACTCGATTGGGACTGTAAAGCAAGTATTCATAAGGTAAAGTTCCAGAGAGCGATGCCTGCGGCAACCCTGGAAGGGAACGCACATTTAGGTCAAAGATTTCTTCGTCAACTCCACTGTTGAGCCATTCAGTTAAATGCTGGTTTTCTGAACTAATCGTTGGCTAATATTCACATCAACACCTTTAAACACCCCAGATATTGTGCTGTTTCAAACCAACTTTTCACTTGTTGGTGTAGCGTAGGATGATTATCTTTGAGGCTCAAAATATAATCAGAATCATTTTCTACAATTTTTTTAGCAATCGATTTCTGTGAACGCAAAAGCATCAATAGTAATGATGCAGCTAGATAAGTCCAGCATTTCTAATAGTGCTGGAATTGCTGTAATTTCATTTGATTTAGCACTCACCTTCGTTTGTCCCAAGACCAAACGGTGTTCTTTTGACCAAGCACTGACCATCTGTAAAGCTTTTATTGAGTGCATTTGAAATTGAATCGAGTGAATTTTTACTCTACCTCCGTGAGGATCGGAACGCAGGAGAATAAATTTGTAAGCGATCGCCCCAATCAAGCGAGGAAAAGAGGAGCGATGCCACCGGAAAGGGCGGGTACGCGATCGCATCACACAGCATTACCTCCAGTTTTGTCAGAAAAAATAGTACAAGAGTGTGAGATGCTCACCATTTATGAGAACCCTATTTGCCCTTATGCTGACGGAAAGGAGAAAAAACAATTTATGAGACAAAATCCCACCCACCGCCGCCAAAGCTTGCTAAAAGCCTTAACTCTGACTTTTTTCTTGTTGGCATCCGTAATGCCCACTGTTCTAGCTAACCAGAGCGAACAAGCCAAAGCTTTTGACCACACAGCCACGCTCCAAACTGTACTCACCAGCAGTCATCGCTCCCTTGCAAATCGTGACCGAGACAAGTACCGCCACCCAGCCCAGACTCTTGAATTCTTCGGTCTGCGCCCAAATATGACCGTAGTTGAATTGTGGCCAGGGAGCGGTTGGTATACCGAGATATTAGCCCCATTTCTAGCGCCCAAGGGACAACTCATAGTTACTAACTTTGCTCCTAGCACGAGTAAACCCGCTTTGGCTTTCCAACAGAAGCTAGCAGCTAATCCAGAGGTTTTTGGTAAGGTCAAAGTCGTTGAAATTAATCCCCCAAAAGAACTTACCCTAGCTCCAGACAACTCTGTAGACCTAGTTCTTACCTTTCGCAATATTCACAACTGGGTTAAGGCTGGCTATGACGAGCAGGTTTACGCGGCAGCTTACAAAGCACTCAAGCCAGGGGGCATTTTGGGAGTGGAAGAACACCGCGCCAAACCAGATATTTCTTTAGAAGAGAGTATTAAAACTGGCTATATGTCTGAATTGGGCATAATTGCTGCTGTAGAAAAAGCCGGCTTCAAATTGGTGGGCAAATCAGAGATTAACGCCAATCCAAAAGATACCAAAGACTATCCGGGCGGAGTTTGGACACTACCTCCAACCTTGAGCCAAGGACAAAAGGATAAAAAACGCTTCCTCGCCATTGGCGAGAGCGACCGTATGACCCTAAAGTTTGTCAAACCTAAAGCCCCCTAATTGCCAAAACGAGAGCTAGATGGCAGCTTGAGAGGATGTTTGAACTTTGGACAAAGGCGATCTGACGACAGCATTCAAGCGATCGCGTTGAGCGTCTCGTAGAGAGGAAACCCCGAGCGATCGCCTTCATTCGATTCAAGCGAACACGAGTGTGTCTCACAGAGAGGAAAAGTTAAGGATGGGTAGTTTCCCAATCATGTTCAAGCCTAAAAATAGGCAATTTAACCAAGATAAGGGTATTGTAGCGGCTTGATTTTCAATAATTCAGCCCAGTATTTTATAGCATTATGTTTGGTGGTTTCTATGTCACGCGATTTGTGAACCCTGCCTATCTCCATTAAAAAATATGTGAGTTTCATAGCAGTAATACCAATTTTCTATGAAGCTGCATATAATTCGATCCCCCTTAGCCCACGCCAGTCGCTCATGGGGGAAACCCCCAAGACCGCGCTGGCTCCCCTTACAGCATTTACGGCTGTTATGAGGTACAGTAGCAGCAACTAGCAAACCAGTTTCTTAAATGTTGAGGATTTATCAAGTCGAGTGCAACTGAG
>NZ_JBALDL010000007.1:0-2675 GCF_036917465.1 Nostoc sp.
TTCCCCTGGCTACTATATGTTGTACTCACAAGGGCATAGTCTAAGTTTTGCGCCTGTGCCAAACTAATGCGTTCAGTACGCTCATCAGCATATTTAATCTGGACTATGTTCAGGTCGATTCCTGTCACAGTAAATTCCTGTCCGTTACGTCGTCCCAATTGCCGATCGTTTTTCTTCCATTGCAAGCGATCGCCGACGGCAATTTCAATCTGGTGACTTTGGTAAACCGCTTTCTCAAAAGCCGTGTCTACATCCATTACCTGACCATTATCACCAATTAGGGTCAACTTATCAGTAGTTCGACCTACCACTTCATATAATTTGCCTTTAGAAAGCCCCCGGCGTTTGTAATCCCGTGTGGGCATGATCACATCACCAATTTCAAAGTTATGGGCAAACCGCATCTGTACAATTGAGAGATTTTTGGTTTGCAATTGGGTGATGGTTGCAGTTTCTCCCAAAGTTCCTTCACCCAAGAGCTTCGAGCGAATCGCTTGGGTAAGGGCAAGTCTTTCTGTATTTGTTCCAGCTAACACAAGAGTTTTTAGTCGCTGCTCTGGTGTCCCTACTATATAATCACTGGCGATCTGCTCTATTTTGGATTCTGAAGAAACAGTTTTTATTGAGCCGGTCGCCAGTAGATGTTCAAATCCCGCTTCTACTCTGCCATCGGCAATTAAATCTACTGCCAGCTTCAGTTGAGGGTCTTTTTGGCGCAACGATTCATTGAGGTGTGCGGTTTTGATTCCCGCCTGTTGCAAGGATTTGAAGGGATTCCCTGCTGATACTGCTGACAACTGCCGAGTGTCACCGACTAAAATCACCCTAGCTTGAAGTAAGGTTGCTCGTTGTAGGAGTGCATGGGCATCCTTAGCACTGAGTAAACCCGCTTCGTCCACAATCCAGATTTGATTTGGTTTAATTTCTTGTGGTTCAGTGACAAGTAATCTAGCCACTGTCTCAGACTGAATTTCTAACTCTTCACTCAAAACCTTAGCAGCAGAGGAACTAGGGGCAAAGCCAATAATAGTGTATCCGGCATCTGTGGCTATCGCTTTCAACTCCTTGAGGGCGAAAGTCTTACCAGCACCAGCTACTCCCTGCCATGCAATGAACTGGTCAGATGTTGTTGCAGCTAATTCTACTGCTTGGCGCTGTCCGGTATTTAGTAAGGTTTTCTGTAACTGGCTCTCAACTACTTCTCTATTAGTTATTGGGACTACTTTTCCAACACCTTGCTGCATCAACTCAATCGTCGCCAACTCCCGCCTCACTGCTGTCATCGTCGTAAATTGGTGAGTCAACCCTGGCAAACCGATTAACTCCTGATGTTCTCTAATCAGGGGTGCAATCGCTGTTACATCCGTAGCTAAACGTTCTTCTAGGATGAATTTTTCTAAATCCTCTTGTCTAAAAGCGACATTTCTCTCACTGCAATGTGCGATCGCATCATCTAGGGCATCAATCAGACTTTTTTGCTCAACCACAAGAGGAACCTGTTCTTTTCTTGGTTCTCCTGGCTTGACAAATGTGATACCCAATGCAGCAACTTCTGACTTCCACAATGCAACTAATTCTGATTCTGGTAGTTTCTGCTTGCGCTGGCGAGTATTATCCCAGATTTTCTCACGTTCGGCCCAAGTCGAATTAGCACCAGATGAGGCGATGATTTGCTGTCGCCGCTTAGAAAATGCCTCTAAATCCTCGAATTTAAACCCTTTTATATCAAACTGCCCATGTTTGCTCTTTTCTATCTCGTAGCCAAGCTTCTGCACCTCACGCGCCAGAGAGCTTTGGTATACCATCCCCAAGAATTTTTTATTGGCGAATATCTCGTTATTACCCAAACTCAGCCACCTACCATCTGGAGTTTGGGTCATGTTCATCAGCAAACAATGGGTGTGCAGATGTGGGTCTAAATCCCGACTTTCGATGTGATCGAACTGCGCGACGACCAAGTTACCAGTCTTAACCCTATGTCTGCCGCTATTATCTGTCACTCTGGTATAGGCGTAACGCTGCTCTATTAGCTCCAGGGTTTCTTTTAGCGCCTGATGATGGGCATCGATTAACCGTGTATCCCCACCTACCAATGCCATCAAGCTTACACTTTTGGGCGCAGAAAATGTACAGTCTAATGCGGCTCTGCGTTCTCCTTTCCCCTTTTCTTTGACTACTCTGGCATTCAATACCTCACGACCATCAGGCGTAAGCCCCTCAATGATATTTTTAAAAGCGTCTTCGTCATCGACTGCCCCTGACAACCCCAACTTTTTAGCACCTTGACCACTCCAAAGCGACTTTCCTTGGTGATAGTAATTCTTGATGAAGTAGTTCACCGCCATCTCACTTGAGACGTTAGCCTCTGTTAGCATGGCTCACCTCTGTTATGGGGTTTACAAAAGTTAATCCTTGTTCTATTCCATCTGTTAGTGCGACCTACTCTCGTCAAGAAATTCTGATTATTTTCTCTTATTGCAAGATAATCACCCTTGCAATAAGTATTGAAGTCAAAATCAATCCCCGTCATCAAACTTCGTGGTGCTTGATGACGAATGAAATTTTTTTCGTGAGACTTTGACCAAAACAAAATTTTATTTCCCCAACTCTCCTGTCATTTAATATAGCAAAAAATCAGAGTATTCTTTCCGCCAAATATGGCGTACTGTGCGTCA
>NZ_JBALDL010000008.1:0-1034 GCF_036917465.1 Nostoc sp.
TATAGCAATTATCAGTCTTATGAAGTACAGTAGCAGCAGTGAGTAAACCAACCCACTAAATTTTCTATCGTCACTTCTGCAAATGCCGCATCTAATGCCTTGAGCAAATCAGGATAAGTCCTTGCACCGATGCGACGGAGAATATTCTTAATCTTCGACCAACAGTTCTCAATAGGCGAAAAATCGGGGGAGTAAGGGGGGAGATAAATGAGGCTAGCTCCAGCAGCGATGAGTAAAGCTTCAAGTTCATCACTTTTATGGATCGAGGAGTTATCCATTAGAACGACTGCACCAGTCCAAAGTTGGGGTACAAGCTTTTGAGCGATGAAGCAATCATTGGTCAAGGCATCGATAGAACCTAAACCACTCCACTGAGTGAGCAGTCCTTTTAAGCTAATTGCACCAATCACTGAGACATTTCTCCCTTTGCGATTTGGCTGATTAGCATAGGCTCGTTCCCCTGATAAAGCGCGGGCACATTTGCGAATGAAGGACAAATTAACCCCCGATTCATCTAAGAAAATCAGATTTTCCACGGGTATGCCCCTCAAGAGTTTCCAGTACTCAAATCTGGCCAATTGGACTTCATCAGTACCTTTTTTCGTGGGATGGAGACTTTTTTTTTGAGGTTTAGGTTGAGTTTCCGGCGAACCATCCGATTCACCGTGGCCACCCCAATTAACACCTCTGTTTTCTCATAAAGTCGTTCCCGCAATTCGCTTAACGTCGCATCGGGCTGTGCTGTGACCAGTTGGCGCAGGATTTCTAGCTGTTCGGCGTTCAATTTTGTTGGCGTCTGCTCAGTCCGCACCTTGGGGCTGATCGTGCCCAATTCACGATCGCGTTTGAGTAAATTTTGCACAAAACTTAAGGTGACACCAAAGTTTTTCGCCAGTTTTCGTTGGGAAATGTCACCGCAGGCATAAGCATCAACAATTTTCTGACGCAAGTCGAGAGAGTAGGCTTTCATTGCCACCAGTTATCAGTAAAATTGCTCTTTTCTATTGTACTGCACTAGACTAATAACCGCTATA
>NZ_JBALDL010000009.1:0-20066 GCF_036917465.1 Nostoc sp.
TAGTGTTAAATTAGGGGGCATCGAACCCCCTAATTTAACCGTGCTTACATCCCCGCCCACGAGGGGACGGGGTTTTACACACGTTCAATAAAAAATCTACCTAGAGAGACTTTTAGCTTATAGGCAACGCCGTAGAGGATAAAAATGATAAATAGGCTATATAAAAACCAAAAATGCAATACTGGATCGTAGACAATTTTCCAGATAGAACTTACTTGCATTTTGACGTTAGTGTACCGAGATACAAATATTAGAAGTAGTGAATACAATACTGACCAGAGAAAATAGGGATAGACAATTACAGCTATTTTAGAACTGACAAAATCTCCGAGTGGTTTTGTTGATAGCGATCGCTGAACAAATAACCCAGAAATGAAAAAGAACAAAGGCATGTGAAAGGCATAAATCCAGTCCAAAATAAATTTGAACAGTTGTGATGACTCTATTATTGAATGCTTTTGCAAACCATCAAGAGTATGTCCTACCACTACCAAAAATATACCAATACCTTTGGTATAATCAACCCAATCTATTTTTTGTTTAGTGGGCGCAGAATCAAGTTTGAGTGCTGTCATAATAATTTAAGTGTTTTTACTTAAATAAGTTTACAGATGAGTAAATTTTCTCACCTTTATTTACTCAACAATTTTTTGCTTAAACCCTTATTCCGCAAAGGGTTCAAATAATCAAAAATACATCATGACGCGATGTGCGACTTAATATTCTGATCTCTTTCCAAACCGGGAGCAATGCGATTTTGTTAGATCGAACATTAATTCTCAGTTACAGACCTAGATTCTCAATAAAAACAGTTATTTGGCTGTGATGCCTGCGGCGGGCTATGCCTACGCACCCCTAAATAGGTGATTTAGCACCCGAATTTTAAGCACCTCACAAAATCGCATTGCTCCCTTCCAAACCTCTCTTCTTTCAGGAGAGAGACTTTGATTTTTGCTCCCCAACGCTAGTAGGGAATGGCTTGAGGGTTAGTTTGAGAGAAAGTCGCACATGGCGTATCATGTGAAGTTTAGGTTAAGTACACAATACTATGGATGGAATACTTAAGTAAAGTATAAATTTTTGAGAAATAAATCTAAAAAAGGTTTCAATTATCGCCAAGAATAAGTATTTACCATTGGTTTAATAGCGATTGCCTGAAGGTAGCTAGTAGTCTGTCAAGTTTAAATTGATGGCTAAGAAAGTTCGTAGTAAGTACTTCAGTCCTTATTTTCTAAGCACGCTTTGTGCTTACTACAAACTTTTCATTACTAGCTTGACAAACTACTAGTACTAACAGAAGAAATACTAGTAGGTTATATTTTATTGTAGCTTTAGACACTAAGTTATCAGCGTAGTAAGGCTTGTGCAAAACTTTTTAGCTTTTGATACTAGTCGGGGAAGCTATAGATCAGGTTGATGATGAAGATAGTTGATCCATTGGGAATGCCTTCGGTAAGCTAACTGTAACTTTAGTTCCTTTCCCCACTTCACTGGACAAGGTAATATCCCCACCATGTAACTCGACACAACCTTTAGCGATCGCAAGTCCTAAGCCTGTACCAGAGATTGTATCAACGTTACTTCCACGACTGAACGATTGAAATAAATTTTCTTGATCTCTAATCGGGATACCAATTCCCCGATCTTTGATGTAAAAGATCACCTCTGATTCTTTACCGATGAGGTGGAATTCTACAGTCCCCCCATCTGGAGAATACTTAATTGCATTGGACATTAGGTTAATAAAAATTTGCTGCAACAGTCCGCGATCGCCCCAAAAGTCTTGGATATGCCCAGTAATGTTAAAAATCAATTCGTGGCGATCGCCTGTTGTTTCTCGCTCTTGTTCTATAAGATCGGAAAAAAATTGCAGTAAATCGAGTAAAATTGGTTTAAATTTGGGTTTTTCGAGTTCAAATTGGTTAACCAGAAGCATATTATCCACGAGTTTGGACATATATCTTGCTTTCTGTTCAATAATTCCTAGAAACCTCTGTTGTTTAGACTCATCCAGTTGTTGACTATGTTTTTCCAAAGTTGATGCAGCCGCCAGAATTGAAGTTAGGGGCGTTCGATATTCATGGGAAACCGTTGCAATGATTTGAGATTTAAATGCATTGAGTTGCTTTTCTTTAGTAAGGGCTGCTTGAGTTTGGGCTAGCAACTCAGCTTGTTGGATAGCGATCGCTAATTGTACCGAAACTTCATTGAGCATTTCTGCATCATCAGTTTGCCAATGTCGTTCTCCAGAATTCTGGTGAGCAATCAACAAACCCCAAAGCTTAGGAGTTGGGTTGCCATTATTGCTCAAATTAATGGGAACTACCAAATTTGCCTGAGTATTAAATTGCTCTTTCCGGCTGACACAATTACACAAGCCAAGCTCATAAATATAAGGGATTGGGGATTGGGGATTGGAGATTGGGGATCGGGTGTGGGGAAGGGTGCAAAGAAGAGGAACTTTCCCCCTGCTCCCTGCTCCCTGCTCCTCTGCTTTTTCCTCTGCCCCCACGCGATCGCACAATGCTACAGTGCGGAATGACTCAACTGATGAGGCAACTATTTTACCGTCGGTATCTGGGGCGAATTGATATACTATCACGCGATCGCACTTCAGAAGTTGCTGTACTTCTGCTACAGCTGTATTCAAAATTTGCTCTAGGTTAAGAGACTGGCGAATTCTGAGAGCAGTCGTAGCAATTAAGCGCTGTCGTTCCTGGGTTTTATTAAGTTGGGCTTGCAAGCACGATTGCTTAATGGCGTTGCGGACTGCTAATTGCAGTACATCTTGTGTCACATTGTGCTTAACCAAATAATCCAGCGCGCCCCGTTTCATTACTTGCACAGCGATTTCTTCATCACCCCGCCCTGTCAACATAATCACAGGGACAGAAGTCTTAAATATCTCTTGCTGCATCCGATCGAAGAGTTCTAACCCACTCATATCAGGTAGGCAAAAATCCAACAGAATGGCATCGCGGCGGATTTTTTTGCACAAAGCAAGTCCTTCTTCAGCACAATCTGCCTCAAAAATCTGGTAGGACTGGTGCGGATCTTTCAACAGATATCGGCGATAGATTTTCCGATCTGCTGCACAATCATCAATTATGAGTAGCGTCTTTATGTCCAACATATACAAGTATGAGGATCAGGGAGCCATATAGATCCCTTTTATCCAGATTGTGTTTTTATTGCATAATTCTAAAAATAATATAAAATAAGTGTAAATAAAATCTAAATTCTTTAGTAATCCTAAAGAAATTGCCAGAATAATAAGAAAATGGAGAAAAGGAATCTAGCACAGACAAGCAGACACAGTAAATCAAAAAGGAAAATGCCTCTGTGTCCTCTAAGTCGCCTCTTTTATTATCCTTTTTTCCCTACCGCCTCACCAACAGACAATAAACAAATTAATCCAACACTGGCGGCATATTGGCTTCAAGCCAGTAGTCCACAAATGCCTGGATTGTCTTTTTGAGTTCCTGAGCATCCATCGGCTTTACCAGATATCCATTTGCACCCTTTTGGTAGCACAATTCAATATCCTTGGGGTTAGATGATGTGGTAAAAACAACGATGGGGATTTCCTTGAAACTCTTATCTTGCTTGAGCCGATCTAAAATGTCACGGCCATCAATACCTGGCAAATTCAGATCGAGCAAGATCACAGAGGGTCGTAATGCTACTTTAGAGTTGGGTAAGTTTTCGCCTTTGCTATGGGCATCGCTCCCCTGTTGAGACAAGAACTCTAAAACCTCATCCCCATTAGTACAACGATGTATGGGGTTCTGGACGGACATCAGCCGCATCAGACGTTGTAGCATCCGAAAATCTTCATTGCTGTCCTCAACAACAAGCAGAGGTTCATGAAGTTTTTTTATCATTCGTGGTTTTAAAAGAGCTTAACAAAAATACATATTTGGTTACTATATTAAACTATTCCAGAGTGAAATAGAAAAGTGAGCCAACACCTACGGTAGATTCAACCCAAATTCGGCCGTTATGAAGCTCAACAATCTTCTTAACAATAGCTAATCCTGCACCTGCTCCTCCACCGTATTTTTCCTGAGAGTGCAGCCGCTTGAATAATCTAAAGATAGTTTCTAAGTGATGCTGTGGGATGCCAATACCGTTATCTCGGATATAAAAGATTGGGAATTGGGAATTGGGCATGGGGAAGAATGAAAAATTACCTCCTTCCCCTCTGCTCCCTGCTCCCTGCTCCCCTGCTTCCTTGTCAAGGTAGCCAATCTCAACCCATTGCTCTGCTTTATCGTTGTATTTAAAGGCATTGCCAAGCAGGTTACTAAAAACCTCATTAACGAGAACCCGATCGCACTGAATTGTTGGTAAAGGGCGGGGAATGCGAATATCCACAAGCCCAGAGTCTTGACGACTAGCACGAAAGACATCAATTACTTGGTTGAGCAATTCGTTGAGATCGGTTGCTTGCTCTCGGAGATGTGCTTGTCCTAACTGCGAGAGTCGCAGCAAAGCATTAATCAGAGTTTCCATGCGTACAGATAAGGAGACTACTGTTTGCAAGCACTCAATTCCATCATCATCTAAGACTTGGGCATAGTCTTCTAGCAGCACCGTTGAGAAGTTATAAATGCCCCGCAAAGGCTCCTTAAGATCGTGGGAAGCCGCGTATGCAAAGGATGCTAGCTCTTGATTACTGCGCTCTAACTCCAAGTTGATTTTAGCTAATTCATCCGCCTTCGAGAGGACAATGCCAACGATCGCATTTCTCAGAGCGATCGCACTTTCAAGTTCGCAAGCTTTCCAAGGTAAAGAAGTTAATCTAACCGTTTCTTGCCATTGTTCAAAAGATTTTCGGGGAGACAGGGTATAACTACCATCTGTCTGGGCTTGAATGGATTCCTGTGGATTTCCTGCCCAGTGTACTGTTTGCAGAACTTCAGGGCGGAACCAAAGAATATAATAACGCCGGACTTTAGAAATTCGCAGCAACAACAAACCACTAGCAGTATCTTTAAATATGAGCGCTTCCGGGTAAAGCTTCGGCAGAGAATCGGTAGAGAACAGGTTATCACTAACTTGGGTATCCGCCCATTCCATTAACGCTCGCACCTCATCAATATTTGGTGTTACTCCCACAAGGTTAATTTCATTATCCAAACAAACAGCCGCTCCAAAACCACTAACAAGATCGAGCAAGCGGATTTCCGGTTTGATTAAGGCATCGATAAAGTTGTCTGCTTGAGAAATAGACTCTAAAAATTCAGACTGTAGCGATTTGAGCTTTACCTTATAATCCCATTCCGAATAACTAATTTTGTGCGCCAACTCTGAAGACACAATTTGTCCCAAAAATTCGCACATCTTGCGTATTTCATAAGAAATATGCTTTGGTGTTTGATGATGACACGATATTAATCCCCAAAGCTTCTGCTCTTGAACGATCGAAATCACCAAAAGAGCTTGTACTCCCATATTTTGATGATATTCAGCACAACACCAATCAAAACTTCTTAGCACAGAGTAACTTAAGTCAAGATGCTGACGTGTTGTTGGATTTTCCGATGAAACTAGGTTGACAGGTTCGGCTGTCAAATCGGGAAGAAATCGGAGAAAGCAACGCATATATAATTCCCTAGCCTGGGCTGGAATATCGGTAGCGGGATAATGGAGTCCTAAATAAGGTGATAAATCTTCCCGTTTAACTTCTCCAACAACAGAACCTGCTCCCGACTCATCAAATTGATAGACCATTACCCGATCAAAACCGATGATTTTTTGGACTTCTTCAGCTACTAAATGCAAAAATTCTATCAGATTGGATGTGCTTTGCATTTTTGCGATCGCAACACCTGCCAAAGCATGAAAGCCTAAAAAACTCATCTCAGATTTTGAGTCTGTCGGTTCTAACTCCAGAATCACAGCCTCTTCTGTCCGATGAGCGATCGCGTCAAAGTCTCTATCTCCATACAAAGTATTTATTGATACTTTGAAAGTAATAGTACTGTCAATTTTTTTTACCAAACACTGCTTTACAGTTTCTACTTGTTGAGCTTCTAATAAATAGCTCAATGGTTTACCAAGCAAATCTTCTGGCTCTTTACCTAAGTATACTTTAGTGTTGTTGCTAACTTGCACTATCTCTAACTGAGTACTGAGTGCTAGTAGTACACCATGAGGTTGAATAGAGCCAGGTATGTGAATAGGTTTGCGATCGTGGTTAGTGAAAGCAGTCGCTTGGGTAGTAGTATCTTCAGGCTGGCTCATAAATCAACTTATGTAAAGCTGAAATCTACAATAATGCAATTAAATGTGACATTTATTTAAAGTATATGCCGTTCAGGATGAATGCGATCGCATCTTATCTGTGCTAGTTACAGTTTTTACAGTAAGCACAAATAATTAGAAGATTGCGTAGGGTGTGTTACGGCTTCCGTAACGCACCGAAAATACAAATTATGGTTTGTCCAATTACTAGTCAAAAAAAAAGGTCTTAACTTTGAGATTTCTCTGCCTGACGGAATGATAACCAGTGGTGTGGTGTTAGCCGATCAGATCAAATCACTGGACTGGAAAGTTAGAAAGGTTTTGTTTGTAGAGAAAGTTGAAGATGATCTAATTGAAGAAGTGCAAGCAAAAATTGAACCTCTAATTTTATAAATACGCAATTAATAACAAAAATTGTTATTATAATGTTTATTCTTGTTATAAGGAAATAGATACATGAATGTTTCCCTTACTCCTGAGTTGGAAGCTTTCGTCCAACTACAGGTTGAGTCCGGCTTGTACCATTCTCAAAGCGAGGTAATTCGGGAGGGATTGCGTCTTTTGAAACGCTTTAACGACCATTCCGAGGAATATAAATTGTGGCTCAATGAGCAAATTGCTATCGGTCTTTTAGAGCTTGATAATGCACAAGGTCTTCCCCAAGAAGGTGCGCGAGAGCGCATCCGCAACAAAGCGCGACAATTGATCAAAAAATCGTTGTGACGAAGCCAAAACTTTATATTCTCTCCGTGCAAGCAGAAAACGACCTTGCGGGAATTTATGCCTATATCGCGCGAGATAATTCCGATGCTGCCGAACACATGCTGGACAAGCTTCTTTCCGCCTGTGAATTACTGACAGACAACCCCAGAATAGGAAAGTACCGTTACGACCTGACCCAGCTTCCGGTTCTTTTCTGGTTGGTGCAGCCCCGATATTTCTTAATATACCGAGGTGAAAACCCCGTTGAAATCGTGCGTGTACTGGCAGCAAACATGGATATTGCGCGGGAACTCGCCGGAGAATAAACAAACTAATTGTTTATAGTTAAATAAAAATCATCACATGCAGCAATGCAACACCAATATCCAACATCCAAAATCCGAAGCTGACTATGGTGTTGGGAACTTTTTTTTTGCGGATTTGCCTCCTTTTATATCCAGTAATTGTTCTAATTCGGTTGTATTCAATGATTTTACGAGACTCAAACCAAGAGACTTACTAGAAATACTTTGAGTGTAGGCGGCGTTCAGGTAAGGGGTGTATTGCGGCCTTCCTGCAATGTATGTTTGGAAGAAAGGTAAACTTAAAACATTCATGTAACGACGCGCTTGAGAAGCATCGCCAACCATATCGGTAGGTAATGCTACTTGTTGATTTGCAGGATTGCCATTACCAATGGTGGAAAAGTGAGTGCCACCTTCAAGTATGACGAGATACTTTTGTGAATTTGCAAACCAGGAGAAAGGTAGAATTTGCTCAGATAAAGCTGGTGCAACTGTATCATCACTACTGCTGACAATCATTACTGGAGTTTTGATTTGACTTAAGCCAGCTTTGCCGAAAATCGAACTAGTAATGGGATTAACTGCGATCGCAGCTTTCACTCTCTCATCCCGCAGGTTATAATCCTTGCCAGACTTGCTGATGTTCAATTCTAAAGCCCGACATTGCAGCAGTAAAGACATATTCCAGGTTTTTTGGAGTGCTGCTGGTTGACAGTCTTGTTTTAGCTGCTCAAAGTTGATTTTCGCACCTGCTAGGGCTAAGGCTGTGTAGCCTCCCAAAGATTGACCAAATACTCCGACTTGTTGCAGATTTAAGCGACCTTTAAACCGTGAATCAGATTGATTACCTTTTTCCAATTGATTCAATATATATGTTATGTCCATTGGTCGGTCTTTGAATTCACCGGGTTCTGCTATTTCATTGGCGTGTCCCTTTAGCAAAGAACGCAATTGTTTAGCATCGCTACCAGGATGATTGGGAACGACAACGGCAAATCCGTAAGAAGATAGGTGCGTGGCTAAATATTGAAAGTTGCTGCTATCTAAACCCAAGCCGTGAGAAATTACAATTACGGGTGCATTATTCTGGACATTGGGAATGTAAACATCAGTTAATAAAAGCCGATTGCGCGTTGAATCAAAAAACTTTAGAGTGTATTTTTGCGACTTAAACTTTCCCGGAACCTTTAAATTGGGCAATTGCGAGAAATTTGGTTGTGAAATGGTAGCAGCTTCTATTTTAGACTCTTGAGAAACTGCTGCGATCGCACTATGGGTTTGGTTAACAAGTTTCTCCAATTCCGTAGCAATTTCCAAAGTCTCGGCAACATCAAGGCGAATGCTGCTGCTGGGATATTTACGCAACACATTCAAAAATGTCAAGCCTCCTGATTCAGCAGAAGCTGAAATTAGCGCCGAACGCAAATTACCAAGTTCTGGTTGAGAAGATTTGCTTATAATAACTTGCGCCAACCGATGCAGCAAAAATTCTCCTTGCGGTGTGTAGAGAAGTTGCGAAAGTACTACCGGACTAACTTTCACACGATTAAGTAAAATCCGCCGCAATTCTGGAAGCTGTTCTAAAGGCAGATATTGCTGATACGCTGCCAAATCTTCGTTAATTACGCCTGTTTTGGCATAGTTTTCTAAAGTATTAACTGAAATGGAAAGCTCCAATGCTGAATAAGATGCATAAATCCGCTCTGCTGCCAAGACAGAATTACTAATTCCAAATATTGGCAGCAGTGTTGAAAGAACCAGCAATAGGGAATTTTTTCTGAGGCTGCTGGCCCAATTACCAAACAAACTATTCATCGCTCAACTGTTTCGGTGATCTTGTTTTATCAGGTGTTGGCTTTGGTAGTTATTCGGACACCCTGCTTAGTTTACTTAAAGTTTTTAGCCTCAATTTTCTCAAAACAGAATTTAGGAGTCAGTCGTTATAATTCAGTATGAATTGTGTCTGACTTGCGAATAGAGAAAGCTTTATCTGACTCCTAAATTCTGATTTTTGAATTCTCATTCAAGAATTTTAATCTCGGCTATAAAGTCAAAAATCAGATACTACAGAGTCACACAGATAGGTAAATTATCCATCTTACAAGAGGCTGACTCCCGTAGTTTGCCTTCACTATCAAATCATAACAAATAAAAAATCCTCTGCCTCAGTATTTATGTTGTAGCTTTAAAGATGGCACGAATTTACTAAATAAAAACAATCAGTAAAAATCCTGAAAATTATCACTGTTAATCAGCTTTTACTAGTGCGATCGCTACTGAACCTGTCACTACTAAAGCCGCTCCGAATATTGCTACAAAGCTGAAGTGTTCTGAAGGTATCAAATTAGGTACAACACTTGATATAAGTCCAACTAATATTAATGTCACAATGGGAGCCAAAGCTATTACTGCACTTAGTCGTGATGCTTCCCAATGTTCTAATGATTCAGCAAAAGCACCGTAAGCGATTAAAGTATTTAAAGCACAAAAAACCAATATTCCTAAATGGAAAGGATCGAGTATAAAAATTGATTTTACTCTGGCCAGAGGAGTGAATAATAAAGCACACCCCCCGTAAACGATCAGCATAATACTGGGGGAAGATAAAGATTGTAATAACTGCTTTTGTGCCAAAGCATAAATTGCCCAAGCCGTTGCTCCTAGAGCAATCAAAATACTACCTAGTATATATGTGCCATGCGCTGTAATTAAATTTGTTAGTTGTTCGTGAAAAAATAAAACATAACCGCAAATCATTACACTGACACCAATCCATTGATACAAATGGTAACGTTCTTTAAAAATCACCAACCCTCCAAAACCTAATAGAAGGGTAGATAATTGAATCAGAACTTCAGCGTTAGCAGGTGATGTTAGTGCTAAACCTTGCATGAAAAAAAAGTAATTAATCCCTAAAAATAGTGTAACGATCGCTAATAGTTTCCAAGAAGCAGAATGCAGTTGTTCTGACTTTGGTAAGTTACCACGTATTCCTAAATACACAGCTAGTAGTAAAAATGATACCAAAAACCGAAACCAAATAACAGTATAGACATCAAGCACTTGCAGAGTTATCGCCAGAGCAATAGGTAAAATTCCCCACAATAAGACCGTCAATAGTGATAATGCTAGCCCTAAGCGCCAGCGACCAGAACTTTGATGTAGTGACATTTTAATATCCTACTCAAAGTAGGGCTGATGATAAATTAAAACATATCTAATTTGCATATCTAAATTTTATCAAGCTCTTATTGAGAAATTATCTTAGCAGTCTAGATAATGGAAATTAAATGTATAAGATTTTATCTATCTTGCTGAATTTGTTGTTAGCTTTATGGCACTTTTTGTTTACATAAAGTTTGTAAATTGAGTAGCTACTTTAGATTAACTTTATATTTAAAAGTAACACGTAAGTATATGATTACTTAAGTATTACTTTATCACAAAAAAGCGATGGGAATCATACCCATATTAATGTTAGTAATCTTTGTTACAGGCTTATTAATTTACTTGCTACTGAACTCAAAAGGTCGATTCTCCCTCAAATCTTTGGTGACAAAAATCAAGCGCCAAGAATGGAGATTCAAAGATGGCAAGCTTAACTATTTGAGATCAAGATTTTCCAAGACTCTAACAATTGCTGTCATTATTATGGTGGCAGTAATAGCTGGAAACACTGTATCAGCACAGGTTACGCCGTCAACTTTAGCTTCACTCAAAAGCATATCGGTACCTGAGCCTGACAATCTTGGAGACTTTGTAAAAGACAAAGTAGCCGCTATCAAGTTAGGAAAAACTCTTTTTTGGGATATGCAGGTTGGGAGCGACGGAATAACCGCCTGTGCTAGTTGTCACTTCCATGCTGGAGCCGATAATAGATCCAAAAATCAGATTGCTCCTGGACTTTTGCAGATTAACTCTGATGGTACAGAGAATCCAGATAGAGTTTTTAATGTTGGCGGCTTCCCAAATTATCAACTCAAACCAGGAGATTTTCCCTTCCACAGTAATGATGTTAGTTCATCTCAAGGGATCTTCAATACTAAATTTGTTGATGTCACACCTGGTAATGCACAAGACCAAGTAATAAACGAGCCAGACCCAGTGTTTAACGTGGGAGGCATTAATGTGCGCCGCGTCGAGCCGCGTAACACCCCAACCGTGATTAATGCAGCATTTAACTTTCGTAACTTTTGGGATGGAAGGGCACAAAATATATTTAATGGGGTGAATCCCTTCGGTTTAAGAGATCCTAATGCTGCGATCGCCAAAGCAACAAACCCAAGTAAACTAGAATTTGTCAAAGTCAGTCTGAAGAATTCATCTTTGGCATCCCAAGCAGTCGGCCCGCCACTCAGTTCCTTTGAGTCGTCTGCTGATGGTCGGACTTTTCAAGAAATTGGTGATAAGTTCGGGGAAATTGACAAAAGATCCCTCAGCGTTAGCAAGGGTAAAAAGCTGCCTCGAAAACTTGCGAAAAAGTTATTACCTCTCAGACCGCTAGGTAAGCAGGTAGTGGATCTACAAGACAGCGTTTTAGGTGCAGATAGTAGAGCGCCCAACCCCGGACTTAAAGATAAAACCTATGAGCAGCTGATTCAAGATGCCTTCAAGTCTGAGTGGTGGAAGTCTAATCGACTTATCCAAGTTGATGCTGAAGGTAAAAGGAATTTTATCAAAAAGCCCGATCGCTCCTTGGAAACTAATGAGTACACGTTGATGGAGTACAACTTCTCGCTATTCTTTGGGCTAGCAGTTCAGTTATACGAATCTACACTCATTGCTAACCAGACAGATTTTGATCGCTTCTTAGAAGGAAACACTAATGCCCTAACTGTTGAACAGCAAAAAGGTAAAGAACTGTTTGAGGGCAAAGGTCTGTGTATTGGTTGTCACGTTGGCTCAGAATTAACAGCTGCTTCAGTAAGCAGTGTTGCTAAAGACGGACGAATCAAACGTGCGCCGTTCGGTGCAAAATCCCCTGAAGACAATGGGTTTTTCAATATCGGTGTTAGACCTTTTACAGAAGACCCCAGTTTGGGCGGTAATGACGCTTTCGGTAATCCGCTTTCAGAAGTACGATTAGCTCAGTTAGGGAAATTTCAGCTTCTCCTTGGTGAAAATCCTCCCACGCTCGATCCATCATTGGATTCTAGTGAAACTATCTTTGCAAACGGAGCTTTCAAAGCACCTGGACTTCGCAATGTTGAACTCACTGCTCCCTACTTCCACAATGGAGGTCACGCGACCTTGGAGCAAGTGATTGATTTTTACAGTCGGGGTGGTGACTTTGGACTTCTTCCCGTATTGAATCTCTCAACAGATGAAAAGCAGCAATTGGTCGCCTTTTTAAAAGGTCTGACTGATGACCGAGTTCGGCATGAGAAAGCGCCTTTTGACCACCCGCAACTGTTTGTCCCCAACGGACATCCAGGTAGCTCTACATCCGTTATCAATGACGGTAGTGGCAAAGCCACAGATGAACTACTAGAAATTCCTGCTGTTGGTAAGAATGGTGGTAGTGGTACTCTCAATTTCCTGCAAAAACCTTGATTATTCTAAGTTTTGCTTGATCTAGGTGTAAGTATAGGTTGGGTGACGCATCACCTCAACCCAACCTACAAAAACTACTTTTAACAAGGGGTTTAAGACAAAAGACTTAAGCCCCTTGTTTGCTTAAGCAACTCAGGAGTGAGCAGATGAAGAGGCAGAAGAAAACTTCCCAATGCCCATGCCCAATGCCCCATGCCCAATTCTTTAAAAGAAATCAGCCATCCAAGGCGAAGCACCTGCAAATATTTGCGTAGCTGCTAAAATAGCCGTTTCTGTCCCATCCAATTTTCCCGCTATTTGCAAATGGTAGGGGGTAAACAAGCTTGCATACAATGGTGCTAATTCTCGGATATCTAGTTGCAACTCACCCTTTCCGCCTCTTGTGACTTCGCCACGTCCGTTGGCGACAGAAAGAATGAATTTACCATTATTTCCAGTTAGGAAATTATCTTGAATTTCTAAGTGTAGTTCAGCTTGAATTCCCGGTGGATAACCACGCAATTCCAGCGCCTTAACTACATCTATTATCCGCAGCAGCCAACGACTCGTAGTTTTGATCTTGGCAGTTTGCTCTGGTAGCACCAATGTCAAGGAATCAATTGCAGAACTCTTCCATCGCACCAGCTGAATTTGAGAGCGATGATTTGCCAGAAAAGACCAGAAGGTTTTTACAGCAGCAACTGTAGTCAGTACCCAATCTTTCACAAAGAGAATTTCACCATCATTTGTTCGCTCTTGAGTAAAGATGATGTAGCCTTGGGGTTCGTCTTTAGTACCAATCAAATAGGTATAGACTATTTCCTTCTCATTTAGTTGGATTATTCGCTGCCAGATTGCTGGATGTCGGTCTAAATATCCATGCATTTGTCTCGCTTGCTGCTGATATAGCTGATGAAAGACTTGATGATTGATATTTTCTACTAGTTGTAAAGGTAGGGGTTGCTCCCGCACTTGGATATTCTGGGTAGCAACTTCCCAAACACACCAGCTACCTCCCTGCTCATAACCTACCTTTCGGTACAAAGTTTGAACGGCCGGATAAAGAGCGGAGATTGCTATACCTCTATCGGAAAGTTCTTTGAGGGTGTTTTGCATCAGAGCGATCGCAACTCCTGAACCGCGATACTCTGGAGCAATGCCTACTGCGGCAATTCCTGTCATGGGTACACGTTGACCACCCCACCACTGACCCATGTCAAGAGTTGCTAATCCACCGGCTAATTGTTCCAATCCCCGAATAATGCGGAAGTTTTCTACACCAATCTGCTTAATATAAGCTTCCTCGCCATCAAGGGCGCTGATGAAACATTGCTCAAGGATATGTTTCAGCTGCTGGATATCCTGTGGATGGGCGAGAGTGCTGTATTCAAATTGAGCCATTATCTTTTATACCATTAGTATTACAAAACCAAAATCATAGTACACAAAGAAAAGATTAATGCAGTTTGTATTTGCAGATATGGGATACTTAGTAAAGTTACTTCATCTCTAAGTTAATTTACATAACAAGACTGTACAACTTTCACAAGCTTTGTACATCTCAAATTTCAACTTCAAATTTACAATATTCAAGCAAAAAGCCTCGACGTTGACCTTCTGAAGCTCAATGTTCACCTTCTGAAGCTCAATGTTCACCTTCTGAAGCTCAATGTTCACCTTCTGAGGCTCAATGTTCACCTTCTGAGGCTCAATGTTCACCTTCTGAGGCTCAATGTTCACCTTCTGAGGCTCGATGTTCATCTTCTGAGGCTCGATGTTCATCTTCTGAGGCTCGATGTTCATCTTCTGAGGCTCGATGTTCATCTTCTGAGAGGTTGTTTGAAAAGTGGTCGGCTGTGATATTAGGCATTTATTGATCCCCCCTAGCCCCCCTTAAAAAGGGGGGAAACAAAATCAAAGCCCCCCTTAAAAAGGGGGGAAACGGAATCAAAGTCCCCCTTTTTAAGGGGGGAAACAGAATCAAAGTCCCCCTTTTTAAGGGGGATTTAGGGGGATCTAAAAGTACTTGTGATACATCACTAAGGACTTTTAAAACATCCTCTGAGGCTCGACGTTGACCTTCTGAGGCTGGTTAACATTTAAATTTCAACTATAATTCCAAATAATTATTTCTAACTAAATCAAATACTCATGAATGTTGTAATCAATTTATTGCTTTTTTTGCTGCCAATTCTGAGTAGCTTTTGGATTGCCCAAACTTTTAACCCTTTATCTTCTTATCAGCCTCTTCAGTCTATAGATGGGGCGGCTTTATATAAAAAAGAATTAACTAATGGGAATGAAGCCTATTTACAAGTTATCGATCTCCGCAAAATGGAAATAGACCAAATTATCGGAGGGGTAGATAATATGGGTCGAAATGAGGGTAAATATTATCAGGGAGAAGGGAAATATTACAGCCCATTTTTCCAAAGACAGTTGTTTTCTGAAGTTGCAGATGAATATAAGAAACTTTACGAAAATAACGTTTTCTCGATGATTAATTGTTCTTTTTTTGAACAATACGAATCTAGTACTCAATTATCCTTTCCAATTAAACTTAATGGTGTAGTCATTACTGGTGGCACTAGTCCTTATGGCCCCATCAAAGAACCAAAAGATAAATACTATAGTAATATTCGCCTCAAAGCACTAGTCTGGAATAATAAGCAGGCATACATTACCGATTACGACCAGGTTAGCGGTACGCCTCTCAACCAAAACGTAGTCAAAAATGCGATCGTTACTTACCGATATAGCGATCATCCCGCAAAAGTATTAGCCCAAAACCAAGCAAATAAGTATCAACTCATCGGGACTCTAGACAAAGATGGTGTTAATGGTAACGAGTTATTGTTGATTATGACGGTGAAGCAAGCAACTTTGGATGAGGCAGCCGATTTATTACGTAAATTAGGAGTTAAAGGCGATATCATTACTGTTGACGGCGGCAGATCGACTTATTTGTTCAATTCCCAAAACGGAAATATTATTGTTCCCCAACTGTCTAATCTGCAAGAAAATCCTACTTTCCGAAACCTCCCTCATTATCTGGGATTCCGTAAGAAAAGTAAAAATCAGGTTGCGCCAAAAATCTTGATCTCTCAGCCAGTTGCAAAAGTACTTCCCAAGAAGGATCAGCCTTATTTAATATTGTGGCGGGATAATCTTAACGGTGATGTCTCCATTAAGTTGTACGATGGAGACAAACTTATCCAAAACATTTCTTCCCGTACTGCTAGTGATGGTATTTATGAGTGGATACCACGTATTTCTTTAAAAGAGGGCTATTCTATTCGTATTTCTAGCTGGAACAACCGGAATATTTTCGGGCAGTTGCAATTGTAATCAAGATAAATGCTGTTTCTAGCGGTGCGGAATGGGAAATTGCAATGGATAACGAGCTAAACGCAAACCTCGTAACAAGTTTGGCGGTATGGCAGCGATCGCAATTGTTATTGTTTCTCACAGTAAACAACTAGCTTTAGGTGTGCGGGAACTCGCCGCGCAAATGGTTCAAAACCAAGTTTCTATTGCTGTTGCAGCAGGAATTGAAGATCCTGAAAATCCATTGGGTACAGATCCGATTCAGGTTTATGAAGCGATCGCTTCTGTTTTCTCTGATGATGGTGTTTTGGTATTAATGGATTTAGGTAGTGCTTTGCTGAGTGCAGAAATGGCTATCGAGTTTTTGCCAGAAGCACAGCAGCAAAAAGTGTATTTGTGTGAAGCACCTCTAGTAGAAGGTGCGATCGCTGCTGTTGTTGCGGCTGCGGCTGGTAGAGATATTCACCAAGTCATGGCGGAAGCACGCGGCGCACTCCTCGCTAAAGCAACTCAATTGGGTGTAAATCCGTTGTCTGTTGTTACTGACAACATCGAAGCAATAAATCCTGAATTTCCAACCAAAGAAATCCGGCTGATTATTAGCAATCGCTTAGGATTACACGCCCGTCCCGCAGCCCAGTTTGTGGGAACCGTAGCCCGGTTTAAATCCCAAATTCTGGTGCAGAATTTAACGAGGAATACTGGACTAGTTCGAGGTGACAGTATTAACCAAGTCACCACTTTAGGGGTGCGTCAAGGACACGAATTAGTAATTACTGCCACCGGTTCTGATGCAGATGAAGCTTTAGCGGCATTACAGGCATTATTCGCAAATAATTTTGGTGAAGATAACGTTGCCTTGAATTCTCCACCAGCATTTCACCATGAAGTTGCCCTAGCAACTCACGGGGAACTTTTAGGGATTGCAGCTTCTGCGGGAGTTGCGATCGCACCTGTTGTTCATTATCAACCCACTCACATCACCATTACGGAATATCACGTAGACGATCCTGAATCAGAGTGGCAACGAGTACAAGCAGCAATTCACACCGCCAAACAGGAAATTCAAGCAGTTTTTTCACAAGCATCTCTGCAAATTGGTGACACTGAAGCCGCTATATTTGATGCCCAATTACTATTTTTAGAAGATCCAGTATTGTTGGAAGCGGCTCATCAGCGTATATCAGATCACCATATAAATGCTGAAGCAGCTTGGCAAGCCGTAGTAGATGAAGTGGCGACTTCTTACCGAACACTTGAAGATTCTTATCTGCAAGAGCGAGTTGACGATGTTGTGGATGTAGGGCAAAGGGTACTACGATTACTAGCTGGAAATCTCCCTGCTAACTTGCATTTTGATGAACCGGCGATTTTAGTAGCGACTGATTTAACTCCTTCAGATACCGCTAGATTAGATCCGACAATGGTGTTGGGTATTTGTACAACTTCTGGTAGCGCTACTTCTCACAGTGCAATTATCGCCCGAACATTGGGTATTCCCGCAGTTTTGGGAGTCGATGCTCAAGTGTTGCACTTGGCAGATGGTACGCTGATGGCACTTGATGGTGAAAGTGGCAAAGCTTGGGTAGAACCAGAATCACATATCCTCGATTTACTGGCAGCAAAACAGGAAGCTTGGCAAACTGCCCAACAAGAAGCACGAGCTACAGCACACCAGCCAGCAATTACTCGTGATGGTCGGCAAGTTAAAGTTTTCGCCAATATTGGTAGTATAAATGATGTGCAAGTTGCTGTGGCTAGCGGTGCAGAAGGGGTGGGACTACTCCGCACAGAGTTTCTTTATTTAGATCGGACAAGCGCCCCCACAGAAGAAGAACAACTTGAAGTGTATCAAGCGATCGCCCAAATTTTAGATAATCGTCCCTTAATTATTCGTACCTTAGATGTGGGTGGTGATAAGCCACTTCCTTATCTGAGGGTAGGGTTTCCAGAAGCTAACCCTTTCTTAGGCTGGCGAGGAATTCGCTTCTGTTTAGATCATTTGGATTTGTTCAAAACTCAGTTACGGGCAATTTTGAGAGCTAGTGTTGGACACCAAATTAAGATTATGTTGCCAATGATTGCCACTTTAGGCGAGGTACGTGCAGCTAAAGTAATTTTGGGTGAAGTGCAAACGGAATTAAATCAAGCTGGTATTTCCTTTGATGCGGCGATAAAAGTAGGGATTATGGTGGAGGTTCCGTCAGCAGTTGCGATCGCAGATCAGTTAGCTGCTGAAGTAGACTTCTTTAGTATAGGTACTAACGACTTGAGCCAATATGTCATGGCTAGCGATCGCACTAATCCCCGCGTGGCAAACTTAGTTGATGCGCTACATCCAGCCGTATTGCGAATGGTGCAGCAAACTATCCAAGCTGCTCATGCTGCTGGGATTTCGGTAGGATTATGTGGAGAATTGGCAGCAGATACTTTAGCAACACCAATTTTATTAGGTTTAGGGCTGGATGAATTGAGCGTGAATCCTCAAAGTATACCTGGAGTCAAACAGGCGATCGCTCGGTTGAGTATAGTTGAGAGTGAAGCGATCGTGGCATCAGCATTACAACAAGATTCCGCAGTTCATGTTAGAGAACTAATCTCAACTTCAGTTACTCCCCCTGCTAGTTAAAATCTGATTCCCAGTTGCCCGTTAAAGCCACGAATAGAATTGTACCCGGCACCAACAAAAACGTTATCACTAGCACCTACTTGAACACCACCTGAAACAGCAACACCTTTATCCTCAGAATAAAGTCCAACTCCTACATAAGGTGAAATGACAGGTAGACTGATAAATTTTAAAACATCTACTCCCGTAGCACCATCAGGGCCAACTCCTAGCTCAACCCCGAAATTTAAAGCCCTAGCGCCTACAGCATAGGTTATATCACCATCTTTTCCACCAACTGAAACCCAAGGTTGCGGTATAAGTTGAGCCGATGCTTGACTTGGGACAAATAAAGTCAACAAACCGATAGATGTAATTAATGTTTTAGCAATAATCGCTATTTTCACGTTGTTTTCCTACACTAACTTTTCCATGTTAATTGTTTTATCAAAACAAACCCTAGTGTCAAGTAGGGTTTGTCTATGATGACTAATCGTGACGGATTGAACCTCTTATGAGTGCCTGATGAGTTCAAAGATTATTTTTGTAATGTAATATTAATGACAGTCGTATGCAGCCGTAATTGGTAATTATTAAGTATATTTGCTGATTACTTTATCCAAAATACCTAATTGCTTTCTTAAAATACTGAAATACTTTCTCAAAAGCTGATTTGACTTATTCAAAAGCTTGTTTGACTTACTCATTTTGGTATTTTGCGCAAGCAAAAGCTCATTTGATTTATTCAAAAGCTTATTTGACTTATTCATTTTGGTGTTTTCCGCAAGCAAAAGCTCATTTGACTTATTCAAAAGCTTGTTTGACTTACTCGTTTTGGTGTTTTCCGTAAGCAAAAGGTCATTTGACTTAATCATTTTAATGTTTTCCGCAAACAAAAGCTGATTTGACTTACTCAAAAGTAGACACATCTCGAAGCAAACTAGGAATTTCTCCTTGAGAGAAAGGAAACTCCAGCAAAGTTTCTCTAAGACCCAAATAACCAGATTCAGCAAAAGACAAAAGCATTCGTGAAAGTGCTAGCCAAACCTCCGGTTCGTATTCCCAATCACGATAACGCGAAGCTTTACCAGCAATTGAACGTAGCGCCCAGAAATAAGAGTTTCGCACCACAGAACCACCTTTTTTAAACTCTGGTAAATCTTCGTGGTTGATAAAAAGTATTTGATTGTCAATTTTGGCTCTCATCGCAATTTGAGATTTTAGATTAAAACTAAATCTTAAACATAGTACTCACCGTTCGCGTAATCGAGGATGGATTTGATGAAATTAAGGATGTGTGAACAAGGGGAGGAAGAAAAACAGGCGATCGCTACGACTTACCA
>NZ_JBALDL010000010.1:0-28742 GCF_036917465.1 Nostoc sp.
ATTATTTGTTTACTTGGTCTATCACCTGATATTTATGGTCATTTGGTCGATAATTCCTCTTAGTCAAATCCTATTACGCGAACGGTGAGTAGTTATGAAAAAGCAACCCGAATTATTTTAACTTGGGTTGCCTACACTGTTTTTGAGGAAATTAGAACGAACTGAATTCAGAATCAATTAACCATGAATCGCAAGGGGAGGAAATGCGTTGTTTATCTTGCTCAGAACGAAACCCTGCGGGATTTGTACCACGGTTTAGGATTGCAAACCAAACTAAACTGCGATCGCCTGTGGGCATCACACCAGCTAAACTACTGACATCATGCAATGTTCCAGTTTTGATGACGGTAGCAGCAGAAATATGTCTGCGATGAATTGTCCCCCGATGATCCAAAAGATAGCGGGTATCTGTGACCTGACTTTTCACGGGATGTGGAAAAGGTCATTTTGATGGTTTCTCAAGCTCTGATTTTTCCGTTAGCTATGTAAGGATTCAGGTCTTGGGGTATTGACAAATGTGACATGAGAGAAAGAGTATAACAGGTATGGAAAAAGACCTGCCTCCCAAATTAGACCGTGAAAGCTTGAAACAGTTGGCGACAGAGCAACTGGTAGAACTGATTATGGAGCAGGCGATCGCTATAGAGAAGCTAAGAACCAAAGTATTAGAATTAGAACAGGAAATCAAGAAACTCAAAGTCAGTAGGGATTTAGACAGCACAACATCATCGAAACCACCATCGGGAGACATCCTCAAAAAATCAGAGAAAAAACTTGAGGATGAAGCACAACAGAGTATTGCACCAAAGCGGAAACCTGGAGGACAACCAGGACATGAGGGAAAAACGAGAAAGGGGTTTGGTAGAGTAGATAGGTTTGAGATTTTACGACCGCAAGTGTGTAGTTGTTGTGGTAACAAGGGATTCTGTGCAGAACCAATAAAAATCGAAACACAGCAGGTAGCACAGTTGGTGGAAAGGCCAATCGAGATAGTAGAATACCAAAAATATACGTGTATTTGTAGTGAATGTGGCGAAACACAAGCAGCAGAATGGTCTTCAGAGATGGTACCAGGACAAGATATAGGAATCAGACTGCAAGCTTTTTTGGGATGGATCAATAATTATGGACATTTATCCTATGAAAAACAACAAGAATTGTTGTGGGAACTAGGTGAAATAGAAATCGGGGTGGGAACATTAGTAGCGACGAATGAACGAATAGATGGTGCAGTAGCTGAAAGTATTGACCTACTCAAAGAGTGGATAAAGCAAACCCAACCAAATATCCATTCGGATGAAACGCCTTGGATGGTCAAGGGTGTAAAAGAATGGTTATGGATTTTTGCAAATACGGATTTTGCTTTATTTCATGCTGCTGATACTCGTTCTCGCGCGGGATTAGAATCTATCCTGGGTTCGACCTATAAAGGGGTACTTAGTTCTGATGACTATAGCGCCTATAATGGTTATCCGGTGAAAGCCCAACAGAAATGTCTGGCACATTTACGCCGTCACTTCAAAAAACTAATTAAGCTACCCGGCTTAAATAACCAATCTTATTGGGGCAAAATTTATCAGCCTAATAGATGAGGGCTTTAAAAACTATGCTTTATTCCAACAAACTCAAAACATTGATGAATTCTTAAATTGGACATCCGATTTTAAACTCAAAATTGAATCATCTATTCATTTATGGATTGATCAAGCCGGAGGGGAAGCTGGTAAACTTTTGCGCTCTTTGAAAAATAAATGCCATCAGTGGTGGTATTTTTTAGACCACCCGGAGATCCCGCCCGATAATAATTTAGCAGAACGAACGTTACGTTTAGCAGTCACAAAAAGAAAAGTTAGTGGAGGTTCCCGTTCTATGGAGCGGTTCCAAGATACTGCCAATTTATTGACGGTTATACAGACTTGTCGTCGTCAAGGCCATTCTGTAATTAAGTTTTTTGAGCAAGCCATAAAAGCGATGCTTAACCTTGTTGTACAGATCCCATCTTTAATACCTCAAATTTAGACCTGAATCCTTACGAAGAAACTATCAAGAAGTGGCATCAAACTCTTGAATCTGAAGGGTTAAAAAATAATCAAATGGCTTTAGTATCAATCGATCCTCGCACACATTTTGTCAAAGCATTAGTGGGTGGTGTAGATGCAAAAAATAGCGAATTTAACCGCGCAACTCAAGCCCATCGTCAGCCAGGATCTTCTTTTAAACCATTTGTTTACTATACTGCTTTTGCTAGTGGTAAATTTACAGCAAATACAACAATCCTAGATACTCCAGTTAGTTACCATGATGGTAATGGTTGGTATTCTCCACATAATTACGATAATACCTTTATGGGAGCAATACCGGTTCGTACTGCCCTAGCCCAATCTCGTAATATCCCCGCAGTCAAGATTGGTAAAGCTGTGGGTATGAATAAAGTAATTCAAACTTGCCGTACTTTGGGAATTATGAGTCCGATGCAACCCGTGAGTTCTTTACCACTAGGTGCAATTGGTGTTACACCACTAGAAATGGCTAGTGCTTATGCGACTCTTGCTAATTATGGCTGGCAATCACCTCCGACAATTATTGCTCGGATTACTGATAGTAGTGGCAATGTGATATTAGATAATACTCCTAAACCTCAGCGAGTGCTTGACCCTTGGGCATCAGCAGCAATTTTAGACGTAATGCAAACGGTAGTTAAAGAAGGAACTGGTAGAGGTGCAGATATCGGTCGTCCAGTTGCCGGAAAAACGGGTACAACCTCCTCAGAAAAAGATATTTGGTTTATTGGGACTGTGCCGCAGTTAACAACTGCTGTCTGGGTGGGGAGGGACAACAACCAGCAATTATCTGGCCACGCCACGGGCGGAGGTATGGTGGCTTCTATCTGGCGTGATTTTATGGAGAAGGCACTCAAAGATGTACCAGTAGAAAACTTTAAGCCACCTTCCCAGTTTGCTCGTCCTCAGCCAAATTAAAAATGTTCTAAGCACAGACGCATTTAATTTTTCCAGATGAAAACCTCACAGCAAGTCTTTCAGGCTCCAAAAAGTAGAATTTAGATGCGCCACATATATCTAGTTTGCTGTATAGAATGGCATCCAAAAAAGCGGAAAGCT
Organism: Nostoc sp.; assembly: GCF_036917465.1. Classification (GTDB taxonomy): domain Bacteria; phylum Cyanobacteriota; class Cyanobacteriia; order Cyanobacteriales; family Nostocaceae; genus Nostoc. The sequence goes on from NZ_JBALDL010000010.1 coordinate 3,120, forward strand.
ATGCACTATAAGCGCTACAGTGTTTAAAGTAATTGAGCAGTAATGGGATGGGTAAGGCGATGGCTGTACCATAATCAGTAAACCAAAAAGTTTTTAATAAGTCTTACCATCTGGGCATTTCAGCTAAAACAATTTTCAATTGTTGCTTTACTACTAGGTATTCTCAACTTTTGATAAACGCCACTCAGTTGAACACGTTCTGGTGGTTGATGCAAGGTTGCACAGCATCTTTGCACTGCCGCTTGATATTCCCGCCATTGCTTACGAATGAGTATACTAGTGACATCATTACCTAAGTCTTCAAATTTTAGCCCAGCCCGACTAAGCCAAATTTCCACGTCAGTTGTTTCACCAAAAGGTTCGGAAAAAACATTATTGTTAAACATTGTTACAATATTTACCTTTTTATATATAGTACATAAGTTCTATTTGTTGACGTTTAGACCGTCTTTCCCAAAGGTCTTGGAGTGAATGCTTTTGGAAAACGAAGTTAGCTGATTGACAGGCTTCTTGCCAAACCTCCTCCACTATACCCGATTCCATAGTTTCAATAGTTGTATTGTTGGCAGATGTATCAATCTCTACTCCCTCTATGGCAGTCAAAACATCTAAAACTGTGATTTTTCGGGGGTCACGTGCTAAGATGTAGCCGCCCTTAGCGCCACGTATGCTATTAATTAAACCTCGACATCTTAATGTTGCTAGTAGTTGTTCTAAGTAGCGATTTTGTATACCTTTTAGCTCTGCTATTTGTTTAATTTGCATTGAATCGCCATTCTGGTAGGAATCTACCAATGCCAACATCGCTAGAAGTGAGTATTCAAATTTATTTGGTAGTCTCATGAGGCTAGATACTATACAAGCTTTTAAACTTGTATAGTATCTAAACTCTAAAGTAATAAAGTAATACGAGCTATTTTGATTTTTTTTCAAAAAGATAAATAAGAATGATTGACAAAATAGTAATTTAAAGGTATTTTCGCGAGTTTTCAACTTCTAACACTGTTCTAATAAACTCTTGAGGCTTTTAAAGAAAGTATTGTACTAACTATTATTTTTTCCTTGCACTTTTCGCCTTCTGCTCCCTCGGCTTATTTACTCCTTGTCATCGTCATCTTTAGGGATTCTTACTTGTAAAAGTTGTTCCCCTGTCTAACTCACTTTATTATAAGAAACCTGATTGGAAAGTTATTTTTCTAAAAAAAATATAGTATTATCTATTTTTTAAAATGCGTATTCTGGTAGTCGAAGATGATGTTCAGCTAGCAGAAATGCTGATGGAAGCCCTTACTGACCGTCAATATGTGGTAGACATAGCCCAAGATGGAGAGGAAGCGTGGGATTGCATCAAAGTGTTGGAATATGATCTAGTGGTGCTAGATATTACCTTACCTAAATTGAATGGTGTGAGTTTTTGTCAACGCTTGCGATCGCCTACAATAGACCGTAACTCATCGCATAACAGTACAATACCCGTCCTCATGCTAACAGCCCGCGACACCTTGGCTGACAAAATTACCGGGTTGGATGCTGGCGCAGACGATTATATGGTCAAACCTTTTGAAATGCCAGAGTTAATGGCTCGTGTTCGCGCACTATTACGCCGTAATAGTTCCGCAGCATCTTTTCCAGACCTTAGTTGGGGTAGTCTGCTTTTAAATTCCAGCACTTATGAAGTCATCTATGCTGACCAGCCTTTACACTTAACACCTAAAGAATTTGCTCTTCTAGAATTAATGGTTTCTAGCGGTCGGCGCGTGCTAAGTCGAGCCGGGATTATTGAACGTATTTGATCACTTGATGACCCTCCGAGCGAAGAAACGGTTAAGTCTCATATCAAGAGTTTACGGTATAAACTTAAAGACGCAGGTGCGCCTGATGATTTTATTGAGACAGTTCATGGACTAGGCTATCGCTTAAAGCAGCTTTAGAAAACTAACCGATTTCTACCCGATATTTACCTTTTATCTTTACAACTGATTGTTATACTTCAATTAGATTACTGAAATTAACCTCTTCTTTTACACTAGAACACTATTATTCTCCAAATCTATTTAATTATTGATTTGGAGAATTTTAATTTTTATCTAACTAAAATAAAAAATAGATAATTACCCTATTTTTAGATATTTCTATTTTGAAATATTTGGATGGCTGAGAATAAGTTTCACCACAGTGTCAAGCTTATGTTGAATCTTCGGTTTTAGAAAGTTATATTTGCTACAGATAACGCTACGCGAACAGTTAAAATTTAACTATTAGATATTTGATATTTTCAAATGAGATAGGAATTAATTTAAATAGCATTTTTTTACAGGCAGATTGTGTAATTTCTACTAGCCCCCAAGAAGTAGAAGACCTACGTCAATTAATTTCGCCGCCTGGTCGGATTAAAGTTATTCCCTGTGGAATTAATATTGCTAGTGTCGGTACTGAGATTTATCAACGGGGTGTGTTTTTAGAAAAGGATTGGACAAATCAAATCTCAAAAGATTGGGATAGGGATGCAGTTGGGGCAATTGCTAGCTACTTTTCTGCACTGATACCTCAACCCGACAGCAAACAAACTCCCTGGAAATTAAGCTTTTGTTTGGATATGGATACGCCGCTTGAGGTTATCCATGATTTAGGAGAATTGTTAAATTTTACTGGATTGCAGACTGAGGTAATTTTCAGCAATGGGCGGGACGTTGACATCATACCCAAGAACAGTAACAAAGGCAAAGCAACTGTATATCTGCAAGACTTGCTGCGATCGCAATCAGATGCAACTATTGTTTGTGGAGGTTCTGGAAATGCCATCAGTTTATTTCAACTACCATCAGCTGGAATTAGGCTTGGCATTTTAACGCAAAGGGGCGCAGAGGGAAGCGCAGAGGCACGCAGAGAATTCGCTACGAATTAATGAGATGTTGTATTTAGCTAATGTCTAGAGTTTAGGATAGGCAATGCGTTGGTGATGAAATTGCTGCCAAACCTGGACAAAAATATGAGCAATTTGAGACATCTCTGCCCGTGTTAACCCGGAATCTACCAACTGATTATCCTGCCAACGTGCTTTCAGGATTTTATTTACCATTGCCAGTGCTGCTTCTGGGGTTGCATCTTTGAGCGAACGTAACGCCGCCTCACAAGCATCAGCTAATATAGCAATCCCTGTTTCTTTGGATTGGGGAATCGGCCCGTCATAGCGAAAATCTGATTCGTGCAATCCTTTTTCAGTATTTTGTTGCTGTGCTTGTTGGTAGAAATATGCAATTAAAATGGTTCCTTGATGTTCGGGAATAAATGCCTGAATAGCACTCGGTAGCTTGTGCTGACGAGCCATTACCTTCCCTTCACTCACATGCTTTTTGATAATTTCGGCACTTTTCCAAGGGTCATTAATTACATCGTGTTTATTAATACCTCCCATTTGATTTTCAATAAATGCCAGAGGATCGTGCATTTTACCAATGTCATGATAGAGAATCCCAGCCCGCACCAGTTCCACATTACAGTTTAATGCTCGGGCCGCAGCTTCAGCGAGAGTTGCTACAAAGAGTGTGTGCTGGAAAGTTCCAGGAGCTTCATTCGCTAGACGTTTTAATAAAGGCCGGTTGGGATTGGACAATTCCGCCAGACGAATCGGTGTGACTAAATCAAATAAAGCTTCTAGGTAGGGGCTTAACCCTAGTGCTAAGATACTCCAAACTAACCCTGCTAAACCGTTGAGGACTGCTGCACCCAAGACAGCATACCAAAGGGGTGCGATCGCAGTATTGACTAACAAATAAACTACTCCCTGCGTCAAGCCAATTAAGATTCCCAAGGTAGCTAATTCCTCCCGCGTTCGCAGTGCTTCTCTTCCAGGGAATCGCCATTGTCCCGCCATCAATCCGCCCAGAATTCCACCAGCTGCACTAGGTACTAAATAATGCCAGCTAAGTTCCGTTCCCATTGAAAGCAATATTGTTAGTAACCCCATAACAGTACCCCCGATGCCAGTCCCGTAGAAGCTACCAACAAGCAAACCAATAGCAGGTAAGCCTGTAAATGATTTGGTCAAGAAGATTAGCAACGGCGCACTGAGAGTAAGAAACAGTATCAAGAGATAATCGCTTCTTCGTAATTTTGCGTAAATCCGTCGTTCTACCAGTTTGAAAATAGCCACAGCCAATGCCACTATTCCACTAAAACAAATCAGATGCAGCCAATCGATTCCGCGTTGGCTCAAGTGAAAGTGGTCTAATAGGACAAAATCAGCCTGGGTAATTTTTGCGCCAGCTTTAACGATAACTTCACCTTTTTGAATGCTGACGATCGCCGGTTCTACTGCTTGGGCTGCTTGTTCTGCAATCAGCTTGGTTTGCTCTATGTCTTTAATTAAATTGGGTGCGATCGCCTCTGATAGCAATCGTCTGGCTAAAGGTTGTGCTGTCGTTGGCACAGAAACACTCACCTGCATCTGGATTGCAGAGTTCAGGTTCGCATTGGATAGCCCTGGATAAATACCCTGTGCTAACATTCGGTCTAATGTTTGACGCACTTGGATTTGAGTTGTTTGCCAATCTGCATCAGACAGGTTTAAGAAACTGGCATTATAGAGGGTTTCGGGTTGAGCGTAGACGCTGTAAGTCTTATCGTTAGACATCGCACTCACAACATTGAGAGCGATATCATAGCGCTGACGAGCTTGCGCGATCGCTTTTAATAGTTGAGCCAAAGCCTGGGAAGAGTTAGACTCTTGGTATGTTCGCAGTTTTTTTACTGCTAGCTGTTGAACAGAATTTAAACTAGTTAAATTGCTATTTTTATCCAACCCTCGCAATACTTGCTGCCATTGAGGTTCTGGTGCTTGTCGCAGGTAAGTTTGTGTAGGAGTAGACAACACTGAAGTCTCGACAAAGGGGAAATTGCCCAACTTTTCGCGGATGCGATCGCCTTTTGCCAATAATTGCTGGAGATTTTGGTCAATTTGCCCATTAATTTCTGGATCGACAACCCAGATTGCTGAAGCACCGCTACGAGCTTCTCTGCGTCTTTCTTCTGTTGTTTTTATATCTTCAACATTAGCTGAACTTGGTGCAGTAAGCGTTTGGGGAGCTATCTTATCTACATCCAGTTTTGGTTGGTTATAAAAAGGGTAGCCTAGTCCACTGGAGAGAAGTAGCACAACAAATACAAACATCCCAGTATAATAGAGACGGTTTTTGAAGTGCGATCGCTTACTATTAGGTCTAGTTTGCCTGTAATACCTACGAAATAAATTCAAACATCACCCCCAAAAACTACACCACTATAGATAGTGCTTGTTGGGCAATATCGATAACTGTTACCAATCTATTTTATCTACAACGGAAGGGGAACTGAGTTCCACGCTAAATTAGACCAATGATTTCGTTAACAATTACATCATTTCGTTGTATGGGCGAGTACCAAACTCATTACTGGGGGTTCGCCCATTTTTTTTGAAGTTAGAGAAATTGGTAAATAACGTAGTCATAAGGGTTTCGGAGAAATCAGTTTTTTGGATGGTGACAGGTGGTGAACCAAATATCCAAGATTAATTAGCAACGCTTGCGATCGCAATCTGCTACAAACGCTGTAACCCCTATTATTCCGTTCCGGCTTTTTTCTAACCGCCTAAAAAATGAGCGAACCGCGAGTCATTAAACTATCTATGATGCGATCGCTTTTAGGAGCGGTTGCAGGTTCCACAATCAGCGTTGATGCTACAGCTTTTTCAATCACAATCGTGGCGCTTCAGCTAGCTGCTTTCAATTTTGGGCCGCGACTCCTACGCAATTTCATGCAGTATACGGGTAATCAAGTCGTCCTTGGCACATTTATTAGTAAATTGATTTTTGACAATTGCATAAATTTTTAATCAACCTCTGATAGATAAATATCTAGGGTTTACTTGACTGACTAAAATACCTAGCTTATCTGCTATTTCCATTAGAATTAGCGTAAGTTCGGCTTAATTATTTATACCTGTAGTTTCTATAATCAACAATCTTATTATTAGGGATTAAATATGATTTCAATGGATCAATCACCCCTGGCTAATATCCTCGGATTTTTAGCGTTAGATGGCTATATAGTCACAGTAGTTCCCACAATTTTTAGAATTGTTTTTCCACAAACCAAAGAAACCGGTATTCCTCAATGGCTACTAAAACGCCGCCTTAGTATAGGTCTTACAGCTTTCTTTTTGGCTTTATGTCATGGGTTTTTAATGGTTCAAAAGAGAAATTTTGATTTTTTTGACATCAATACATTTTGGATATATATCCAGGGTGTAAGCACTTTTCTCATTTTTACACTCCTTTCTATAACTTCTAATAATTGGAGTGTAAAAAAGCTGAAAAAGAACTGGAAGCAATTACATAAGCTCACTTATGTAGCTATGGTTATTTTGATTTGGCATATCTAGGATAAGATGTCAGGTCACTGGACTTATTTAACACCAATTAGCCTTGTTGCCACTATTCTAATCACGGTTTTATTTATCATCAGACTTCGGATTGAACACCAGAATAAGCAACAAAGAAACCCAAATAAAGTAACTAAACCAGATTTAGTAGGAAAAAGTACTAGATAGTTCCATGCCCAAATTGTGTAAATGGAGAGTTGCTCTGTAGTGTCAAACCCAATTGTTAAAAAAATTACAGCAGTAATGGTAATTACATCTACAGCAACCTTGGTTGGGTTTAGCTCTTATCGTTTACTATTACCATTTCAGATGGTCACACCCAACGTTATGTCCTTGCCAATTATTCAACCTTATCAAACCCTCAAAGGACATTCAACCTGGATTTATGCGATCGCTATTAGTCCAGATGGTAATACTTTAGTTAGTGGTAGCTATGATGGCACGATCAAGATTTGGAATCTGCACACTGGTAAATTACTCCACACTTTTAAAGGTCATGCTGATGCAGTTGTATCCTTGGCCATCAGCAGCGATCGCCGTATACTCGCTAGTGGCAGTTGGGATAATCGAATTAAACTGTGGAATCTAGAAACAGGAACTCTCATCCGTACTCTTGATGGACATAAGGACGATGTAGAAGCAATTGCTATAAGTCCCAATGGAAAATTGCTTGCTAGTAGCAGTGCTGACAATACCATTAAGCTCTGGAATCTAGATACTGGTAAAGAACTCTTTACACTTCAGGATGTAGGCTGGGTAAAGTCTGTTGCTTTTAGCCCCGATAGCCAAAAGTTAGCTAGTGGTAATAAAGATAGCTCCATCAAGATTTGGCAGCTAAATACTAGCAGTCTGACACTCATACAAACTCTCAAAGGGCATTCTCAAGCAGTATGTTCTGTTGCTTTCAGTCCTGATGGGGAAACCCTTGCTAGTGGGAGTATAGATAAAACTATCAAACTGTGGCGCTTAGGTGATGGCAAATTGTTGCACACTCTTGCAGGACATACCAAATCTGTATGGTCTGTTGCTTTTAGTCCCAATGGACAGACTTTAGCTAGTGGTAGTTATGACACAACAATCAAGCTTTGGAATCTAGCTACTGGCAAACTTCTTACCAACTTTGTAGGACATACCAAATCTGTATGGTCTGTTGCTTTCAGTCCTAATGGGCAAATCCTAGTAAGTGGAAGTGGTGATCAAACTATCAAACTTTGGTCTATACCCCGCAATCCTACTACTCATACTCAAACACTTCCCAAAGATGAAACCTAATCACAGATATTTAACCTCACATTTGGTATCAAGCTTTGACAAAGTTTAGAAAAATCTACCAGGTTTTCCGAAATCTTCAAATTGCGATCGGTAGATATACATATAACCACCACATACTAACTTCACAAAAGGAATTTATTATGACTAAAGAGCGTCCTTCCCGCCAAGAATGCCAAGAACTTGGCCCTGAAAACAACAAACAACGTCGGAAATCATCTCGATCAATTCGTCGTCAAGCAGCACAAATTGCCTTTAATCGGGGTGCGGCGGATCATGTTTGCAATGGCGAACAACAAGACTATCGCGGCGCAGATGGAAATCCCAACTACATTGCAAATTTCTCTAAGGGTTTACCACATAATGAACTTGGAGAAGTCAAGCCAGAAGTTTACAAATCTTTACTCAAAGCCCTTGAAAGTGGTAAACCGCAAGATTTTGAAACAATTGGGTTAGGTCTTGGTCACAAATTCACTAATCCCCAAGCAGGCTTGGGTTTTGATCTAGAAGGCCCCGACGGCCATGCACTGGCTATTCCTCCAGCACCTCGTATCGACTCAGCCGAAAACTCTGGGGAAATGGTAGAACTCTACTGGATGGCACTGTTGCGAGATATCAACTTCACGGATTATGCAAACGATCCCCTAGTTGCGGAAGCCGCAGCAGATCTGTCCAAATTGTCTGATTTTCGCGGACCGAAAGTTGGTGGATGCGTCACACCAGCTACTTTGTTCCGAGGTATTCATGCTGGTGACTTAGTAGGCCCCTATATCTCCCAGTTCTTGCTCAAGGATATTCCCTACGGTTCCCTAACGATTTCTCAAAAGCAAAAAACCGTACAGCGAGATATCAATTATTTGACTGATTATGAAACTTGGTTGAATATCCAAAACGGCGGCAAAGCGAAAGAAGATGCTTTCGATAATACCACACGCCGCCATATCCGTAATGTGCGAGATATCGGTCAATACGTCCATGTTGATGCTCTCTATGAAGCTTACCTCAACGCCTGTTTGATTTTGTTGGGACTGAAAGCTCCTGTAGATGAGGGAAATCCTTACAAAAATTCTAAAACTCAAATCGGGTTTGGGACTTTTGGCGATCCTCATGTTCTCAGTTTGGTGACTGAGGTAGCAACCAGAGCTTTGAAAGCTGTATGGTTCCAAAAGTGGTATGTACATCGCCGCTTTCGTCCAGAAGCATTTGGTGGACTAATTCATAATCAACTGACTGGCCGTGCAAAATATCCAATTAATGATGAAGTTTTCCGCACCAGCGCCCTTGAAAAAGTCCACAGCCGCTACGGTACTTACTTGTTACCAATAGCATTCCCGGAAGGTTCTCCCACCCACCCCGCCTACGGCGCTGGACACGCTACCGTCGCAGGTGCTTGCGTCACTATTCTGAAAGCTTGGTTTGATGAATCTTGGGTGATTCCTGAACCAGTATTTCCTAATGCTGAAGGTACGGAACTATGTGAGTACAATGGCGCTGATGCAGGCCAGATGACGGTTGGTGGGGAGTTGAATAAGATTGCTGCCAATATTTCCATCGCTCGTAATGGTGCTGGTGTTCACTGGCGCAGTGATTACACAGAGTCTGTGAAACTGGGTGAGCAGATAGCAATTGGCGTGCTACAAGAACAATCACTTACTTTTAACGAAGATAATTTCTTCAATCTGACTAAGTTTGATGGTCAAAAAATCAAAATTTCTCGTGATGAAGTGAAAGACCTTATGGAAGAAAAGGACGACTAGCTCAATTCACCAAGAACCGAGCTTATAAACTGAAGGTCAGGTGAAGACACTGCAAGCAATTGTTAACTTTTTAACAGGATTATGGTTAGTAGCGTATGCGTAGCCCGCACTTCTCTACGAGAGGCTGCGCCAACGACAAGCTCAGTGACCATCGTAGACATCGCTTTACCCTAAATAGACATCTCCAGAAATCAATTAAGACTCCTCTCCAAACCTCTCCCTGAAACGGAGAGAGGCTTAATTTCCGTGATATTTGTATGTAAATTTAAGGTAACTAAATCTTTTCTGGAGATTGTCTAATGGCAATAGATATACTGTCTGTTATTGGGACATGAGAATCAATCGTGGTGGTTTTGAGTAAGCCTTAGCGAAACCGACAGGATTCTTCTATAGTCGGAGTCTCTTCAAATTGCACCATTATCAGAACAGCTGGGGCATCGCCTACTGTTCCAGATAAGTGACCCAAATGACCTTGCGCGTCCGCTTTCGTACCCTGATCTTCTCCAAATGAAATTTCGCCTTCCCCCATCTCAACTCGCTGTCCGTCCATAGTTTCCACAAACCAGCGTCCCGATAGAGGGATGATCCATTGGGGCTTGGGGTTTTCATGCCAGTCTCCAAGCCATCCCACAGGTAGCACAGTAAAAGTGATTGTTGCACCGGACTGCTTCAAATTAGAAAGCCACTGCGGTGAGGTATCCGGGGCTATGCCTTTTTCCATGAAGTCTTCAATTTGACAACGGGATTGGTGACTTACACCGTCTTTATCAATCCAGACGTGCCAGTAGTCAATTGTCGGTGATTGGTTATTTTGCATAAAAATGGCTCTTTTTGATGATCGGAAATATATTGTCACGCGATCGCTATTATTGGATAATGCTTGGTTGTACTGGTCTAATTCTGACAACTAATCAACTCCAACCGTATAATTGCGGTCTTCCCATGTACTACTTTCAATCCAGAAAAAGGTAAAATTGATTGCCTGTTTTTGGTTATCAGAAACGGGAATATCTACAAAATTTACTCCTAACTTTGTGGAATTAGAAGGCGTATCTTTTATGGTTTGCCAATTATCATCTGACCAGTGCAACTGGAAAGATGCTAAAGCATGAATTCGCAATGTATAACCTTTTCTAACTTTATCTATTTGACGATTAAATTTCCAAACTTCCAATGATTTACACTGCTTTATTTCACCTAAATATCGATTAGCCACCTCTGGGATAAAATCAAATACCTGACCGTCATGATTTGACCGTAGCAGTTTAATGTATTCTGAGTGCGCCCACATTAAAGGCATCGCCGAACCTGTTGGTTTTCCTAAATACAGATGGTCTTCAGGTTTATCTGCTTCATCCCAAACCTGTTCTGGTAGTAAACAAGTGTCTGAAGCAAATCCTTCCATCGCCTTGATATATGTTTTGACATCGCCGCCAACAGCTAATTCATAATGTCCTCGTTCTCCTGTTAAGAGAGGCCAAGCACGTCCCTTACCATAACCGGTATAAGGACTGCCGTCTTCTTGCTGTCCGTAGCCGTCGTGGTTGTAACGATGCCAACAAGGGCCAGCAGGTGTATCTACTTTTAAGACTGCATCAATTACTTTGACGGAATCAACAATAATTGGGTCATTTGGTGAACGAATTCCATAGCGCACTAATTGCAGAAACCCACCATCAACAATCTCCTTGGCGGGAAATTCTGCCCGTTCACCAGGAGGTTGACTGCTGATAAAAAGAGTTCCTTCGTTAGGATTTTCGTTGGGTTGAGGATTATTGATATCTGTAGGAGTAATGCGAATGTAATGGCTTTTGATGCCAGAAACTAAGGTTCCTTCAGTAGTAACTGTCCAAGCTTCGATGTGAGATTCTAAAAAATCGGCGTATTCTTCAATGAATTGTGCTGTTGCTTCATCCCCACGTTCACGAACAAATTGAGCCGCACAGATTAAGGCGGCAATATTGGATGCTAATGTTGATGGTGAATAACCGCTATTTTCTTCCCAGCGTTCTTGTTGAGTGGCCGGGCCGTGACGAATTAAATAACCCGCCGCGCGTAAAATCATCGGATAAATATCAAAGTTTAAGCAAGTCTTCTGTTGGTGCAATAGCCATCCTAAGAGAATCGGAAACGCTACCTCATCAAGTTGAATACCTTTCCAGTAAGGTTTACCATCAACCCAGAAATTTTGGGGAAAACCGCCATCTTCCTGCTGACTGGTGGCGAGATAAATTAGCGATCGCACTGCTGTATCTGTTTCGCCGGCAGCCACTAAACCTGCTACACTACTGACCATATCCCGCGTCCAGACAAGGTGATATCCGCCTTGATCTTGGTCGTCTTTGGCTTCACCCCAAGGAATCGCCAGGGAAGCAATTAACGCGCCTGGGTAAACTTTATCTTCATGTGCCAACAATAAACTAATGCTGTTGTGATACAATTTTCCATCATCATAAGAAATATTTTCTAATGGTTTGATGTCGCTGCGCGATCGCTTCCACTGTTCGTTATATAGCTGCTTCTGCTGTTCAAAAGGAATATTCAGCGATTGAAATAGTGTAGAAATTGCATTGTGCAGATTTGTGCCAAATGCCAATCCTAAAGTAAACTCTTTAGTGCTGTCTAAATTTAGTTCTCCAGTCAGAGCTAGGTTGCCATCTACAGCACTATCAAACTCCCAATCCATCTGAAAATTATCAGCCAAATCTGTCCAGCCGTCACTTTTGCCAACGTAGCCACAAGAAACACGGCTAAAAGGAATTGTTGCACCCATCGCTAACCATGTTCCTCCTTTCTCGGCTGTGAGAATTCGATGTCCAGCAACTTCTACAGCGTAACCATTATTACCTCTACCTCCAACTTCTAGATGCGGCGCACACAAAGCGTATAGCTGGAGTTGGGAAATAAAATCGCTATCTCCTGTTAATTTTGTGCGTTGTAAAATACAGGATAAATGCGGGTCAGCAATTACTTCTTTGATGATAAAATAACGCCCTTGTGGATCGGAATTAGTAATGCGATATCCTAAACCATGAGTCCACATTGGTTCAACTTTTGATTCCAGATGGCGTTTCTCTTCGTGAAAAAAGCTTTTTCCATCAGAAATTAAATACTGCAAGTCCCGAACTTGGGGACTGTCTACTGTGGGATGGTAGATTTCAGTAACAACACCATTCCAGATAGTAAACCAAATTTTACTAGAAGTAGAGTAAGCTGTGCCGACTCCATCTTTATTGGCATGAGTCCATCGAGGTTCGATACCCGGTGAGCCAAAAGCCTGTCCTTGACCAAGAAATTTTATCATAATTTATTGTGCAGTTCAGCGCTGTAATTGATATTTATTTGATGAAAATTTATTGAGAACTTTGAGAAGCTTTGCGAGCAGCAGTTAAGGATTTAGCTTCAATAAAAATTTGTTTTATTTCAGGATGTTTTTGGCTAATTTTTACCTCTAAGCTTTCTACGGTTAAGGCTATTTCTTCACCTGTAAGATTGCCATAAAATTGAATTTCCAAGTTCAGCAATACTTCCTGTGGAGCAAGTTGCATTGTTAGCACCCGGATAACTTCTTTCACTCCTGGTTCGGTTTTTGACAAAGAACGGATATTAGCTATAGTTTGAGGATCGGCACTTTCACCAACTAACAAACCTTTACTTTCTCTCGCTAGTACCACTGCTACTATAGCTAAGATAATGCCAATAATAATTGAGGCGATACCGTCAAAAGAAACATTATTAAATAGATGTCCTAAAAATATTCCTATTAAGGCAACAAATAGACCTAAAATTGCCGCAGTATCCTCAAATAATATTGTAATTACTGTGGGGTCTTTACTGTTTTTGATAGCTTGCCAAAAATTTTGTTTCCCCTTTGTCGGCAAAAACTCTTTTAAAGCTACAGTCCAAGAATAACCCTCTAATAATATTGCCATACCTAACACAATATAATTCCACATTGGGTCTTCTAAAGGGCTAGGGTTAATTAAATGAGTAATTCCCTCATAAATTGACATCCCGCCACCAATGGCAAAGATAAGGATAGCAACGATAAAAGTCCAGAAATAAAGTTCTTGACCGTAACCAAAAGGATGACTCTCATCTGCTGGTTTTTGGCTTCTGCTAATTCCCAGCAAAAGTAATAGTTGGTCGCCAGTATCTACAACTGAATGAATACCTTCAGATATCATGGCGGAACTGCCAGTAATGGAAGCAGCGATAAATTTAGTAATAGCGATCGCTAAATTCGACCCCATCGCTGCAAATATAGTTTTTCTAGATGAATCAGTTGCCATGATTGTAAATATTAGCTGTTTTCCAGCTTTCTAAATAGGTAAGTTTCTCACAGATTTCCTTCTCCTCTTGGTAACAGCGTAGTGCATCATATTATGGTGTTCGCTATGTTCGCGATCGCTGCTGTCACTGTTCATCATTTTCAGCATATTCGGCCCACCAGTTTTGAAGAACCGCGCAACTAATAAAGCTGCTACAGTCAAAAACAAAATATTCAATACTGTAGTGTAGTTAAATTTGATAGATGCCTCAACTACTTTGGCTTGGTGTTCTTGTGGTATTAAACCCAAAAATTGGAACAGAATTTCAACTATTAGTGCTGCAATTACCATTGCTGTGTAAAAGGCGATCGCTAGAAATATACTAATTTTTAACCCGTAATATTTGCGATAAATATTTAAAATTGGCAGTATAATCAGGTCAGCAAAAATAAATGCTATCACGCCTCCAAAACTAATACCTCCATTCCACAGCACAGCTGCTAAAGGTACATTTCCCACAGAACAAACAAAGGTAAATACTGCGACGATTGGCCCGACAATTGGCCCCCATAATTTAGACCATATAGGGCGATCTGTGAGAAAGAATGCTTGCCAAAAATCATTGGGTATCCAAGCAGCTAAAGCACCTGCAATTACTAATCCCAGGGCAATATCTAACCACACCGAAGCCCAGTCCATGACAAAGTAATGGCTAATAGATGTAAATCCTTTATCAGAAAAAATCCTTTGCCAAATGGAACCTTCTGTTACTGACATATCCATATTGGCGTGTCCTTCCATTTTCCCAGAGAGTCCCCGGTTAGCTTGCTGTTTAGCTGCTTTCACCATCTGGGGTTTGAGGAATACTTTAAATAGAAACACCAATATGAAAATCATCAACAGTCCGCCGACAAACTCAGCTAGGGTAAATTGCCACCCCATTAATACTGCCAAGATAATGCCCAGTTCAATGACTAAATTAGTTGAAGCGAACTGAAATGCGATCGCGGCTGTAAAGTTACCACCCTTGCGAAAGATGGAACGGGCAAGGGCGACAGAAGCGTAAGAACATGACGATGAAGCCGCACCCAAACCACAAGCTACTGCGATCGATTTTGGTGACGCATCTGGTAGTAGCCGACTCATTTCCCCCTTGGAAATTACCGCTTGGACAATCCCTGATAGCGTAAAACCCAAAATCAACGCCCAAAGAATTTCCCAGAACATCGAGAATGTCATGCTGAATGCTTGGAGAATTCCACTAATTGGATCGGTAAAAGGGTTAATGGTGTGCATTTTTATCAATCTCTATCTCTGTCAAAACCTTTTGATACCAATTCGTAATTTGTAGTAATAGTCTGTCAAGAAAAAATTGAGAAATAAATCAATTTTTTCTTCCTTTGCGTTCCTTGCGTCCTTTGTCGTTCGTTACCTTACCCCTCAAAAGTAAGTTGACAGACTAGTAGAAACTTGTAATTCACCTTGTAAAGAAGTAACTTTCCAGTGGGTTTGTTCTCCCTCGCGCCAAAAACGCAATGATACTTTCCTATCTCCCACGGCTAGATTTATCATTCATGACTCTTAATTGGCTCTTTTTCCATTCCCCCTGCTCCTTTTCTAGCCATTCTCCGTAAAACCTGGATATAAAGTCATGCCACCATCTACAAACATGGTTGTACCGTTGACATAATCAGAATCATCAGAAGCCAGCCACACTGCTGCTTTGGCAATGTCTTCCACTTCACCGACTCGTTTTGCGGGAATCAATTTTAGTAACTTCGCCTCGGCTTGTGGGGTGTCCCAAGCTGATTTATTGATGGGAGTTTTGATTGCACCAGGAGCAATACTATTGACGCGAATTTTGTGAGGGGCAAGTTCTTGAGCAATACTTTGCATCATCATATTAATACCGCCCTTACTCGTAGCATAATTAACATGACCAGCCCAAGGGATTACTTGATGCACTGAACTCATACAAATAATCTTACCTGCCGCACATGAAATATCAGGCTTCACACCTCGGCGCAAGAATTCCTTTGCGGCTTCCCTAGCACACAAGAATTGTCCCGTTAGATTTATCCCAATCACTGCATTCCATTGATCGATGGTCATATCTATAAATGCTGAGTCTTTTTGAATGCCCGCATTACTTACTAAAATATCAATAGTGCCAAATTCTTGAAGCGTTTTGCTAAACATTGCCTTTACTTGGTCTTCTTTACTAACATCGGCTTGAATAGCAAAAGCTTCACCATTATCAGCTTTAATATCATCGACAATCTTTTGGGCTTCTTCAGCTTCAGAATGGTAATTGATAGCTACTGCTGCACCTGATGCAGCCAAATAACGAGCTATGGATTCACCAATGCCAGAACTAGCACCCGTTATCAGGGCTTTTTGACCTTTGAGCAGGTAAGGGGAATAACTCATAATAATACTTTCTCAGAATTTTTGTTTGCAAAGTTTGAGGATTGCTGATATTGAAAACTTATGATTCAATTCAAATTTAATTAACCTGTTATCGGTTGAACTTTTTATCCAACTTACACGTTATACTTATGTGTTTGATTTTTGAGAACGATTTTTGTGATTCTGGCATCACTTTAGACGTTTTAAAGAATGAATACTTCTAGCCATTGGAATAATAAATATCTCTACCTAAAGAACTATTAAAATTTCATAGCGATTTCATTATTGGATGAAATCTTTAAAGGATCGGGGTAAGAGCATCTCAATTTTGCGTTTACTTTGCGTAATTCTGCGTTTAAAAATATCATGATTTTATGCGAAGATGCTGTCGAATATGTCTAATCAAACTAATGTACAGGTACAAAGAATTAGAGCTATTGGATTAACGGTCACAAACTGCGATCGCTCTTTAAATTTCTATACACAAGCACTTAATTTTAAACTCGTTTCTGACATCACTGTTGCAGGAGAAGACTACAGCGAACTACAAAGTGTGACTGGAGCAAAAATTCGCATTGTCACTCTACAGCTAGGTGATGAACTTATCAAGTTGATGGAATATCTCAACATTCAGGGTAAACCCATCCCCAGTGATTCACAAAGTAATGACCTGTGGTTTCAACACATGGCGATTGTGGTGAGTGATATGGATCGTGCTTTTGCACAAGTGCGTTCATTTGCGATTGAATTTATTTCAGTTGCTCCTCAGACAATACCACCAGAGAATGAAGCATCTGGTGGTGTTCGCGCATTCAAATTTAAAGACCCTGACGGTCATGATTTAGAGTTAATTTGGTTTCCGCCTGATAAAGGACAAGATAAATGGCATCAAAACAGCGTAGACGCATTCGCGGAGCGTCTCGTAGAGAAGCGAATTGTCGGTAGACATCGCTTGTTTTTGGGAATCGACCATAGTGCGATCGCAATTTCTAACACCGAGCAGAGTCTACACTTTTACCGCGACCTTTTAGGAATGCAAGTCGATAGCCGCAGTCTCAACTGGCGTAGTACTCAAACTCGCTTGGATAATTTACCAGGAGCCGAAGTCAAAATTACAGGACTGCGACCTGTTCAAGATGGTATGGGAATTGAACTGTTAGACTATATTGTGCCGGGAAAAGGTCGGACTATACCGAGTGACTGGAAAAGTTGCGATATTGCACATATACAAATTGAGCTAGTTGTTAATGATATTGAGCAGTTAGTGGATAAGTTACAGCAAAATGGAGTTGAGTTTGTGTCATCGCGGATTGTGCAGTTTAGCGATCGCTCATTCCCTTATCGGCAAGGTTGTCTAGTTAAAGATCCTGATGGACACGCAATCTTGCTAATAGCAGAATCATTTCATAAAACTTAACCACTACTATTCTTAATACTATACGCACTACACATACTATTTATCTAATGCAGGAATGAGTTAGATTACTCTTATCAACTTATCAGTCTATACCCACTGCTCCATATAAAACACACGCAACATCGATTTTATTGCCAGCTTTGCCATTTGTTCTAATTCTGCCTCATGATACTCAGGCTTTTCGAGAAGATCTTCATCCTGGGTTGGATCTTCAACATGTACCCACTTATTTCTAAATTGCCTGAGTTTATGTAAATCATCTTTCAAATCAACTGGCAGAGGGGCATTTTCAAGAAGACGATACAAGCCCCATCCCTTTGTTGCAACAGAGTCAAAATATTCATATCGTAGATGGGATTCAATAGCAGACTGTGCGACCAAAATAGCGGCTAAGTTAGCTCCTGAACAAAATGCTATTTCAGCATCTTTAGCAAGAAATGTTGACCATTCAGAGAGGATTACGCCACCTAGAAGCAATTGCTCATCAAGTGTATTTATATAATCCCACTTCTCTTCCTCGGTCATAATATCTTTGATTTTGAAATATTGGTATTTAGACTTTACCTATCCTGTAACTTATCAAGAATAGTTCTTAGGTTTACAAATTTATGTAACAAATTTATGTAATTTGACAAATATTTACACTTAATTAAAGAAAGTAAGATAATTTTTGTATATTAAGCTGTTGCGCCTTTAATTTACACTAATATCTTTTCAAGATGATTGTGGGGTGGGCATCCTGCCCGCCCTGATAATGCAAGTTATATACGTAACAGCTTATCTTACGCAAATAGATTAGGTTGAATCCTTACATCCTTACGTTTTCACCGTCCAAAAATCAAAGCATCTAGCGAATAAGCACCAGGGCCTAAAACCGCGATCGCTATCAACATAACGCAATACATAAAAGCCTTTTCCCAACTTGGTGGTTCACCTTGTCCTAAAGCACCCTGATACTGTTGTTCAGGAATTAAGTATGGATCTTGGGCTACAAAAGGCTTACTTCCAGTGATATGTAAATATATTGCAAAAATCATTGAGCAGAGAATAGGCAAAGTGTCTAAAAGTGTCAGGAATCCAATAATCAGAAAAATTCCGCCACCTAACATCGATGCAGCTGATAAAAAGCAAAGAAAGATAGGTGTTTTTAGAGACTCAGCCCACTGTTGAAGATGCGTTATTTTTGGATAACCATGTAGTATAAATAACCAGCCAAGGCTAACTCTGAGAAGTAAAAGTGCTAATCCTGGAAATCCGTCAGGATAAACGGGAGAAAGTGAACTTAACAAGTGTGGACTTAGCTGTGGGAAATTAAATGAACCGAGAAAAAAAGCGATCGCTACACCAGTCGCAAATTTATAAATCATTGCTGTACACTACGGGTATTAAGATTGATAGCATATAAGGAATGACCGGCTGTGATAAAAAGGCGATTGCCTTCTTTACCACCAAAAATCAGGTTAGTGGATGTCTCCGGTACAAGAATTTTTCCCAACTGAGTCCCATCGGGGGCATATATCTGCACGCTATCTTCAGAACTCGTAAAAACATTACCATTTTCGTCAACCCGCAGTCCATCAGGTTGTCCTGGATCGATGACTGCAAACACGCGCCCATTTTTTAGATAGCGATCTCTACGACGGGCTACGCCCACGATCTCATACACACGGATGTCATGAGGCCCTCCAGGTATATTAAATGCTGCTGTATCTGAAACATACAGCAGGTTTTCATCTGGACTGAAAGCCAACCCATTCGGGCGCACCATGTCTGTTACTACAGGATAAATCTCACCAGTTACCGGGTCAAAGCGATATACGTAACTTCCGGGTTGTTCCTGTTCGCCGCCGTAACCTTGATTTGGTTCAGTGATACCATAGGGCGGATCGGTGAACCAAATTGTGCGATCGCTTTTCACTACCAAATCATTTGGACTATTAAGGCGTTTGCCTTGGTAGCGATCGACTAAAACCTTCCACTCACCATTGTGTTCGCGGCGGATAATAGCACGCAAACCAGACGAACAAGCAACTAGACGACCTTCCAAGTCACGGTAATTACCACTTTGATAATCAGATGGGTCACGTAGGACACTCAGACCCTCAGTAGGACTCCAACGTAACAGGCGGTTGCCGTGAGCGTCACTCCATACAACGCTATCATCTTCGTGAAAGTAAACAGGCCCCTCACTATGGACTGCACCGTTGGCTAGCTTTTGCAGTGAAGCATTTGGAGATACAATAGCACGCAGGCGATCGTCATAGATTTCGATGATTTCAGACATAGAAATCTCCTATCAATTCAACTCTGTTTTTGACAATGAATTACAGCTTCAAGCTCACACTAATTCATGCTTATAAAACTGGATTTAATATTATTAACAATCTAAATTTAAATCTTACAGATATATTTTGGTCGCATCTTACCAGTTGTTGTTAATTATAAATTTACATATAATACAACATAGACTACTACCATATTCTCTTTCGATTTACCTCCAACTGTAGACATACATTTATCTAACTATTATTAAATTAGATAAAAATAGCCTGATCACATTGTATCGATACAAAAATGAAATTAAAATGAAATGACAGCCTATCTTTAGAGATAAATAAATATTAACCCATTAGGTAGAAGTAATATTGTAATTAAAGTTTTAGTCTGAGCTAGGATATATCGTGAGATTTTTAGAATATTTCCCCGTACTTAGCTAATAAACTCCACTTTTTTTGAAAATAAAAATGATTAATTAAGGATACAGAAAGACTATTTATTAGTTACTAATATTGACTAATAACTCTAGACTTTTCAAAGTGAAGTATGAAATTTTAGTTCTGGCGATCGCAGGGTATGGCGCATTGAAGTTGCACAATTAAGGCACAAAATTTTTTCGTGGATAACTGCATAGATACTACATATATTATGTATGATGAACATCACAGAACACTATGACATTATCATCATCGGTACAGGAGCGGGTGGAGGTACACTGGCTCACCGCCTCGCACCCACAGGTAAAAAAATTCTGGTGCTAGAACGAGGCGACTTTTTACCGAGAGAGAAAGCTAACTGGAATCCAGAGGAAGTCTATCAAAAACATCGTTACCATGCAGATGAGCAATGGTATAACAAAGATGGTAAGGCATTTCAACCTCAGACAGGCTATTGGGTTGGTGGCAATACCAAACTCTACGGTGCAGCCCTAATTCGATTCCGGGAGCGAGATTTTGAAAAGGTAATTCATAAAGGAGGAATTTCTCCAGAATGGCCTTTGAAGTATCAAGACTTTGAGCCATACTACACGCAAGCAGAAAAGCTGTATGACGTGCATGGACAGCAAGGAGAAGATCCCACCGAACCACCTCGTAGCGAACCATATCCTTATCCGCCAGTCAGTCATGAGCCAGATATGCAGTCTCTTGCTGATGGTATCCGCGAACTGGGTTATTATCCATTTCACCTACCACTCGGATTAAAACTTAATGAAAGCGATCGCCTAAATAGTCCCTGTATTCGCTGCGATACCTTTGACGGATACCCCTGTCTGGTACAGGCAAAAGCCGATGCTGATGTTAACGCCATTCGTCCGGCTCGTGAAATGTATGCGAATTTCACCCTTTTAACTAATGCCAAAGTCTTACGCCTGCATACCAGTGAGTCGGGGCGAGAGATTACAAGCGTAGAAACTGAAATCGCCGGCGAGAAACATTGGTTTGCAGGTGATATTGTGGTTGTTGCTTGTGGTTCTGTCAACTCAGCTGCTTTGTTGTTACGGTCTGCTAACGATCGCCATCCCAATGGATTAGCAAACAGTTCCGACCAGGTGGGGCGGAATTTTATGAAACAATTGGAAACAGCGATCGTTTCTATACATCTAGAAGTGAATCGCGCTAACTTTCAAAAAACGATCGCCGTCAATGATTTTTACTGGGGAGAGCCGGATTTTCCTTATCCGATGGGGATGGTACAGAATACTGGTAATGTCCTAGCCGATATGATTCCCGGCGAGGCTCCGCCACTGATGGCTCCCTTTGTTAAATTAATTCCTCATTTTGAGCGCCATTTACTTGCTGAACGTTCGGTTGGCTGGTGGTTGCAGACAGAGGATTTACCAGATCCCAATAATCGGATTCGGGTGGTGGGCGACAAAATTCATGTTGACTATACACTGAACAATACCGAAGCAAGCGATCGCTTAATCCATCGTTGGACATCTGTACTCAAGTCAATTCCTCATTCTGCTAAAAGCGTCCTACCATTTAGCATTTATCCCCGCACCCAGTTACCAGAACAAGCAGTTGGTCATCAATGCGGTAGTTGTCGATTTGGCACTGATCCTAAAACCTCAGTCCTTGATATCAATTGCCGTACTCATGATGTTGATAATCTCTACGTGGTAGATAGCAGTTTCTTTCCCTCAAATTCTGGTGCTAACCCGACATTAACGATTATGGCCAATGCGTTGCGCGTTGGCGACCTGCTTGCAGCAGCGCTGAGTGCAAAGCACACGCTCTGCGAACGCTAACGCATAGCCGAACGCTTGAAATTAAAAGGATAAATATCATGACAAACGATGAACAGCAGATTGAATCTCAACAAATCGGCTCAGATGCAACAGATTCTCATCCCATAGCTACAAGTTTAGGTGCTGTGGGAGGTGGCGTAGCAGGAGCTGCACTCGGTCGCTCAATTGCTGGTAAAGTGGGTGCTGCGATCGGTGGACTTGCAGGAGCGATCGCTGGTGGAGTTGCAGGTAATCAGCTAGTTGGATACGCTGAGGAATTTATTGAGGAACTCCAGCCGACAGTTGGATTGGGATTAGGAGCCAATCACAAACCAATTGAACTACCCAATCATTACAGTTGGGAGGAACTAAAAGCACTATCAAAACCTCAAGGTGGAGAAATCCAACTCACATAAACTAAAAATAACTGAAAATTCAGTAAAATTACTCTTGAGATAAGCTGTTCCAAATTTAAATTGCACATACTGGGCGCTCATGTTGCCCAACGCCACTTGCTTCTCCCAAGGGGAGACACTGTGCGAACAAGTCGGGGAACCCGCCCAACGCAGTGGCTCCCCCACAAGATTTATGTTTAATTCGGTTATGCAAATTAAATGTTTTTTAGCTTATGAATACTTCTTATCTCAAGCAGCAGAAAAATTTCATTTTTGTATGAATCTAAAAACTGTATAGGTATCAGTATTTCTATCTGAAGTAGAATCAAAATTTCATAGTTATTTCACTTTTTCGTGAAATGGTAATTAAAGAAGGCTTTTAGCACTGATAAGCAACGGTTGACTATGCGGCTTATATTAGTTGAAGATGAAGAGGATTTAGGTGCAGCAATTAAACAAGTCCTGAGTCATGAAGCGTATGTGGTTGACTGGTTTCTAGATGGGACTGAGGCATGGCAGTATTTAGAAACTGGCTGGACTGAGTACACCTTAGCGATTTTTGATTGGATGCTACCAGGAGTTTCGGGGGTGGAGTTGTGTAAATGGTTGCGCGAGCGTCAATTAACTCTACCTGTATTGATGCTCACTGCTAAAGACAGAATGGAAGAAAAGATTATTGGTCTAGATAGCGGTGCAGATGATTATTTAATTAAACCTTTTGATATGGCAGAACTGCTGGCAAGATTGCGGGCATTACAACGGCGATCCTCTTACGTAGGAGCAACGCTTACACCCCAACTCCAACCCCGACGCTTACAAGTAGGTTGTCTGACGCTCAATTACAGCACTCATGAACTGACTCGTCAGTATGCTCATGGAGAAAAGCAAGTATTCTCTTTAACTGTCAAAGAGTTTCAATTGTTGGAATATTTCATGAGGCATCCTCAGCAAATTATTAGTCGTGACCAAATTATTAATCAACTTTGGGAAATTGGTGCAGAACCAGTCAGCAATGTAGTAGCAGCACAAATTCGCTTATTAAGACGTAAATTAGGAGAAGAAGACAGCAATTCTTTGATTGAAACTATCTATGGTGTGGGCTATCGCCTAAACATTGATGCTGCTAATTAGCTTAACTTGAAGCAACACGTTGAGCAAGGTTCTAGAAATATGGAAGGCAATCCTATTTTCCGCCAGACTCGCTTACGGCTAGCAGTTTGGTATACGCTAGTGATGGGTGGTATTGTCGGGCTATCTGGTCTGGGCGTTTATAGTGTGGTTGCCCATGCTTACTATGAAACCATAGATCGGGGATTACAATCAGTAGCAAATGCACTCCATAACAGTATTGAAGCTGCTTGGCAGCAACCCGGACAATTACAACGCCTCGCTAAAGATTTTTCTTTAGAGTTATGTGTAGCTAAAACAAACTGTTTGCCGAAAACAGCAGGCATTAAACAATCAATAAAAGAAACAACTAACCAGGTTAATTACTATATACGGTTATTAGATCGTTCGGGAAAACTGTTTGCAAGTGCAGGTATGCAATTTGATAAATTGCCCATTACCTCACTATCACAGCATTGGCAAATTATCACAGATTCTTCTGGCGCTCGATACCGCCAAATCACTTTACCACTGTCTACTCAAAACCAGTTTTCGGGTTATCTACAAGTGGCACGAAGTCTTACTGATTTAGACCAAAATCTTGCTTATTTAAGATTAACTTTGGTGCTAGGGTTGCCAATTTCCATGATTTTTGTTGCTTTGTCTAGTTGGTGGTTGGCAGAAAGGGCAATGCAACCTGTGTATCTTTCCTACCAACAAATGCAACAATTTACTGCTGATGCTGCTCATGAATTCCGCACACCTTTAGCAGCAATGCACTCTACTATTGAAGCTGCTATCAAATTACAGCAAGAGCCAAAATCAAAT
The DNA here is from genome assembly GCF_036917465.1 of Nostoc sp. Lineage (GTDB taxonomy): Bacteria > Cyanobacteriota > Cyanobacteriia > Cyanobacteriales > Nostocaceae > Nostoc. Next base: position 27,498 of record NZ_JBALDL010000010.1, read on the forward strand.
AGTGGAATTTTGGATGTTCTCAAACGTCAAAATCGTCGGCTATCCCAATTGGTCGGAGATTTATTGCTGTTGACAAGGATAGATCAAAAACAATTAACAAAAGAATATCAGTCTTGCTGTTTGAACGATTTAATTAGCGACTTAATTGAAGAATTAGCATTTTTGGCGATTGAAGCGGAAGTAAACCTTTCAAAGCAAATGCTGTTTTCTCAAAAACTGTCTGTGATGGGAAATGAAGAACAGCTTTATCGTTTAGTTTCAAATTTAATTGTGAATGCAATTCAAGCAACGGCTAGCGGAGGAAAAGTTACCGTTGTTTTGTCAGATCGCGATCGCTACGCGACAATCAAAATTCAAGATACAGGACTGGGAATTGCGCCAGAACATCAATTGCGAATTTTTGATCGCTTTTATCGAGTAGATCGCAACCGCTCCCGCACCTCTGGCGGTTCGGGATTGGGATTAGCGATCGCTATGGCGATCGCCATAGCGCATAAAGGTAATATTCACGTTCAAAGTCAACCTGGGCTAGGTAGTACATTTACAGTTCGACTTCCTCTTTCACCGTGATTTCTGGAAATAAATGTTGCTATCTAGTGCATTATTTATCTTGATAACGATATTCTATGCTAAAGCTTTTATTTAAAATCCAGAATCTAAAATCATTTGATTTGGAGGAGTTTTGATAAATAATATCCGCAATCGCTTTAGGGATTTTAAGCCCAAAAGGGTTGAACCATCACAACTAAAACAGTTGGTACATGAGTTGTTGCAAGAGTCTAGTCTCGACGCAACATATTTGGTTTTGATTATTGGTTCATGTGCGTTAGCGAAGCTCCTCCGAAGGAGATCGCTACATTTGGTCTACTTGCCAATAGCACTGCTGTAATTATCGGCGCAATGATTATCGCACCTCTAATGTTGCCAATTCGAGGTTTAGCCTTTGGTGCATTAATTGGAAATATCATCCTATTTCGTAAAGGCGTAATAGCAGTATTCTTAGGCACATTACTAGCACTTTTAATTTCTTGCAGTATCGGTTGGATCGTTAATCTACCTAGTTTCGGCAGTGAAGTGCTATCTCGCTCCAAACCTAACCTGCTTGATTTGGGTATTGCAGTTGCAGCAGGTTTTATCAGTGGCTACGCTAAGGATAGTGGATTAAATAAGGTGTAACTCTGGTTTAGCGGTGTAATTCCATTGTGGCAAGAATTCATCAAAAAGAATCTTCATATTTGATTTGAA
>NZ_JBALDL010000011.1:0-11037 GCF_036917465.1 Nostoc sp.
TCCTTGGGTGTCAGCACAATGGCGTTCAACTTGAACGGTTTCAACTTCAACCAATCAATCATTGACTCTGAAGGTCGTGTAATTGCAACTTGGGCTGATGTAATCAACCGCGCTAACCTGGGTATGGAAGTAATGCACGAGCGTAACGCTCACAACTTCCCTCTAGATTTGGCATCTGCTGAAGCTGCTCCTGTAGCTCTTTCTGCTCCTGCTATCAACGGTTAATTCTGAACTATTAACTAAGTAAGAAAGCGCTCTCCCAGATTGGGAGGGCGCTTTTTTGTTTTGTTATTTGAGTGTGCGGTAGTGTAAAAACAACTCACTCCCAACCTGACGAGTTTCGATGAGTTGCAGATGAGGAGCAGCATTGGGAAGAAAACCCTCTCCCTCAACTGGGCTAGGGGCATTCTTTCCTCCATAAATGACGGGCCAAATTGTCAGCCACCAATCGTCAATTCTCCCAGCCTTTGCTAGAGCAGCTGTTAAAGAACCGCCTCCCAAAGCTACGATCTTGTGAATACCCCGCTCTGCCATCAAGCTGTAAGCCCGATCCCAGTCTAGGTTTGTATCTCCCAAATCAATTAATTCAGCCAGTTTTTGCAAGGTTGTTGCATCAGAATTGCGCTCTAAACCAGTTCGTGTTGTGAATATCCACCGCTCAATATCTTGACTTAAAAAAGGTAAGTCCAGCGATAGGTCAAGGGAACCAGAGACAATGCAGGTAATCGGCTGGGGAGACTGACCGCGAACCTCACGTGCTGCTAACAGTTCGGGATTGCGAATTGTAAAGCTTACTCCTTCAGCCCGAATCGTCCCTGCTCCTACCAGGATTAGATCGGCAAGTGAGACTTGATACTCCACGTGTTCTTGATCGGCTGCATCTGAATCACGGGGTGCTTTAGGATCTACGGCGCTGATCTTTCCATCGGCCGTCATTGCAAGAACCACAGTTGTTTGGATAGCTGACATGATTACGTTCTGACGGTTATTTATAATTTTACCTTTTTGAATCCTTTATCATGAACAGTTATTGCATTGTGCTTTAAGTCACTTTTCAAGCTATTGCTTAAGGTGGTAAAAGAATTGTTGTTGGATGATTGCCTCTACACAAGAGTCTAGCAAGAGTAATTTTTACCTTTAAGAGATTGTCATGCCCAAACACATATCTGCAATTGTAGTTATCTTAATTTTAATTTTGGGGTTTATATCTCAAGTTCAAGCTGCAACTCCCCGTTCAAGTTGGGTGGAGAATGAAATTTACCAATACAACCATCCCTTTGCTTCTCAATTGCCTCAAGAACTGGCAACAAAGATGCAAAAGATGACAGCTAGCGCCTTCGCCTTTTATCGGGGAACAGATCACATTTTTTATCGTGATATGCAGACGCTGCCAAGTTCAGGTTTTGTAAATTCTTCAACCTCAGCCATTTGGCTAGAAGGAGATATGCATCTGCAAAATTTTGGGGGGATGAGAGATAGCAATGACAACAACATTTTTGACACCACTGATTTTGATGAAGGCTATCTTGGCCCTTACGTTTGGGACTTGCGACGGATGGCAGTCTCCATTCTCTTGGCTGCTAAAGAGAATGGTCTTAGCTCAAGTGATGCTCAGGATATTGTGCGTAATTTCTTGGATGCTTATCTGAATAAAATGAGCGACTTTAAGGGAACCAATGATGAACTATCATACCGTTTGGAATCCAGCAATACGAATGGTGTAGTCAAAGATTTGATTCAAAATGCATCAGGTAAGAGCCGTTCTAGCTTGTTAACTAAGTACACTCAGCTAAATAACAGTAACAATAGAGTCTTTCAGGCAACCTCGGAACTCCAGCCTGTATCCAGCAGCACCTATTCAGATATTGCTGGAGCTATGAGCAGCTATATCGCCTCAATTCCTAGCAGTAAGCGCTATAACAATAGTTACTACACCCTCAAAGATATTCGCCTCAAATTAGGTTCAGGTACTGGTAGTCTTGGTAAGTATCGATATTACTTGCTCATTGAAGGCCCAAGTTCAGCAACTGACGACGATCGCATTTTGGAGATGAAGCAGGAAGGTAGTAGTGCAGTTGCGATCGCAGTTCCAGGTCTGCTGCCAACTTCAGTTTACGGAAACCAAGAAGGGGCGCGGGTAGCAATCGCCATGAAAGCGATGCTCTCCAATACCGATCCCTTGGTTGGCTACATTACAGTCAATAGCATCCCCTTTATGCTGCATGAAAAATCACCCTACCAAGTGGATTTTGACTATACGTTACTAACCACTAAGTCAAAATTCATGGATGCGATGGGATATGCAGGGAAGGTAGTTGCTAAAAACCATGCCATCTCTGATAAAGACTACGATGCTGCGATCGTTTCTGTAAGTGCGGACAAAGAAGTGACTGATGTTGTGGGCGGTAACAAGTCTGTATTCAAAGACGAAATTGTTAACTTTGCCGTAGACTATGCAACTCAAGTCGAGTATGACTACACAAGTTTTGTCAATGCTTATAACCAAGGAGTGAGACTTTACTAGAAGACCGATTCAGTATTGAAAAATTTTTCTCATGGGTAAGACAAGGGAAAAATTTGTTGAATAATTCTCTCTTGTCCTACCTCAAATCAGACATTGAAATTTTAGAAAGTATTGAGCCAATGAATTCACCTGCGGCACATCCGCTAATTGATGAGGTGACATTAACCACCGTTGTTCGTTGTTTACTTGACAGTAAAACTGCCACTTTGGGGCAATGGCACGCTGAAGCGATCGCTCACCACATTATTAATAACGTCACAGCCGGTTTGCAGCGCATCACTGGTATTGCTAGCGATCGCACCAAACAATTCTCTTGGTCAGTAATTCTGAAGATTTTGCACCTTCAACCAAAGAATGTTGGCTCTATTTTCAATTCCTCTGAAGACCCCACACACTGGAATTACTGGCAGCGCGAGGCGTTGATATATACATCAGGAATCCTCGATAATTTGAGTAGCGACTTAGTAGCCCCCCGTTGTTTCGCTATTACAGAACCATCTGCTAATGTCGTCTGGCTGTGGCTGGAGGATATTCAGGGCAGCCCCGGCAGCACTTGGTCTCTGGAACGTTTCGGGGTGGCAGCCCATCACCTTGGCTATTTGCAAGGAAGCTATGTAATGGCACGAGCGTTACCTTCTCAGCCTTGGCTAAGTCGTGACTGGCATCGAGCATGGGTGTCCAATATTGATAATACTGCTTTAGAAGCGTGGCGAGAACCGACTGTATGGCAGCACCCACTACTAAAAGAGATATTTTCCCCAGATGTAGGCGATCGCGTGATGGACTTGTGGAGCGATCGCCACATCTTCCTCGACGCTGTAGACAAAGCACCCTCTACACTCTGCCACTTTGATATTACACCTAACAACTTGTTTTCTCGGCGTAACGCTTATGGCGATGACCAAACTGTTCTGATCGATTGGTCTTTTGTTGGCTATGGTGTTCTGGGAGAAGACATCATAAATTTGGTGCTGGATAGCATTTTTTTACTGTTCGTCGATGGTTCATCACTGATCCCCTTAGAAAAACTTGTGCTTGAGGGTTATTTAGCAGGGTTGCGTTCTGCTGGCTGGAATGGGGATGAGCGTGTGGTGCGCTTTACTTATGCTGCTGTAGCGGCACTTCATTTTGGTCTAATAGCAGGGAGATTATTAAACCTAGTACGCAACGAATCTCGTTACAACTGGCTAGAGCAGCGCTTTGGGCGAACTTTTGACGAAATTATCAGATCGAGAGCGATCGCCATTGCTCATGCCTTAGAACTAGCAGACGAAGCCCGATTATTGCTTCGCTATTTGTAATTATTTAATCTGCTTTCTCAATAATTCTGGAATCTGAGAAGGGCGTTCAGCTACTGGAACTTGCGCTTCTTTTAAAGCAGCTAATTTACTCTGGGCTGTGCCAAAGTTAGGATCGCGTCCGATAACGGTTGCTAAAGTCCCAGTTTGCTGCCAACTCTTTCCGGGTGGCGCAAGTCTTCCTGCAATGTAGGCAATTACTGGTTTATCAATTGCCTCAGCAATGTATCGGGCTGCTGCTTCTTCACTACCACCACCAGGTTGACCGACTAAAACGATCGCCTCTGTAGTTTCATCCTCATCCAGAATTTGCAACCATTGGAGAAATGAGGAACCGACGATCGCATCACTACCAATACTGACACTAATTGACTGACCCAAATCGGCTTTTGTTAATTCGGAAGCAACTTCATAAGTGAGAGTGCTACTGCGACTAACGATCCCCACTGGCCCAGGAGTATAAAACTCGCTAGGTTGAGTACCCAAAAGAATTTTTCCCGGCACAATGATCCCCGGACTGTTGGGCCCGATTATCAATGTTTCACAGGCTTCGGCTTTGCGGAGTAATTGCACCATATCCAAAGGTGGCACGCCAGCAGTGATAATAATAATCTGGCTAATATGAGATGCGATCGCTTCTAATGCCGCATCTAAAACGTCGTAAGGATCTACACAGATAATTGTTGTATCAATTGACCCAAATTTTTCTATTACTTCCTCTACTAAGTCAAATACAGGCAATCCATGCAGTTCCTGTCCGCCACATCCCGGATTGACACCAGCTACCAAATTCGTGCCATAAGCTTGCATTTGAGCAACATGAGTGCCTGATATAAATTCACAAAAGCCTTGAATTAGTACTTTACTTTCTGGCGTTAGGTTCATAAAAAATTACCGTAAGTTTGACAACCAGTAGAGACGCGATTAATCACGTCTGTACAAGAGAGACGCGATTCATCGCGTTTGTACAAGAGTTTGGAGTTATAAGAATTTTTCTGCCATGCCCCATGCCCAATGCCCAATGCCCAATGCCCAATGCCCAATTAACAATCACTACTTTTTATTAGCAGTTGGTTTAGCAAGACGAACTGCTGCCGCCACTGCCTCATCTAAATTTTCTACCACGAGTAGCGCATCGCTATGGGTTTTCAGTGTTGCTAAATATTTTCTAGGAGTATTAAATTCAGAACCAGCAAGACGGACAACTAAGGGTTTAAAATTCCGCTCTTGCCGACTTTTACTGCCATTAGAACGTACAACCTGTGATTCAAGTTCACTATCTTCTTGCTGTACAACTCTGGCTATAACTTCAATTACTTCCTTAGTTTGAGGAATGCTACCCAGAAAGTTAATTAAAATTACTTGAATGCCTTTGTCAGCCTCCAGGATTTTCAGACCGGTTTCTAGGCGATCGCGGAAGGTCGTTGGTGTAGTATCTGTGAGGAAAGCATGACGTAGATTTAAACAAACACCTGGATTGCCACCAGCATTGGCGACTAAATCCAAAGTTGCCATTACTGAACCAGTACCATTACCTAAAATACCAATTTTACCATGCATTTTTACACCATTCCAGTCACCTAAAATACCGTTGATTTCAGTACTGGTATTACGGCTGATAATTTTTGCCGCGATCTCCGCGAGATCGGGATGACGCTTGATTGCCCGTTCGTTGATCCTGACTTTACCATTAAGAGCCATAACTTGACCATTAGCACTGACTGCCAAGGGATTTATTTCGACTAAATCCAGGTCTTTTTGCACAAATAAGTGGTACATCTTTTCCATAACGCTGCTTACCGACTGCATCAGCGTCCCCTGTAAACCCATTTTCAAAGCCAATCTTCGTGCATAAAATGGCGAAAATTCCTGTTCCACCACAACATGGTGCATTTTTTCCCCAGCCGATTCCCAATCGATATCTGCTTCTTTGCAACCTAAAAGTACTGGTCGGCAGACAGCAGTATCTAAAACTACCGCAAGATAAAATTCCTGGTTCGCGTCGTATTGAGATTCTGCCAGCACAACTTCTGGCAATTCGCCCCATATTGGTAGATTAAAGATATTTTGCGCTGCTGCGATCGCATCAATTGTCGTTTCGGCAAACCTGACTCCACCCGCTTTTGCCCGTTCTGCTCCATGTACTTGAGATTTCAGTACAATTGGAAAGCGAATTTTTAAACGTTTCAAATCTGTAGGATGGTCAATGCGTTGGGAGGGCAATACCGGAATGCCTATCTTCCCAAACCATTCTTTAACTTGATACTCTAATAAATCCATTGATACACCTTATATTGACACTTTCCAAGCTGTTGGTGAGTGCTGTCTTAATATTTTGCAGCACTTTTATTTCAAAGTTAAGCTTTCGGCAGCTATAAAAATTTATTTTTCATTGATAGATTTTATCGAATTCAGCAAATAAGACATATTGATTTTGATAGCCAACCTGTTTGGGACAGAGTCACAACACGTAATTAATCTCCTCGGTAAGTTTCCCAGCATAGAAGATAACTACCGTTTCTGTCAAAACCCTCTGGCTTAGTATCGTTTCCTTAACCTTTGGATAATTTTTTCACAACTGCTCTGCAAAATCATAGTTGCAGAGCAGTTGTTACTGTGAATTTAATTGTCGCAAAATAATGCCGTGAGAATACCCAAAAGGTTTATTATTCCCATTTTTATTTGTAATTTATATCTGAAGACAGATTATTTAATTTTGTATCTTGCGCTGTGAAAATGTAGCAGTGCGAACAATAACTGCTTTTTTAATTTTTGGGGAAAAGTCAGAATTTGTGTTAGAAAGTTGGTCGTTCAGATTTTCAGGCTGTGGTTGGTTAAACTGTGCATTTGCATTCAACAAAACTAAAAAGTTCATTTCATCCTCTTAAAAATAATCAAAACAATATAGAAGTTGAGCGGAAAAGCTCTATGAAAGTAGTAGTCCAGCAGGAAGATTTACAGCTTTTAGCCAAAACTTTGCAGGAACAATTGCTTGTAGAAGTTTCATCAGTTGAAGTCTTCGAGGTTAAGTGCGCCGTCAATAAAGACGGATTAATGATTTTAACGCAACATGAACCAGATGTAAGAGTTGATACTAAAATAATCTTTGCAGTAATTGAGGAAGTACTTCAGTCTCTAACACCCCACAGAGAGCAGCAAGTACAATGTTTCCTCAGAATCTTTGGTGAACAACTCCCTTATGCCAAATGTTTCTTGACTCTGAAGCAAACGGAGGTATTTGGGGGTGGGGAAGTAGGGGAACCAGAGGAGGAATACTTTTCTCCCATTTCTTCATCGGCTCTAACTTATTCTCCATCACTTGATGAGACTGAGGAAGAGGAACCGTTTGACCCGTTTGCAGATGCACCGAATTTACCAACTGCAAAGCGAACATTTCAAATCAAACCCATATTTCTGGGTGCAGCTTTGATGGGAATGATAGTTTTAGGTGGTGGTGCTTACTTATTGACTCGCCCTTGTGTGATGTCTGAGTGTAAAGAAATACAAAATGCCCAGCAATTAAAAACAAAATCTCCGCAATTGATGCGTCGTGCTAAGTCTGAAAAAGAATTAGCTGCTGTACAACAGCAACTTGCTACAGCCAGTACAGCCCTAAATGTAATTCCTAGTTGGTCGCCCCGTCACCAGGAGTCGGAAGAACTAAAAACAAGTTTGTCTGGACGGTCAGAAAAAATCAACCAGGTGGTCAAGGCTTTGCAGACGGCATCTTTGGCGACACAAAAAGTTCAAAATCCTGCATCTAGTCTAGAAGAATTACAAGCTAGACAACACTTATGGCGACAGGCTATAGCCCCACTAGAAACTATAAGTCCCGATAGTGAACTTTATGGGCTAGTACAAGGTAAATTACTTAATTATCGTGTCCGTTTGCACGCCGTAAATCAGCAGATATTTATTGAGGAAAAATGGCTAAAAAAACTCACAGCAGCAAAAGCTGTAGCTAGTGCAGCCGAGAAGCAGGAAGCTACTGCTAAATCTTTGAATGATTGGGAAAAGGTTCGGTCTACCTGGTTGGTGGCGATTAATGCTTTGAATAGCATTCCGCTAACTAGCACTGGATACCAAGAAGCCCAAAAGCTGTTGGTAGATTATAAACCTAAGTTAGTATTAGCACGCGATCGCGCCACTAAAGAACAATTAGCTCTTAAAACCTACCAACAAGCCCGTATCACCGCCAACCAAGCCAAACTATATCAGCAACAAAACCAATGGCAAGCAGCAGCGACATACTGGGATCAGGCTTTGCAAACTGCTAAAAAAGTTCCCCAAGATAGCTTGTACTACACTCAGGCTCAGTCTCTGATTGAACCCTATTCAGCAGCCCTAAAACAAGCACAAGAAAAAGTACAAGTTGTTAGTAGTTTCGAGCAAACCCGCACTGACTTGAATAAAACCTGTATTAATGGAATTCGGATTTGCACCTTTAGCATAGACAATGCAGGAATTATTGTCCGGCTAACCCCTGAGTATGACCAAGTAAGGCAAAATAACTTAGCTAATCCTTATTCTGAAAATTCTAGTACTGCTATTGACGTTACTAATCACTTGCAAATCTTAAGGGAAGCCTTAGCTGTAATTGCTGAAAATGCCAATCTGTCCCTTTTCCTCTACGATTCTAAAAACCAGGTAATTTATACGCGGACTTTGGGCGGGTAATGTATAGAAGTAAATAGTCTACTTATAGTATGCTTAATATCAGGTTCCATAAAAGAGCCGATAGAGTCGTAATTTATTGGAGCGTAATTTATTTATGAAACAGCGCTTTTATATGTTGTGCAGTGTTTGCGGGATCTCCCTGTGTTTAGTAACTGCTACCACTAATGTCCAGGCTCAATCTATCTAGAATGGCCTCATGCAGAAAGGCGGGACAGTACTAATTGCTGGCGTAACGACAAAGCCTCCACCTCCTCCACCAGAGTTTATACCTGAAGTAATTGTGTAGTTTTGGGCATTGCTTTTGCTGCTCATTAAGACGCAACTATTACTTACTTTCCACATCAAGGCAAACGCATCTAAAGTATAAAAATTATTTTATAGCAAGGATTTGGGCGTTTGTTCAAGGAAGACAGGAGGCAGAGGGTAGTTTTCCTCTAGTAAAACTGCCCGACCTCGCTACCCCTACCCTAATCCCCTACTGATTTGCTCCTCCTACCTCCTTTAATTTTCTTTATCGGAAATTAAAGGGCTTAAGACCCCAACCATATACGTAGCAAAACTTTCAGCCGGAGTTTAAGAGGATGTCTGAGAAGTATCAAATATTTATTGATCCCCCCTAACCCCCTTTAAAAAAGGGGGAATAAGAGTGTCAAAGTCCCCCTTTTTAAGGTTTAAGAGGATGTCTGAGAAGCAGCAAATATTTATTGATCCCCCCTAACCCCCCTTAAAAAAGGGGGAATAAGAGTGTCAAAGTCCCCCTTAAAAAGGGGGACTTAGGGGGATCTCTAAGCATTCGGTGTATATAAAAAAATTTTCAGACATCCTCTAAATCGCCGTCTGAAAATGTCTTCAATTTTGAATTTTGAATTGTTAAGAGTGCCTTTTAACTCTGACGGAGTGAATGGCTTTACTAGTCAGGTTGAATAGACGATTCAAAGTCTTTCAACAAGAGCCATGAGGTATTGGCTCTTGTTGAAATTTGCTCGTCAGCCCTAATAATCAAAACCTTAAAGCAATTCAGTAGAACAATATAAAGTTTTGTTACACAATGCGTAATTCTTAGAAATCAACCTGAAAGACTCATTGACAGTAACTTTTTTAACTTAGGGGAAAAGTCATGAATGAAAAGATCGATCTTAATCTTACTAAGGCAAAACAATCTTCTGTAGAAGAAGAGATAACAGAATCTAATGATAGTAAAACAGATGATATTACCCTTAATAAGTTAGAAAATGACCTCATGCCGGAAAGCAAAGCAGTATTAATTGCTAAAGACCCAGGAATGAACCCTCCGCCTCCTCGACCAGAGTTTATGTCTGAAGTAACCGTATAGTTTTGGGCATTGTGCTCATCAAGACGCAACTATTAGTTACTTTCCACATCAAGGCAAACGCATTTTAAGTATAAAAATTCTTTAATAGCAAGGATTTGGGTGTTTTATCATCTCGGTTATTTTTTCTTCAATATCCTTGCCTAGTAAGAGTTTTATAAATTCCGTGCGTTTGCCCTCCTTCCACTCGCTCAAGATTTCATGTTCTAGTTGACTCGTAATTTTGGTTCTACCGCTTCTTTTATGGTGGAGCCACTAAACTTATTATCAAATAATGCACATGTAAATCATGAAAGCCTTTTCCTATAAGCTTTTAAAGCTGTCAAGCAACAAGTTTATAGTATTAGGTTTCATAAAAAAGCCTATAGAGCCATAATCTTTTCGTAATTTGTTTATGTTTATGAAACAGCGCTTTTATATGTTGTGGAGTGCTTGCGGTATCTTCCTCTGTTTAGCAACTGCGACCACTAATGTCCAGGCTCAATCTATTCAGATAGATGGAACTACTCCAACCACACCAGACACATGTACTGGAACTTGCAATATTGGGGGTGGGCTTCAACGTGGCAGCAATCTTTTTCACAGTTTTTCTCAATTTAATGTGGATGCAGGAGCAACAGTTCTATTCGTTGATCCGGGAGTCAAAAACATTCTGACTCGGGTAACAGGGAATCAACCTTCCAATATTCTTGGGACATTAGGCGTATCAGGAGGTAAAGCCAACCTGTTTTTGATAAATCCTAATGGGATTATCTTTGGAGAGAATGCCAAGCTACAAGTTGGGGGGTCATTTGTAGGAACTACAGCTAATGCTATTCAATTTGGCAATCAGGGCTTCTTTAGGGCTTCTGCTTCTGAGGTTCCATTATTGACAGTCAATCCTTCAGCCTTGTTTTATCAAAGTGCTAACGGATCAATCGAAAACAGATCAAATGTATTAGTAGGACAAAATTCAATAGGCTCAAATGTATATGGATTAAGGGTTCCTGATGGACAGAGTTTGCTACTTGTTGGCGGGGAGGTGAATTTAAATGGAGGAAGATTAAACGCTTTTGGCGGTCGAGTGGAATTGGGAGGATTAGCTGATAGAGGAGAAATAGGGTTAGATATTGATAATAACTCACCGTTCGCGTAATAGGATTTGACTAAGAGGAATTATCGACCAAATGACCATAAATATCAGGTGATAGACCAAGTAAACAAATAAT
>NZ_JBALDL010000012.1:0-81074 GCF_036917465.1 Nostoc sp.
GACGGAGGAACAGGCATCAGTCAATATGCCATATGTTTCGGGAAATCATATTTCCTAGTTACAAGCCCCATCCCCTCGTGGGTGGGGCAGTTGACAGTTAAGGTGAAGGCTACTTTCAATCAAAATCTGTTGGTAAATCTGGATTGCGGTAATGGTAGAAAAGTCGGGTGATTTGTCTTGGTGTCACCCGTCCGATAGAAAGCTTTGGTAAAGTATCTTCAGCAAAAAAACCTACATCTTCAGTTTCAATACTAGATGATGGAGAACCACCGATAATTTCGCAGTGAAAAAACAGCTTATAGACATAAAACGGAAACGGGGGATGTCCCTGTTTATCTCTGTCATAGACTGCTAGTAATTTGATAGCGCGTGCTTGATATCCAGATTCTTCATATACTTCTTTCACAACTACTTCACTGGGCGACTCGCCAACATCTGCCCATCCACCAGGTAAAGTCCAACAGCCATCGGCTCTTTCTTTAACTAACAATATAGTATTATCCCGAAAAATCGCTGCTCGCACGTCAACCTTGGGAGTTGCATACCCGATTTCACGGCTAAATAAATCAAGGACATAACTGTGTTCTACATTCGAGAAAGTCGCCATGATTTCTGTGGCGATCGCTCGTAATTGCTTATAGCGTTCAATATCAAAAGGGCCTTCAGAATAGGTTAGACCATTTTGAGCGATCGCTTGTAATTTTTGCGCCCATTCCAGCCATTTAGTTTCCATATTTAGGGATCGGGTACTGGGTACTGAGGATTGGGCATTGGGATTGGAAAATAGTATTTTTAATCTTATTTCCCATTCCCCATTCCCCATTCCCCATTCCCTAATTACGCATCATCTAAAGCCGCAATTCCGGGCAACACTTTGCCTTCAAGTAACTCTAAGCTAGCGCCGCCACCAGTGGAGATGTGGCTCATTTGGTCTGCTAAACCAACTTTTTCCACAGCCGCTACTGAGTCACCCCCGCCAATGATGGTGGTTGTGCCAGTTTTACCGATTTCGGCGAGAGTATGAGCGATCGCTTCCGTACCTGCGGCAAACTTATCAAACTCAAACACACCCATTGGCCCGTTCCAAATTACCGTTTTGGTATCTGCAAGGGCATCTTGGAAAAATTTCACCGAGTCTGGCCCAATATCTAAACCCATCCAACCATCGGGGATATTCTCAATGCTAACGGTTTGAGAATTGGCATCAGGGGCAAAGTTATCTGCCACTACCACATCTGTGGGCAGCAATAAAGCAACACCCCGTTCCTTAGCCTTAGCTTCCAAAGACTTCGCTAGTTCTAGCTTGTCTTCTTCTACCAACGACTTACCGACATTCAAACCACGGGCTTTGTAGAAGGTGAAAATCATCCCACCGCCGATAATCAGCTTGTCGCACTTCTCCAGCAGTGTTTCAATCACACCAATTTTGCTGGAAACCTTGGAACCACCAATAATTGCCGCCAAAGGACGTTGGGGATTTTCAATGGCGTTTTGCAGATATTGCAATTCCTTCTCAACCAAATATCCAGCCACAGAAGGGGTGAGGAATTTTGTCACACCTTCAGTAGAAGCGTGGGCGCGGTGTGCAGTCCCAAAAGCATCATTTACATAAAAATCAGCATTAGCTGCCAATTTTTTCGCAAATTCTGGATCGTTTTTCTCTTCTTCTGGGTAAAAACGGACATTTTCTAGTAACAGCACTTGGCCATTTTGCAATGCGCCAACTTTAGCCGCAACTTCATCGCCAATGGAGTCATCAGTTTTAATGACTTCTTGCCCCAGTAACTCAGACAGACGTTTGGCAACGGGAGTTAGGCGTAATTTGTCATCCACACCCTTGGGACGGCCAAAATGACTTGCGAGAATGACCTTAGCACCCTTCTGCGTCAAATCTTGGATGGTTGGTAGAGCGGCACGAATGCGAGTATCGTCGGTAATCTTGCCTTGATCGTCCACAGGCACATTAAAGTCAACCCGCACCAAGGCACGTTTCCCAGATATATCAGCTGAAGATAAACTTGCTAAACTTTTTTTGGACACACCAAACTCTCCTGATTGCCTTTTTGTTATTGTTTTGAAAGTAGAACCATCAAGATTTTACCGGAGTCAGGGGTACCCAAGTGACAGAGATATTTAAGACAGTACTATTTCCGATCGATCAAAGCCGGGAAACACGGGAAGCTGCTGATGTTGTTACCAACGTAGTCAAAAAGTACAGCAGTCGCTTGGTGCTGCTGTCTGTGGTGGAAGAAGCACCAAAAGACGCGCCTAGCGCCGATCCGATGGTGTCACCGGAGGTAGTTGCTAAACTGCTAAAAAATGCCCAATCTTTATTTTCTGGGCAAGGAATTCAATCCGAAATCCTAGAAAGGCAAGGAAAACCAGCTTTTACTATCTGCGATGTCGCTGATGAAATTGGGGCTGATTTAATTATCATGGGCTGTCGGGGGCTAGGCTTAACTGAAGAGGGAGCGGATGATAGTGTGACAACTCGCGTTATTAATCTTTCCCCTTGTCCAGTGCTGATTGTGCCTTAGCAGTGTGTTTTGGAATACTAGTAAATTTGTGGGGCGATCGCTAATTAAAAAAGAGAAAAAAGAACGAATGTCACGAAGAAAAGGTGAAACCCTTGCTTATTCTGGCTGTGCAGATGTAGAGAAAGTAGTTGATTTGTAAGTATTATTTGGTTTTTAATTGTTGATTATGCAAACCCTACACCGCTACATCCAAAAGTCAGTCATATTCAGGATTTACACCTTTCTTGGTGCCATTCGTCTGTATACCTATTACAGATTTTTTGTTCTAGATAGCTCTCCTTAATCCGATTAAGTACTCAAATTAGAGGAAGCGCCAGAAAAGACGATTTCTTCAACATTCAACACATTTAGGGTGAAGTTATCACGTTGAATAGTGTAATTGTTACAGCTGCCTAGAATGATGTAATCACTTTTTAAGTCAGACAGAATTAGCTTGTCGTATCCACAGCCACCATCGATTGTGGCATTACCGTAACCAACATCAAATGTGTCGGCTCCAGCACCACCCAGAATTAAGACATCGGCAATAGCACCCCCTTGATTTGAAACGGGATTACCTTTATCATCAATTCGCCGGGCTTTGAAGTAATCGTTACCGTTGCCGCCATCAATTGTGCCACCTTGGATGCCAATATTGGCACCATACCCAGTAAGGGCATCATCTCCTCCTCCTCCACAGATAATGCCATTAGTATTAACAATACCTATGCCTTGACTAATGCCAGTACCGATGATGGTATCGTTGCCAGCGCCTAAATTAATAGTGCCACTGTTAACAATGCCTATACCTACACCGGAACCAAGCTCCCCAAAAGGACTATTAGAGGTTGCTTTACCGCCGTTGCCTGTTCCAGAGATGAAGTCGTTTCCCTGCCCTCCATTGATCACGCTACCCTCAGTGTTAGAGATGCCTATACCTTTACCTGCATAGTATGATCTAGAAGGTTCTAAACTTGCATCACTGCCGTAGCCGATACCGATAATAGAATCGTTTCCTTTATCTCCATTAATCACGCTACCACCACTGTTGGAGATGCCTGTACCATTTCCTCCGCCGGAAGTAGTTCCACCATTTCCAGTTCCCTTGATGAAATCGTTCCCTTCTCCACCATCAATGCTACTATCCTGAGTGTTAGATATTCCTATAGCAGACCCTTGAGAAAGTCCAATTCCAAAAAGTCCAATTCCAGTACCCTCAATAGAGTCGCTTCCTTTTCCACCATCAATGCGGCTATGCTGAGTGTTATCAATGCCTGTAGCGCCTATGCCCCCACCGTTACTTCCGCTTCCGATTCCGAAGATCGAATCTTTTCCATCTCCTCCATTGATGTAGCCCCCCTGAGTGTTGGAGATACCTATACCAGGTACATAGGTTCGATATTGAGCACCGCCTCTGCCTGTGCCAGAGATCAGATCATCTCCTTTGCCTGCATTGATAATGCCACTGTTAGCAATACCAGTGCCTGTGCCTGCATTGGAAAATGCGTCGCCACCAGTAGCACTACCCTCGATAGTGTCATTACCTGCTTTAGTATCAATGACTCCGTTTTTTAGAACCTCAATTCCAATTGCTGGGAATGCATTATCCTCTTGGCCCACCACTAGATCCGAACCAGAGGTGTCTATAAGCGAGGAAGAAACAATTAGTCTCGGCATAATATTAACTTTCCTGACTTGAGTGTGATAAAGGTTTAACCCCGAAATGTCTTAGTCTCTCAATAAAAACTTTTAAGTCAGAATTCACAGAGAACTCTAAAATCAGGCCTTTTTATTTTCAGAAGTTCACAGAGTCTAGAACTAGAAAGTTCCAGACTTAACAAGTATTGGTTAACGAATTATTTGTCGCGATCGCAACAATCTCTAAGAGGATGTTTGAAAAGTCCTCTTGTTGGTAGCAAAACCTTCTAGATCCCCCTAAATCCCCCTTTTTAAGGGGGACTTTGATTCCGGTTCCCCCCTTTTTTAAGGGGAGCCAGCGCAGTCTTGGGGTCTCCCCAAGTGGAGCGATTGGCGTGGGTTAGAGGGGATCTAAAAGTGCTTAAAATCACAACAAAACACTTTTCAAACAATCTCCAAGACTGTTAATTACAAAAAATAATCTATTATTCGACACTTGAAACTAAGAAACATCTTAATAACCTGATAGTCATTACATACCGAAAATTTACTTAGATGTCTATAATCCAATGAACATCTTTACAGAATCTTCATATTACTCACTAAAAATTGTATGTATTAATATTGATTTATGTGTACTTCTTATATGTATATTTTCTTCTTCCTGTTGGCTTTAATAAGAAAATTCTGGATGTTTTATAATTGTTAACTTATCTTCCAGTATTAAAAAGCAGAAAATTCTAAGCGCCGACTGGTGGCGCTCAGAACTTTGGAGACAAATCTTGCATGTTTACACGCCTAACAGCTTAAAAGCGATAGTTGCGATCGCGCACCCACATACTAACTGGAACTGCCTTACCCTGTGGATCTACCTTCGCTTTCACCACAATGGGGGGTACTTGTCCTCTACGGGCGCGTTGAGTTCGCAAATCATTGCTAATCTGCTGGCGTTGATTTTCTGGGATGTAATATGTTTCCAAGCCGTAGTTAACAGAACCATCTTGATAAACACCTTTTAAGGCTACCTGATTAGCTCTAAGAGTTGTGGGGCGATCGCTACTGACTCGTAATGGTCTCCAAGCTCTAGGAACACCGCTACCAATGGAAAGTTGCTCTTGCAAAGTCACGTAAATATTGGTTCCTTCAGGCAATCTTCTGCCACTTCCCCGACCTTTGCTGACTAATGTTTGCCAACCAGGTAATCTACTCAAATTTGAGGGACGGGATATATTGTAATCTAGCGCTAAAGTATTACCATCTAATACATTATTTGGGTCTACAGGTACGGTTTGCAAAATCACCGTTTTACCTGTCACATCTGTATAAACCGCTTGGGCTGGTACTGCCATAATTAACCCTGTTTGCAGCGCCAGGGGAGCTAGTAACCTCCAAAAAGGTAAGGACTTATTCGATTTTTGTTCAGTAGCAATCAAGTAATCCCGAAAAGTCACTTTATTAGAGAACTCGGCTTCGGGAGACAAGGTTTTATTTTTAGATTCAGAAGAACTATTAGTCATGAGCGTAGTCCTAAAAAGCAAAAGAATTGAAGAGGTCAAAAGTAACGAGATTAGGACTAACGCAGAGAAACTTTAAAAACTTTGACGCACAGAGATTTCAGAAGAAGTTAGTAGACGCAATTAATCGCGTCTATACAGGAGTTAGAAGTGCAGAAAAAATCATCAATGTTGAATACACTACTTCTTACTTGAGCTAGAGCCACCAGGTAAACGGCGTTCAAACCAGAGTCCAGCGCTAATTAAAGCGGAACCGCACAAGATAAAGACTAGAGACTTAAAAAGTAAGTCGGTATCGTACTCCTGCACGCGACTGATAATTTGTAGTGTCACTAACAGCATACCGCCCCAAAAGGAGTTTCTGTTGCTTAATTTCAATCCTTCTTGAATTAGTCCCCAGGCTAATGTTGCTAGAAGTACATTGAAAATAAAAACACCAAGTTCATCAATCCGGCTGACAGTTTGATGCCAAAAAGGTACGATGGTAATAAAGGCAAGAAAAGTACCAATAACGGCAGTTGTGAAAATCACTTCGCGGCGCGGAGGATTATTTCTTTGACGCAGTAGAAATAACCATTGCAATACCGCCAATCCACTCAGAATCCCCAAATCGATGATCGGCAGAGACTGGAACAAGTTTGTCACATTTGTTGGTTGATTATAACCATAATTTGGAGATTCCCACACCCAACGAAAAGACAGAACGTAAAAGACAACGCCGAAGCTTAACAAAGCTAAATTACGAGCCAGAAATTGAAATAACCTGTAATTTATGGTTGGAAACAACAGATCGTCATAACTCCAGAATAATGCAGGTGGGAGTGCAAAAGCAAAAGATGCCACCCAAGGGGCTATATCAGCATAATTCAGCAGTGGCAGAGGATTAAGGTTAGCTTGTAAGGAACTAGCGAAAACAAAGGCTGCTAGACCAAAAATCCAGCGCGATCGGCAGAAGTAGGCTAAGGGGACAAACACCAGCCATGCCAACAAAGGCAGATGCTGTACCACTAACCGCGACCAAGTTAACTCACCTGAAGCAGACCATAAATCTTCTAATCCCGTCCAATACCCGATTTCTACGAGAATAATTGACAGAATTCCTAAAGAATTTATGGACAAACTGAAGGCCATTAACACAACACCCAAGCCCCAGGCGAGAAAAAGTTGGGAAGTTGAACCGGCAATATTGAACATCTGGGCCATCAGCAGTAAATTTGCGCCGAAAATCAAGGCGCTTAAAAAGAGTAATCCTTCTCCCAGTATGCGTTTGCTTCGTTCTGGCTTCTTTCCTTCAGGCGATCGCCAATTGTAAAAACCAGTAATAGCGATCGCAAAAAACAAACTCATCATCAGAATAAATTTGACTTCTCGCGATCCTCCCTGCCAGTTTCCTGATACAAAGGTAATTATGCCTAAGCACAAAAGGATGCTACCTATAGCGATCGCGATTGCTTTATTGCGATCGCGTACAGCAGCTTCCAGGTTTTTAAATTGATAACGTTCTGCTATCTGCTCATACAGCGAAGAACTAATTAATCCTTCATCCCTCCATAGTTGTGCTTCTTTGCGTAATTTGTGCGGAAAACTATCTAACAACATGACCTTCTCCGGTGCAGTGGGGTAGCTTGGCCATTGCGTTCTGAATGGCGGTCATTATATTTTGAGTATGAAGCCAAAAGCCTTAATTACATTGTTCTCGTGTAACAGTTTGATTTGGATTTTGATACAACCTAATTCGTAATTCGTAATTAGTTAAGAAGGATCATTTTTCATGTTGATTTCCACACAATTGCATCTGTACTCTGATTTCTAAAGATTGTTATTTATATATTTCGATGGAAAAACCTTCTAATTTATTACTTAAAGTCTCACGCCGTTTGTTCACTAATTTAGATGAGCAAGAAAAATTTATTGAGGCTTTAATCAATCCTCAGCCTTTTTCACCTAGTATTCTTTGGTGTCAAGAAAAGCCTGAAACTTTATCTTTAGTAGTAGAAACACCAACCTATTGGCAACCACAATTTATAGACCGTTTATCCTTGGGAGAAAAACCCGGTCAGCATCCCTTGCATCAACAAGGATATTTCTATTGTTTAGATTTTTCTTCAGTGTTTGCAGCTACTACTCTATTAGCAATTCCTCAATCAGTGCGTTTAGTTTTTGATATGTGTGCCGCACCAGGAGGTAAAAGTATCTTTGCCTGGAAAGCTTTACAACCTGATTTACTTATCAGTAATGAAGTAATTGGCAAACGTTTGGGAATGCTAATTTCTAATTTGAAACGTTGCCAAATCAGTCCTAGTGTAGTGGTTAATAGAGATTCGAGTATATTTGCCGAAATGTTTCATTGCTCTAGTAATTTAGTAATAGTAGATGCACCTTGCACTGGGCAATCTTTACTTGCTAAAGGTGAAAAAGCACCCGGATGTTTTCATCCAACTGCTATTAATAAAAGTGCAAATCGGCAAAAGCGTATTATAGCTAACTCTGCTAACCTTGTTTCCCCACAAGGTTATCTAGCTTATATGACTTGCACATATTCTCCCGAAGAAAATGAGCAAGTTTGTGAATGGTTATTAGAACGCTTTCCCCAGTTTCAGGCAATGGAAATTAGTAGTTTAGCTAAATATCAGTCGCATTTAACTACAATGCCTTGTTATCGAATGTTTCCTCAAGATAGGTTAGGTGCCGGTGCATTTACAGTATTATTTAAAAATACTAATGAAGATGAGCATAAAGAAGTGGATTTAAATGCAATCTCTTCGCTGTATATCTACCAAAATCTAAAAAATTCAGAAGTAAAAAGATAATCCCCATAAATAAATTTTGGGGATTTGATCGGCAAGTAACTTTTCCAGTCTCTGACTGGGAATGCAACGGCTTAGGCTTTGCCTCTTCTCTAAGCCCAGAACTAAGTAAATGGGCGTGAATAATTAAAGGTTTGTAGTTATAGCTAGAACCGCTTACTAGGAACCAATTTGATTAATTTATCTTTCGTAACATAGTTTAATTTATTGTTGCCCACTTACTCTTTCGACATTTATAAGTTCTACCTGCAAATGAGATGACGACACTAATAAAAAATTTTAAATAATTAATTCTTATGGATAATTAAATTGTTTTTAATTTTTTCCTAACCTAAATTTAACCTAAATTTATCCGGTATCAGAGTTAGACTTTTTGAAGTAAACATCAGACAGAAAAGCTAAACCGTACAGGATGCAAATTACATGAGTCGAAAAGTCAGCAAAGTGCTTAAACAGTCAGGAGTAATTCCTTATAGAGTGAACAATGGCAAAGTTGAAATCTTGCTAATCACAACCCGTAACTTTCAACACTGGGTGATTCCAAAAGGAGATATTCCTAATGGCATGAGTCCGCCCGCTTCAGCAGCCAAAGAAGCTTGGGAAGAAGCAGGGGTGATTGGACAGGTAGACGCGAATGAACTGGGAACTTACAAGTACCGCAAAGGAGGCAAAATTTACCGAGTCCAGATGTATTTGTTACCAGTTGAGATGCTGAGTGAAGATTATCCAGAAGCTAGTAAAAGAAAACGGCAGTGGGTAGAAGTGGCTACAGCCATCAGATGGATTAAGTTTAATTCACTAAAACGGATACTGAAAGGTTTTTTCGAGGTAAAATCTCACTTTTGTGCATTCCAAAATACTAATTAGATATAGAAACTCACTACTAACAATACTTATTTTTAGTCAGCGATTTATCGGGCATAAAAATTTCTACCAGTACTAAAGTCATTATTAAAAAGTTTAATTTATTTACATCTAGCTACTTATTCAAAAGCCCTTAAAGCAATGTGAGTGACTTTCAATAACTAGCTAATTAAAAAACTGCATTCGCTAGTGAAAATAAGTAAACATTAGACGTAAAGTATTACTTAAGTAAGTGGGTCAAATTAAATATCAAACCTCACCCTGCCTCCGGCTTCACTCTCCTTACTAAGGAGAGGGATTGAGGGTGAGGTTTGATCTTATATTTAATTACGCCTACTTACTTATGTTTACACTAATTTTATCTTAGAAAGCAAAAAAATAATCCCCATAAATAAATTTAGGGGATTTGATAAGGACATATTCTCGTTGAACTCTTTGCTCTTAGAGGATGTTTTAAAAGTCGTGATTGATGTATCAAACAAATATTTTTACCCCACCCTAACCCTCCCCTTATAAAGGGGAGGGAACTTGATTTTCTTGTTTCCCCCCTTTATAAGGGGGGATTAAGGGAGGTAAAATCACACCGTATAACTTTTAAAACACCCTCTTAGAGGATGTTTTAAAAGTCCTATTGTTGGTATAAAAAGTTTTAGATCCTCCTAAATCCACGCTACTTGCTTCACTTGGGGAGACCACAAGTGAAGCAAGTGGCTCCCCTTAAAAAGGGGAACTTTGATTCCGGTTCCCCCCTTCTTAAGGGGGGTTAGGGGGGATCAACAAGCGCCTAAAATCACAGCCAAAAACTTTTAAAATATCTTCTTAGACCTAAAACGGTTTATCGGAAAGTGACAAAAGTTTTTACTCCGTTCGATAAATAAATTTAGTTGTTCTCAAACCGATTTCTTCTTTGCCTTGTTCAGTAAGTATTGGTCTATTCACTAAGTAGACTTATCTGTTCTAAATCCAGAGTAAAGCTAGCCAAGTTTTTATACCGACAATTCCATCAGCTTGCAATTTTTTAGATGTTTGGAAACTAACAATTGCATTTTTAACTGAATCAGAAAACTTTCCGTCAATAGAATCAGTATACAATCCAATATCTTTTAATTGCTGTTGTAATTGTTTTACTCTTAGCCCAGAATCTCCTAGCTGCAATCCATTAAATCTATTCAAATCGGCTCGACCACTAACACCAGTTACACCAGAGATATCACCCGCATATTGATGGATTAAGTATTGCTCCTGCCAAGCACTAGGAATACTTGGGTTCTTAGTTCCGTAGTGGGCAATCCATAATGGATAATTAGCAAAATCAGATGGATTACCAATTTCTTGCCAGAAACTGGGAAAGGTATAAATGATTGGCTTAATTGGTTTTTTTGTTTGTTGTAAAAGGGCTTTTTCCACCTCTGCTAACCACTGTTTGGCTGCATTAATTACTCCTTGGCTATTTCCTCCTTTGTCAATTACCTCTACATCCAGAACTGGTGGTAAATCTCCGGGTTCTAATTGCCCCAAAGTTTTTAAGAATTCCTTCGCTTGCTGAACCGGATCAGATGTATGGGGGTGAAAAAAATGATAAGCACCCCTAATAATACCTACAGTTTTCATGGTCTGCCAGTGATGAGCAAAAGAAGAGTCTTTAATGCTAACTCCTTCTGTGGCTTTGACAAACGCAAAGGTTTTACCAGAGTTTTTTACAGCCGTCCAATCAACTCTGCCATCTTGATCGGCAACATCAATTCCTTCCATAAAATTTTTAACCTTTTTGATTAGTGCAATACTGAACTTATCAGAGGCTTTGATTAAATTTATGCTTTTTCTGGATCTTTAAGTAAATTACAGAATATTTACTAAGGTTGAGTGTCAAAAAATCGCACAGGAGTCACTCTGACTTTGCCTGTACAAGGCTTGATTTCTTCTGTGAGGGTCAAGTGCTGGTAAGCATTGGGAGGCGTGATTTCAATCTTACTAGAAATTGGGCAGTTTTCCTCTTGGGAACTGATGTGGTTATATGCTATCTGAAATGAGGCTTGTTTTCCAGGATCTAAAGTTATTTGTTGTCGAGGTTGCTTACTCGAAAAGTGAGTGTCTTTTGAGCGGATAACTTTAACCCTTTCCAAAGGCTGTCCTTTTGCATCCAGTAGTGCCAATCCTGGATAACCGTAGAGGGTGCAAGGGGATGACGCGTTATTGGTGAAGGCGTAAGTGAGGGCAATATTTCCAACGCCAGCATCTTCGGAGACTCGGCGCACTGACAATTGGCTAGTTTCACAGCGCGACGGATTGGTGGCAATAATGGATTCAGGGGTAGAATTATCTGTGGTTTTTTCAGTCGGTGTAGGTGTTGAGGTCAACACTGCTTCTTTCGTGGGCTGTTGAGTGATTGCTGGTAAGGCTTGCGTCTGTTTGGTAACAGACGGAGAACCGACACAGCCAGTTGTTACCGCAGTCAGTAGCAACAACATACTGCTTTCTATAATTGGAATTCGCATATCTCTTTTTTTGTAGTGAACTACTTACATTGATGCTTCACATCCAGTATAAGTTTCCAATTTCACAAGCGTTAGCGTTGCTGTGTAGATACCATCTTCAACAGCTTATCCATCTTTTCGGGCAACGTGAACAGCAGAAAGAAACGAGAGGTGTACACTGTCTCCAAAGTTCCTCAGCTTTTCCCGCAATCCTACAAATAGCAACTCCTTCGCCTTTGGCTCCAGTCTCATCATGGTACTTAACAGCTTGAGGTAGTCATCGATGCTGTACGTAACCTCACACGCGATTTGCTCAGTCACCAACTCCTTAAAATAACCAGAGTCTAGAATGTCTTGTTCAAACCCTCTCAAAATTTCCGCTTGAGTTTTGGCACCTTCATACCGGACAAGTGAGGGAGCATAGGCTTGATACACTTCCTCAATCGCCTGGTAAATTTCGTATTTCGGTTCAGGTCTCAGATTCCATAGCAGGATGAGAAACCCGTTGTCGCGTAATGCCTTCGCTGCCAAGGCATACCGAATCTCTGACGGTATCCAGTGAAAGGCATTAGCAGATAGAACGGCATTGAACTGTTTTGCTTCCAGTTCCCACTCCTCAAATGAGGTGTTGTGGATTGCAACGTTTGGATAGGTTGCACAGTTGCGTTGTACCAAACGACAAAAATCCTGGTTTGGCTCAATACACGTCATTGAAAAACCAAATTGAGCAAAAGCTACGGTCGCATTTCCTGGGCCACAACCGACCTCAAGAATCGATGCATCTGAGGAAAGTGGGGCTAAAACGACGGATCTCTCGATCAGTTGCTTTGGATATTGTGGTCTGGCGTTGTAATAAACATCAGCAACGGGAGAATACCAATTTCTTCGCTGTTCTAAATCTATAGAAGCTCTGGCATTTATTTCTTGTTTAGAGTCTTGCATAAGCTAATTAAACAAAGTAGGTACTGCAAAATCCCTTCGTATCCTGGTTAGGATTGCCTTGTCGTGGGTTTGGTCTTACATCGCTCCTTTGGTGAACTCCCCCGTCCAACAGGCTAAATATTCAACCGAATTCAATATTATCTGTTGCTTCAATCAAAGCACTGCAAATGCCTGGTTCACTCATCGAATGCCCCGCATCAGGAACCACTATAAATTCGGCTTCCGGCCAAGCGCGATGTAATTCCCAAGCTGATATCATTGGGCAGACCACATCATACCGTCCCTGAACAATTACAGCCGGAATATGGCGGATACGGTCTACATTTAAGAGTAATTGATCTTCGGTTTCCAAAAATCCCTTATTCATAAAGTAATGGCATTCAATACGTGCGAAAGCTGAGGCAAATTCGCTCTCGCCAAACTTTTGCATGAGTCCTGAGTCTAAAAAAAGTCTACTGGTACTAGCTTCCCAAATTGACCAAGCACGCGCTGCTGTTAATTGAATTTCTAAATCTGGATCGGTCAAGCGTTTGTAATATGCTGCGATCAGATCATCACGTTCTGCGATCGCAATTGGTTTGAGATATTCTTCCCAAGCATCAGGAAAAATATAGCTAGCACCCTCTTGGTAGAACCATCGCAACTCTTTTTGTCTCAGCATGAATATCCCACGGAGAATTAATGCCGTGCAGTGAGAGTGATGGGTTTGGCTATAGGCTAATGATAAAGTGCTACCCCAACTACCACCAAAAACCGCCCATTTTTCTATACCTAAATGTTGGCGCAGTTTTTCGATATCACTCACTAAATCCCAAGTGGTGTTTTCGCGTAATTCAGCATGGGGCATACTTTTACCACAACCACGCTGGTCAAACATCACTATCCGCCATTTTTGTGGGTGGAAATATTGCCGATAAAAAGGTGGACATCCACCACCAGGGCCGCCGTGTAGCAAAACGATGGGTTGACCTTGGGGGTTTCCTGACTCTTCAAAATGAATGGTATGAAGTTCAGAAACCTGTAAATTGCCTTCTCGATAAGGTTCGATTGCTGGGTAAAGTTCTCGCATATAGGATATTAGGAATTACGCATTGAGAGGAAAGACTAGATATAAGTGGTTTGAAAAACTACATCATTGGGTTACAAGATCCCCGACTTCTTAAAGAAGTCGGGGATCTGACCACCACTAACCATTCAGAAAAATCAGGCAACTGAAAAATGCGGTAGTTAATCCAAATTTCTAATTACCTTTGCCATTCTCCTGAAAATTTAACAAGTGATCGTCATTGACCCAAATTGCTTGTTGAGGCACAGAAATGGAAATTCCAGCTTTGTCTAGAGCAATTTTCAGACGGCGGCGAAACTCCCGTGCTACATCCCATTGCTTGAGGGGTTGTGTTTTAAACCATACACGAATAATCAAACCGCGATCGCCAAATTGATCTATTCCCAAAACTTGCGGCGGTTCCAAAATTTGACGCTGCCAATGGGATTCTTGATTCATCTCGAAAGCAACTCTTTCAATCAACTTCAAAGCCTCTTCTGTATCGGCTTGATAGGCAATGGGAACCGTTAAATCGGCTCGTGACCAACGACTAGAAAGATTGGCTACAACTTTAATTTCACCATTGGGAATTGTGATTAAGCGCCCTTCGGAATCCCGCACTTGGGTCATCCGCAAATTCAAATTTTCTACTAAACCTCCCACGTCTCCCACACTAATCACATCACCTAAAGCATACTGGTCTTCTAAAATAATCAGGAAACCGTTAATCGCATCTTTAATTAAGTTTTGCGAGGCCAAAGATAATGCAACACCAACTAAACTCGCACCCGCTAGCAAGGGAACGATATCTATCCCCAAAGATACCAGCGCTAGCAAGAAGCCTACTCCTATCCAGATAGCAGTAGTGATACTTTTAGTCACACCAGAAAATGTGGAAACTCTCAGTTGCAGCCGTGCAGAACTTTCTGGGGTTAGGAAAGCACCACTGCTGATCAGAGTGGAGGCGAAGCGGTCAATTAGGGCGTATGTCAAACGGATGGCTACATAGATTCCCAGACATACAATGCCTAATCGCAAAGGAAATTGAAAAGCATTGAGAATTCCTACCTGAAACCCTCGTGTATACGGAAATAGACCCAAAATAAAAAAGCTTCCACCTCCCCAAATTCCGGCTTGACTTAGCTGAAATAATCGTCTTTTGACTTCTTGGAGATGCTTCTTTTGCTGTTGATTCAGTTGTGTTGTAATTGGTTGATTTGCTGCTGGTGAAATTGGAGAGTTTAGCAGCTCTCTGGGGAGTTGGGAGGCGACAGGATTGACTGAATCTGAATCTTTTTGGGAACGTCGTTGCCAGCCATATAGCCCCAAACTGATAATTACCATTGCTACTCCAGTACCCGCAGCAATTTTACCTTGGTTGATTAAAGATTGAGTTTGCCTTTCTTGCTTTGCTTCTTGTAAGTCTTCTTGTAATGATTCGGCGACTTGATTTGCTGATGTGGATATATCTACCTGTCGCAGTCCAGCATCTTCAGAAGTAACGGTCATCAGATATTGACCGTTGACATAAATTACTGGTAATTCGTTGACTTTCCGAACTTCTACCTTGACTGCTGTTTTTTGTGGTGACTGAAAGTAATTTTGACCAATTTTATCTAACTTTTTTTGAATATCTTCTGAACGCTCAGGAAAGTTGGTTCTTGATGCCGCTATTTGAAATAATCGGCGACCATCTAAATAAATCCAGCCTGTGACAAGTCTATCATTTGAATCATTACTGACACTGCTGGGAGCTTGTAACTGAGGTAATAAAGGAATCTGGGCTGTGGCTTTTGGCATAGGTACAACGGTTATGGCCATTGAACTAGCGATCGCCAAAAATTGAAAACGCACTCAAACACCTCCTTGAGTAAAATCTACTAAATTCATTACTTCAACTATCCTGCGTAATTACTTTGGGTAGATGTACCTATCTAAAGTTGAGGTTTTGCTTTGAGATAATGACATTTTGATGTTTTTTCTTTATTATCTATCCTTAGATGGATGACAGGGTATTGAAAATCTGTAATTCAGACTGATAAGAGTCTTACTCTTAACCAAAGATAAAACAAAAAGGAAGAAGCTGGCGATGAAGTTGACATTGTGGTAATCAAACGTCAAGCTAGTTTTGAGGACTGTTGACTAGTGATTTGCTATTATTACAAGCAAAAATCGCCAGTTGTACAATACTCTAGTAGAGTGCGTAAAATTTACGTAGCTTTTTTTATTTTTTGAGGAAACTTTTGATGACCGCAACTTCTCCCCGATTAAAGCACGAGGTTAAAGACCTCGGCCTAGCTGCCTTGGGAAGACAGCGCATTGAATGGGCTGGACGCGAAATGCCAGTTTTGAAGCAAATCCGCGATCGCTTTGCGATCGAAAAGCCTTTCGCTGGTTTACGCCTTGTAGCTTGCGCCCACATTACAACAGAAACAGCACACTTGGCGATCGCTCTGAAAGCCGGTGGTGCAGACGCGCTTTTAATTGCTAGTAACCCCTTATCAACTCAAGATGACGTAGCAGCTAGCCTCGTCCTCGATCATGAAATTCCCGTCTTTGCTCAAAAAGGCGAAGATAACGAAACTTATAACCGCCACGTCCAAATAGCTTTAGATCATCGCCCCAACATTATTGTTGATGACGGTAGTGATGTGGTTGCAACTTTGATACAACAACGCCAACACCAAATCGCTGATTTGATTGGTAGCACTGAAGAAACCACCACGGGTATCGTGCGGTTACGCGCCATGTTTAGAGAAGGCGTTCTTACCTTCCCCGCAGTCAACGTCAACGACGCTGATACCAAGCACTTCTTTGATAATCGCTATGGTACTGGGCAATCAACCCTAGATGGCATTATCCGCGCGACAAATATTTTGTTGGCTGGGAAGAACGTTGTTGTCGTTGGTTATGGCTGGTGTGGTAAAGGTACAGCCCTCCGCGCCCGTGGGATGGGTGCTAACGTCATCGTCACCGAAATCGACCCCATCAAGGCAATTGAAGCCGTAATGGATGGCTTCCGCGTCCTGCCAATGGCTAAAGCTGCATCTGAAGGTGATATCTTTATTACTGTGACTGGTAACAAGCACGTCATTCGCGGTGAACACTTCGATGTGATGAAAGACGGTGCGATCGTTTGTAACTCCGGTCACTTTGACTTAGAACTTGATTTGAAATACTTGGCTGCACAAGCTAAAGAAGTCAAAGATGTTCGTCCTTTCACCGAAGAGTATAAATTGAAAAATGGTAAATCAGTTGTCGTTCTCGGACAAGGACGCTTGATTAACCTAGCTGCGGCTGAAGGACACCCCAGCGCGGTTATGGATATGAGTTTTGCGAACCAAGCTTTGGCTTGTGAATTCCTGGTGAAGAACAAAGGTAAGTTGGAACCAGGTTTGCACTCAATTCCTGTTGAAGTCGATCAAGAAATTGCTCGTTTGAAGTTGCAAGCTATTGGGATTACGATTGATAGCCTAACAGCATATCAAATTGAGTACATCAATTCTTGGACAAGTGGAACTTGATACATTGATTAATTGATTTTTTTGGGGATAGGCTTTTGGGCTTATCCCTTTTTTTGTGTTCGCACATTCGCTGAAGCATTCCCGTAGAGTAGACGCAAGTGCAATAGCTTACTTAAAAAATTAGGTAATATTATAATTTATAGGACTTACGCACTGTACAAATTAGTCATAGTATGCTTTTACCGAAATAGCTTGTTTCAGACTTTGACTAATTATATATTTACCGATAACTTAACCGTGGAGTAGGGGTTTAGCAATGCTAAACCCCTACGAGAAATATGGTTTTTCCGGGATATATATTTATTGTTTTCTGTCAATGCGTAAGTCCTAATTTAGACTATTCTTTTTTATATGTCAGCAAAAGATATTTTTCATAATACTGTGAAAGTAGCCTTAGAAAAAGATAGCTGGAAAATTACACACGATCCCTTGTTCTTTCAACTCACTGAACAAATTAGAATTAAAATAGACATGGGAGCGCAAAAGTTAATTGCGGCTGATAAAGATGAGCAAAAAATAGCAATAGAGGTAAAGAGTTTTATTGGGATGTCAGCAATCTCAGAATTTCATACAGATGTTGGTCAATTTTTGAACTACAGAGTGGCATTGGAGCAAAAGGACTCTGAACGAGTATTATACTTGGCAATAGCTAAAGATATCTACCAAGAGTTTTTTATGGATGCTTTTATTCAAAGTGTATTAGAACGATATGAAATCAAGTTATTAGTTTTTCATGTCCAAAAACAGGAGATAGTATTATGGAAAAATTAAATTATCAGGAATTAGTGAAAAAAGTTATTTATAAATATGTAAAAGATCAACCAAAAGAAGATTTAGAAAATACTGAAATTGTCTTTGATACAGAACGCGATCGCTATTTATTATTATATGTTGGATGGCATGATGAAGAAAGAGTGTATGGATGCCCCATTCATATTAGTATCAAGGATAATAAAATTTGGATTCAGCGCGATTTTACTGAAGAAGGAATAGCTAATCAGTTAGTAGAATTAGGTGTGCCAACAACAGATATTGTTTTAGGTTTTAGATCGCCTTATGTCCGGCAGTTTACTGGTTTTGCATCTGTTTAAATTTTTTGTATTTTATCCCGGCTTAAGTTGAAAGTTGACTATCTCAATTCGTGAACATCGGGAACTTGATAATTAATTAGTTGATTTTTTGGGGATACGGCTTTGACCTATTCCTTTGTTTGTAATTTCTTAGTATTACTTTAGTACAAATAAAACATCAGCATAGCTTTGATATTCATTGTTTTTAACCGACCAAGTTAATAATAGTTCATCTTTATTAAAAATTCGTTGATCTAAATAATTATCAATACTTGTTTTTAACAATATACAATCACTTTTTATTTTCCAACTATCTTCTAAAGAATTAGTATCAATAAGAATTAAATATAAGCGATTACTTGCATCAAATCTTTGAGAACCTTGTTCTTTATATAGACTACGTAAAAGATCACGGGGTTGCTGTATACACTCATTTATAAGACAAGGTATAAGATTAGAAAATTTATTATAAAATTCTTTTATTTCTTGATTTGTGCTTACATCAAAAGCTGATTTTAAATTAAGCAATTGGTCATCATTATTAAGATTTTTACCAAGAGGAATTCCATATTTTTTTGCTGCTTTTTTTAAGTCTGATAATTCCGTCCCTTCCTTAGTTATACCCATTTCTACCCTTTTAGCTATTATAAAATGTTTTGGAAAATAAGTTACTTTAAGATCAAAAGGTATATCGTCAATAAAAAAATCAACTTGTTTAATATTGCCAACAGTTGGCAATACACGTTGGTGGTCTTTAAAAATATTCTCAATTATCAGAGATGTCCATGTATTATACCAAGAATTAAGAACAAAATTTCTGACAGAATTTAATATTTCACCATTTATTTTATCTATTAAGATATCATAATTAGTAATCTTTTTTATATAATTATCAACTAGGTACTTATTAATATCATTTTGATGAATTCCGCCCCAATCAAAAGATTGTAACTTATATAATTCTGTCAGTAAATCTTCTTCTTTAGCCTGATATTTTTGTCTTTCTTCTATATATATTTCATTGATTACATCATCAATTATTTCGGAATTAATTTGATGATTAAAAAGAGTTTCTAAAAGCTCATTTTCTTTCTGCTTACTATCAGTAGTAGGTATTTTTGCTTTCTCATACAAACGAAGATAATATTTATTACGTCCTAAAGAGCGTAATTTTAAAAAATATAATCCTTCTGGAGATGATGTTAATTCAAAGAATTTATTTTCATTGTAGAGATGAGAAAGTTCAGAAAATGAATAACTCATTTATTTTCCAGCTTCAAGATGATTTTGAGTTAATATTAGGTATTTCTTTAGACCAATTAGGTAAATTTTCTAAAAATTCCAATTTTATCTTATCTTCATTTCCAGGTTTTTGATAGATTAAAACAAAATCATTTTTTAAACCTCCTTTTCGGTTATCTTGTACTACTGAATTGGCTGAATAATTCATTGGAAATAATCCACGAAGTAGCAATTGATCTGAAGATGGTATTACTTCTTTTAAAAACTTCCAACTAGCGGCATCTCTAGCATTGAAAAATAGAGCTAATATCCCACTAGGCTTAAGTATACGAGTAGCAGTCTGCATAAATTCCGTCATTTCATGAAGATAAAGTTTTTTATCCTTTAATCTAATACGGGCATTAGATACTACAATTTCATGAGAAAAGTCTGGCTGTTTATCTATTAAAGAATTCCACATTTCACTTAATTCTAAGTATGGAATTCTATCACTATGTGGAGGATCAGTTAATACAAGTGAAATGCTTTCATCAGGGCAATTATTGAGAATTTTTCGATTATCACCTTGAATAATCGCTACTTCAGCTTTATTATGAATAACATCTTCTAGTTTTTTGGATACTTGATAACCTTTTTCAAATTCATCTTGTTGAATGGATTTTAGTAAACTATTTGCACGTTTAATAAAACAATTCCAAACATTGATTTCAAAATGTAGTGTTGGTCTCCAATATCCTATAACCCAACTACCAACTTCTATTTTATTTGTTGACTGAGATTTTGTTTTACCTCTTCCTGTAATTGCAAAAACCATATTAGACATTTGACCTGAAGCAGATGTTAATGAGAGCAATAATGCAGATTTTATTGTATCTGGTTGTTTATGAATTGCATCAAGTAATAAATCTATATTATGTAATGCACGTCCCGTGAATAAATCTTTCAGTGTTAAAGAATTATTTGTATTTATTCGACTATTCTGAAAAAACTTAATTGGACGAGGTATCTGAGGTTGATATGCTTCAAATTCTTTCAATATTTGATAGTCATAATTAGTTGGCAACCTTTTATCACCTTCATTTCTTTTGTGTGATAGCTGCCAGACTGAATTTAGTTTATTTCCATTCCATAAATAGTGAGTTGCAAATTTTCCATCTTCTAGTAAGTAAGTTTTATAGATTTCGGGCTTAACACTTGTTTCTAATTCATAAATTGCTTTTTCTAAAAGATATGGACTTGGTAAATCAATTAGTAAATTCGATAATTCTACTGCTACAGGATTAATATCAATACCTATAAACCGTCTTTGCCTAATTGCTGCTTCACGAGCTACTAAACCTGAGCCTAAAAAAGGATCTAAAACTACATCACCCTTTTTTGTTAAATTTTCAATTAAAAAGGCTAGGGATTCAATTGGTTTCTTCCCCCAATATTTATGAAAAGCAGCTAATCCTTTGTAGCCTTTTGGTAATACTATTGTTTCAGGAGTTATACTAGTCAGTTCTGCTTCAAATAAATTTAATTGTTTAAAACTAGATTTCATTATTTATGTAATAATTAAAATTATGTATTTCTCAAAGAAATAGCTAGATACGTATTATATGGTATACTCTTTTAAGAGTATCCAAACGATTAGCTATTATTTATTAATAAATTTTTACAAAAAATATAAGGAAACTCAACTATATATTATATTTTGTATTCTTGCATTTCTCTTGCTTGACGCATGTCTTCGACTCAAAACGAGAGGTGGTACTGCAATGGATACCTTAGATAATTATCGCCAAATCATTCAAAAAATATTAAACGAATACGCTCAACTCCCCTACGCTTACGGAGAGCTAGAAAGACAACTAATTATAGACAAAACCGCCAACCATTACCTACTACTAACACTAGGCTGGGAAAATAATCAACGAGTGCATGGTTGCTTAGTTCATATTGACATTATCAACGATAAAATCTGGATTCAAAGAGACGGTACAGAATATGGGATAGCCAACGAATTTGTTAATGCTGGTATTCCTAAAAATCAAATTGTTCTCGCCTTCCAACCAGCCGATATCAGACAGTATACTGAATTTGCCGTTACTTAATTAAGCCTAAAAGCTGCTACTAAATCAGGAATAGACATTGCTATAACTTAAAACTCTCAACTTCATATACTAGAAATATTCCTACAGACACATCTCATGTTAACCGTAACAATTGATGAAATTCAGCGAAATCTAACTAGTTATCTTAAACAAGTAACAGCAGGAGAAACTATTATTGTCATGCAAGCAGGTAAACCTATTGCAGAAATTAAACCAGTTTCACCCATTTATCAACAAATTAGACCTTATGGCTTATGTGCTAGGGAGTTCATTGTTCCAGATGATTTTGATAGTCCCTTACCTGAAGAGATATTAAATAGTTTTGAGGGTAAATGAAACAGAATAGAATAGCCTTTACATTTTAAAAGTACATAAGAGTATGCTTTTTTCAGCATTAAATAATCAGCACTTGTTCGGAGCGATGCCTGCGGTTCTTGCTAGCCTACGCAAAACTACATGCTATAAGGGCAATTCATGAATTGCCCTAAGAATAAAATCTTTCTTTTCGGCTATTGTTTGCGTAAGTCCGGTTCACTTTTCGCTGTCCGGCTGAAGACTCGATAGTATAGCGACGTACTGGTTTCCTTTAAGGGAAACAGCAGATAAGTGAGAGGATTTATTGCCACAATAATATTTCGGAAGTCTCGCCGAGCCAAAAACAAGATAGCACGAGCAACTTGCTGTGCAGACATCACACCATAGGGATTCAGTTGACTCTTAAATGGGCCAAGAATTAACTTGCGAATGACACAATCCCCGTCCAAACGCTTGAGGGTAACTATATCACCTAGCGATCGCTTGCTGAGTTCATAAAGCGGACTCAGCGCTGGAGAAACCTCAGCTTCAGAAGTGTTTACCCAAATTTCCTTCGTTGCTTTTGCCTGTGGCCCTGTTACAGTTGTCACAAATATATCCATCAGCCGTAATGCTGAAAAGGTATTCACCTCATAAGAGAAATTGATCGCCTCTGGTGTGCGGCTGGCGTAGACATTGATTCCGTGGTTGATAATTAAAATATCTACTTTCTCTAAACTATCCCTCAGTTCGGCTTCATTTCCTAATTGCCAGGGAACCACTTTCACCCCAACTTGCTCTACTAATTTTTCTGGATTAGTCGTTAATGCCACGACTTTAGCATTATTCTTGACAAGTTCAGTCGCAAACGCTTGCCCTAACGCTCCTGATGCTCCGGTTAAAGCGATGGTTTTACCCTTGAGAGACAGTCCTGTACCAAGAATTTTATCTACTAAGGGAAAGACACCACTATAATAAGCGTTGACATCATCAAAATGATGCCGCCAATGGTAAGACCGATTCACCCACCAAATGGATGGAATTGTCTCTAAAGGGCCGGGTAGATGGTTGAAATCTGTATCAATTTTGCCCTGGAAATATCGCACAGACGCGCCATATAAGAAGGTGCAACCATAAGCAACTCCCAGCCAGAACCCCATTTGCTGGACAATTAAGGCAATGACTATCAATATCACCAGCAGTAGACTCGACTCTAAAATATCGTGATAGAGTTGGGATTCTTGATAAATTTTCAGGGAAACTATCGATAAATCTCGGCGATAGGCTGCATGGTGCTTGTTATGCCATTTAGCAAGCCAATTGACTTGGTGACACAAAGCATGGTAGCTGTCTCTCAAGACCTCAGCAAGTAAAAGTGAAAAAAGTCCCCAGCTAACAAACTGCAAGCTGGCATTTAGCCAAACCCAATTATTTTGTAATCCTACCTCAATTCCCATCAAGTTTTCAGCTAGCATTTTTATCATGTTTGTCTATACTCGTTTTTCTCAATCATTCTTTCACGATCTGATAAAGGTGCGCTAACGTCGAGTCTAGAGCATCATATAGCCAGGTTCAATGCGGGTAAAGTGTTTGCTCAATTGCTGATGCGCTTTTTGTAGAGTGTGAAACGGAATTGATGCGGATAAATGATGCTCAATACAATGGCATATTGCACACAAAAATCTTACAGGATAGAGGTTTAGCGTTGTTCGTGTATTCGTCAACAGATAGATGCCAGAACTTTATGAGACACTAAACAATTTAGCGCAACAGATTAGTAGAGATAATGCTGAGGTGCTGCGAAAAGCGATGTCTAAGCACTGTTATAAGTAGCCATAGAAACCAAGCATATCTGGATTGTAGATGATAATCACAATATTGAAACTGAACTTATCGGGATTTAAACAGCATGACAGATATAAACGATTTATCAAAACTAATTGCCAGTAAAGGCGATAATCCACTCATTATGTCAACTGAAAACTCCCAGTCAGAAGAAGATGTAGAAGTTGATAAAAAACTGCGGGAACTCAAGTTTAAACATGAACTAAGAAAAGATTGGATTTTATTTATTGTCAGAGATGTAGTAATTTTTCCCGCAGCCATCCTTTTTATTTTTGCTGTCAGTGGTTATTCCCTATTTCTTCATATTCATGGGTAAGTTATCTGATTAAAATTTTTAATAAACCGTAGAGACGCAGAGTACACAGATAAAGGAGAGATTATAGAGTTCATAAAAATTTAGAATTATGAAAAATTATTTCTCTTATCTTTGTGTTTATTTCTCTCTGCGTCGCGCCAGTTGCTACAACGGGGAGAACCGGGGAGTTATTGTGGCGCATTCGCGGGAAGTACCGCGAAGACAAGGGTTTGCCCCTGTGGGCTTTTGGTTTAGCACTGATGGCAATTGGCGGTATCGGATTACTTTGTGGACGATTAATTAAAGCCGCCGTCTCTCGTCAACGCGAATTTCTCGCTGGCTGATGCTTCGGGTGTACAGTTTACTCGCAACCCCAACGGACTTACCGGAGCTTGGTTAAGCGAGGTGCAGCCGCCTGAGTTGGTAGATAAAACCTTGGAATTGAGTAGCGAAATTAGCCAGTTAGATCCTAAAATTCGCTTGCCACTGGTGGATTTGGCAGTACCCCTATTGCGCCAAAATTCTGCCAAAGAATGCCAAAGGTTGTGTAAATGCGTCCACGGTTTAGTTGTAGCTACTGGAAGTTTATCACTGTGGTATTTTGTGTTGCAGTTAATAATGTAAGAAGTAGGATGCAATCTAAACATCTACTTAATCACTCATATAGCAATTCTATTTGATTTATAAGAGTTGCAACCCACAGATCCCCGACTTATTAAACAAGTCGGGGATCTTGTTTCTGCGCGTTTGATTAAGGATTGCTATAAGTATCTAAATATTAATGACACTGCTTCTCTGCTGCCAATGTTTCCAAAGTTCTGTTTGGAAAGTATAATATTGTACAAAAATTCTTGACATGGACTAGAAACATTACCTGACTTAAACAAGTTTAGACAAAATGCCAACATTCCAGAAATTTGATTGCTATATTAGATTAAATAACTATTCTGGCAAGGATTAAAAAGCTGTGCGAGATGATTTACAGGGCTTGGAAATTAGTCAACATGAACTACAAAAGCTGACTAATTTACCTGTCAATAATCGACTTGTAATCATTACAAATACTATCCAAAGATTAGCAAAATTATACATTCAAAAAATTCAAAGCTCAGAAGGAGCAACCGTAATTTTTATTGGATTTTCTACATTTGTTTTCGGCTATCTTTTATTTGATATATTTCTCAAAATATTTATATCATGGATGACAATTCCATCCTGGATATTATTAATTATTTTAGGTCTTTGGGTTGGCGGCTTTACACAAAGTATCTTATATTTAGTCTGGAAAAATAAAACTAAACTTGTCAAACTTAACATGACAAAATCTCTGCAAATTTTATTAAACGATGTTGAAAGATATAATACTGTTATCAGAGCAATAGATATTAACGATCAAATAGAAGAAGCTGGTAATCCAGAAGTGCTTATCAAGGAAAGAGAGAGTGTTCTTGCAGCGCTTAAGCTCACCAAAGCCGATTTAGTTCGCGCTTTGAAGACAGAAAGGATTTTGAGAGAAAATAAGAGTTTTATCCTTAGTAATACAGAACTATTCGTCAATAATTTAGCAACTTTAACAGCCATGCAAGTAAATGAACAGGCTACTGAGCATGGAAGGTTACTCAATGAAGCGTTACAGATTGCATTAGATGTACAAGACGAGATGAAAAGATTACAGACTCAGGGTTAAAACCAATGCTCAGGGCAACGTGCATAAAGAAGTGAATTTGAGAACGCGTAGATGCTCTCTATAAGTCCATAAGACGCTGTTGGATGGCTTCGGTTCCAACCTACATGCTATACCTCCTCAATGGCTTTTTCCCTAATCCTTCCCACGATTGCGATCTCCGGTCTAACATAAAGAATATTCCTCAAGCGATCGCTTATCGGCATGGACTGGAAAGAAATCAGAGGTAATTGGGTAATCATTCCCCGAAATCCCATAGGTATCATCCATTTTTTAGGAGGTGCATTTGTCGCCACTGCACCCCACATCACTTATCGCTGGTTACTCGAACAACTGGCAAGTAAAGGCTATGTTGTAATTGCTACGCCTTTCGTCAACACATTGGATCATACTGCGATCGCCAAATCTGTACTGTTAAATTTTGATCGCACCCTCGAACGCTTACATGACTCTGGGGCATTACGCAAGCTTTACTTCCCCATCTACGGACTTGGACACAGTATGGGCTGTAAACTTCACTTGCTGATTGGTAGCCTTTTTAAAGTAGAACGTGCAGGCAATATTTTAATATCCTTCAATAACTACGCGGCTAAAGAAGCTATCCCCCTAGTAGAACAGTTCAATTCTGCTTTTGCAATCGAGTTTACCCCCTCACCCTTAGAAACCAACAAGCTTGTCCAAGAGCGTTACAATATTCGGCGCAATTTATTAATAAAATTTAGTAATGACACCATCGATCAATCAGCAGCTTTAACCAAAATCTTACAAGAACGTTTTGATGAAATGGTGACAGCACAAACCTTACCAGGAAATCACACAACACCTCTAGGTCAAGATATTAAATGGCAAACTGGAACATCTTTTACCCCCTTTGACGCATTAGGGCAATGGTTCAAGCAAGAAGCATACCGCGACTTGAACCAGCTAAAAAGTTCCATTCTCTTATGGGTAAATCCTCTTGCACCGCCATAATATTTTATGACATTAATTAAGTCATGAATTCGACGGGAAAATATAAGTGAGTTAGTAAGATATTTTGATTGAGATTACTAACTCATTGCCAACATATATTTTTATTTTCTATTTAGAAAACTATTAATGAGTGTTTAATACAATTTTATATGTTTCAAATACTAGTAATCGATGATGATTATTCTATAAAAATCCTCCTAAAAAGGATGTTAGAAAAACAGGGTTATGAAGTAGTTAGTGCTAGTAGTGGCGAGGAAGGAATAGAAAAGGCGCTAGCTTACCGTCCAGCACTAATTATTTGTGATTGGATCATGCCAGGATTGACAGGTTTGGAAGTCTGTCACAGGATTAAGGAAGATCCCAAATTTTTCACAACATTCTTTATTTTATTAACATCCTTAGATTCTGTTGCCGATTGCGTCAAAGGTCTAGATGCTGGTGCTGATGATTTTATTTCCAAACCTATCGAGCATAATGAATTACAAGCACGGGTAAGAGCAGGATTACGCCTCCATCAATTGAGTAGAGATTTGCAAGCTCAAAAGTTACTTTTAGAATCAGAAATGTCAGAAGCAGCAGAATATGTCCGATCGCTGCTACCTCTTTCGATGACTGAACCCTTCAATATAAATTTCCGATTCATTCCCTCGCGACAACTTGGTGGCGACTGTTTCGATTACTATTGGCTTGATGATGATTATCTGGCAATTTACTTACTCGATACTGCCGGACATGGACTTAAAGCGACTCTTCCCTCCGTTTCAGTGCTGAATCTACTGCGTTCTCGTGCGCTTAAAAGTCTGAATTACTATCAACCTAGTGATGTATTGAAGGCTTTGAATGATACTTTTCAGATGAATTATCAAAATGACAAGTACTTTACGATTTGGTACGGAGTTTACAACCGAATTAACCGTCATTTAGTTTATGCTAGTGCTGGCCATCCACCAGCAGTTTTAGTAACTGGTGCATCGCCCAGAAAATCTGAAGTTAAACTCTTGAAAACCCCCGGTATGCCAGTTGGGATGTTTCCAGAAGCAAAATATGTTGA
This sequence comes from Nostoc sp., assembly GCF_036917465.1. Classification (GTDB taxonomy): domain Bacteria; phylum Cyanobacteriota; class Cyanobacteriia; order Cyanobacteriales; family Nostocaceae; genus Nostoc. The sequence goes on from NZ_JBALDL010000012.1 coordinate 27,874, forward strand.
TGAATTTTGCAATATTGAAAAATTTAGTAGTCTTTACATTTTTAGTGATGGCGCTTATGAAATCACTAAATCAGATGGCACTCTTTGGAGTTTGGACGCTTTTATTCAGTTACTTGTCAGCTTACAACATCCCGTTGATTGCCAACTCGATCGTGTACTGAGTTATTTAATCGCTTTGAACTCCAAAGATGCTTTTGATGATGATTTATCTATTTTGCAACTTCAGTTTGATTAATTACATATTGGAAACTAAAACCTGATTAAATGCGTCTTGGTTAGGAAAAATTTCAAATACTTTATCCATATTAGTCAGTTCAAATAATATTCTAACTTGCTCGTTAATTGAGCAAAGAACAAGCTTAGTATCTGCCGCTCGCAAGGTTTTAAAAGCTAATACTAAAGCTCCCAAACCTGAACTATCCATAAATGTTACATCTTTAAAATCAACTAACACAATCCTTGCACCATCTTCTAAAACATCAGTGATATTTTGTCGAAATTCTTGTGAAGTTGTAGCGTTTAAATTACCGTTGAGCTTAATAACTTTTACTTGTTCTCTCATAATTATGTCACGCTGATTTTTGTAAATGATTGTCTGATTTCGCTATTATATACCCATCATAGAACATTTAAAAATGCTTGTAAAATAAAAAATCAGATTCAAGATAGAGTAAGTATTGACAATTAATCTGGATGGATAAAGAATAATTATAAATAATTTGACATCTTTTTTATATAATGAAAAAAAACATTTAGCTTGATTAAATATAGTTTTTCTAGTAGTAAAAATCCCATTTTAAATAAAAACTTAAGTAAGTCAGCACGAAAAAAATATGTATATTTAGATTTGTAAAAAGGTTAGGATAACCGATTATTAAGCTGTTAGATGATTTTAGTCTCTTTACATAAGTAGGTCAGTGCAATTAAAGCTAACTAGTGGGGGCTGTCCTTTGTCATTGTTCATTGGTAAGAGTTTGAAGCCTGTTTACGTTTCGTAATATAGTTGAATTTATTTCCGCCCACTTACTTAGGTTTATTTTTTAAAGCCGACTTACCTAAATCAATGTGATATAGGGATATACTGATCTACAACCTGAAGTTACTGCTTTTCAGATTATTTCCCAAATATTTTTTTATTTATGTCCAATTACTTACATAATTGAAACAATTTACGTCTAGACTACCATCTCAATACACTAAGGCTCTACCACAAAGTTCTCTGAGGCGATCGCCTCAGCTACTTTAGTATTCCCAATATTTATAATTTCTCAACAGACAGCACAAAAAGTAAAGAGTTATAAATTTATAACTCCTTATTCTTAAGTCCTTCAAATAGAACTCACTTTAGCCCTGTGAAGCAGCTTCTCACCTTGAAGATAGCCAGTGTAGCGTACCTTGACTGTTTCTCCAGGTTGTGAAGTTCCCTCCATTAACTGGTGCAGTTGGGGATCGTAAGGTAATTCTGCTCCCACGGGTGCGATCGCTTCTACTCCCCACGCTTGTAAAAGTTTTTCTAAGGGTTTCTGCACCAACGGGACTATTTTCACTGCTGCTAGCTGTGGATTCTCCTGCGCTTTCTGTGCTGCTGTTGGCCATTGCAGTAACAAAGATTCCAGCAATTGTAAAGTTGACTGCTGGAATTCTTGTACTAATATCTCTCGCTGCTGTTCTAGTTGAAGTTGCGATCGCTGGTACTCTTTTTTTAAATCTGCAATTTCTTGCAATAATTCCTGAATTGAGGCTGTTTTATGCTGTAACAACTCTCCGGTTGAAAAAGTTACGACTAATTCACTCAATGGCATCTGTAATATTAAGGAAAGCTTAAGCAGTACTTCTACCCGCATCTGCTCTAGCTTTCCTTGTCGTAACCGCAAAAGTTGACGTTCTGAGACACCAGCATCACGACTGAGCGCTTTAAAACTAGAAATATCTACCCGTTGCATTAAACCTTGCAACTTTTGCGTGAAATCAATATTGGGCATTTGGTACTAGGGTGTATTTTCAAACTCGTTATATCTTAAAAAATAGGCGATCGCAGGTATAGTGTGTTGACCAGATGTAATTGATTAGGACTTACGCATTGACAGAAAAGCGAAAATAATAGGTATAGTTTTCAAGGCTTTTTGCTAGGTTTTTCAATCATATTTTGGCGATGCCTGCGGCGAGCTGCGCCTACGCCAGCAATCAGAAGCGCCCTTCAAAAGCCTAAAACGACCTATTTACGTTAATACACAAGACGCTTCTTTTGTACAGTGCGTAAGTCCTATTGATTTAGAATTACGTTGACTCAGTTCATCTTTCTAGAAGATGTATGCAAATTATTTCTAAAAGCTGATAGCTACCTTAGTGGCTCTTGTTGAAAGATTACTAGAAGATGTTGGCTATCATGTTTTTTGTCCTTAACCTTTCTTTACTTATCTAAGTTTTTATGGGAGCATCCCAAATGTGCAAGTTTAATTTACATACGGAATTTTGACTTACCCTGGAGAATAAAAAACGAACCGCAAAGGACACAAAGGTAAGAGGATTTAAAAGGGTTTTTGCGTCAGTTCCGTATATTTTTGCTAAATTGGGATGTTCCCGTTTTTATGAAAAAAACCCCTGGGTATTATTCCAGGGTACATACACGTTTTTCAGGCATTAACAGGCTGAATAATAACTTTGTAAAATTGTTATTTCTACTATCTTAGGACTTACGCACTGTACAAATTAATCATCGGATGAATTTACCAAAATAGGTCGTTTCAGACTTTGATTAATCGTTCTTTGATACCCGCACTGTAGGGGTTTAGCAATGCTAAACCCCTACGATCAATGTGGTTTTTCCTATCATCCATATTTGGTGTTTTCTGTCAATGCGTAAGTTCTATATCTATAGAATGATACAAATATTGAACGATAGGACTAGTATTTTATTTTTGAAATATACGTAGTGGCGTGACAAGGCTAAATGTGTACATTAAGAAAATAGAAACCATCAATCAAATCACTTCTTCAATATTAAGAATTTTGTCATTATTTATACTAAATTACAAGTACGTTGCAACGCTTGCTTAAGTAGGGCTTGATATTCTTTATCCTCAACCCGATAAGCTCCAAACCTCTCCAAATGCGGATTCATCATTTGGGCATCGAAAAATACAAATTCCCTTTGGCGCAACCTTTCTACCAACTTTACCATCGCCACCTTTGAACCTTCGGGAATGCGGTAAAACATCGACTCGCCAATGAAAGCACCACCAATGACAATTCCTAAAATGCCCCCAGCTAATTCGTCACCTTGCCAAGTTTCAAAACTAAAAGCATAACCATTCTGGTAAAGTTGCCAGTAAATCTTTTGTAACTCCGGTGAAATCCAAGTTGTTTCTCTGTCGGCACAACCAGCCACCACAGCTTGAAAGTCCCGATTAATCGCCACACCAAAACGCTCTTGATTCAAGACACGCTGCAAAGATTTAGGGTAACGAAACCGTTCATCCAAAGGAATAAAAGTCCGATCGCGACTTCCGTACCAACTCAGCCGATCGCGCTCATCAGCCATGAGAAAATAGCCTTGTGCATAACCATCAACAATAGCGGCGATATCATATTGCATAAATAAATATAAAAAAACACTCTTAGAAACGCAATTTGATGCTATCACTCAACCTCAGCGTTCCTCTGCGTTTCCCTCCGCGTCCCTCTGCGTTTAAAAAAAATGACTCAACCAATTCCACCCATCACCCTACCATCACCTGAAAACCCTTTGCTCGAAGGTGAATGGTTACGAGAGCGCTTACAACGGTGGTTAGATACAGAATTTATCCCCGAAGCAGTCAACCAAAATATTGCCCAACGAGCCGCACAGATTTTTGTGCGTCAACGGATGGAAGGAGAAAACGACCTTGGTTGTCTGGTAATTGCCATTGTCACAGAGATGCAGTCCTATGATTTTTCCAATAGCTTCTATGGAGAGTTTGCGATCGCCAACGCCGTCAGCGATCTACTCTTAGAAAGTCTGGGAATTGATAAGTGTTGTGGTCAATAATTTTTGTCATTTGTCATTTGTCAGTCGTCCTTTGTTTTTTACTAATGACCAATGACCAATGACTAATGACCAATGACTACCAGCTAGACTTAACAACTCCAGGTAATAGACCTTCATGCGCCCATTCTCGTAGCACGTTCCGAGAGAGTCCAAAATCGCGGTAAACTCCTCTAGAACGACCAGTCAGCCAGCAACGATTCCGGTGACGGGTGGGCGCACTATTGCGGGGTAGCTGTTGAATCTTCCGATGGATTTCTAGTTTATCCAAAGGAGATGCTGCACTTCTGAATTCTTCCAAAAGGGCTTCGCGCTTGTCAGCATACTTTTCTATCAACCTGGTGCGCTTTTTCTCGCGCTCAATCATGCTCTTTTTTGCCATATATTCTCTAACTTATTTAAAGACACCGTTTTCCATTCTACAGTCTCTCCATCAATTCTGGGGTTAACTTGTGTCGCTTAACCTACAACCACAGGTTTATTGGCTACAGGACATAAATCAGCAAGCTCACACGCAACACAAATTGGAGAGCGGGCTTTACAAATAGCACGACCGTGATAAATCAGTCGAATTGACCAATTTTCCCAATCAGGTTGCGGCAATAAACCCATTAAATCTTGCTCAATCCGAACGGGGTCTTTTGCTTCAGTTAAACCCAAACGTTGAGACAGGCGCTTGACGTGAGTATCTACTGTCACGCCAGCATTAATGCCATAACCATGACCCAAGACTACATTTGCTGTCTTCCGCGCTACACCTGGAAGCTTTAACAACTGTTCCATTTGGTTTGGCACAACAGAGTCAAATTCAGTAACAATCATCCGACAGGCGGCTTGAATGTTCTTGGCTTTATTGTGATAAAACCCTGTGGAGCGCACCAAGCTTTCTAATTCTACCAAGTCAGCGATCGCTAAACTCGCAGCATCAGGAAATCTATCAAATAAAGCTGGTGTAACTTTATTTACCCGCTCATCAGTACATTGAGCCGAGAGAATCGTTGCCACCAACAATTGTACTGGCGTTGAGTAGTTCAAAGAGCAAGTAGCATCTGGATAAAGACGCTTCAAACGAGTTAAAATTTCTATCGCCCGTTGCTTTTTAGATAAAGATTTGCGGGTAACGCTCACTGGAATAATTTTTGTACCCACTCCAATTGGCTAGTTAATTGAGTAGTTTCTTTGACGATCAGAAAAATTCCTAACCCTAAGAGTAACACCAAGCCAGTTTGCATTACACCTTCTTGAATCCGAGCCGGAACGGGCTTACCACGCAAACCTTCAATCAGCAGAAAAGCCAGTTGTCCGCCATCCAAGGCGGGTAAGGGTAAAATGTTGATGATAGCCAAGTTAATGCTGATAATTGCGGCAAAAGACAACAAATTTACGCTATTGTCTTCAGCTAATTTTGCACCAATTTTGACAATATTAACTGGCCCTGAAATTTGTCCAGCAGTTTGTTGAAAGTTGGTAATTAACTGTCCAAAACCGCTCAGTGTACCAACAAATAATTGTTGAAACCTGTTAGCAGCAAGACCGAAAATTTCAAAAGGACTATTAGGACGGCGATAAATTGCTGTAGCATTTGGACTAAGCGCCACCCCAACGACACCTTTGCCATCGGCTCCCAGTTTTGGTGTTAATTTTATGGATTGTTGTTGGTTTTCACGCTGGATTTTCAGTTCGATTTGCTGATTGGGATGAGTTTGAATTTCTTTGGTCAGCAAAGGAGTTGATTTGTCAGAAGCCGGGAGTTCTTGACCGTTAACAGCCAGAATAATATCTCCTTCCCGAATACCTGCTTGATAGGCAACAGATTCTTGATTAACAGGCTGGACAACGACACCAGCTTGATAGGTTAATTCCTTGGGAATGCCGACGATACCCAATTGCAAAGCCAACACAAAATAGGCAAATATTAAGTTTGCAATCACACCGGCACTGATGACAATCGCCCGGTCTAAAACTGGACGGTTACGCAGCAGATTTGGGTCATTGGGTGGAACATCGCTATCTGGGTCATCATCGGGAAAGCCCACAAAGCCACCCAAGGGAAAGGCGCGGATAGCATATTCGGTTTGTGAACCTTGGTACTTCAAAAGAACTGGGCCAAAACCCAAAGAAAAACGGTTAACGAGAATGCCTTGAGAACGTGCTGCAACAAAATGTCCCAACTCGTGTACCAAGATCAAAACAGCCAAGACTGCGATCGCTGCTAAAACTGACATAGAGTAAATTAGTGAAAATATTAAGCTATAGTTATCTTCATTCTAATTGGGTAATGGGCATTGGGCATGGGGCATTGGGCATGGGGCATTAGTAAAAGACAAATTACAATACTTCACGTCCCAAATAAGGTTGCAGTGCTTCTGGTATCCTCACCGTCCCATCAGGTTGTTGATAATTCTCTAAAATTGCTGCCATAGTCCTCCCCACAGCCAAACCCGAACCATTCAGGGTATGTACGAACTGAGTACCTTTCTTCCCCGCCTCCTTGAAGCGAATATCAGCCCGTCGCGCCTGGAAATCTATAGTATTGGAACAGCTAGAAATTTCGCGGTATTTGCCAGAAGAGGGCAACCAAACCTCTAAATCATAAGTTTTGGTAGAGGCAAATCCCAAATCTCCAGTACTTAAATTTACGACTCGATAAGGCAACCGCAACGCCTGTAAAATTGCTTCTGCATTCCCCACCAATTTTTCCAATTCATCAAAAGACGTACTTGGTTCGACAAATTTCACCATTTCCACCTTGTTGAACTGATGCAGGCGAATTAATCCCCGCATATCGCGCCCATAACTACCAGCTTCGCGGCGAAAACAGGGAGTAAAAGCGCAGTGGTAAATAGGCAAATCTTCAGCAGCGAGAATTTCACCCCGGTAGAGATTTGTAACTGGAACTTCCGCCGTAGGAATCAACCACAAATCATCATCAGCACATTTAAAGCTTTCTTCCGCAAACTTCGGTAACTGACCGGTCGCCGTCAAAGACTCGGTATTAACTAACAACGGCGGACTGACTTCCACATATCCAGCTTGAGTATGGAGAGTCAGCATAAATTGAATTAATGCCCTCTCCAATGCTGCACCAGCGCCCACCAAAGCCACAAAACGACTTTGGGCTACTTTTACAGCCCGTTCAACATTGAGAATACCTAGCTTTTCGCCTATTTCCCAGTGAGGGAGAATATTCGGATTTTTGGGAATGTACTCATCACCCCAACGGCGTACTTCTACGTTATCTTCTTCATTCTTACCAAGAGGTGTAGAGTCGCTTGGTAAATTGGGAAGCGCCAACACAAGTAGAGCAATTTGAGCTTTGAGGTCTTTTTCCTGGGGTTCCAGTTCGCTCAACGTCGCTTTCACAGAGTTACCTTCATCGCGCAAAGCTTGAATTTCTGGGTCTTGAGGATTAATGCCAGATTTAATCTTTTGCCCGACAATTTTACCGATTTCGTTGCTCCGAGCTTGGAGTTGACTGCGCGTCCCCTCTAGTTCCCGTTGTTGCCGATCTAACTGGAGAATCGGTTCAATGTCGTATTTACCACTACGACTATTCAAGCGTTCTTGAACTAATTGCGGATTTTCCCGTATTTGCTTAATATCCAGCACAAATTTTTCTCAGTTTCTAGCCTAAAATCTTCCTGTCAATACAGTTAACACATTAAGCATTTAGCATATAGTAATTTTGGTTTGGTGGGGCAACATTCTTATCGTCTACTAAGGTCGGTTAATGCGATTGAGTAGCCAAAGTGACGCTATAACCCCTGCAAAATGGGCTGATACAGTGTTGGTATTTGCCTGTACCACAAGCATATCTAGACCGCTAATAATGCGGGTAGGGTCAAAAAATTGTGTAGTTATAGCTTGGGGAGATATGGATCTTGCTACCAGTGTACCAACGATCGCCTGCGCCCCCAAAAGAGTCACCAGCGTTCCCCCTAAATTCACCCACAGCCCTAAGCGTAATACTTGCACTGTCTCGCTTTTCCGAGGGCGGTTAGTGGGATTGGAGGATTCCAATTGCTTGCCAATTCTAGTGTAACGGTAAGCTAAATAAATACCTCCACCCAAAATAACTAGTCCACAAATTGCTAAAAATACCCCAAAGCCAGTCCCAGGATTATTACTAGAACTACCAGTTCTTTGATTAAAGACGGCGAATAGCAACACAATTATGCTAGAAACAACGCCTAGTACTAGCTGAATCCAGAAGCTAATCCAACCTGTAAGGCGAAAGGTTTGGGCAATTGCCCGCAAAGAAGATGAAGATGATGGAGCATCGGGAGTCTGTGACATACTAATCACCAATGTGCTGGGCGCTTTCAAAAGACACAAAGACAAGAGTTTGAACTAAGGAAGTTTGAGATTGGAACTTCGGAGAATACAGAGAACTTTGTTGAGAGATATCGCACTTTGCGTTTTTGGCTCTCCTAAAACACTAATTCAGTCAGGACTAAGGCAAACAATAGCCTAAACACTAGATTTTCTTAGAGCAATTCATAAATTGCCCCTGAGCGCATATAGTTTTGCCTAAGTCTATCTAGTAACGAAGAACCTCTCCTCCCTCCTCCAGCCCTCCTCCCCTTTGAGTGAAAGGGGGGCTGGGGAGTTAGATTTTTGATTACTGAATCGATGCCCTAGTCTTTGCGTCTTCTTTGATAAATTTACTATCACATTTACCAAATTTGACAAGAGATTCTCTTGTCCGGCTAATCAGTAATGCTTATTACTTAAGTGTGTTCACGGTCGTAGCAGCTTTAAACTAGACATATCCCTTAGCTTAAGTTCTTATAGTTTGCATTGGGAAAATCACTGTAAAACAAAGTGTTTATTAAGTTCTACAGACAAAATTGCATTTTACCTGTAAAATTTCTTCGGTGGCATTTTATTGCTTAAGCAGTTCTAACTAGCTAGGCATCACTTAATACCAAGATAGTGACTTTGCCAATCTCTGTTCGCTCCTCACCACAACTTATCGAGCTTGGGTAAGGGTATATTTTTTCTGCCCTTAAAACTTGCAAACTCGTCTCACAACTTCACAGGCGTGGGTAATCATTTGGTATTTACGCTTTGGAAATTTAGTCTAAGTAGCATTATATAGGTTACTCACTTGGCAGTAGCACTGTATACTGACTACAAGGATTGTAGACCTTACCATAAGGCATTTTTTTAGCCATTCACTAACCATGAAACTTGAGGATATATATCAATTCTTTGAGAATCCTCCGCCAACTTACCTTTGTCAGGAAGTAGCAGTTTGCTACATACTGTCTGTTTTATTACAAGGTGAATCCTACGGAACCGAGTTGATTGAGCAATTAGAAACTGAATATCCAGCCTATAGACTTTCAGATACCGTACTTTATAGTGCAATCAAATTTCTGGAAGACCAAAAGGCAATCACTGGATATTGGAAGAAACTGGAAGGACGAGGAAGGCCCAGGCGGATGTACCAAGTTTCTCCAGAATGGCAAGTTAAAGCACAAGATTTAGCTTTTAAATGGCTTAACTACATCAACAGGAGGACAAAGTAACGAATAATTGATAATGAATAAGTCTCCTCCAGTCAAACACTAACAATCAGTTATGGATACTGCTATTCTGCCATCTACGTTCCTGCTAACCTTGTTGTTATCGGTTGGACTGTTTTTCTTTATTCGTGCCTCGACTAAAGACCGCATACAAACAGTGCAACTGTTATCTGAGCAAGACGAAGCTACTTTAATGTCTCAATTAAAAGAGTATTTTCGCTCCCGGTCTTATCGAGTGGCAGAGGTTGACCGAGAACAAAACAAAGTGACTTTTGAAGGGAATGTTCGCCCCAGTTGGTTCTTAGCTATATTTTTAACTCTGCTGGCAGCGACTGGGATTGTTTGTCTCTCACTAGTCGTATACCTACTTTTTCCTAACCTCAGTACTCCTATTCTGGCTATGGTACTGCTGTCGCCTTTAAGTGGTTTATTCTATTGGAAAAAATCTGGAAGACTTGAGAAGGTATCGCTCAAAGTAGAAACAACTCAGAGTAAACAAACCTCCTCAAGTAAGATCACTGTAGTTGGCCATCGAGATGAACTCAGTGAGTTACAGAGGACTCTACAGATCGAGGCTAGTGAATAATTGTTGGTTTTTTAAACTATGATATGCGGACTTCTGACCCGATCTAATCTTTAGGCGATGAAAAGTAGGAAGGAGGAAATCAAGACTTACGCTTTGTCAATTTTCCCCACGACACAGGTTGTGGGGAAAAATTTAAATTAATCTTAAATTAGTTGACAGAGCTTGGTTGACAGTTTTCCCTATGAGAGCGCAATTTCACTAGCGCTTTTGGAGGCGCTTGGCTCTATACTAGCTCCCTTCTATATCATGATACTAGTATCAACCCATGCAACATAGCGTGGTTTGAGACAAGTTTACTTTTCGACTACCTGGATTAGCTTTACTGACAAATCAGCTCCAAACTAAAAAAAAATTAAATTTTGCATAAACTTAGCAATTTTGCCAGTTAATGATAGTCAGGAGCCACATTCAATGCGTAAGATGACCATCTATATGGTTCACCGACTAGCTAAAGCAAGAGGTTCTTGACCAGGCGAAGGTTCTAACACCCTCAAGCTAGGAAACAAGAAGTGGTTTTCCTCTACGTATTGAGCACCAAACAGTCCCTTTTCTGCCCAGAAATAACGATCTGTGGTGTGTTCATTTCGCTTTACGAGTAGCAACGCTGGCGGCAAAATCCCTTCAGCTTGAATGAATCTTCTCGCTGCGGTCACAGGTTTTTCTTCACCACTTTCGATGCTATATTGAGGCACGTGTTCCAGAATCCTCCGTCCTTCTTGACGACGGCGACTTTTCCTTTTGCGTCTCCTTGCCAATCGATTGTCCTCCTCTTTCAAGCTATAGATTGTAGTTTTAGCTACAAAATCCGTCGCCATTATATAAGTTCTAGTTCAAAATATCAATAGTTTTTAACCTTTTCATGCAAGAAAGTTAACATCTTTGAAAATAGATAAAACAAAATCACCTAAGGAAATAATCCTTTGGTACAAACCATCCCTAAGAAGATTTTAGTTAAGCTTTATTGAATGAGTGAGGTAAAAATTAAGTATCCTCTCTTATCATCATGCCTCAAAATCTGTAATCTTGAGCAAGAGCTAAAAAATGTTAATGTCTGCCAGTTCCGATTTTATTGCTCTGTGTCGAGAGCAAATAGCGCTGCTAACCCAAGGGCTGGGAGCAACTTTAAGTATTGTGTACCTGACACAAGAATTGGTAGAGACTCCTTCTGGTGAGGCCAAACTGATTCCTGTGGTAATTTACCCAGAAACAGCATTATTACCGCCAGGAGAAGAGAGTGCTGAGACAACAGTACACAAGCAACTTCAAGTTGGAAATGTGTTGATATTACCCAACGATCGCAGAAGGTTATTGACAATAGGATCGGAATCTCCAACCTCGTCACAGCAGTCTGAGGCATCTCAACCCCATCTAAAAGAGGAATACCTTTTTAGTGGCAACCAAATTGTTTTACCTCTGGTCTATGAGGGTGTGATGATGGGGTTACTGGTGACGGGTAGGCAAGATCGAACATGGAATGAACACGAGGAAAGTCAGATTCAAAGGATAGCCCAAACATTAGCGATCGCTTGTATTTTAGATCAACGGCGGGCATGGTTTGAGCAGCAGTTGCATGAGCAACAAATTCTCCAAGAGAAGCAGAGGGATTTACTGGATAATCTATTGCATCAGTTTCGTAACCCATTAACGGCATTGCGAACTTTTGGGAAACTGCTATTGAAAAGGTTGCGTCCAGGAGAGGCCAACCGAGATGTGGCAAATAGTATTGTGCGGGAAAGCGATCGCCTTAAAGAATTACTGCAACAATTCGATCAAGTAATTGACTTGACAGAGGAAGATTTAGCACCGCTACATCTGCCCGAACATGAAGTATTTGTGGAAGCAACCATCCAAAAATCCGCTAAACCGCCGCTATTATTGCCGGGAACAGGAGATAAAGCAGTTGACTGTTCGTTAGCAGATATATTAGAACCATTATTAATATCAGCTAAAGCGATCGCCCAAGAGCGAAAGCTAAAAATAATAACTGAAATTCAACAGAATTCACCCCTAGTACGTGCCAACGTCAAAGCATTACGAGAGGCTTTAACTAACATCATCGATAATGCCTTGAAATACACTCCTACTGGTGGCAAAATTTTGATTCAGGCGGGACAAGAAAAAGCTAATTTTCAAGGAATTATCATCAGTGACAACGGGCCTGGTATTCCACCCGAAGATTTAGAACATCTTGGAGAACGGCATTATCGGGGTGTACAAGCGCAAACAGAAATCCCTGGCACAGGTTTAGGGTTAGCGATCGCCAAACAATTAATAGAACTTATGCAGGGCGAAATCGAGGTTTTCAGCCCTGCAATCAACTCTCAGCTAACTTCACCTAATGCACCAGGGACTACATTTATTATTTGGTTGCCAGAAGTTCAAAATTAGTTAGTCATTTGTCCTTTGTCATAATGGCTAATAACTGAATTTAAAAGTTGGTCATTTTTCCTTTATAAATACTAATGACCAATGCCCAATGACTAATGCCCAATGACCAATGACTAATGCCCAATGACCAATGACTAATGACTATCTTAGTGAAACCAATAAGTTTTGATTGATTGTCATTTGTAAATCGGTATTTGGGTCAATTGCCACTAAGTCAACACTATTCTTACCGAAGAATAGACCAACCAACGCACCGATACCAGCACCACCCAAGACTTCTTCTGTGGCGATGGCGCGATCGCCTGTCACCGCAGATACCGCAGTTGCTGCACCTGCGCCCAATACAGTATCCTTGATAATTGAACCAATGCTAGTACCCTTCTTCACGGTTTCAGTTTTGGTAATCACTTCCGAAGTAGCGTTAAGTTGATACTCTTGACCATTGGTCAAAACCAATTTTTGGGCAACGAATTGAGAACCGCCTGTAGCAGGCTTTAGTTGACCAATAACTTGACTACCAGCCGGAATCACTACAGATCCGTCTTGTGTCACCACGTTTTGGGATACTGTCAATGTCAAAGGCGCTATTTCATCCTTTGTAACCAGAATTTTTTCTGCCTTGTCATACTTCACAGGAATAGCAGTCCCTTGAGAAATTGTGACTGATACAGGTGTTGGAGTAGTAGACCCGACAGCTACAACATAAGGAGAGTTAATTGCTGAGGCTTGGTTAGAACTAACCAATGCTTGGTAGATAAAAGCTGCTACCTGAGCGCGAGTGGCGGTTGCAGTTGGATTCAGGAACTTCACATTAGGATAATTTACAACGATTTGCTTTTCAGTTGCGGCTGCGATCGGGCTACGGGCATAGCTAGCGATGTTAGAAGCATCGTTGAAGTATTGCAGAGTGCTTTCGGTATTGCCACCAGGAGTATATTCCAGACCGTTAGCGAGGGAAACTAAAACCTGCTGGCGGGGAATAGCTTGGTTAGGTTCAAAGCGATTACCGGGATATCCAGATAAGAAACCAATGGTATAAGCTTGTTGAATGGCGCTTGATGCCCAATAATTGCTAGGCACATCAGCAAAATTAATTGGCGATCGCTGCTGTGATTTTTGGAAAGCTTTGTTGACCATAGCGGCAAATTGAGCGCGTGTCACCGCTTCTTCAGGACGGAAAGTCCCATCAGGAAATCCGGCAATTACACCTCGCTGTGATAATTGTTGAATAAATTGTGATGCCCAATAATTAGATGAAACATCAGAAAAAGTAGTTTGAGCTAAAGATGGTGAAGCTGTAATAAAAGGCGCTACAGTGCCGACTGTGAGGCTTAAAGCCATGAGTGCAGCTGTTCTAGATTGGAAACGATTTAAAGTAAACATTAGTTTTTAACTCCGGTACAATTATTTTTATTACTATTAATCAATTAGACATTAATTAAAGTACTAGGTTCCCATTATTTTCTGCTTTTGTAAAAAGCATTACTTTTGTCATAGAGTAAAATCAGATAGTCAAAATTGGAGGAAACCTATCAATATAGATCACACTAATTAATAGTGTAATCAGCCTTTTAACGATGAATGCTATTAAATAAGTATTTCCAAAAACATGAATGTCTAGCAAGACGATATAGAGATAGAATAGTTGCTAGAAAATAGCTTCTTTAGGGTTAAAATTGAAAGCGATCGCACACTATAGTTAAAGTGGCGATCGCCTATTAGAGGTGATTAAATTCACGACTTGAATTGAGTTAAATCTAGTAGCGGGATGATGGTACTAAATTCAAGTTAGAATTCAGTGTGAGTCTTAAATCCTGTGCAGGTCTGAGGACAAAAGCATTTCCTTGTTTTTTGCGTAATAGCACACTTGCACCTGCACCCGCAGCCCCACCGAGAACAGGTTTTAAATCGTCAATTCTGCGGTTTCCAGTCACTAGTGAACCTAAAAGACCAGCACCCGCACCAATAGCTGCATCAGTTAAAACCTGATTTGTGCTAGGCCCCTGTGAAACTTTTTGAGTTGTGGTGTATGTCCGAGAACTTGCATTAATCGATAGACGTTGACCATTAGAAAATTCTAATTCTTTAGCTACAAATCGCACGCCTTTTCCTTTGTTATCATCTGTATCTCTTGAATAGCTATCTAAGTCAACAGATTCTAGCCGTCCAATTACTTTAGTACCAGCACGAATCAAGACATTTTTATTCCTGTCGATAATGTCATTAGCTATTCTCAAGGTTAGAGATTTACTTTCCCCAGGAGCAATAGTAATTGTCTCTTTCTCGTACTCAACAGGAAGAGTAACCCCAGATGGAATGGTAGTGTTTCCATATTGACTATTTCTGTCTTGTCCAATTCTGTATTGTGCATTAGCAGGAGCCAAGCCTAATAGGGGGCTAGCGATGCTTGCAGTAACAGCTATTGCCATAAATGCAGCAGTTCCAGATTTCCATTGATGTAGGCGAGTCATAAGAGGGCTATCCTTTGTGTATGTGATGTATTTAATGACGATGATTCACTGAGTTTGTTTCTGACTGTTTTTGAACCTGTCTATAAGCGTATTCCGAAGATAAAAGTACTTATTATGATGGGGAGTTTGTGCAATCGCGATCGCACCTGATAACTTGTATCCTGCGAATGTGCGTCACTAAAACCAGAGGCAAGACATTTATGCGACGTAAATGGGGATCGTTTTGTTCCCAAATGCTGTTTTATTACTTATGTTCACATATCTAAGCCATTGAATAGAGGCGAATGGGCTAACTGCGAACTCTTACTTCTATTCTAGATTGATTTGCTAGGATTTGGAAAATATTTTCGCTTTCTTAACAAATAATTCACTATCTGTTATATGGGTATTTAAGATTGCTGCTGACGCTGTTTAATCTCTGCGATCGGTAATAACAAAGTATCTTCTATTTGCTGTCGCACTTCACTACTGACATAACAATCACTATGTAGACACTCTATCAGTAATTCATTAGCTTCGTAATACTGCTGAAGCAATTCTTTTTGCTGTTTACTGAACTGCCAATCATGACCAATGTTGCGATACTCAGTAATCAAACTTCTGAAATTTTCAGTCCAAACTGAAAGTTTCTCTTCTTGCCACTTATTAAAGCAGATTTGGTCTTTCCAATCTGGTATTTGCTTTTCGAGTTTTCGTAATGATTGTTGCAGTTCAGAATCAATATCAACACCAGCAATAATAGGAACAATAAAGTCAGGGTCAATACCGTCATCAAGAGCATGAGCAAGAGTGGTAGCAAAACAGAAATCAATAGTCAAGTCAGCAGAGTTGAGTTCTAATTCTCCTTCAAAAATAAAAGTAGAATCGAGGTTAAAAGCAAGAAGCGGATAAAAATCTAGATCAGGAGCATGTTTGGAGGCAGGAGCAAGAGTAAGTCAAAGGTAAAAGGCTCGAAGTGCTTCTAGCTTGTAGAGAACCTCAACTGAAAGAGATTTCTGGTTAACCCACTTTAAAAATTGCTGCAATTTCTCATCAGCAGCAAAAAGCGAATCAATTTTCTCTTTAATTAAAAGTAACAAAAAATCTGCAATTGACGACATTCCAACTGCAAGTAAAAAAACTTCCCGCCAGCGTTTTTCAAGGATGTGGCTAACAAGATTTTGCAGTTCTTCCTCTGAAGATTGTCTCACAACTACAAATTCTCTAGCTGTGAAATACTCATGAAATGTTAGGTGAGAAAATGAGTAAATTCCTTTTGCTCTTGCTACAACTAGTCCATGATGATGTTCAATTGAACGCAAAACTTGCTCACTATCAAGTTGCAATGCTTCTTCGTCAGTATTGGCACCGGGTAAATTGCGGATGTATTCTGTAATGTATTGTTCTGCTACTTTTTGCTTGAAGAAATATTCACTCCCCTCAAAGGTAGTCAACGCCATTTTGCTGAGTAAATCTTCTTTGCGTTGGACTGATAGCTTTTTGTAAATCTGATCGCGTTGAATTCCCCGCTTGGCATCCCATTTTTTCAATAACGCATCCAGTCCTTCTTTATATAACTCAGAACGATTTGCAGGAAAATCTCCTGACTCTTCAAATGCTAAACAAAGTAATGTCAGCAGTAACGGACTTGCAGCAAGTTCTTTGATCCGGTTATTTTCTTCCAGACGTTTGATAAAAATCTCTGGTTTTACAGCTTTATCCTTAAACCACTTATTGGTAAAGTTTAAAATTTGGTCATTGTCAAAATCAGCAACTTCCACCTCTGTAAACTTTTCAAAGGTATACTCCTTTGCTGCAATCCGGCAGGTCATGACAAACTGATTTTTTGGGAAATTGCCAGAAATTTCACGAATTGCCTTTAATACACGGTCACTATCCTCTTCTCTAACCTCATCTAACCCATCAAGTAAAACTAATGCTTTGCCATTTGTTAGTACATCTCGGATAGAAGAGATAGGATTTATCGTCTCTTCAGCGATGTATTGTAATAATCCAGGTTTGTTTGCAGCTTCCGCAAAGTTTTTGAGGGTGACAAAAATCGCTACACGTTCAGCCTGAAACTCACCTGCAATACACTGAATCGCCAAATACTTCAGAAATGTGGTTTTACCTGCTCCTGGTTTACCCAAAATCATCAGTTTGGAATATTTCTTAACTGCTTCCAGTCCTGGCAGTCGTTTTGCAGTGATTCTATTAAGTCCAAAGAGGTCAAAATCCTGGCTGCTACAGTGTTGTAAGAAGTCATCAATTCCTAACCTTTGCTGTCCAGTGATTTTCTCTAATATATTGACGCTGGTGTAAATGTCATTCAACCCGATGGGTTGAGTCATATCTAGCACTCGCATTGTGCCGCAAAGTTCTTGGATGAGGGGTTTTATCTTTTCACGTATCTCTTGCACGATCGCATCAATATCAATCCTGTTATCCTGGTTTAACTCTGGTTCAGTCGCAGGTTCAGCAACTATTTCTTCCCACTCTAGGTCTAGCCTGTCGCAAATCTGGACAAACAGGTTGCGGTCAACAGGCTTACCTGTAAAGAATTTTCCGATCGGCTGTCGAGTAATTCCTAAATTTTCAGCTAATGCCTTTTGAGTTAAGGAATAACGAATTAAAGCTCTTTTTGCTTTTTGGATACCTTCTGGAGAAGAGGAAAGCGATCGCCCGGACATAACCTAACCACTACACTTTTGCTGATTCTAACTGTCAAATTGGCAATTCATGCTCATCGCATACATAAGTCATTCATATCACAAGCCTGTATTTAAGCCTACAACAACCACCCGCCTGTAAAGCTAGAGATGTAGTGATTAAAACGATTTGGGAGTCGGTAAATGTTATCCAAGAAATTTCCTTCAAGAGATGAAGTACTGGCTGTTGTAACGCTGATTATGGTGATTGGTTCTCTCACACTTGCAGTTGTCGACGAAAAGAGTCGCCCTCAATTTCTCGATTTAACAAAATTTGCTGTTGGTACGTATATTGGATTGTTGATACCTCGGTCTAGGTCAAGCGATCGCGATCGCAATTAACTAATCCAAGCCTCTAATAGCCACATAAGCATACAAACGAAACCCGCGCTGGCGGGTTTTAATTGATATCAAGTTAATCCTCAATACCTTATAACTTGGACAAAATATCTGGCAACAACTGACTAGGAACTTTAGATAAAGCCAGATTTTGCCCCTGTATCCCTAATTCATTATGAAAAGCGCGAATAGTTTTCACCACATAAGTGAAAGTTGTTTGATAAGCTTCTGATTGTTTGCTCAATGCGTTTAAGGCTTGCAAATGATAGTCTAAGGCTACTTCTAGGTGTTGAGAACGTGTTGCTTTATCACCATTAAACGACTTATCTATTACTAGCTGATAATGTGCCAGTCCCAGGTTATTATAAGAGGCTAGTAAATCAAAGCTTAAAGGAGCGCCGCTCAAAGAGTGAGCTAAGGATATGGCCTCTTCGTAAGCGCTGATGCATAGTTGCAAATACTTTTGCCGTGCCTCTTTAGTTGTCTGAGATAAGTTTGCTAGATGCCAGTAGGCAGTACCGAGATTATTTTGTGTTGCGGCGCAGGCGCTAGGGACATTAGCTGGAGTGCGATACTTAAGAGCTTTGTTATAGACATTTATCGCTAGCTGGAGATTTTGGACTGGTTGCTCATATTGTGCCAGATTCCAGCAGGCAGTACCGATGTTGTTTTGAATCATGCCATACTTAAGCGGCTCCTCTTTGGGGTTGTAGTGTACGAGTGCTTCGTTGTAAGCTGCGATCGCTTTCTTTAAATGCACAATCGGTTGATTGTATTGTCCTAGATGCCAGTAAGCAGTACCCAAATTGTTCTGACAAGCCGCATACTTTAATGAATCCATATCGGCTGTACGGTAGCTGAGTGCTTCATTGTAAGCTAATATTGCTTGTTGCCAATTTTCAGATGGGTGAGAAAAACGAGCTAAATCACCATAAGCCGTCCCCAAATTATTTTGTACACGAGCATAAGTTTCCCGATGCGTCTGCGGTGAGATCATCTTTAACGCCAACAGATAAAATTCTATTGCCTGCTCTACATAAGTTTGTCCCTCCTCAGAATTGGGTGGTGTGCGGTATAGCATCCAGTAGAGTGTACCCAAATCATTTAATATACCTGGAAGTTGTGGTGAGCTTTCGTCATAGCTAATAGCCTCTTGATAGGCAATAATTGCCACCATCAGGTTTTCGAGGGTTGACTCTCCTTGCTCAATGCGAAGGCGATATAAACTGCCCAAGCGATGATAAGCTTCTGCCAGTATCTCCCCTGAAACTTGCTTTTCGTGTAATTTTTCAATCTCTAACAAAATCTGCTGTGGTTGTAAATAATCCTCAGCATTTTGATTAATACTTGTGTTGATTGTTGCTATTACTAGCTCTGTTAACTCGCTACTAACATAAGATAAAGACGACAGTGATTGATTATTATTATTGCCACTACCAGACCGATTAGTAGATTCCTGTTGTTGTGGCGTAGCTTTTTGGGTTTTATCTACACCATTCCCTTGTATCTCTGTTGGAAAATCGGAATTCTTCTCAAACTTGAACTCAGTCGCTGCCGTTCTGAGTTCTGCTTGCTTAACTGATTCATCTAGAATCGACTGCTCAATATTCTCTAAATCTAAGCTTTTGGAACTAGAAAAACGCTCTGGATAGCCTGCATTTTGAGTTGCAGGTGTGGGTTCTCCAGCAAACACAAATACACCAGTCCGGCAACGCCAAAACTGTGGTGCTGATTGCTTGATGGCAGATAACCAAGGACGCGGTATCCACAACAGCAAGTTAGATTCTAGGAATCGACCGGATTCTTGTGTAGAGAAAAATTGTTCGCTTAAACGAAGATAGTGTAAAAATAAACGCTGTGTTGCTACTGTTTGTTTGGTGAGATGTTCCACACCTACAATCTGAAATGCTGGTACTGGAAAAGGTCTTCCAGGGGTATCTTTTGAGCCTCCAACGGTTGGCGGTGGATAATTAGCTAACCATTGATTTATCTGAACTATGGGATTGGGATCGTTTAAATTCAAACGCAACGTGACTAATCGTGGATAAGCTGGAGTACTATTTTCTTGGGCATTTGATGGCTGATATAGCACTTGTCCCACAGGATAAGCTAATGTAGAATGCAAACGAGCCGCTACTTGATTTCTTAAGTGTAAATCATCACATACTGCTAAAAAAAGTTGTCGTCGTAAGCCAAGACTTAGGGCAAGCTTTAGGCGGTGATATACTTGCCGATTCCAATTAGAATTATTGTTGTGTGCAGTATCATTCACGCTCATAGCGGCTAAAGAGCCAAAACACAGTACATATCAACATTTTGGGTGCATCAAAAGAGGCTAAAGTAATACAGCAGTTTTATTTTGCATCAAGAACAAAGCGGCGGGTTTTGAGGCAGGAGGCAGAAATTCTTAATATGTGATTTTGAGTCCTGTATTTTATAGCTCACTTATTTGCAAACTGCTGTAATAAAAATAATTTTTAAGTAGATATTGCGCTGCCCAGAATAAATTAACCCTTCAAGTCTAAGAGAAAAAAGTATAATTATATACTTAAATGGCTAGTTCAATTTTAACAAAAAATAAAAAAGCAGGCCCCTCTTAAAATCGGAACCTGAAAAACTATAAAGAAGATGAAATTTTATTAAAATATTTTACGATTAACTGCTCTTAGAAACAAAGAAGGCGACTAGAATTAAGCCGACAACCAAAGCTGTAGCGGCTGTTCCTAGTATGAGATAAGTTCGTTTTTGCCCTTCTGTGGGAGGTTCTGCTTGATAAATCTTTGGCTCCCGGGCAAAATTATTTAGAAGGCCGCCTTCTTCATTGGTATAGGGCATGAATTAATTCCTTTATCTTTATGGTTCATTTAATGTTACATAAATGATAAATCCGCTCTAAAACTGCTAGACAAATCGTTACATTGGGGATTGGGGATTGGGGATTGGGGATTGGGGATTGGGGATTGGGGATTGGGGATTGGGGATTGGGGATTGAGTACTTGTACTGAGCGTTGCCGTTGGCGCAGTCTCTCGCAGAGAAGTATTGAGCATTGGTTATTCACCTTGTCTCTCTTGTTCGTATATTCCCCATGCCCCATGCCCCATGCCCCATGCCCAATTCCCTAATTAGTAATCGTCCCAGTGAGAGGAGAACTAGGACTGGCATAATCTTTGATGGGCATCCTGCCAGCAAGGTATGCTAGACGGCCGGCGACTGCTGCTAAATTCATGGCACGGGCCATTGCTGCTGGGTTTGCAGAAAGAGCGATCGCACTATTAATCAACAAGGCATCTGCTCCCAATTCCATTGCTTGGGCGGCTTCTGAGGGTGAACCAATACCAGCATCTACCACCACAGGCACACCTGCATTTTCGATGATAATTTGGATATTGGCGGTTGTTTTTAGCCCTTGTCCAGAACCAATTGGGGATGCCAAAGGCATTACCGTCGCGCAGCCTACTTCTTCTAAACGCTTGGCTAACATGGGGTCAGCGTTTATATAGGGCAATACTGCAAAGCCTTCTTTAACTAATTGTTCTGCGGCTTGCAGCGTCCCAATTGGATCTGGGAGTAAATACTTAAGATCGGGTATTACTTCTAACTTAACAAAGTTATTATCTTCTTGCCCTAGCAATTTCGCCATTTCTCGCCCCAAACGCGCTACCCGAATTGCCTCTTCAGCAGTTTGGCAACCTGCGGTATTGGGTAACATCCAAATTTTTGTCCAATCTAAGGCTTCAGCTAAACCTTCATGTCCGGGGGCTTTAGTTTGTACCCGTCGTACAGCTACGGTGACAATTTGGCAATCACTAGCGGCGACGCTTTGCTGCATTTCTTCGATGCTGCGATACTTACCAGTTCCCGTCATTAAGCGAGATTGAAAGGTTTTGCCAGCAATAATTAGCGGAGAATCTTGAATGGGGAGGGTGGATATCGCAGGACGATTCCCGTTGGAGAAATTGGCAGAGTTAGTCAGCATTGGGGTGGAAGTAGATGGCTGGGATTGGAAGCGGGAATAGTGAAAATCAGCAAGTATAGAATCCGGCTTTTGTTCTAAGATTAAATCGGCAATCAATACGGCTGTTACGGGTGTAAGTAGAATCCCGTTACGGTAATGACCTGTAGCAAGGGTTAAATTTTGACAGTGGCTAGTGCCAAGGATCGGTAATTCATCGGGGGTGGTTGGGCGAAATCCCCACCAGAAATCTTGGATGGGATAATGCTTTAATTGGGGATATAGTCGGATGGCAGCTTGTAATAATGTTTGAATGCCGTCTGGGGTGTTGTTGGGGGTGAAGCCAACGTCTTCGCTTGTTGCCCCGATAATTAGGCGATCGCGTCTTGGTACGATGTAAATATTCTGCCCAAACAAAACCCGCTTCAAAGGTAAGTCTGACGCAAATTCTGGTATCCGCACACTAAGCATTTGGCCTTTTCTGGGTAGCACAGGTAGCGGTAATAACTCATTTGACCAAGCACCGGAAGCTAAAACATAGTGGGCGGCGCGAATTATTCCAGCATTGGTTTGTACGCCAACTACTTGTCCTTGCTGCTGTAAAAATCCTTCTACTGTAATACCGTCTTTGAGTTCAACACCAATAGACTCAGCCGCCGTCCTCAATACGTGAGCTAGAGCCTTATTATCAACTTGTGCATCTTCAGGATACCACCAGCCACCAACTACCTCGTCCCCCAACCCTGGTTGATATTGATGAATTGCCTCTTTATTTAACCAGTAAGCTGGGGATAAGGGAGAAAGACTTTCCCCCCTGCCCCCTGCCTCTTCAAAGACGGGTGCGAGGATACCACAGGGACGGTAGCCAGTATTTAAACCGGTTAGTTCTTCTAGTTTGCGCGTCCAGTCGGGATATAAAGCACGCGATCGCAAACACAATGAACGCATTGCCCCATTTGTGATGTTTTCCGCGTCTGGTGCTAACATCCCGGCGGCGGCGTGGGTAGCGGCAGATTGAAAGTCACGACAAAGCACGGTGACATTTGTCCCGCGCAGTTTTAGTTCAACAGCGATCGCTAAACCAATAACGCCGCCACCAATAATTACGATCTCACTAGTCATTTGTCATTAGTCATTTGTCATTAGCCACTTATCATTAGTACATAACTAATAACTCATAACTAATTTACTCATAACTTATAACTTATAACTCGTAACTAAAGACGGATATATCCTTACCACAAGGCACGAATTGGTTCGTTGCTTTGATTAGCATCGCTAGATGTCGTGTTTTCGGAACTATTTGTATTGCCGTCTGTTGTACTGTCAGCAGGTGATGTTGAGTCATCAGAAGGATTTTGAGCAACGCTGCTTCTGTTGTCAGGTCTTGGAGCTACAATGCTGCGTTTATTTTCGTTTGTTTGGGTTGTTTCGGTTGTTTCATTTCCTTCCGTTGCAGTTTCTTCATTCTTACTGCCAGCACTGCTATTAACATTGATATTAGCTGGCAGGACTTTTGCTGCTTTACCACCGGGAGCGTTAGCGGTTTGTACGCCCATAGGAAAATTAATGCCTAGTAATGTACCAAGCAAAATGGCTAAACCTCCAGCCATTAGAATTAAGGGTGTCCATCTACCCATCTTGTCTTACTCCTTTTTAACCTTTTGGTGTCCACACTATCCGAGAACCTTGTCCCCAAAATCCATCAAACTTTGTCACTTTCACATCGCCTAAAACCTTAGTTTGGCAGGCTAAACGCAATTCTGTTGTGGGAGAATGGGGTGTCAGCGAACGCCGCGATCGATCGCGCCAATTCGCTGCTGATACTTCGCCCTCTACCTTAACCGCACAGGTTCCACAACTGCCAATGCCCCGACAGTTTATTACCTTAGCACCGTCATTGTAGAGGTTAATAGCATTTTGCAGCAAAATTGTTCGGAGATTGCTGCCACTTAGGCACTCAATTGTTTTACCTTCAGCTAGTACTTTAGGCATTTTTAAACTGTCAAACAGGCTTTTATGTTGTATATTGACACATTGCCTCGAAAGTTGTCTCGTCGGTCCCAGTTTTATGACCACAAATTCCTCACCTCAACTTTGGCTTTATGACACTACATTACGGGATGGCACTCAGCGCGAGGGGCTATCAGTATCGATAGAAGATAAGTTACGCATTGCTAAGAGACTCGATCAACTGGGAGTTCCCTTCATTGAAGGCGGTTGGCCTGGTGCTAATCCTAAGGATGTACAATTTTTCTGGCAACTTCAAGAAAATCCGCTAAAACAAGCTGAAATTGTGGCTTTTTGTTCGACTCGCCGGCCTAACTCCACTGCCGCAACCGAACCGATGCTACAGGATATTTTGGCTGCGGGAACTCGCTGGGTAACGATTTTTGGTAAGTCTTGGGATTTACACGTTACGACTAGCCTCAAGACGACATTAGAAGAAAATTTGGCGATGATTCGTGACACCATTGAGTACCTCCGTTCTCAAGGGCGGCGCATTATCTACGATGCCGAGCATTGGTTTGATGGTTACAAGCACAATCCAGATTATGCTTTACAGACATTAGAGGCTGCGATCGCAGCTGGTGCTGAATGGCTAGTCCTCTGTGATACTAATGGCGGCACTTTACCTCATGAAATTAGCCAAATTGTGCAAGATGTAGTGAAAGTGACTGGGGACTGGGGACTAGGGACTAGGAAAGAATCTTCCCAATCCTCAATCCCTAATCCCCAATCCCCAATTCCCCAAATTGGAATTCATACTCATAACGATTCAGAAATGGCGGTTGCTAACGCAATAGCTGCCGTGATGGCTGGGGCAAAGATGGTGCAAGGTACAATTAATGGTTACGGTGAACGTTGCGGTAATGCTAACCTCTGTTCGTTAATTCCCAATTTACAACTGAAGCTGGGTTACAGTTGTATCACAGAAGACCAGCTAACACAACTTACAGAAGCTAGTCGTTTTGTTAGTGAAGTGGTCAACCTCGCGCCAGATGAACACGCTCCCTTTGTGGGACTTTCAGCTTTTGCTCACAAGGGCGGTATTCATGTATCAGCTGTAGAACGTAATCCCCTGACTTACGAACATATTCAGCCGGAACAAGTCGGAAATCATCGTCGCATCGTGATTTCTGAACAGTCTGGACTGAGCAATGTTTTAGCTAAAGCCCGCAGTTTTGGGATTAACCTCGACGAGCTAAAGGCAGAAGCAAAGCAAATTCTCCAACGTCTCAAAGATTTGGAAAGTGAAGGATTTCAATTTGAAGCAGCAGAGGCCAGTTTTGCGCTACTGATGCACGAAGCTTTGGGAGATCGTCAGAAGTTTTTTGAAGTCAAAGGTTTTCAAGTCCACTGTGACTTGGTTGAGGGGAAAGAAACTAGTAACGCCCTCGCTACAGTCAAAATCGCTGTTGACAGCAAAAATATTCTGGAGGCGGCGGAAGGTAATGGCCCTGTTGCTGCATTGGATGCAGCTTTACGCAAGGCTTTGGTGAATTTTTATCCCCAAATAGCAAACTTTGATTTGACAGATTACAAAGTGCGGATTCTTAACGGACATACGGGTACTGCGGCGAAAACCCGTGTCTTGGTAGAATCAGGCAATGGTCGTCAACGCTGGACGACTGTAGGGGTTTCTACCAATATTTTGGAGGCTTCCTATCAAGCGGTGGTGGAGGGCTTAGAATATGGTTTGTTATTGCACTCCCAGGCAGAAGCGGTAGTGAAAGCTTCTAGTTGACATTTTAGAAACATTTCTTATCTATTAAAGCCCGCAATAGATATCAGATAATTTGATAGTTTTGGCAATAAACTACAACTGTAGTATTAGCAACACAAGACTTTTGCTAGCTTAACTATCTGTCTTGCTCACGGCGAAGCCAATCTGTTCATAGCCCGTACTACTTCTAAGGTTAGATATCTTTGCTGTGTAGCCACTTAGACAACTAGTAGCAATAAATTCAACAATCTCATAGTTATTGTCATAACTCGCAGAACTGCCAACCAATGTGCTACCACAGAAAACTCCAAGATCCAGGTCTGTGGTAGGCTCAGTCATCGAGTTTCCAAGAGGCATTTTGTGATCCCAGGCAATGGCTACCCGAACTTTTTGACCGCTTGTAGCGGTGAAAGTTTTATAAATAGGGAAGTTTGAGGCGGCACCATCATTAATGATATGGTCTGACTGCCCGTTTGCTGCCACTGTGTCTGCTGCTGCTAACATGATGCCTCCAGATCTCCGTCTCTATCGCTCAATCGGCTATCTCCTTCAATATTGTGGCGGGCTGAGGCCATCATAATAGCTCGGACTTCGGCAGGTCTATTGAATAGCTCAGTCTTTCTCGCCCTTAGTAAACCTGCACCAGCAGTAACGTGGGGAGCCGCATAACTGTTTCCGTTCGTAGTTACGAAACCACCGCCGTTAGTAGGCATCGTGATCTGGTGTCCAGGCGCTACAACGTCCGGTTCTTCCCGATCTCCATTAGGAGAATCGGGATTGAGGTAAGAACTTGCAGTTACAACCCCAGTACAGGCAGCGATGTCATCAGCAAAAGTTGTCGTATTGTTATCACCAAATGAGCCGACAGCTATAACATTGAAAGCAATTTCAGGACTTCCCATCTTATTGGCACAGACGTTGGTAGCAGCTATAACGATAGTCGCACCTGTGTTGTAAATGATTTCATCCATGTATCGAGAAAGGCTATCGAAGCTGCCATTCGTCTCAAATCCATAGCTGATGTTGGTAGCACTAGCACTGTTAATAACACATTCAATAGCTGCCATAGATTCTGCATCCGAATCATTTGCCATTATGCCATCAACAATTGTGATGTCAGGGGCTATTCCCCGTACTGATGCAGCAGTACTTTGGATTACTCCAGCAACCTGAGTTTTATGAGCATCGTTGAATGTTGAGGCAGTTGGACGACATAGAGTACGCTGCAATGCTGGTAAATTGGGGTGGGTTCCAATTCTGCCAGTCTCAACCACTGCCACTGTTTCTGCTACTCCAGTCAGACCTCTAGTGTTTACCGTGTTTGCTTGGACGACGACTCGCGATACATTTTGCCTTGGAATTCTCCGTCGCTCAAGATAGATTCGCTCTACATCAGAACGAGCAGCTATTGTTTGGATTAACAAAGGGGTGACTTCCGCCACCACCATTGGTGTATAAAGAGATTGATAAATGACCCGCTGGTTACTTTCCTTAAGTTGCTTTACAAGAGGTTGCTGAATTGCCTCATAGTGAGATTTAAGAGTACTGAAGTAATTTTGATACTCAGTGCGGTTCGATCCTCGATAGGGCTTAACTGTTTTCCCTTTTAGATAAAAAACGACCCTTATAGGGCTATTGCTTCCTTGACCAATGCGATTAGCTAATTCGGCTTCCAATTTGCCAACGAAGCCCTTATTGTTGATTGCCTGAACAGCCTGATCTAACACTTCCTGACTAATTTGATTGCCAGCAGCATCAAGGGATATACCATAGATATTACCTTGGGTATCTATTAGCTTAAACCGCGTGATTTCAGTATTAGCTAGAGTAGCTTTGTTAGCTACACTGAGGCGGTCAGCCGAGATTCCTGTAGTCTTAGAAACCTCTAACTTAGCTTTTTCAGCCAAATTGTTTAATGTCTGGTTTCCTGAGAGCGGAAGGCTAAAGGCTACTGTAGGCACGAATGAGATAACAGCAGATAAGCAAACGGTTAGACCTAAAAATTTCTGCATCTTGATAACAAACTATTTTTACTAGTATGTTTTAGCAATTTTTTTACTTTATTGTAACCAGTAAAAGCGCTGTAATAATTGTTCAAGTAGAGAACTTATTGTTTTGAACGCAAAGTATCAGCACAGCCTGATGGTAAGCTAATCAGCATTTAAGTTGCATAAAAGCAGGGCTGAAGCCCTTACTAGAAGCGAATCATTCTAGAAAAATGAATGACGATTAGCTTAGTTCATCTAAGCGGCAACGCAGATCCACAATTACTTTTTGTATTATTTTTGTATTCAGCACAATCTGCCTTATGGTAAAATACAAAAATCTCAAACCTGATAGCTTAACGTTGGCCATTAATGTTACATCTAGCTATTAATGTTACATCTAGAGAAAATGAGCGGTGAAATGTCAAAATCATCGCCTAACCCCCCAGAACCCTAATTTTTTGTTAACAGTGAGATGGTGGTTTAATAATGCACCGTTTCAGCTTTTATGATGATTTGGGATAGCGATCGCTCACCATTGCTAAAAAGTTCTAATTTGAATTTGAGTCGGAACTAAATAGCGATTTTTATTTGCTGTTTAACCCTTTTTACTCACTAAACTAGAATCAAACTGGATGAAGTTCCAACTCTTCAATAAAATTCGGTACTTTATTCATTACTTTGCCCCTGGTGACACTTTCCGTAACACCGATCAAAGAGCATGAAAATTGATCTAAAAAAAAGACCCCTGCTTTGTATCAGAAGTCTTTCGCTTTCAGAACGTTGTAAAATTCATTAGCAATGTAAAACCCTGATATGGTTAATTTAGTGGCTTCTGTGCCATGAATACCAAAACAGCAACCCAATTCACCAATCCCATACTGACAATTATTGTTACTCTTATACCTAAAGTGCGTAGGCGCAGCCCGCCGCAGGCATCGCCAATATTTCAATATTTAGGTGCAGACCTAGAAATCTAATGCTTCCACAAAAACTTCATCTAAAGCAAGGGTTTAAGAAAACTTTTCCCAGGATTGGGCAACTAATTGACTCAACCAGCGACGTTGTTCCCGATCCAGCAGTGGATCATCTGCTAGCAACTGAGCGGTTAATTCTTCCAAAGATTGACCCTGAGCGCGGACAACTTTAATTACGCCAGCGATCGCAGCAGCAACAAGTTCTTCATCAATCGGCTGTTGTCGTAGAGCAAAAATTTCCTGGGGGCTGTCTGGAATGGGATAATTCATGGCGTGGGTTACAAAAATACAAAATGAACAATAAATTTGACAAACTCTTAAAATTTCTTCACTGAATCTTTATGAAACTAATAGGGCGGAGTATACCTTGCTCTGTGCCTTGAGAAAATATGTCTTAGTGAGTAGATTTAAGGGAGATGTCAGGAAAAGATGAAAGAGATCCTTTATTTAGAAGTTCCAACTCCAGATATAGAAACTGTGCGTAGCTGGCTACAAACAGATTTTGAACCTGGAAATGGAGAAAAAGTGCTTACTTCGGAAGGCTTTCGCCTCAAAATACCCAGTGCTACTACAGCTGCTGGGGCGGCTGTTTCCGAAAACTTGCCTGTGGAACTTTCGGTATTTGTCTGGTCGGTGCAACGAACTACTTATCTGAAAGTGTTTCGTTGGGCAGAACAACCCTTTCCCAGTGAAGGACAAATTCTGCAACGCCTAACCAAAGAAATCAGAAGCCGTTTTCCGCATCATTACCCAGAACCACCAGCGATTGATTTATCCCAGCAATCGATTTTTGCCGCCCTAGCCTCTGCTTACCCCCTCACCGTCAAGTATTTTCAGAAAATGCCTAACGGTGAATACGATCTAACACGCGCCTACTGGTGGGAGCAACGATGGCGCGAAGGAGTACAAAATCCGCAGCAGCCGCGTCAGGTTGTGTTTTCGCAGGAGAGTAAAGGGGAAATAACCAATGCCCCATGCCCAATTCCCCAGTACGACATCATTTATATCGGTGGCGCACTAGGCGCGATTCATGCAGCATTGATGGCAAAACTAGGATATAAAGTCCTGCTGGTGGAACGAATGCCCTTTGGCCGGATGAACCGAGAATGGAATATTTCGCGCGATGAGATTCAAAGCTTGGTTAACCTGGGTTTAGTCACCCCCGCAGAGTTAGAAACCATCATTGCCAGAGAATACAAAGATGGATTCAATAAGTTTTTTGATGCGAATAATCCACCCAAATTGCGATCGCCCGTCCTACATACACCAACAGTCCTAAACTTAGGCTTAGATTCCGAAAAATGGCTCCAAATGTGTGGGCAAAAGCTGCAAGCGGCAGGCGGCGAAATCTGGGATGAAACAGAGTTTATCCGTGCAGATATTGATATATCACAAGTTCTATTACAAGTCAAGCACTTACCTAGTCAGGTTGAAAAACAAGTAAGTGGACGGCTGCTAATAGATGCAATGGGAACTGCCTCACCCATCGCTTGGCAATTAAATGGTGGTCGTGCCTTTGATAGTGTATGCCCGACAGTGGGAGCAGCAATTGAGAGCGGATTTGAGCCACAAGTGTGGGATTCACAGTATGGGGACGTTCTTTATAGTCATGGAGATATTTCGCGGGGAAGGCAGTTAATTTGGGAACTGTTTCCTGGCGCAGGTGATGAATTGACAATTTATTTATTTCATTACCACGAAGTCAATGGTGAAAATCCCGGTTCCTTGCTAGAGATGTACGAGGACTTCTTCACGATTTTGCCAGAGTATCGCAGGTGCGATATGGACAAATTAGTGTGGAAGAAGCCGACATTTGGGTATATACCAGGACATTTTAGTGTGGGAAGTAGCGATCGCACAGTTGCCTTCAATCGATTGATTGCAATCGGTGATGCTGCATCACTCCAGTCTCCCCTCGTCTTCACCGGTTTTGGTTCCCTAGTTCGCAACTTAGAGCGCTTAACAAGCCTGTTAGATACTGCTCTCAAACATGACTTGTTGAGTTTCCGCCACTTGAACCGGATTCGCGCCTACCAAAGCAACGTTTCCGTGACTTGGCTATTTTCTAAAGGGATGATGGTACCGACTGGGAAATTCTTACCACCCCAGCGCATTAACTCCATGCTCAACACCTTCTTTGGACTGTTAGCAGACGAACCCCAAGAAGTAGCAGATAACTTCATCAAAGATAGGTGTGATTGGTTAACCTTTAACCGCCTAGCACTGAAAGCCGCCAGCAAAAATCCTGCCTTACTTTTATGGATTTTGGAACTTGCTGGGCCTAGAGATTTAATGCGATGGCTTGGTAGTTATTTCAACTTTGGTCGTCATGCCCTCGTTAGCGCTTTGCTAAGTCCTTGGTTCGGGCGCTTCTTAAATCGGGTAGGTCATTGGCTAGAACCCCGAAATCCGGGCTTGTGGCTGTGGCTGCTGGCGATTAATTATGCGATCGCCACAGGCAAACCGCGATCGCGCTCTCAAGTAGTAAAAGCCAACCCAGAAGCCATAATTCCGAAATCAGAAGCAAGGATTCTCAATTAGGTATGGGGCATGGGGCATTAATCACTTGACTCAGCACTCACTGACCTTTGGGGCGGAAATTCGGTAGTTCCACAGATGCCAATGACTTACGCCCCTTGGGTGGACGCTGGGGATAAACCACAGGTGAAGGTGAATTGGCATCATCAGTGTTATCACTTAATGACTCTGGGGACAAATCATTCTCTGACAATTGGGAAACTTCTGACCAGTAGTCTTCAGCTTCTCCAACAGGCGGCTCAGTGTGGAAGGAGGTAGAAGAAATTAGTAAGTTATTACCTGGTGAAGGTACAGAATCTGTCGTCCAAGATTTGGAGGTAGTTGCAGGGGGATTGCTTTCTGCCTCCAAATGCGTCTCCCGTGGATTTTCTATTTCCTCATCATCTTCTAGGATTGTTGCTAAAGTCTCCCAGATAGGGGCATCATTACCATCCACATCTGTTTTTGCAGCAGGCGACGGTGATGCAGATTCCGGCTGGGAGGTGAAAAACATTTGGATTAAACTATCTAACTGCTGATCTAAATTGGATGACCCCGAAGTTGAAACAGCTTCCGGTGTAGCTGGAGAATCGTCAATTTTTGGAGATGGGGCAGGTTCTGCTGATTTTGGGGTATTTTGCTTAACTGACCAGTTCCAAGAAGATGGCGGCGTAGTCGGTTGATTTCTTTGGAATGGGATTGGTGCTGAAGGTTCGCCCCAAGTATCATCTCCATTCTCAGTCAAGGATTCTGATTCTGCTGACCAAGGTTGAATTGGTTGGGCATTAGGAAACAAAGACCGAGCTTTTCTAGAAAATCTTCCTTGTCCGCCAGTTATGTCTTTGGGATGTTTTGCAGTATCTTCTAAAGAATCATAGCTAGGAACCGATGTATCTAAACATTTTTCTAGAGCCGCTTTAAATTGCAGCGTCTGGCGTTGTTGTCGCATCAGTCTAGTACGTAACTCCCGGCAAACAGTTTCTGACTGCAATAACTGCTCAGACTTTTCGTTGTTATTGGTGTGTAACAACGTACATTCTCGCTCTAGCTGGGCAAGGCGTTGCTGGCTAATTTGTAACTGTGCTTTATAACTATCAGTGAAAATTTCCTGGCGTTGAACAGTTTGTACAGCAGTCTCTAATTGTTGAAATAAGGATTTTATCTGTTCTTGAGCCGCAGCCAGTTCTTGAGTATGTTGGTTGAGCATCGACTCAGTAACGCTAGAGCGCGTTTTCTGCCACTGCAAAACCTTTTCAGACTCAGCTAGGTTGTCTTTTAGCTGCTCTACTTGTTCATACAAGTTATTGTTAGCCGCCCGCAATTCTTCATTCAATGCCAGCAGGTTCTGAAACTCTGAGTCAATTAGTGCTTGCTTGCCGATTTCCGGCTCTGCAACCCAGTCCTGCTGGGTGGTATCTTTTGAAAATTGTCTACCTTCAGCTGGCATGAGGAGTGGCAGTTGTTTAACTGTCATATTGTCATTAGGCACAACTGAGTAAAAGGGACAACTCGCCTGCTCTGATTGTGGCGAATTAGCAGAATTTAGGGATTCCATCACAGCCCCCTTATTTGATGTGTCAGCTTCATTCATCACTCTTGACCCACCTGCCTAAAAATATCAGCAGTGCTGGCATTAGCATTGCTTATCAACTTTGTCTAATCAGGGTTTGCTCTAAAAGCTAAGTTTAACTCTCTCCAAGCACCAGCAATTAATCATCAATTGGTGTTCCCCATTTTGTAAAGGACTTACGCAAAAAATAGCCCAAACCTTGATTTTCTGTAGGGGCAATTCATGAATTGCCTCTACTGCGTGTAGTTTTGCGTAAGTCCTATTGTCTTTAGACTGATGCCGTTATAACACTATGATGCTCTTTTCCGTCAAGAAGAGGCAGGTAGCAGCGGAGATTAATACAGTAATGGCTCTGTCCCACAGAAGTTTTTTTAATATAAAAAAGCGGCTCGCTCATATACTTTATTTTCTCTAATCGCATCTGTCTTAAGATATTTATTTAAAATATGTTCTTAAATACATTTTATTACTTACTTAGGATGGATCTCAGTACAAGTATCTACTATTCAACGATCGTTTTGTTATATTGAGCGATCGCTATTTAATGTCGGCAAACAACTAAGGGCTGATGCTAGAACCGCAATGTTATGAAGTCATGACTTATACGAATAAATACGTATAAAAAACTATTTAAGAGGTAACAACTAGCCTAAGTTAATTATAAAACTTTTTTAAAGAATAATCTCAAATTAATATGGGCTTTTTTCTTAGTAAATACATTTCTAGCAAGCAATTTCAGGCTTAGTGAGTGAGAGGTTTTTTCTATCAACTTGCCTTCAATACATCAAGTTTGTTTAATGACTACAAGAAAATTGTTTAAAGTATACTTAATCACTTACGAGTATTAGCTACATTGTAATATAATTAACATTAAAATTATTTTATTCGAGTGTTAGCACGGATACACTTTTTAATTCATTTATTAAAGAATAATTGGAGTAACCGAGTTTTCTACTAGCCAGAAAGTAATTATAAAGACCATAATTACTACCAATCAATGTGAGATTAAGTTAGAGAAAGCGGTGTGGTAGTTAGGCTTTTCCAGAAATTCCAAGTTTAAAATAGGGGTGCTAAAGATGACCGACATACTTGCAATGGGTGTAAATACAAAGCAAGAAGCTGTCCAATTGCCGCTAGTTGCAGAAAATTTTGACAGTTTTTGGGACAAAGAAATTAGACCGTTATTCACAGATGAGTCTCTATCTTTTCAGGTGAAAACCCTTAAGGGAAACGATGTTGAGTACGTCAACTTGGATAATGGAGCTACCACCACTCCCTTTGTAACCCTTAAGCAGTATGTGGATGAGATGCTTGACACATACGGCAGCGTGCATCGAGGTTCTGGGCAAAAGTCCATCATCACTACACAAGCTTATGATGCTAGCCGGAACGTTATTCGGGACTTTGTGGGGTCATCTTTAAACAACTATGTAATCTTTGCGAAGAATACAACAGAAGCAATTAATGGAGCCGCCACACTTTGGGCAAAAAAACCTGGAAAAATCTTAGTTTCTGATATTGAGCATTCATCAAACCTACTCCCTTGGGTTACTAGAGACGAAGTTGTACAGTACAGAACCCAGGCGGATGGAAGTGTAAGTGTCGCAGAAATTGAAGATATCTTCAAGGCACACCAAAATCTTCCTGAAGCGGAGCAAATTAAGTTGGTAACAATTACAGGTGCTTCAACAATTACAGGTTACAGACCTCCGATTTACGAAATTGCAGCTTTAGCACATCGGTATGGCGCTAAAATTTTTGCCGATGTGTGTCAGTTAATTCAGCACGAACGAGTAGATATGCGTGCAGATGATGACCCATGTCATTTAGATTTTGTGGCTTTCTCTGGACACAAGATGTATGCACCTTATGGAACCGGGGTTTTGTTGGGGCCAAAAGAATTTTTTGATAGTTCTTACCCTTATCAAATTGGTGGTGGTAACCTGCCTTATATTACTAGAAACCTAGAGATCAAGCGTTTTTATACAGAACGGGCCCATGACCCTGGGACACCAAACGCAATGGGGGCGATCGCAATTGCCAAGGCGATTGAAATTATCGAAGCAATAGGGCGCGATCGCATTGCTCAGTATGAACACTCTCTAGTTGAATTCACATATACACGGCTTAGGCTAATTCCTGGAGTGCAATTACATATCCCAGGAGATAATTTAGCCCATGTTATTCCCTTTGATATTGATGGGTTTGATGGACGCTTAGTAGCAGAAATTTTGGCACAAGAATACGGCATTGGGGTTAGGGCTGGGGCTTTCTGCACTTATGAATACATTCGCAAACTCAAGAATATTTCCGATGAGCGAGACTACGAAATTGCTCAAGAAGTAGACAGGGGAATTACGCGCAATATTCCTAGTATTATCCGCGCCAGTTTTGCAGTATATAATACATTAAAAGACTGCGATCGCTTTATTGATGCGATCGCACAAATAGCTAAAAACGGATTTGACCACTATTTGCCCAACTACACACAAGATGAAATCACTGGTGTGTGGACAGCGATAAATAGCTAATTTTTGGGGCATTGGGCATGGGGGAGATAAAAATTACCTCTTTCCGCTCTGCTCCCTGCTCCTTTGCGTCTGTTAATTACGAACTACGAATTACAAGGGGGTAATAGCTTGAGCGATGAAAACCTTTTTGATCAGGAGGATTATCTACACGCACGGGTTGATGAGTGCATCTGGCAAAAAAGCACAGATGCAGGTATTTCGCGCCAGCGCTTTCTGAAAATACTAGCCACGATGCTTGGTGCAACAACCATTGGAGGGTTAGCTCAACCTGCGCCTGCTCACAGTCAGGCAGTTGTTAAAACCAAGGGCAATAAAATACTTAAACCATTGCCACCAGGGTATATCTCTCATAGCAAAGGCACATTAGAGATGAACTGGGAAGCAATGTATGGGCGTGGTTATTTAGTGCCAAATGATTGGTTTTATGTTCACAACCGCAGTACACCTCCGCCCTTTGACCCATCTACGTGGCGTTTGCAAATTCATGGAACTGGCGTTTCTACGCCTTGCGAGTTCACTTACGATGAAATCATCGCTATGCCCTCCATCTCAGTCACCTGCGCCATAGAGTGTGCTGCTAATGGTCGGCGGTTCTTTGAAGAAGCTTACAATATACCACTGCCTGGAACCCGGTGGAGGCTTGGGGCTATTGGTGTGGCTGAGTGGACTGGTGTACCACTGAGCATATTATTAGAGCGGGCTGGATTGAAATCCACAGCAAAAGACGTACTCGTTGAGGGTGCAGATTTTGATTCGCTGGACTCAAAGGGAACGAATAAATCCAAGTTTAACAATGTAGTTCCGATCGCCAAAGCACTTGCAGATAACTCGCTCGTTGTCTATGCAATGAACGGAGAACCATTACCTCCAGATCATGGCCAGCCATGCCGTGCGCTATTCCCTGGTTGGGGAGGAAACGCCAATGTTAAGTGGATTGAGCGAATTGAAGTTTCTGAAACACCGATATATACCCAGTGGGTAACGGAGCAGATGGTACTGGTTGGTGCAGATTACCCAGCGATCGCACCATATAAAGGTAAGCTGATTACCTATCAAAATGTTAAGAGCGCTTTTGAGTTGGCTTGGCCCGCTACACTTTCAGCTAAAACCCATTTACTACGTGGACGTTCTTGGTCTGGGAAAGGAAAAATTGTCCGTGTAGAAGTCAGTCTAGATGGTGGGAAAACTTGGCAATTTGCCCGACTGAGAGAACCAAACTTTCCATTTGCATGGACACGCTGGGACATCGAATGGAACCCAACTCCTGGAGAATATTTTCTCCAAGCTATTGCTACTGACAATTTAGGTAACACACAACCTATTACAGTTCCGTGGAATGATTCTGGCTTGCTCTACGGAGGCGTTGTTAGCCATCCAGTAACAGTACAGGGATAAGGGAGTGGTGGCAGACAAGCAGAATAATCCCAATTCCCAATTCCCAATTCCCAATGCCCAATTCCCAATTCTCAATTCTCAATTCTCATTTATGATTGATTTTAGTTGGTTAATTTTAGTAGCTGGGGGTCTAATATCTGGAGTTATAGCTGGACTTTTAGGAATAGGTGGCGGTATTATCACAATTCCTCTTTTAGTCACACTTGGTTATACTCCCGTTCAGGCGATCGCTACTAGTAGCCTTGCTATTCTGATTACTTCAATTTCTGGAAGTTTGCAGAATTGGTGGATGGGGTACTTTGACTGGAAACGAGTAATTTACTTAGGAATTCCCGCCTTCTTAACTACTGGAATAGGTGTATATTTCGCCAATAAAATTCCATCCTATATAATACTCTTTACGTTTGGCATCATACTACTCGCTAATATCTATTTGATTGAACTTCGTAAGCAACTAGCGCTCAAGCAAAAAGAGAATATAGAACCAGTATTTAACCCATTAGTTTCTAAAATTGGCACTGGCGGAGCAGCAGGAATTTTAGCAGGTTTATTTGGCTTAGGTGGCGGTACAATTATGGTGCCACTGCAAATGTTACTACTAAAAGAAGAAATTAAAGTCGCAATTCAGACTAGTTTAGGTGTGATTGTCATTACTGCTTTAGCTGCCTGCACAGGACACGCATTAGAGGGAAATATTCTCTTTACTCAAGGTCTAGTTTTGGGATTTGGTGGTCTTTTAGGCGTTCAGATGAGTACTCGCACATTGCCAAAACTGCCAGATTCGACTGTAAATTTAGTGCTTCGCATCTTCTTAGGAACACTATCAATTTATCTTTTTTGGGAAGCTTGGGTAAATTATCAACAAATAGTTACTAATTCGTAATCTCACGCCACTAAAAGAGAGCCAAAGTCTAAATTTTCAAAGATTTCAGCCTTAATTTGACACGTATGCTAGCTGTACGCCCATACTGTGTACTAAATTTATAGCTTTTCTAAAATCTATTTTTTTCAAAAGAGGTGAGCTATGAGTATTTTTAAAGTTGAAGTTGTCAAAATCAACAGCATTAATCCTCATCCTAATGCTGATAGACTAGATATTGCCTCTATTGAAGATATGGGGTATCAAGTAATTATAGTCAAAGGGAACTTTCAACCTGGTAATTTAGCTTTTTATTTTCCGATTGATAGTGTTATTCCAGAAAACTTTTTAGAACAGTTTGGTATTCGTAACTACTACTCGAAAAAACTGCGTGCTGCTAAACTTCGCGGAATTTTTTCTGAGGGTTTGCTTATTCCCGTTGGTAATAACTTTATGGGAAATATCGGAGACGACTACACGGAGTATTTTGGTGTAACAAAGTACGAATATCCAATTCCTCAAGGGATGAGCGGGGAAGTAGAAAGTTTTATTGGACATTACAAATTCCCCAGTCCAGAAAACCTTAAACGTTACAAAAACATCCTAATTGAAGGTGAAGAAGTTGTTGTAACAGAGAAGTTGCACGGAACTAACTTCTCTGTTTTAGTTGATGCTGATGGCACAACTAAAATTGGCAGCCATAATTACTTCTGGAAAAACAGCGAAGTAAACAAAAAATTAGTTTATATTCGTGCTTACAACGAAAACGAAGCTTTCCAGAAACTTCCGCCAGGAACTCAGATTTTTGGCGAAATCTACGGCGTACAAGATATAA
Source organism: Nostoc sp. (assembly GCF_036917465.1). Lineage (GTDB taxonomy): Bacteria > Cyanobacteriota > Cyanobacteriia > Cyanobacteriales > Nostocaceae > Nostoc. The sequence continues at coordinate 66,249 of NZ_JBALDL010000012.1, forward strand.
AATATGGCTTGAATAATGGCAACATTGGAATTGCTATATTTGCTGTGCGTCGCGGCAGTTATTTTCTCAATTACAGCGATTTTGTGGCTTTTTGTGATGAATTTGCTTTGCCGAGAGTGCCTGTGCTTTATATCGGTGCTTACACTTGGGAAGCAGTATCTCAGTTTAATAATGCCAATAGTGTAGTCAGTCCTAATTGCATCATGGAAGGCGTTATTGTGCAACCACTCATTGAGAAAACGCATCCAGAAATAGGTAGAGTAGTCTTGAAGTTGATTAGCGATCGCTATCTACTCCGTAAGGATGGAACTGAACTCCATTAGGTTCAACTCGAGTTTTGGTGGCGAGAACCTTAAGAGACTTCCAAATAAAAAAATCATCAATACCTTTGGGAAGCAGGGGGAAAGAAATTTGATAGTCGTATTGAATACAGGAATTGAGTAATTTAATTTTTGGATGTCTCTAACTGAATCTTCCGAAATCGAATTACGAATTATTCGATCAAGGTAGCCAACGAGGATGAAATCCGGCTAAGGGGAGTTGTTCTGGTCTAATTTCAACAGTTGCAGCATCAGCAATGGGTAACAAAGGCATTAACCACAGGCTGCTGGTAGCAATGACATCGCCATCATCAGTTTTCAAAGTATTTGTGGGTAATGATGCTGGGGAGCTTGTCTGCGGCACTACTTGGTCAAATAACAAGCCTAAACCGTCAGCAGATAAACTCATTTGCACATTTCGTTGAGCGGGAGGCAGTACTAGCAGTGGTTTCTGTTGCCCGGTTTTCAGATCAATTGCCACCACATAAGGCTGTTCTATGTATTGTTCTTTAGATACTAGCTGTGTCAGCAAGCAGTAGAGGGTGGGTGAAGCAATATCAAACTGGCAACTGAGAATTGAGCCTGTTGTTTTTAATAGTTGTTTCTGTACACCTTGGTTTGTCACCAAAAACAAATCTCGCGTGTAATCTGTATTAAACTTTACCATCGCTGCTTGAGAGCCATCTTTAGAGAAAGCCTGTACCAAACCAAACTGCGGCAGAAAATCTAGGGGTTTACTGGCATCACCTTGCAGTGGTAATATTGCTGCTCCCTGTCCTTGGGCAACTGCTACAGCTTTACTATCTGGGGTGATCATAAAGTCTCCCCCTGGTTGGCTTTTGAGACGTTTAGGAGTGGGTTTTTCTGCTGAACCGTCGCTGGTTGCTGGCATAAACCATAGTCCAAAGTCGCCGGGATTATTTTTGTTTCCGCGCTGAATGACAATAGTTTGCCCATCAGGTGATAAGTCAAATTTCAGGTTTTGATAATCTTTACTATCTAAAACTAGGTCAACTTTACCTCCTGGTTTTGCTTCTTGTCTAGAGTTACTAGAAACACCGGTTGTCACCGTGTATATTTGGGCTGAAAGTAAGTCTTGGTTATTGCTGGCGCGAGCCGAAAATAAAATTTTCTCCCCATCAGGAAATGACTCGAAGTCCATTGCTATCAAGTCTTTGGGAGTAAGTATCCTTTTTTGCTCTTGGGTTAAGTTGTATAAAACTAATCGTCCCTGTTCTTCTTTATCGGTTCCTATGTAAAGAATGACGCGATCGCGTGTGCGGAAACTCCCTATAAAGGGCTGAATCAACCGATTTTTACCTTCTTGCTGTGCAAACTTATCTTTGGCTCCCTGTAACTGCAATTTATAATTCGTGCCATAAGGTGCGGGTGTTAGCAGCGTATAAACCATTCGCCGCCCCGCCCAGCTAAATTTACCTGCTAGGGGTGGCTCGATTTTCAAATTATCCTCTACGCTTTTTGTTTCCATTGGGCGACTAAAGGTGAGGGTGAAAGAGTTATCTTCCGCCCCAATCTGTTGATTTTGCCAGGTAAAATCCCGCACACGAGCAGTTACGACATCACCTTGTAATATAATTAACCCAATCAGCACAGTTAGCAGTAGCATCAGTGCGATCGCTATCCGATCTAGTGGTTGGATAAATGCTTTAAATTTTGTCATTTGTCATTTGTTATTTGTCATTTGTCATTTGTCATTTGTTGATGACTAATAACTATATGGATTTTGGGGTTGAGGAATCTTTTTGAGAGAAGTAGCGGCTATTGTCAGTTGGCGTTTACCTGCCAAATTTTCTGTTACCATTTGTCCTTCTACTTCTAGCCAGATGTCGGGGGAATAAGGCTCTTGATTGTTGGGGAGTTTGACGGGTAATCCTACTGGGTAAGCATCTGCTGCACAGCAAGTTAAGACGAATCGGGCTAAGAACAAATATTCTTTTCCTATATCTGGCGGATGGATGACAAATCCCTGAACTTTGACTTTTTGCCCTGTATATGTATCTGGTTCTGGATAGACATTAACAGTGCGTACCCAGTCTACAAGCGATCGCTCCTCTGGACGAACAGTAGCCCGAAAAGCTTGGGGTTTGACACGTGTAGTTCCCAATAAATCAGCCGTTACACCCCTTTGGAGTGCTTTGTCACTAGCAAAAACTTGTGGTGTAAAAATGAAACCTAAAATCGCTGCAATCAACAATAAAGCACTGCCCCAACCAGGGGGAAATAAACTAATGTGCTGGGCGTTTGCCATCACATCACGACGACGGTGCTGCCAAAGTTCCTGCATCTTGAAGAAACCAATAACAATCAAGCTGATACCAGTCACAACCACGAACCAAATGTAATTTGGGTGAATCAACAGGTTCAACTTGTTAGTTAGCCAATATCTCACCATCAAAATGCCCCAAGATGCAATTGCTAGGGCATCCAACCAAGGAAGTAATAGATTTGGGATTTTAGATTTAGTCATTGGTCATTGGTCATTAGTCATTGGTCATTGGTTATTGGTCATTGGTCATTCTTTACTGGGGATTAGCAAAAAACAAAAGACAAATGACTAATAATAAAAAAATTTAAAAAACATGCAAGTTGAGGAAAAGAGTGAACACAAATGTTAATTGTGCTGCTAAAGCAAATAAGTAAAAGACAGTTTTTGGCTTAAAAATAGATAACATCAAACCAACGCTTTTGATATCAATCATTGGCCCAAATACCAGAAATGCTAACAACGAACCACTGCTAAAGGTTGAGGCAAAAGATAGGGCAAAGAAAGAATCGACTGTAGAACAAATTGACACCACTACTGCTAATATCAGCATGACCACAATCGAGCTAATAGGGCCAGCACCCAGAGTCAGTATCGTTTCACGGGGAGCTAGAACTTGAATTGCAGCTGCGATCGCACTTCCTAAAATCATCACTCCGCCCAATTCCCGGAATTCTTGGACGCTATTATCTACCACTAAGCGGAGTTTATCTGCAAGGGGTTTATTAGTATAAGAAATTGGGGTAGTCGCTTGTACAAAATTAGCATCTATCCGCAGAGGTACACCTGCTTTTCCTCCTAAGATATAAGTCCCGGATTGCAAAATATTTGGTATTGCTTCTTGCTCTTGTAATTGGTAACGTTTGCCACGGCGCTTGGTTTCAGGCTGCGCGGGTGGATTAAACTTCATATACCGAGCGATCGCAGGTTGAATTATCGGATTTAAGTCCTTTTGAAAACTGAAAACAAAACCAACAATTGTGGCAATTGCTAGGGAAAATACGACTCGTAAGACCACTATTTCTGGCTGATCTCGAAATGCTGTCCAAGTTGACCAAATTACAATCGGGTTAATTGTTGGTGCTGCTAGCAAAAAACCAATGGCGACTGGTGTGGGTACTCCCTGAATCAGGAACCGCCGCGCTACCGGTACATTCCCGCACTCACACACCGGAAATAAAAAGCCAATCATGCTGCCAACTAAAGCACCCAGCAGAGGATTTTTGGGCATTTTTTCTACTAATTTGCGCTCATCAACAAAAAATAGCAGCAAACTGGAGAATAAAACCCCAAGAAGCAAAAAAGGCATCGCCTCGACTAGCAGACTTAGAAATATCGTAAAACCATTGTTCAGTTGATTCATGTGCGTCGCAGTCAAAAGCGGTTTTTAGTTTTAGGGTTCTGCCTAGCCATTCTATCGAAATGGGGATCAAAAGCAGTTCGGGAAAATTAAACATCATTTAAGTAGCAAGTTGTCTTACGTTTCAAATAGCGTTTAAGCGCTACAACCCTTTGGCTTCAGACAAGATCGTAATTTTTACCTGAGTGCATTTACTGACGATGACCAGTTCTAAGATTGCCTAAGTTCAAAAATTGTTCCGATTTTATAGGGCAAGTAGCTGCATAGATGATTTAAAGTTACCTATGTTTATACTTACAGTAATTTTCTGGATAAGATATTAGCTTGGCTGTATTTTCATCAAGTATTTACAGTCATTCAACAATCGGGGATCGCTCTTGGTTGCTACTATCATTGATTTTGGGTAGTTCTGGCACAATCTAGTCTGAGCTTTAGTTGATTTTTGACGATAAAAACTCTAAAAAGGCAAGACAAAAGTTTAGCAAACACGGTTAATGCTTGCAATACCTTGTCCTAAAGAAGATGCTACACGAACGCTAATTTCCGAAAAGCCTTACATATTTATGCAAAGCTTTAACCCATCTACATGGACTGAAATCCTTACAGACTAAGGAGGTAGCTTTTTCTGGTATCAGGGATTTCCAAAGTCATTCAGAACCACAACTTATTTTAAGAAGTCAGGGTTTTGCTGTTCACTGTTAATTACGTTTTTGTGGAGTTCCCCAAATCTTGATTTGTCGATCGAATCCACCACTGGCAAGAATTTTACCATTTGGACTAAAAGCGATCGCACTTACCCAGTCTGTATGTCCACTCAGTGTATTTATTAACTCACCTGTAGTTAAATTCCACAACTTAATCCCATCTCTACCGGCACTAGCAAGGGTTTGTCCATCGGGATTAATGGCGATCGCATTTACCCAGTTATTATGTCCTGTAAGGGTACGGACTAATTCTCCAGTATTAATATTCCACAGTTTGACTGTGCGATCACGGCTAGCACTAATTAATGTTTCTCCATCTGGTGTAAAGATGACAGCGCTAACAACATTAGAATGAGCTACAAATTCACTGATTAATTTACCACTAGTCAAGCTCCACAGCTTGATTACACCCTTACTATCACCACTAGCCAAGGTCTGCCCGTTAGGGCTAATGGCCAGAGTATAAATCAAATTATCGAAGCTTACCAGAGTCCCTAGAGGGCGCTGCTGTAGTAAATCCCATAGACGAATCCCATCCAAAGCTCCACTGATGAGAACTTTACTATCAGGAGACACAGCTAAAGATAATACATTGCTGGTATGTCCGACAAAAGAGCGGCTAAATTTAAAGTTTTTCAGGCTCCAGAGGTTAATCGTGTTGTCATCACTACAACTAGCGAGGGTTTGCCCATCTGGTGAAATCACTAAAGACTCTACGGCTGCTTTGTGTGCTTTGTTAATACTCCCTAACTTTTTGCCATTTGCTGGATTCCACAGACGAATAATACCCTCGTTTTCCGCACCTCCACTCGCAAGAACTCTGCTATCTGGAGTGAAAGCGAGGGATTTAACTGTTCCGTTATGTCCTCTGAGTGTGTAAAGTAGTTGGGCATTAGCAAAACTATTAGTAGTTTGGGAGGTTGGTGTTACTTCAACAGCAGCATGAGCTTGATGAACGTAGAACCCTCCGCAGGTAATCACTGGAAGGGCGATAGCTGCCATAAATGCCAGGATAATATTCGTCCGTAAAAAATTACCCCCACCTCTTCCCTGACTACTCACACTTTTTCCTCACTTTTTATATACAAACAAATCCTATAGAGTTATGAATTGATAACTCCTAACTCTTGTACAGACGCGATTAATCGCGTCTCTCATAACTCAACACTCTTAAAGAGGTGGTTTTTTCTTAGAAACGCTTAACATTGGTAAAGGCGCACTAGAAGAACGAGAGGGCAAATAATGTTGTACTACAGGCTCCTCTGGTAGAGGACGGCGCTGTTGGAAACGCCACAACTTAAAGCCTAGCGCTATGCCTGTTGTTCCCAAACCAAAAGCGAACAACGACCAGCTATCATTCAATCCACCAATCAGGGCATCCATAGCGCCCATCGTCACCAATATACTGATTAGTGGCTCTTTTCGGTAGGTTGACTTCAAAAAACGAGGTAATACAGCATTCATCACAGCTTGGTTGGTTCCAGTTCAGCTTTTGTATATATTTACCAAGAATACCTCACCCGTAATTTACCTTTCTTATCCAAGGCAGACACTAAATTATAGTTTTTGTTAGTTGGGTAGAAAGTATACTCATTAATCGCCTTGCCTATATTAGTTGCAAGTCTATGATATTTCCATCACTAATAGGTATTTCGATTCCTCTCTTGCTTACATTCTAAAACAAAGTAGTTCGCGATCAATTGTTAAAGTCAAAACCAACTGGTTGTTCCAGCTGGTTGAAACTCTTTTAACTACTAGCTTATAACTTCCACCTTGTGCTGGTTGGTGGCACTACTTCAGACCCAGCCATGATAGCACCCCTTGATTGGTGACATATTCAATCACCAGCAGCAAACCGAAGCCAATCATAGCTGCTCGACCATTTAGGCGTTCAGCATATTCGTTAAAGCCAAACTTTGGCTCCTCTAGTTTAGGTGTAATTGTTGGTTGTGTTTGTGTCATTTTTAAGAAACCTTTTTTCGGCAAACGGGAGTTGATATGAGACTTTACAAGAGTTGTCAGGTATAAGCGGCAAAGGTTAAAGGAATTAACTGGTTGTTTTCCCCTTAACCTTTACTCACTTGTCAATTTATGAGCTGATTGCAGTGCTTGAATGCCAAGATGACTCGATTAATTCAGCAAAAGCTTCCTAGTATGGAGCTATACAATTACCTTTTTAATAATTTGTTACTATTCTTTATATATTGTATAAATACTGGGGTAATAGTCAAGGGCTTGAGTTTGGGGCTACTCAGATTAAATTAAGAAACTTAGAACACAGATTAACTATCTCTAATACAGCTATCTGTAATAAGTCGGTAGCAAGCTTGAGATTCGCAGGCTAAAGTTAAACAAAAAAATTATCAGAGGCGATATATGGAAATCGGGGTTCCGAAGGAAAATAAGGATCAAGAATTTCGTGTAGGGTTAAGTCCTTCTAGCGTGCGGGTGCTAAAAGAAAATGGTCATAGCATCTTCGTCGAGACACAAGCAGGTAATGGTGCTGGATTCTCAGATGATGACTACAGAAGTGCTGGAGCGGAGATTGCCCCTACATCAGAGACGGCTTGGAATCGGGAATTGGTTGTGAAAGTCAAAGAGCCGTTGACATCTGAGTATAAATTTTTGCAGAAAGGGCAGATATTATTTACTTACTTACATTTAGCTGCCGATCGCAAATTGACAGAGCATTTAATTGATTGTGGCACAACTGCGATCGCCTACGAAACTGTAGAACAACCTGGTGCTAACAAACTCCCTTTGCTCACCCCCATGAGCGTAATTGCCGGTCGGCTAGCAGTACAATTTGGGGCGAGATTTCTAGAACGTCAGCAAGGTGGTAGAGGATTACTTTTAGGCGGTGTCCCTGGAGTCCAAGCAGGCAAAGTAGTAATTTTAGGTGGCGGCGTTGTCGGCACAGAAGCAGCTAAAATTGCGGTGGGCGTGGGTGCGATCGTGCAGATTTTAGATGTAAGTGTCGAGCGCTTATCTTACCTAGAAACCCTCTTTGGCTCTAGAGTTGAATTACTTTACAGCAACTCTGCTCATATTGAAGCCGCAGTCAAAGAAGCCGATTTGCTCATCGGTGCAGTTTTAGTGTTAGGACGTAGAGCGCCAATACTAGTATCGCGCGAATTGGTCAAACAAATGCGTCCTGGTTCGGTAATAGTTGATGTAGCGGTTGACCAAGGCGGTTGTATCGAAACCTTACACGCCACATCTCATACAAATCCGGTATACGTTGAAGAGGGTGTAGTGCATTATGGCGTTCCCAATATGCCAGGAGCAGTACCTTGGACAGCAACTCAGGCACTCAATAACAGTACATTACCTTATATCGTCCAGTTGGCGAATTTGGGAATTATGGCTTTGGAAGTTAACCCAGCCTTAGCGAAGGGTGTGAATGTGCAGAATCATCGCTTAGTTCATCCGGCTGTACAAGAGGTATTCCCTGATTTGGTAAGTTAAGGTGTGGAAGTATTAGGCGATCGCTTATTTTAATAAAGATAGCGATTAGTAAATCAGACTAATTTTCTTGCCTTATGCGCGGATGGGTAGGTGTACAAAATGAGAAGGGGCAAAAAATGGCTGCTGCTCTATCTATACAAAGCTTTCAGGGCAAGAGTACTTTTAAACCATCCGCGCACCTTATGGGGACTGGCTTTCAGCGATTTGCATCTTTTGCTATGACTATTTGCTGTGTTATGATTTTCCTATTCGCGCAACTGCACCTTGAAAACCAAATACAACAGGGCTTTCAGACCCCAGCCATTGCAATTCATCAAAATCCCTATTAGGGATTGAAACACAAAATAATGCAACAACAGCGATCGCACTTGGTAAATTGCAATTCATCAAAATCCCTATTAGGGATTGAAACTAACCGAAACGCAATTTTTGCGCCCTATAATTTATTGCAATTCATCAAAATCCCTATTAGGGATTGAAACTTGAACCACAACTACAAGCTTTAGAAATAGAATTTGATTGCAATTCATCAAAATCCCTATTAGGGATTGAAACAGATAGTGAAATATCTTGTCCAGATTCCAGGAAAATTGCAATTCATCAAAATCCCTATTAGGGATTGAAACTTCACAAAGGAGTGTATATCAGTGCTTGATGCCAATTGCAATTCATCAAAATCCCTATTAGGGATTGAAACAACCAGGGGCAAACGGAAAAGATGGAACTAATGATTGCAATTCATCAAAATCCCTATTAGGGATTGAAACAACCCACTCATGCTTCATAGCAAAGCCACCAACGCCGAATTGCAATTCATCAAAATCCCTATTAGGGATTGAAACTCTTTCAGGAATACTATTGATGAATGCCTTCGAATTGCAATTCATCAAAATCCCTATTAGGGATTGAAACTTAATCCTGTGAGATTAGGCATGATATCAGTATTATTGCAATTCATCAAAATCCCTATTAGGGATTGAAACCTGAATCGTGGGCATGGACAGAGGGAATCCAGAATAAATTGCAATTCATCAAAATCCCTATTAGGGATTGAAACAATGCTGTAACAAGTTGTTATACTACTTGCTTCTATTGCAATTCATCAAAATCCCTATTAGGGATTGAAACTGATGCTGAAAAACCTCTTAATGACTTGATAGTTGAATTGCAATTCATCAAAATCCCTATTAGGGATTGAAACTTTTCCCGTGCCTGCAAAATCCGTTGATTGATGGATATTGCAATTCATCAAAATCCCTATTAGGGATTGAAACGGCGCTTTATATCAACTGACAATAACCTACGACTGGTATTATTGCAATTCATCAAAATCCCTATTAGGGATTGAAACAAGTCATCGTCTACGACGTGGACAGCGCCAAAGGAATTGCAATTCATCAAAATCCCTATTAGGGATTGAAACTACGTGAGTGTTATTGGACAGATAAATCGCTTAATTATTGCAATTCATCAAAATCCCTATTAGGGATTGAAACGGGTTGAACCCCTTGCGACAAGTTTGGCAAAACCAAATTGCAATTCATCAAAATCCCTATTAGGGATTGAAACAAAGGGAGACTGTACGAAAATGGCTAATCAGGAATTGCAATTCATCAAAATCCCTATTAGGGATTGAAACAGAGCCAAAGGCAGTAATCGTGCATATACCCGCTAATTGCAATTCAGCAAAATCCCTATTAGGGATTGAAACGCTTCTAGCATTAACAACCAGATAATTCTTGCTGCAAATTGCAATTCAGCAAAATCCCTATTAGGGATTGAAACTTTGAATTCAAATCATGGAAACAAGGAGAGGGCGGCATTGCAATTCAGCAAAATCCCTATTAGGGATTGAAACCTGCTTTACCTCCGCCAAATCATCCCAGAGGTCAGAATTACAATTCATCAAAATCCCTATTAGGGATTGAAACGCAATAAAAAGTTAAATTAGTTTGAAGATTTGACATTGCAATTAAAAAAAACCCTTATTAGATATATCCAAAAATTAAATATGCGTTATTCAAAAGTATTGTATAAACTTAGTAGTGCTACATCTATTTTTTACCAGATTTTTAAAATAGCAGAATCTAAGCGATCGCGCAACTTTTAGCAACCAAAGATATCACCGCAAGGTAGTGATAAAATCAACTTTTTAAAGCATTACCAAACTACCTTGAGCTTCTTCCTCTAACTCATAGCCATTAGCTAATTTTTCAATTGCTTGGTCAATCATTGCCAAACCTTGATCTACCTTTTCAACCAAACTTAGCTGTCCTCGGAGTTCGGCAGCACCTACGAAACCTTTAGCATACCAGGTCATGTGCTTACGGGCTTGACGCACACCGCGATCGCCTTTATATTCCCACAAGGCTTGTAAATGATCTCTTGCACATTCCAAACGCTGAATCGGGGTAGGTGTTGGTAATATCTCCCCAGTTTTCAGGAAATGATCGATTTCTCCCACCAAATACGGATAACCCAAAGTCCCACGGGAACACATCACACCATCAGCGCCAGTTTGTTCTAAACATTTCACCGCCGCTTCAACGGAAAAAATATCTCCATTCCCAATGACTGGAATAGAAAGCACTTCTTTTACACGAGTAATCCATTCCCAACGGGCATTGCCATTGTATCCTTGAGCGCGGGTACGTCCGTGAACTGTGATCATTTGCGCCCCTGCATCTTCCATCCGCTTGGCAAAGTCGAGAATAGTAATTTCGTTGTCATTCCAGCCAATACGAGTTTTGACTGTTACAGGGACATCAACAGCTTTTACTACTTCCCGCACAATTGCCTCTGCTACTTCTGGTTGCCGCAACAACGAAGAACCACCACCATTTTTAGTGATTTTATTTACCGGACAACCCATATTAATATCAACAGTATCAGCACCTTCGGCAACCGCTTTGATTGCTGCTTCTGCCAAAAAATCGGGACGACAATCAAATAGTTGAACGCTAATTGGGCGTTCGTTGGGATCTACCTCCATGATTTTGGGCAACTGCTTGACATAATGCAACCCTGTAGCATTCACCATTTCGGTATACATCATCGAATCTGGTGCATAGCGACGCACGAGACGGCGAAACACCATATCTGTCACTCCAGATAAAGGCGACTGGAGAACCCGACTTTTTACCTCGAATGAGCCAATCTTTAAGGGTTGGGAAAGTCTAGCTTGGAGAATAGGAGAGAGCGAAATCATACAAAAAATTAAAAATTATGGCAATGGAAAATAGCAGAGTCTGCTGGCTTCATTTTTCTAACTTTTGGATCTTGTTTACCTTTGTGGCAAATAAACTACCCTTCGCTTAAACGAAGTAAGTCAAGGGTTTCTACATTCCCTGACTTAGCCACAGATTTTTGACTATCCGTAATTTTCAGGTTTAACAGAGTTTTATCTTGTTCACAACTCAGAAATACCCAAAAACTACGCACCAATATTTTAGTCAGCTCGGTAGATGCATTCTTGCGATTTATTTATCTTTATATAGTTTACACATAGTTTGCTTTTTAACGCCGATTTAGGGACTTCTAACAAATAAATTATCTAATCTTGTGGGGTGGGCGCTCATGTTGCCCACCCCACAGGAAGTAGTTGATGTATCTTTATTATTTGAATTCCAACTTGACTTTAGAGCCAGCAGTTGTAGGATGGCTTCGGTTTCTTCAACTAGAGGACTTACACAAAACTACACGCGATAGGGGCAATTAATGAATTGCCCCTACCTGCCACCAATGCCTATGCAAGGGTGATTTTAGCAACATTAAACCCTTTTATTCTCTGCATCTCTCCATTATCCTTATTGATTGTGTGCAAGTATTTAGGAGATTCATACCTAAATGCAACTAAGGCAAATAATTCGTTTGAGGAAGTGCAAACTAATCCGTCACAACCATTATTCAAAGTTTTACCTTGGAATTTCAATTTTTTTGATTCTTCTTGACCGATCTCAGACAAGCTGGTTTCGCCTACCTTATTAGTATTGATTCCGTAGAAACTTCCGTTTGAACACTCAGCTACAGCAGTGACCCGCTTATCTTCGGGTATTTTGCTACGGTCTGTAATTTGACCTGTCTTGAAGTCAATTGTTACTATCTTAGAAAACCCCTTTCCTTTTTCTTTGCCGACTAAAGCAGCAAGTGAGCCGTCTTTCAAGCGTAGTAATTGGTAAACATCTTCATCGTTTTTTAGTCCCGATATATCTACAGTTTCTAGAGAATTTAAATCGATTAAACGAACTTTTTTGTCCTTTTTCTTTGTTGTACAGATATCGCTTGCGGCTGCTATGAGTTGGCCGTTTATGAAGGCAAAACCACTCAACCGCTCACAAGTCTCCAAAATTGGTGCGGTGGTCAGCACGGTCTTAATTTCCTGAGTGCTGACATTAAAAGACTTTACGACGATTGGCTGTAGGATCGATGGATCTATTGTGGTTTGGCTTGTGTTAACGAGGTCGGTGGTATCTGAGTCTAGGTTGGTATCGATGTCGTTGTCAACAATACCAGGTTTGATACCTAAAATAACCGTGCCTGTATTGGATTGTGCAAGGCCTTTACTGTAAACAAGTCCCACCGTTGCTGCTGTGGTGCTTGCCAGCGCCAACTGACCAAATTGTCTGCGTGTTAACTTTAATTTCATCTGTAAATCCCAGAATTACTTGCCGTTTGCCATTGTTCTAGGCTTGCTGTAGGCGAGCGAGATTGGCTGATTGATACTGCTTTGATTTTTGAAATGAACGCTATAGAGCATTACTTATTAAGCAGAAGTTGAAAATTATACTAACTTAATCCAACTTGCCACTGAGGGAATATTATTGTTGTTAACAACAACCAGCATGTAGTAGCCAGGAGGTGCAATGTTGCGATTACTCGTTATTTGAACTGTGAGAGAATTGCCACTCCTAGAGTTAATCGGCGTATCTACTAGCCGTTGTTCTGTATCTAGACCATGAGTTGTTGCCATTGGTCTAATTAGATGAACCCATTTGATGTTCGTTGCAGATTGATTTGTTTGGATGGTGATTGTGCTGTTATAGTTTGCTGTCGTGGGAACACTACTAATTATGGGTCTTGTCTGCGATATGTACGCCGGACTATAAATTTCTATGCGATTTTCATAAGTACCACGACTAGGATTTCCTCCCGCTACAACTACTCTGCCATCTGGCAGCAAGACTGCAACTGAATGATAGACGCGGCCGTTAACAATTGGTGTCTCTACTGCCTTCCAGGTATTCGTGGCTGGATTATAAATCTCTGCTGGCAGCGTAGATTGTGATATATCCTCTTCACCTCTGCTGCCATTACACACAAATACGGTGCGATCGGGTAATATAACGGCATTATGGTGCATCCTGGCATTCAGGAGAGAGGGTGCTGCTGTATAAGTGGGAGTAGTAGCATTGAGATTTACAATATTGACTCGGTTTGTTGCTACACCTTCTCCACCGCCACCGATAATCATCACCTTTTGGTCTTGAGCGGGTGGGAGTAATACGCTAGCAGCTTGGTTCGCACTATCTGGAGCTTGCAATCCAGATACTGACTGTTCTGCGATCGCTTGATTAAATTTTGAAGGTAAAGTCAGAATGCGTGGTGATACACCATTGTTGCCCCCCAATTGAGCGCCCGTATAAAAAAGTTTGCCACTACTCAACAATACCAAGTGGGCATAGAGAGAAAATGCACTGGTTTGTAGTGTAAAAATCTTCCAACCAGTAGAACCTTTAAAAATTTCTGGGTTGCGATCGAGGTTACCAGTTACATCTAAACCCGACAGAGTAAAAATTCTCCCATCACCCAGCGTTAATACGGTAGGATACCAGCGGCCTCTATTCATTGATGCCACTTTTGTCCAACCTCCGTTCCCGCTATTAGCAGTGAAATTAAATATAAAGGAATCGTTTATACCATAGAATGGGTCATATTGTAGAGTTCCACCTGCAACAAATAATTGTCCGTCGGCTCGGAATGAGTGAGCAGCACAGAAAAGGTCAATTGGGTTTCCACTACTATCTCGTGGGATTGTGGGAGTAGTGAAGGTTCCGTCACTAGGCTTCCAAAGCCTAACCCCTTCTGGAGAATTGTCATACGCTGTTTGGCTAGGATCGTTACCTGAACCACCAAAGAACAATATCTTACCTGTTCTTCCTAAAGCAGCATGGATAGGATTAATCGGAATTTGAGACGATAGTTGCCAAGGCATTTTTTTGTTAACTCCCCTGGTTAAAAAACTAGAATTGTTGAACTCTTATTGGTGAACTACATACACTAACAACGGATGAAAAAACTTTTTTCTACTCCCTTTTGCACGCCAAAGTTTCAAGCTTTTAACCTGAGAACAGCTAAAGAGTCTTGAGATTTTTTCTGTCTATGCAACTAAAAATTGTCAAAGCAAAACTTCTGTTAAGCAATTTAAAATTAGATAACAGTAAAAGTTATTCTTGTAGTTTTTGCCAAAAGAATATTCTTTATAAAATTAATTAAATCTTTTTCTGGCGATATTTTGGATCAAATCGACAATAGTTTACGTAATCTTTATTTAATTTTCAATGTATTTGCCTATTGAGGGCTTCAATCTTTATCATCTGGTATCCGCTCGGTAAATCGGGGTAGAACTAAAAAATCAGAATGTAAAATGGTACACAGTGCGTTATAAAATATGACACATGACGCAAATATCAT
>NZ_JBALDL010000013.1:0-31372 GCF_036917465.1 Nostoc sp.
ACATTGTTTTGTTCCCTATGCCTTTACTGGATGGATGCTGAGGGTGCGAAAAAACGCTTACCTAATTTATTAGAGCCATTATATCGGCGATCGCTCGCTTCCGGTTATCACTGGTTAGCAATGGAAAGTGCAGAACTCCTATCCAGGCTCAAACCTAGTAGTAACTACAAAAAAGAAGCAGAGGCACTGCGAGAAGATAGCAACTTTCATTCCATCGTAGACTTAATTCGACCCCAAGAAGCTTGGGAAATGTGCCTCAATGCCCTGGCAAACCTCCAAAAACAGCCACAAACATCCCTAAAACCAGAATCCGAACTGCGTTTAGCATGGTTCATAACCTTCTATCCCAGCAGATGTGTCTTGCAACCAAAGGAACAGAAAATTAATGCTAAAGGCGAGTGGAGTAAAGGCCGCCCCATAGCCCTCAAACGTTTGAGCAATGCATTATCTGAGTTTGATTACATCACATCCCAAGATATGCGAGTATGTAGTTGTATTGAGATATATAGTGAGGGCTATTATGGCAAAGTTGATTATACCTTCGGTGAAAAAGCTATCTCTGCCTTAATTGGACACCCGTTGGTTTTTTGGGAAGATACACCTACTATCCGTGTAGAAATCATCAAGGGAGAACCGGAACTACTAGTTAAAAAAGAAAAACTTGGTCGTCTCACCTTGGAATTTTCTCCCAAATTACCAGAATCACAGAATATTCTGCATATCAAAGAAACCCCAACCCGCATCAAAGTCATTGAAATTACTGTCGAACACAGACGCATCGCAGAGATTATAGGTAAGGATAATAAATTAAACGTACCTGCCTTCGCCGAGAAGCAAGTTTTGGCAGCTATTAATGCTGTTTCTGGCATCGTCACTGTGCATTCTGACATTGGTGGCGGCTCAGAAGGTGCAGAAGAAGTACCCGCCCAGACTTTGCCCCATATTCACCTTTTACCTGCCAATGCCGGCTTGAAAATCACCCTGTTATCGCGTCCCTTTGCCCAAGGTGGCCCCTACTACCGTCCTGGTACAGGTGGTGAAACTGTCATTGCCGAGATTGAGGGTAAACGTCTCCAAACCAGACGAAATCTATCCCAAGAGAAGCAACTTGCCGCCGACGCTGTAGCCGCCTGTCCCAGCTTGGCTCGAAGTGAAGAACAAGATGGTGAATGGGTAATAGTTGAACCAGAGTCATGTTTAGAACTGCTGCTAGAACTGCAAGCGCTGGGAAATAAAGTAGTCATGGCATGGCCAGAAGGAGAAAAGCTGCGTATTAGCCACAATGCCGACCTGAAAGACTTTAATTTATCAATTCAACGTCAACAAGACTGGTTTGCAGCAACTGGTGAGTTGAAGTTGAATAACGACCTTGTGCTAGATATGCAGCAACTACTAGAACTATTGGAGAAAACCCCCAGCCGTTTTATCCCCCTTGGTGATGGTCAATTTCTGGCTTTAACTCAAGCTTTTCGGAAACGCCTCGACGAATTGCGGATGTTTTCGGAAAAAAATAGTAAAGGTATTCGTTTTCACCCCTTAGCAACATTAGGGTTAGAGGATTTTGTCGATGAGGTAGGTAAGGTAAAAGCAGATAAACACTGGAAAACACATAGAGAACGTCTCAAAGAGGTGAAAAACCTCCAGCCGGAACTGCCATCTACCCTTCAAGCAGAATTACGTGACTACCAGATGGAGGGTTTTTGTTGGCTAGCGCGGTTAGCACATTGGGGTGTAGGAGCCTGTTTAGCAGACCAAATGGGACTCGGTAAGACCTTGCAAGCACTCGCTGTCATTCTCAGAAACGCCGATAAAGGGCCAACTCTAATTATTGCGCCCACTTCCGTGTGTATGAATTGGGTGAGTGAAGCGCAAAAGTTTGCCCCAACCCTAAATATTATTCAATTTTCTGGTGCTAACCGCCAAAAATTATTGGATGGGTTACAACCATTGGATATGTTGGTATGCAGTTATGGTTTATTGCAGCAGGAAGAAGTAGCTCTAATGCTCTCTGGTGTACACTGGCAAACTATTGTCCTGGATGAAGCCCAGGCAATTAAAAATATGACCACTAAACGTTCTCAGGCAGCCATGAACCTAAAATCTAATTTTAAGTTGCTGACTACTGGAACTCCCATTGAGAATCACCTGGGTGAGTTGTGGAATTTGTTCCGCTTTATCAATCCTGGGTTATTGGGTTCTTTTGAAAGCTTCAATCAACGCTTTGCTATCCCCATTGAAAAATATCAGGATAAACTTGCACGTAATAAACTCAAAAAACTGATTCAACCATTTCTATTGCGCCGCACAAAAAATCAGGTATTAGAAGAGTTGCCGTCTCGTACTGAAATTCTTCTTCATGTAGAGTTAAGTCGAGAGGAAAAGGCATTTTATGAGGCATTGCGCCGTCAGGCAATATCTAAACTTACCGAAAGTGATGCAGATGCTGGAAAGAAACATTTACAAGTTTTGGCTGAGATTATGAAATTACGTCGCGCTTGCTGTAATCCTAGCTTGGTTATGCCTTCATCTGAATTACCCAGTTCCAAGTTGCAACTTTTTGGTGAGGTGCTGGGTGAACTGCTGGAAAATCGTCATAAGGCGTTAGTGTTTAGTCAATTTGTTGACCATTTGCACATTATCCGCAATTATCTGGAACAGCAAGGTATTAATTATCAATATCTAGATGGCAGTACTTCAGTAGCAGAGCGCAAAAAACGGGTAGATGCCTTCCAAGCTGGTTCAGGAGATGTCTTTCTCATTAGTCTCAAAGCCGGGGGTACAGGACTTAATCTGACTGCGGCTGATTATGTCATCCATACAGACCCTTGGTGGAACCCTGCTGTGGAAGATCAAGCCTCAGACCGCGCCCATCGGATTGGGCAACAACGTCCGGTGACAATTTATCGTCTAGTTGCAAAGGATACTATTGAAGAAAAGATTGTGCAACTGCATCACCATAAGCGAGATTTAGCAGATAGTCTCTTAGAAGGTACTGATATGAGTGGCAAGATATCAACGTCAGCCTTGTTACAGTTAATTAGTGAAGGATAAGCTGTCCCGCTTAGATAATTTTAGATTTTTGATTTTCTGATTGCACAAGCTCAAGACCAACTCAACTCTAATCAACTATGCCCAAGACTTGGAATTTAAAGATAGATAGCTATTTTCAAGCCAACCCCAATTGCATCATCGCCACCGCCCATGTAGATACATTCCCTACAGACCTGCCACTAGAACCCAACATCAGGGAACCAAACCGCAAAAGCGCGACATACAGGCAAATATTCGACTCAGTGACGACTCAACCGGAGAAATTCTTCTCCCGTCACAGTGGAATAACTCTCTGTGTAAATAAAATTAAACCCAACAAAAACAAAACCGAACTTGAACTCGAAGTTTTAGAAGCAAGCGAGGGTGGAAGTGATGGGATCATCAACGGCGGTCATACAGTTTTAGCGTTTGAGCAAGCGAAAACTTACAAATATGACCTAACAAGTGCCAGAGTCAAAGTCACCATCCACATTGGATTGGTGGAAGATGAAGCCAAAGATATAGCCCTGGCTTCAAATACGACAACGCCAGTAGATTCGCGTTCTAAAGTCAACGCCAGAGGAGATTACAAATTCATCAAGCAGTATTTAGCCTCCTTAGAAATCGAAGAAGATAGAAAATTCCGCATCGCTTATTACCAGAATCAAAGCGGCGCTCCCAGAAATGCTCAGTGCAATGTAGTTCATTTGCTGAAGCTGCTTTACTGCCTCGACAGAAATAAATACAACCCCGACAGCAATAAACGAGCCAAGCACCCAGCAAATATGAGTATCCCCTCTCAAATCAGCGATACTGAGAGAGAAAGGTTAACCGCGCTACTGCCTCTACTCTCTCAAGCCTTGTGGATAGAGCAAAGACTGTACGAAATAATCCAAGAACATATTAGCAACCCCAGAAGAAAGGGTGTGAACGATTTAGCGTCTATTGATATACGCAAGACTACTTTGTTGCCTGATAGCAAGTATTCATTTGGTTTCGGTGCGCCAACGGACTTGGCACTACCAATAATTGCATCCTATCGGGTGTTTTTGGATCAAGACTATAAATGGATTCTGCCGTTTAACGAATTCGCTGAAGACTTTTTGCAACACGTGTGGACAAACTATTTTCGCAAATACTTAATATCGGAGAAAACAGCAGGGAATACAGTAGGTACGAAAATCAGCCGTAACCAAGAAATTTGGGAAAGCTTGTATATTTCGGCGCAAAGCTATTTAAATCAGCACTTGGTGAAAATGGTTAGCTCTGGCAAGAAGCGGGAAAAATTGACGCTGACATCGGGCTAAAGTTTTTATAGTACATTAATACTAACAAACAACGCTAGTATTAGGTCATCCTACCTGATCCTCATCACTTTTATAAGTCATCGCTTTGGGCTTCCGTTTTCTGAGAGGAACTATTGTTGATTTTCTGGGAGGTTGAGGAGGGCGGCATTTTTCACATGGACGTAGGCAGACCTTACCACATCTGCTGCAACGCGAATCAGAAGCTGACTTCACAGCAGTACGATTTGTTTCCAATCCTTTGAGTAGCGGCTTCGGTTCATACTGTCCTACCCGACAACTTGAACGTTAGTTAATTCTAATTAAGATACTCTTTAAGTTTTTTGCCAATTTGTTTTAACCAATATCTTACCGTTGTACGGTGAACTCCTCTTTCACATTCACCTGCTCAAAATTCCATACTATTGACGTATAACTTTAAGCATTCGTGCTTTTTTTCATCTAAGTACTCTCTTCGTTTACCATTTTTTCTAATTTCAATAGACTCACGGTATAGGCATTGTATCGTAAAATACCTCATTTTATCCCTTGATTATGCAACGCCTAAAAATGACATAACATTGTCTCAAAAATTTTGCCTAAACTGATATAACGTTATCTCATAAGTGGGAGTGTGAAATATAGTAACTAAGAAAGAGAAAAAATTATGCCTGCCAATTTGACCCTTTCGATTGAGACAAACGCTGGAGGAGTGGCAAAAAGCACTATTTCATACAATCTTGCGTATGAATTGGGTGTTCGTGGCTATTCGGTAGCATTGTTAGACATTGATCCTAATGAATCATTGACACTATTTTGCGGATTAGGAGAAGTTAAAACACAGGGAACGATGGCAAATGTTTACGATCCAGACTTCAAAGGGAACTGGCCTTTAGTTACAGCTTGGCAAAGTAAGATTGATAAAATTCAAGTTTGTAAGGGTGGAAAAGAATTGCACGAAACAATTCGAGCAGTTTCAAAGGATCTGCGTGGAGCTTATACCCTTGCAGATCGATTGAGTGATTTTCCACTATTTCACGATTTTGTAATTATTGATTGTCCTGCAACATTAGAGCCTTTACCACTAACCGCTCTTGCAGCTTCTAGCCACGTGCTAATCCCAATTCAACCTGAATACAAGGCTTCTCAAAGTGCTGCTGCGATGATTGAGTGGTACTATTTCAACTGCAAGCGGTTGAGATTGAAACCGACTCCGAAAATATTAGGTATAGTTCCTACTCGTTGGAAAAGTGATTGGGGAGCGCATAGAAGTATTGTTGAGGAACTTCCCCTAGTCTGTAAGAATTTGGGAATTCAGTTTTTTAGCCCAATTCGAGAATCAGCGGATATTCTTAATGCTTCTGGGAGAGGGCTACCTTTAGGGATTTATAGACCGGGCAAAGATGCAAGAGGAGATTTTACGCCAATTGTTGACGCATTAGTTCAAGAACTTAATCTAATAAGAGGTTAATAGATGACAAAACCAAACAAACCGAGTGTACTTGGAATGTTTGCTTCTGCTGCTGATTCACAACAGAGATTTGAGCTTGAAGAGCGAGTAGAAGAGTTACAGGCAGAGATTACAAGATTAAAAGATGATCAGGCACAGGGAAAGCTTGCTGAAGAAGAGCGTAAACTCCTCAATCAAACTATTGAAGACCTACGAGAACATTTAAAAGCATCTGGAATTTTCAAAATTCACTACAGCGAAGTAAGACCCAATCCCAAACAAGTAAGGCAAACATTTACTTCGGATAGTATTCGGAGTATGGCTGTTTCAATTAGAGAGGAAGGGCAACAAGAGCCAATTATATTACTACCGGGAAATCTCATTTTTGATGGAGAACGGAGATGGAGATCGGTTGCAGAAGAGTTACAGCCAGAAATTGAAATGCTTGATGCAGTAATGCTTCTGAAAGAACTTTCTGAAGAGGAATTACATGCACGCACCTTATTAACTAGTCTTCACCGAGAAAGCTTGAATGAGCTAGATTTAGCCGAAGGTTTGATTCAACAGGCTAAGTTAGCCTTGGAAATTGAACAAGAAGAAGTAGTTAAAGCTCTTAGGAGAGTAATAGCTAGATTAAACGCAAAAAAACTGTTGCCCCAATTAACTGAATTGGTTATTTTAACTAGAAAAGAGCAATCAGAAGGCATTAAAGAATTTAATTTAGACGAAATAGAGCAAAATATTATTCTGTTGTTACTACGTTTTCAACAAAATCCAGCATCAGTGGATGCAAATATTTTTCCTTGCTTACGGCTTTCAGGAGACTTAAAAATTGCGATTAGAGAATCAGGACTTGGTGCAAATCATGCCCGTTCACTCCAAAAACTAAATTCTAAAAATTTAAAAATTGAGGAAACTAAAACTCTTAAAATCCGACAAGATGCTACATCAGAAGTTTTGCAAAAAAGGCTAACAGTAGCTCAAACTCGTTCTCTCGTTGCCCAAACTATTGCTGAATATGATCCTGAAATAAAAGCTAAACCAAGTCACCAAATCAGTTCTCTAATTCGAGATGTCTCAGCAACTAAGATCGAAGATATCCAGCAAGAGCAACTGAGAGATTTATTGGCTGTATTACAAGCTAAGGCAAAAGAGATTCTGAAAAAATTAGACTAATACTATTTAGTCAGACTTAGTTTACCGAACCGGAGATGTCAATGGAATCTACCCAACGCCCATCTAAACCACTTAAACAACAACCAAAATCCAATGCTACTGTATCGCAATCTAACCAAAATCCTACTAATGAACCAATAGAGCAAACTCCGGTTAAATCTCAGCCCCACCATACACCTATTGCGAATGAGCCATCGCAGCAACAACTAGAATCACTTTCTCAGTCACTCGACTTGTCGCAAAGCGTCTACACTGACCCCGATGATGAATCGCCACAAAAGTCGAAACCACAGCGATCGCCTGAATCGAGAAGAGTCAAACAGGAATTATCAGCAGAACGGTTTCAGCATGTGAAATTTTTAGACTGCGACCAAGCAGTGAGCAGGATTATATTTGACTGCTGGCACTGTCAGCAAGGAATACTTAGTGAGTACACTGGAGAACCTGTGATGGGAGAGTACAAAGGCCGTCCTTCACTGATTCAAATAAAAATCCAATGCCCTAATTGTGAGCAGACGGCTATCAGATTAATAACAGGGGAAGTGCTTTCAACAACAGCGATTCCTTCACCTTGGCAGCAATGATGACACACACCCTCTTTAAGAGTGACTGGTAAGAGATATTAACGATTAATAATGCAAAAACTGAGATTTTTAACTTCTATAATGACTGCACTAACGGCGCACTAACTAGTTGCAGTACCGCTACTACTGAAGAGTATGAAGCTACAGCACTAACTAGTTACACCTGGCAAGTTAAATATGCCAATAACCTAACTAGTGAACCACAACCCCGTATTGAAACTTTTGCTACTACTTCAATGCTGAATCGGAATGGAGTAAAACCGTCAGGAGCAGTTGTTGGGCCAGATGACCGGGGGTTATGGTGGCCTACTTTACCGCCACGACCAAGTGTTGATGAAGTTGAACAACGCAAAAAATCTCAAGAAGAGGCAGGCAAACCTGAACTGGTAAAAGATGTAAAGTACAAACTGACCTATGGAGTGGGTAATACTCAGAACACGCTACCTACTAACTATGAAGTTTATCGGCAGATCGTGAAAGCATACCCGACACGGCAAGCTTTGGAATTAACTTTGGGCGTGAATGATGATTCAGTCGAAAAAGCTGAACCTGTAAGCAAGTAATAACTCTAAGTTACGTAAGAAACAAGAAGTTATAGATGAAGACTGAATTGCTTTTCAACTATCAGTATTGACCTTATAAGCCCAAGTGACAATCTCAATTCTTGCAATAGCCTGTCCAAACGAGCAATTTATCGTAGGTAGATTGCAAGTCGATCAGAACCTTGGCTTATTTCTTGCAGAGAACTAAATTACTAAATTTGGTAATAAAAAATTGACAGTAAAAGTATAAATCAAATAGTCAGCCATCTAAATTAATTTCTACTGCGTTGATAAAAAAGATTTCAAAAATTGCTTGTGGGGGCTATCTGGGGGCTATATATACCCCAAATATAGTTCAGTACTTTTGGAAGAATATGACCCCTGCATAGGGCATATATAGGGGCTGCGTGGGGTATATTTAACTTAATCGCATTTTGTACCCCACTTAGCCCCCAAGGGTTTATGATAAGCTCTTGAGACTGGAGAAAAAAGCAGGGGGCAGAGGGGAAAAATTTATAGCAATTTATTTTTATCTCCCCTGCTCCCATACTCCCCCTTTGCACCAGAACAGATAACTTTCACAAATCAAAGCGTATTGACTCATCCCCATGTCAAACATTCACACATTACAAAAAATTTTTCCTGCGGGTTTCGATAACGGCTACGGAAGCCTAAAACTTTTAGTCGAAGGCTTTGAAGTAGTTCGTGTGCCCAGCTATATAACTAATGCCGAGATGGAAAACGTACCAGGGCGTGTAATTTTTAACGGTACAGCTTACACCGTTGGAGAGTCAGCTTTCCGCACAGGAAATTATTTCGACCGCAACACGGACAATAACGAAAATAAAATCAACAACGCATTATTGACATTATTGGGTGCATTAGCACATCTGCCACATCGTAAAGCTTGGCATTTAAAATTAGTCGTCAGCTTACATGATGTTGGCTTGGCTGACCAATTGCAAAAAGTACTAAGTGGAGAATATCAGCCGATACTTGCTGGCAAACAATCAGACGTGAAGGTAGAAGTGCTGAAAGTTGTGCTAGAGGGGATGGGTGCATTATTTGGGCATCCACTACCGAAAAAGCTAACGATTTTAGACTTTGGTAATGGTACTACCCTGTATTCTCGTTACAACCGGGGTCAACGAGAAGTTCACACCGCCTACCCCATAGGTGTAGAAGTTCTCATCGATGATATTTCCCAAAAGATGAAACATTTAAATGGCGGAAAAATCGGGGATGCATCAAAAATCCGATTTTGTCTGGAAATGGGGCATACGAGATACAGCCGTGACATCGATATTAAAGATATATACAGTGCGTGTTTGAAAGACTGGTATGAAAAATACTTGAAGAAAGTGGTGAATCTGACACTTGATGCCAAGCACCAGGGGGATGAAATCTGGGCGATAGGTGGAGGCTGTCTGTTACCAGGATTTAAGAAGCTCTTGGAGAAGAACGGCTTCAAAATTCTGGACAATCCGGTGGAAGCCAATGTCTTTGGACTTTTAGAGATGGCAAAAAGTATCACTAGCAAGAATCCAACGAGTACATCTGGGAAACTATAGCAATGGCAGATAAACAAGACTTTGCACCGGAAAAAGTTCGCCTCAAGGATAATTACCGAGAGCGCATATTTGCAGAATCGCAAAAACTAGATAAAAGTTACTTAGACACGCTTTACTTTATAGTTGATTGCTATTTTGTTTTTATCAAAGCTGGATTACCTGCACAATCTGTAGCAAATACACCGATTAATACGGAGTCAAATCAACTACCTTCAACGACTTCAACTCCAGTTATAGAGGAGAAAGAGGAGGATTCTTCAGGAGAAACATTCAGCCTTGATTTTGATTTGTAGCTGTCAAATAATTCCGTGTTGACTGATTTTGTGAGATTTACCCAAGCAAAAACATGCCAGTTAATTTAATAATTTTAGTTGCGGCGGTGATTGTAGCTTTGATAATTTTCAGGGCATTACTGGATTTATTGAAGACATTCCTCAGTACAGCAATCGCAATTGTTATCATCGTGATTATCTTGAAGGTTTTAGGATTTAGCCCACAAGACCTGATGCACGAAATTGTTAACCTACCTCAAATTATCAACCATTTGCTCGGCGGGAACAAGTAATAATTGCACTATGTAGTTAGAAATGGGAGCAACGCGAAAAAGTGAGATCGGGGTTTAGTTCTCAATTACACCCTTATATTCTCAACAAAAGCTGATTTTT
Source organism: Nostoc sp. (assembly GCF_036917465.1). Lineage (GTDB taxonomy): Bacteria > Cyanobacteriota > Cyanobacteriia > Cyanobacteriales > Nostocaceae > Nostoc. The sequence continues at coordinate 10,302 of NZ_JBALDL010000013.1, forward strand.
TACTTGCGATCGCATTCTGAAACAAGCTATATACGTCCCAGGTTTCAGAACCTCACAAAATCGCGTTGCTCCCTTAGAAATTTGCATTTCTGAAACCCTTATTGGATAAGGATATTGACGAAAAAATAGGCTAAATTGAAAAACGCCTTAACCATTGCTATTAAAGGATTCTTATACTTTAGATGCGTTTGCCCTGGATTTGACCCCGACTCAAACTGTGATAACTGGTAACTGATAACTGTTTTAAGGTGGTATTATCAACAGAGGAGTTGACCCGTATCGAAGCGGCGATTCCTTGATTAGAGATCGCTGGAACCCGCTACAACGAGCATCAGCTCAAGATGTTAGATAGCGAACTATTTTCAGCACTTATTAGGGGGAAGTTGCGGATAAGTAAGTGCAAATACGGTTCGGTTAGCGAAAGTTATCTGTGCAGGCTAGATGGGGGAGATGGGGCGATAAAATCTGGGACAAAGCCCCAACTTCAACGAAGCTAAAGGGGAGTAAGTTGGGGTAGTTTACATGTCAACAGAACCAGAAGAATCTGAGGTATTTACAACACCGCCATTTCTGAGCCAACGTCACCAAAAAATTCGCAATCTAATTTTAGATTATGCTATGGGAATAGCACTCATCGGGTTAAATCCGATTCGCGGGACTTTAACGTTGACGCTGCTGGTTGTTGGGGTTTTGATACTGAAAATGATTTGGAATATAGGTGAAGAGTGGAGCTATAGCAAAGGTCAAGACCCAATGGCCATCGCCGGAAACGTCTTTGGTATTTTGGGGGCTTTTGCACTGGCTTTTATGGCTTGGGTGACCATTTTCTGTGGAGGGTTGTTGATACCTCTGTTTTCCGGATTTGCCATTTCAGCGGCTTTGTTTACCCTGACTTGGACGTTGGGACAGGTAACTAACCAATTCTATGCCAGTGGTAGTGCGGGAAGGCAACGATGAGGCTTAGGCGTAGGCAGATTTTGCTTGCAGGATTGACATTGGGGATAGTGGCAACTATTTCTCGCAATTACCAACGACTGCGAGCGCACAGCAAGTTAATGGCATTGGCTCAAAAGGAATCTCAAACGAACCTCCACGAGCTTTTGAAACAAACATTTGAAGCCGATGCTAAAAAAATCAACAAAGGAATAGAAATTCAGGCATCGCTAAAGCTGACTCCATCCAACATTTCCTATGATCGCAGCGTATCTAAACTTTTGATCCAATGTAGTAAATTGGGGACTCAACAATACCTATCGGGCAAGGTAAATCCCTCCTTTGATGGGTCAATAAAATCCTTACCTGCATATACTTCCCATCTAGATGGCTATACTCAGATCGCATCATTAAAGGGTTTAGAAGATGTACAGAGTTCAGAAACCATTCAGGTTGACGTGCCAGTAACTAACCATTCCTTAACTGCTACTCAAGACCCAGTTGAAAATAATTTAGATGCGGCACAAACAGCGATTGGTCAGACTGTAAAACAAGCAGTGAAACTGAAGCAGCTAATTCCCGTCTACTTCGGCTTTGTTCTGATCTCTAAAACTGCCAATATCATTATTTTTCGTGGTACTCAAAGAACAACTGAATGGATTGGAGATATATTGCTTTTCCAGAAAAACTATGATGGTTTTGCCAATAGTAAAATTCACTCTGGTTTTGCCAAAATTTATAAAGACCTGGCAGGGCAAACTCGTGAAATCGCTAATCACTTAAATCCATCTCTGCCTTGCTATATATCAGGGCATAGTCTAGGAGCAGCCCTTGCTACCCTTGCAGCAGTTGATCTTGCACTTTCAGTTCCCAAACTCAAAAAGCAAATCCGGCTATATACCTATGCTGGTCCACGGGTTGGCAATCCAAGCTTTGCTCAAATGCACAGTCAGCTAGTTCCTAACAGTTATCGCATTTTCAATTTAGCGGATTCTATTCCTCTCTCACCGCCGACCATCTTTCGGAAAGATGTATACTCACACGTTGGAGAAGCATGGTCTTTTTTGACACAGCATGGTGACGTTCTACCAAACCATGCCGTTGATACCTATCGGACTGCCGTTAACAGAGAAGTAGAGACTAATAAAGCTCGCACTTACCCTACTTCTGGCTGAGAGTAATTTTTAGCAGCCATGCTGAGGGCAATACTGCTCGGTTAAGAATATTTGTAGGTTGGGTTTCACTTCGTTTAACCCAACCAAGCCCCGGAAATATTGGGTTTAGTTCCTCAACCCAACCTACGAAATTTAAGCTTTTGAGCTTAACCGAGCAGTATTGAATAATATCCCCCATCGACTCAACAAACTCAGAGGCAAGGGTGGGTGCTGGGGGATGGTCAACCATGTGGGTGAATTTAGCTGCACCGTCAAAAGCTGGGATGGCGAATATACCGTAGGATGGCAGTACCTGAAATCGTACAACTACTTGCCTGCTGAGTGTGAGCAGATGCGGGTGATTTGCGATGCCTACGGCGGGCTGTTCGGTGTCGCATCAGTAGGCTGCGGGAAAACGAGAACTTAGAACAGGCTGCCCGTGCTGTGCTGAAGCATCTGGGGGAACTGAAGCGACCATATTTAACGGACGTGAAGGAGAAATTGTTGGGTTTGATAGAGCTTGAATATGGGGTTGATTAGTGTTGCAGTAAATTCTGATAAATTACCATCGGATTCGAGATTGGTATGGGCAAACACCCTAGCTCTAAAAAGAAGTTACAATCAATAAAGTGCCCTTCAAGCGTGATGATTTCTTACCTGCAAACAGACTGGAGACTAAAATGACCCCAGCAGTAATCGCTACACCCGTAAATGAATCACCCTTGTTATTTGAGGGAGTGACCTGGAGAGAATTCAAAGCAGTTGAGCAGTTGCTAGAGCGCCCAGGATATCGCCTATCTTTCCTAAATGGAATATTGGAGATCCGAAGAATGCCTGGAGTTGCACACGAAACCGTCAAGGAAAGGCTTGGTGCATTACTGGAACTGTACTTGCTTGCGTGCGGCAGGGTTGGACTTTACTCCAACTGGTTCAATGAGATTAGAAAGTGAATCGGGTGCAGTGAAGCGAGAAGCAGATAAATCCTATAAACTTGCGCCTGGTCGAGTACGTCCCGATTTGGCGATAGAAGTGGTGGGGAGCAGTGGCGGAATCAACAAACTGGAAGCATACAAGCGGCTGTTGATTCCGGAAGTGTGGTTCTGGGAAGATGGCGTGTTATTGGTTTATCACCTACGCTATGAAGGCGACGGACTGCATTATGAAAGGGTTTCCAGTAGTGAAGAGGTTAAAGGGATCGATCTAGATTTGTTGTTACGCTGCATTAATATGGTGAATCATGTTGATGCCATCAAGACTTTTCAGCAAGCACTTCAGAAATAGCTGGTAAATTGCTCCACTCAATTCAGTTTAGCTTAGTTTTCGCTATGATAATTTGAATAGAATAGAGACAGCATTAGCAAAAATAGTTGATCTCAGGTTGAGCGATTGCTGTCCCGATTCAAGCGAGGAAAGCCCAAGCAATCGCTCCTCAGAATTTACCAGTTGTTTGGGGATAGCACGCTACTAAAGTAGCGACTAAAGTAATTTGATTGTGATCGCCCCTCAATACAAGCGACCTAACAGTGCGTCTCTTAGTCCCTGTACGTTCGCTCTCCCCAGTAATGAGGGGAGTGACTGACCGCCTCACCCGTTACGTTGCTGACCAAATTCTCCACGTTCGGGTTTTGAATTATACTAGTGACACACTCGCTTTGTGGTGTAGTATCCCCGGTGATAAGTTTTTCTACCAACAATACCAAATCTACGAGAAGAGTGCCCTTGATGGTACACCCGCCTCAAGAAGCAACGCCGGGCAGCAATTAGCTCCGATGGGGGTGTTCGCAATAGTTCAGAGTGTCCAGACACAAATCCTGTAGATATATCGGGTGATTTAGGCTCTACTGAAGTAGCAACTATAGGACTTGCCATACCCAAACCCAGAACTGCTGTTACTAGAGCAATTCCTGAGAACAATGATGTTTTATTCATTCTCTATCCTCCACGATAAAGTTCATAAAAGTAGATATAACTGAGCCTTACGTTCTGTTCGCAAGATTTGTTTAGCGACGGGTTCACAAACAAAGTGCGATGGTTCAAGGTCAAGGGTCCGCAATTGATTTGTGATCGCGCTTTGTTCGCCATCTGTCTTTTTACTGGTTGCCGCGTTAGTGAAGCTCTTAAGCTCCAGACACCGACTTCAAAGGAGAAACGTTAACCTTTACGAAGTCTACCACCAAAGGGAAATTTAGTTCTCTGCCCTGGGGAGCGTAGTTTACCATACTTCAACCCAACCCTTGGAGACGCTCTTAACTGGTACAACAAAGCTCAGGGCAACACAAGAGATATTGGCACAGCTAGTCTGTCAATCCACCGCACATTTGAGGAGTATTGCAGAGACAAATTTGGATACACTCACCGACGTGTGAATTATTTCATAGCTGGTTCTGTAGTATTTGACAATATAGCGACGGGAATAAATTGTTCCCAAAACAAAGAAGTAGACAAAACTCGACTTAACCTCTCACGAATCTTGCCAACTAACGAAAGACTCCAAAACACTTAACAATTTCTCTTCCACAGCAGTAAGATAAGGTCGATTCAGTTTCCCCAACGCCTGCAACAGACTTTTGACTGTCTCCTCCAGTGAATCGGAATACACCCGACCGAGGCGATAAGCCTAACGGCATGGCTTCGCTTACCGCAAATCACCTGCATTTGCTGACACTCCTGGGGCAGGTAGTTGAATGACGGGAGCAATGCGATTTTGTGAGGTGCTTAAAATTCGGGTACTAAATCACCTATTTAAGGCTGCGATCGCCACCGAAAAAGCGGGTACGCCATCGCAGCCAAATAACTGTTTTTATTGAGAATTTAGCTCTCTAACTGAGAATCAAAGTCCGATCTAACAAAATCGCATTGCTCCCTGTGAGAGCTAATTCATCAGCGATCGCCACCGAAAAAGCGGGTACGCGATCGCACTCATGACAATATGATCTGGGAACTTGAACGGATTTAGTGTCATATTAATGATCAGTGGCACAAATATCAGCGCACAGACCAAGAAACCAATTAATAAGCCAGCAGCGTTTATCAAACTCCAGTAGCGTCCCAAATAACCAAGGCGGAATTCCAATATCCACTCCTGCACTGGAAGCATTGTGATATAAAATGCCATTGCTGCACAACTATTCGGACTCTGACATTCTCAAAGAACCTGCTAAAAATTTCTCTAGAGCTTCTTTAAGTGACCCTATAAAGGCAGAAGAACGGCTAGTTTGCATTGCTCATTTCTTCACTAATACGGCAACTGGTGGGGATAGTGGAAGCTCTAAGGGGAGAGCTAGAGGAACTATTCAAATTGACCGCAAAACCGCCGATGGCAGGACACCTTTAAAGGTAGCTACCATGAACGGCTTAAATAATGCTGACGGTGAAGCCGAGGTAGATAAAAAGGTGACAATTCCACAGTGGTTGACACCTGAAAAAATATATAACCATTTCAGCAAAAAAACTATCAACTTTGAGGAATAAAAATGATTAAGTTTGACAAAAATACATTTTTATTGGGTTTTATTTGTGTTCTGGTATTTGTTTCATTATTTTCTCTACTCGCTTCATTTCACGGCAGTTTTGAAATATCTAAAAATGAAAAACTTATGTGGCTATCTATCTGCATGGCTAGTAGTTCGTTTTCACTTTTATTAATCCATTTTATGGATTAATAAAGGATAGCCCGCCTGTTTTTTTTCTGGGAAACATTTATCTGTGTAGGTGATGAAATTGTTTTTTCTCTATTAGCTTATTATGAGAAAGATGACGGGGGAAGATTGATTAAAAAGATTGTTGCACTGGAGGCAATCTTAGCTGCACCTCTTGAAATGATTACCTCCGAGCAGGGGCGAGAATTTGTCCCCCCACCTGCTGTTGTTGCCGAACGCGATAAATCGGAACGGGAGCGATTAGCCATTTGCACTGACTGGAGCAATCATTCTACTTCTTGGCTAATGCGTCATCGGCTGGGACTGAGGGCGGTATTGCTCGATCTTATGGTTGGGGTTGAGATTAAAGGAGACGAAGCCATGATTGAAGCTCTGGCTCAGTTCTCCAAACGCAACGCATCTCACGTTAAAGGTATCCTCAATCTCACCATTCCCCTTGATGAATCGCCAATGTGGATTTTGGGGCAGTTTCTTTCACAATTGGGTTTGTCTAATGAGTCACGAAGACCACTGGAGGACGGAAAACGGGTTCGATATTACCGTTTGAATACTGAGGATGTTGTGTTTGCTCAAGAGGTGTTGGAGTATCGGCTTCATCAACGAGAAGAGAGGGAACAGAAGCGTCAACTGGAGTTGGAAAGAAATGCAGCTTACGCGGCTAGGATGCAGGTTCAGTATGGGAATAGCACTCCGTCCACACCCCCCCTTAATGAAGATGGAGATAATAATGGGGGGGGTATGGACACAGATGAAGAAGTCAGTGATTCGTGGTGGGAACGGGTCAAATATTATGCTCAGTTGCTAATTGAACGGATTGAATACGGGGTAGAAGCGGTAAAAGAATTACTCAGTACACTAACCAGTGATGAGCGCTGTGGCGTGATGTTGGAATTCGAGGATGCTAGCCCAGATTTGTTTGCTCAGATGGTGGCAGATGCCCCACAGTGGACTGAATGGATGGCGTGAGAAAGTTGCTTTTCGCTATCACTACCACAAGAATATTTTTGAAAGCGCAGTATTGCCTAATCTGCCGAAATTCGCATCTGACAACGACTTGAACAACGCCTAGAATTGTTCATCTGAACAAATATTATCAAAATCGGAGTCAGTTTTCGCCATATCTTGGTATTGGTTAGGACTCAGATTGATCGCTTGTTGCAGGATGCGTAGGCGTTGACCGCCGTAGGCAGGGAGCAATGCGATTTTGTTAGATCGGACTTTAATTCTCAGTTACAGAGCTAGATTCTCAATAAAAACAGTTATTTGGCTGCGATGCCTGCGGCGGACTATGCCTACGCACCCCTAAATACCTGATTTAGTACCCGAATTTTAAGCACCTCACAAAATCGCATTGCTCCCCGTAGGCATCGCAACTACAAAACCAAATTTTATTGAGAATATAGGGGTGTAATTGAGAACTAAACCCCGATCTCATTTTTTCGCGTTGCTCTTCTAGGAGATAGGATTAGCCTCTGTTATATTAACCCTACGTTGTCAAAAGCAAGCCTGTCTTCTTAATGACTATTCGCATCAATTATCCGCAACAATTATCTTTTGTCCAAAGTTCAAATCTGGATAATTTCAGTGAAATTACCATTTCTTTAAAGCTTTAACTAAATTAATATCATTATACAATTATTATTTTACTTAATAAACAAGCAGTAGAGAAATACTGAATTACCTAAAGAATGAGATTGCAAAACCTCAAAAACTCTTATGAAATCAATGATTTCCCAACCAGCGAATGAGCTATATCTTCGGATTGATACTGATGCAAATATCCTAGATTATCAACTGCAAAATCTACAAAAAGTAAATCAGCTAACAGAACTGAATATAGGTAAAAACTTTCTAGACTATTTACCAGTCAGGATAAGAAATAGTTACCAAGAAGCCATTATCAAAGTAATAAAAAGTAAGTCTTTAGTAGAAATTGAGTATTTTATAATAGAAGAAAATAGCCATTTTAAAGCCAAGCTATTACCATTACCAGAACAACAAATAATAATTTTTTTATCCCAAAAGAAGCAAATAGCATCAGCAAATAACAATATTGACTTTCAAAGGATTATAGAAAATAGCAATAACATTATTTTTGCACTGACCATTGAGGGAATATTTTCTTATGTTTCTCCTAACTGGACTGAAATCTTAGGGCATGAGGTTGAAGAGCTTATAGGAAAATCATTTTCTCCTTTCATGCATCCTGATGATTTACCAATCTGTGCAGATTATTTTCAAAGAGTTTTGACAACAGGCGAAAAACAAGATGCAATTGAATATCGGGTAAAACATAAAAATGGGAGTTGGCAATGGCATACAAGCAACTCATCAGCGATAAAAGATGCTAATGGAAATTTTTTGTATTTCGTTGGTATTTGTCACGATACTAGTGAGCGCAAACACGCACAAGAAGAACTAGTGCAGCGATCACAATTAGCGAATTTTCGTGCCGATGTAGACGCTGCTCTTGCCCAAAGCCAAACTTTAGAGTGTATGATGCGCCTCTGCACCGAAGCATTAGTTGAACATATAAATGCAGCCTTTGCTCGGATCTGGATACTGAACAAAGAGGAAAATGTCCTAGAGTTGCAAGCCAGTTCTGGAATGTACACCCATATTGATGGGTCTCATAAACGGGTACCAGTTGGTCAATTCAAAATTGGTTTGATTGCCCAAGAAGGTAAACCTCATTTGACTAACTCTGTACTAACAGATCCTCGCGTCAGCAATCAAGAGTGGGCAAAGCGTGAGGGGATGGTTGCTTTTGCTGGCTATCCTCTAATTATTGAAGGTGAGACTGTAGGCGTTATTGCAATGTTTTCTTGTCAAATAGTGACGGAATCTGTTTTTAATGCCCTAGAATTTGCTGCCCAAGAAATTGCTATTGGCATCAAGCGCAAACAAGCAGAAATTGCACTCAGAGAAAGTGAGTCCCGTTTTCGTCATCTTGTAGAAACTACCAATGATGGAGTGTGGGAGTTCGACCAAAAGGGCGTTTACACTTACGTGAGCCAAAAATTGGCTGACATTTTGGGGTATGAGCCAGACGAAGTCTTAGGCAAAACTCCTTTTGAGTTGATGCCACCAGTAGAAGCAAGCCGAGTACAAAAGATTTTTCAAATTCTAACCAACTCCAAACAGCCTCTAATTAATTTTGAAAATAAGACCCTTCATAAAAACGGACAATTACTTGTTTTAGAAACCAATGGAGTTCCTTTCTTTGATACATCCGGCAATTACCTGGGTTATCGCGGCGTTTATCAAGATATTACTGAGCGCAAACAAGCAGAGGAAGCAATGCAAGCTCTGGTAGCTGGAACGGCAGCAGTTACAGGCGAAGAATTTTTTCCTGTCTTGGTGCGTCACTTGGCAAATGCTCTAGGAGTCTGCTACGTCATACTAGCAGAGCGAATCACCGGAGACTCCAGTAGAGCTAGAGTTTTATCATTCTGGGCAGTTGACAAGCTTTCAGAAACTTTCGCCGAATATACTTTAGCTAATACTCCTTGCGAAGTTGTATTACAGGAAGGGATGCGTTTTTACCCGTGTAATGTACAGCAACTTTTCCCTCAAGCCAAGGATTTAGTGTTATTAGAAGCAGAAAGCTATCTGGGAACGCCTCTTGTTGATACATTTGGTATACCCATAGGGCATCTTTGCATATTAGATACCAAACCGATATTACAGGAAGAACGTGCCAAGGCTATTCTCAGCATCTTTGCAGCACGAGCTACGGCAGAACTACAGCGCCAGTATACGGAAACCGCTCTCCGCACATCAGAGGCTAAATTTAGAGCTATTGCTCAACGGGAAGCACTGCTTAACCGGCTTGCCAGCCAAATTAGAGCTTCTTTGGAACTTAATTACATTTTAAAAACCGCAGTAGAGGAAATCCGCAACTTATTCCAGATTGATTACTGTGCTTTCTTTTGGTATCGGCAAAGTCCTGAGCTACCTTATTGGGAATGTGTATATGAAGCAGAACATTTTACTTTAACCAGTCTGCTAACAGCCGAAGCAATTCATGTAGAATTTGAAATAGTCGCAGCAAAAACCTTGAACAAAGAAATCATCCGCATCGATGATGCTAAGACTGGTGGTGATTGCACAATACAGCAGTTTTTAAATGATTTCGGTTTCACGGCTTTTATGTCTTTGCCTGTACACACTCAATCTGGTGAAGTTGGCGCTTTCATCTGTGGTTACTGTAGTGGCTTCCGACCTTGGCAAGAAACTGAAGTAGAATTGCTACAATCAGTGACAGTTCAATTAGCGATCGCTATTGACCAAGCGAAACTTTACACACAGAGTCGCCTCGCTGCCCAAACTGCCCAAGATAAAGCACAGCAGCTAGAAAGGGCTTTGCTAGAACTTCAACAGACCCAAGCTCAACTCATTCAAACTGAAAAAATGTCCAGCTTGGGGCAATTAGTAGCAGGTATCGCTCACGAAATTAATAATCCCATCAATTTTATCTCTGGAAATATCAAGCACACCAATGAATATGTGACAGATTTGCTGCACTTGGTAGAAATGTTTCAAGAACATCACTCTCCACTATCATCAGAGATAGAAACGCAAATCCAAGAAATTGATTTAGATTTTCTCTACCAAGATTTACCCAAAGTTCTAGATTCAATGAAAGTCGGTGCTGAACGCATTCGGCAGATTGTCCTATCTTTACGCAATTTCTCTCGTCTAGATGAAAATACTACGAAGACAGTGGATATTCATGAAGGCATTAATAGCACACTGCTGCTACTGCAAAGTCGCCTGAAAAGTCAACCACAACGTTCCGAAATCCAAGTTATTCAAGAATATGGCAACCTGCCACTGGTCTTATGTAATGCTGGACAGATAAATCAGGTGTTTATGAATCTGTTGACTAATGCTATTGATGCTTTGGAAGAGGGACTAGAGACTAAGGATTGGGAACAGCCCAAAGTGCATTCCAAATCATCAATCCTCAAAATTTGCATTCGTACCCAAATTCAAGAGAATGAATGTATAATTCGTATTGCTGACAATGGTTCAGGAATGAACGACAAAGTGCTTAATCATATATTTGACCCTTTCTTTACTACCAAACCTGTGGGTAAAGGCATTGGTATGGGGTTATCAATTAGCTACCAGATAGTCGTCAAAAATCATCGGGGGCAACTCCGGTGTATTTCAGCACCGGGAGCGGGAACTGAGTTTATAATTACGATTCCAATACAGTAAAAAATTTGAAACAGGATTACGGAACTGGCGTTAAACCCAATGGCATTAAGAGAAGCTCAAAGGTATATGGAATAAAGGCTACAGCTTTTAGTTTTAAAGCTATTGAATAGTGTAGGAGGGGTCAGGGGTCGTCCTTGATGCAATGTCATGGAAGCGATCGCAGCTGCATGACACTGAAGTTTGCGATCGCTTTGAGTCTTGGAAACTAAACCAAATCAGAAATACTGATTTGGTCGTTAGTTCTTAACCTTGGTTGTGATCAAGAGTAATTTAGATGCGTTTGCCCTGATGAGAATGGGATGTAAGCTAGAAGAGACTTTCCAAAATCGGGAACTGTCGCAATAACAAAATTCAGAATTTGTGATTGTGATCACAATTCATTAGAAATAAAAGCAAGCACCCGATTATCTAAAGAAAGATATTAAGCAGTTACTTTATAGATATTTTGGGGAACTCTATAACTGTAGTTCCAATATTGTCTTCTCAAAATTTATGACCAATACACTTAATCATTCCATGTCTCCGGTTAATCTTTCTTTAGAACGCGATATATTTTTACATACATTAATTAGAGAATTGTCTGGTACTTTGCAGGATCTAGTTGGCTTAGAAGAAGCTTCTGGATTTATTAGTGTAGTTAGTGAAAGGATGGCTACGCAGATCAACCAAGATTAAAAATCTGCTCTGGAAGTCTCAAATCTTTCCCCTAACCAGGTTACTGATGTCTTGATTGATTTCAAAAGACGAATCCAAGGCGATTTTTATGTTATTGAGCAGGATGATGAAAAAATTGTCTTTGGCAACCGCGTCTGCCCATTTGCAGAAAAAGTGCTTAATCTTGGAGATTCTTTTCGTCCATAGCTTGCTTGAGATTATTACTAGACTACTTAGTATTCTCATGGAAAATTAATACATCAGGAAAATATCTCTGGTAATTTGGTAACTATAATCTTGTAGAAAAATCATTCTTACTCAATATAGATAAATTTATGTTTAAAACAATAGTAGGTCACAGTAACGATCCAGATTCTCTATCAGCAGTTGAAGAAGTTCTTCAACAATGTATCAGTTCCCTTGGAGCCGATATACCAAAAGCTGGGATTCTTTTTTCTGCAATTGGCTTTGAATATTCTCTTATTTTGCAGCAAATTCATCAGGCTTTTCCGGAGATTGAGTTGATCGGTGGAACAACAGATGGAGAAATTTCTTCAGTCTTAGAGTTTCAGCAAGACTCAATCACCTTAATGTTGTTTTGCTCAGACGAAGTTGAAATTTATGCAGGAGTTGGACGCAAAGTTTCAGACGATCCAATTTCTGTAACTAAACAAGCCGTAGAGCAAGCCAAAGCAAAAAGTACCACAACTCCAAGGCTATGTTTAACTCATCCAGAGAGTCTTACAACTAGTGGTGTATCTATATTGAATGGCTTAAAGTTAGCTCTTGGTCAAAATATCCCGATATTCGGTGGTTTAGCAGGCGATCAGTCCAGATATCAAAATACCTATCAGTTTTTTCAAACAGAAGTATTAAGTGATTCTGTACCAATTCTGCTTTTCTCGGGCACAATATTGTTCTCTCATGGTGTTGCAAGTGGTTGGCATCCCATCGGTCAAAAAAGCCAAGTGACTAAGGTAGATAAGAACATACTATATGAAATAGATGGTAAGCCAGCTTTAGATTTTTATCATCATTATCTAGGTTTACTTCCTCCTTCAATTGAATACCCTCTAGCAGTATTTGCTCAGAATGGAGAAAATTTTTATATAAGAGCGCCTATTGCTTACAATCAGGAATCTGGTAGCATCACCTTTTTTGCAGATATCCCCCATCGAGCTGTAATTCAAATTGCAGAAGCAGGTTATGAAGATATTTTGGGAGCTTCCAAAGCATCATTCCTGAATGCCTTAGATAATTATCCAGGTGCAGAGCCAAGTGCTGTTTTATTTTTTTCATGTGTAGCTCGTCGGCAAATACTTGGTACGAGAGCAAAAGAAGAGTACCAGAATACGAAACTCTGTCTGACTTACCATTTACCTGGTTGTGGATTTTATTCTTATGGAGAAATTGCTCCTATAGATCGAACCAGTCAGACGCAATTTCACAATGAAACATTTGTAACTTTAATTTTGGGAACTCGGTAGAAACTGATGGAAACTGGGGATTATCAAAAAGAAATTAAGGAACTGAAAAAAGTGAATAGAATTATCCAAAAGCAATTAGAGCGTTCTGAGGCAGATCGGGTAAAATTAGAAGAGACAAACCAAAAAAAAGAATATTTGCTCAGGAAAGTAATTGCTGAATTAAAGGAATATCAAAGCAATTTAGAAGAAAGAAGTCATGAACTAGAAATGATGCTTCTTAATCTTCAGATAATGCAGAATAAAATGTCTAGTTTAGGCAGTCTTGTTGCCGATGTAGCTCATGAAATTAACAACCCAGTTGGTTTTATAGCAGGTAATCTGACTCCGGCTCAAGAGTATATTCAAAATTTGTTACATCTAATTGATCTTTATCAGGAAAGCTATCCTCAAACATCTCAAGAAATCCAAGAAACAATCGAAGTGATGGATCTAGAGTATATACGTGAGGATTTACCTAAGCTTATTTCATCAATGAAGGAAGGCACTGATCGCATTTCTAATATTAGCAAAAGCTTGAGAACTTTCTCTAGATCAGATACAGAACAAAAAGTTCTGTTTAACCTTCATGAAGGTATTAATAACACTCTACTTATTCTCAAGCATCGTTTGAAAAATAATAAGATTCGTCCGGCTATTCAAGTAGTTAAAAATTACGGTGAGCTTCCCCCTTTACCATGCTTTCCAGGACAACTCAATCAAGTATTTATGAATCTGCTGGCAAATGCCATTGATGCTTTAGAAGAGTCTAATTCTGGATTGAGTTTTGATGACATTAAAAAAAATCCTAATCAAATTACAATTAATACTACTCGAACTAAAGATACAAATCACGCATTGATTCGGATTCAAGATAATGGTGTAGGAATATCGGCTGATGTTAAGCAAAAAATGTTTGAGCATTTATTCACAACTAAACCTGTGGGAAAAGGAACAGGATTAGGATTATCAATTGCCTATCAAATAATTGTCCAAAAACATAGGGGAACTCTAGAAGTAAAATCTCTGCTAGGAGAAGGTTCTGAATTTATCATCAGTATTCCCATCTCTTAAAATGGTAAATTTATCAATTATTCAAATTAATTTTATTAAAAATATAGCAATCCAATTTTATTTTTGAAAAAATCTAAGTATATAGCACTTCCGGCGGCTATGAGGTACATACCCAAAGCTGAAAGCTATGATAGAAGGAGAGCAAAAGGAAAACTGTATTGCATAATAGCCGGAAGCGCTGTATGGAGCGTACAATTTGGTCAGTTCAGAGCAGCGACAATTATGTTGGGCGCACCTGACACGTGAGTTTACCAAAATTCAAGAGCGGAGCCAGAAACTCCGGAATTGGTGAATAGCTGAATTCTTCTTCAACGGATGGGTAGTTCAATGATAAACTCTATACCTTCACGTGATTGGGAATGGTATGTGAGCTTTCCCTGATGATTATTAACCACAATTTGGTAAGCAATAGATAGACCAAGCCCTCTTCCTTTTCCGACGGGTTTTGTTGTGTAAAAAGCATCGAATATTTTTGTTGACTCTGCTTTGTTTATACCGGAACCATTATCGGCAATTCTGAGAATAACTTGCTCTCCAACTACTTCAGTTTTAATTTTTATCACCCCACCATATTGATAATTTATATCCAGGTTAGAACTTTTATATATTTCTTCAATTGCATCGATTGCATTACAAATTAAATTCATAAATACCTGATTTATTTCACCCGGAAAACACTCTACAAGTGGCAATTTTCCATATTCTTTGACTAATTGGATGGCTGGATGATCAGCCTTTTGTTCAAACCGATGTCCGAGAATGAGTAATGTGCTTTCTAAACCTTCATGTAAGTTAGCTAGTTTTTTACCAGCTTCTCTATGTCGAGAGAAATTGTTCAAATATGACACAATTTCTGTAACGCGCTCTGTACCAACTCGCATAGATTGAATAATTTTAGATAAATCATCTAACAAAAAGTTGAGTTCGCCTTTTTGAATTGCGATTTGAATTTCATCTGGTGGTTCGGGGAAATATTTTTGGTAGAGATGCAGTAAACTAAGCACCTCTTGTACATATTGTTCGACAAAATTTAAGTTCCCAGCTATAAAACTGATGGGATTATTAACTTCATGAGCAATTCCTGCTGTCAGTTGACCTAATGCTGCTACCTTTTCTGCTTGAATCAATTGAGTTTGAGTCTGTTGTAATTCGGCGTTTTTAGCGCTCAAGGTTTTCGTCAAATTTCTCAGTTTGAGATGGTTTTCAATCCGCACTAAGACTTCTTCATATTGAAAAGGTTTAGTAATATAGTCTACGGCTCCCAATTGCAAACCTTTGACTTTCTCAGCAGTTTCTGAGAGGGCTGTCATGAAAATCACCGGAATATCTTGGAGACGAGGATTGCTTTTTAGATGTTTACAGGTTTCAAAACCATCTATACCTGGCATCATTACATCCAACAAGATTAAATCAGGTAAATCATCATTTTCTAATCGCTGAAGGGCTTTCTCTCCACTCCGTGCTGCCCAAACTTCAAAGCTCGACTGATCCAGAAAACTAGATAAAACTTGTAAATTGGCAGGGTTATCGTCAACGACTAAAACAATTCCCCTAGAAGGAGGGTAATTGATAAAATTTTTAGGATCTCCAATAGTCGTTTTCATACTATTTTCACGGCATATTGAGTCAAGAAACTGAGGATTAAATCTTCATCAAATTGTCTTGCTAGTTGCCGTAGTTCCTTAGCAAATGGCGCGAAGGTTGACATTAACGCTGAGTTAGGATGGACAATCGCTTGTCCTTGGGAATTGATCGCAAAAGCATAGCTGTTCGTGCCGTATTGCAGGGAATTGACAACCTTCGCAATGTGATCGACTCTCACATTGCCCTGGAAAGCCCCGATCGGTGAACTACTGCTAGCAGAATTTGACCAGATCGGGGTGGAGATCGCAATTAACGGAATTCCTGTAGAACGGCTGACGAAAGGATCAGAAATGTTGCTCTTTCCTGCAATTGCTTTTTGAAAGTAGTCTCGATCCTGAATATTTTTATTTGTTCGACCAACTTTTGTATTGGAATATGAACCATCTGGGTTAGCTATTTGAAAAAGGAAAAATTCATTAATCCGCTTAACTTCTGACTTTAAATAGGGTTCTACCACAGACCAGTTTAATGAACGTACAGTTGAAGTATTAGCTAGGGTTTCTACCTCCACTTGACGAACGTTTAACCACTCCTCAATTTCAGCTACCCCTCTCTGTACCTCTAAAAAAGCGCTCTGTCTTAAATCTTTGAGCATCAGATTTCTAGCGGCTTGATAGGTAAAATAAGCAGAAATACTGACTACAATTGTAGTACTGCCTAGAATCAATCGGATCAGTAAACTTCGTGAGGAATAATTGACTCTATCAGACACTGATATACTGGATTTTGCTTGTATCAGGGGTTAGCTCCTTAATCACATACTTTGCCAAGAAGAAATTCTAGATCATCTTTAGATTACCCAACAAATTACTGTTGCTCACAGTTTTTCCTCAAATCATCAATAACTTTATAGTTCCGTCGTGCATTATCAGTAGTTGGTAAGGATTCAGGTCATACAAAAATCTCTACAATTGTTTCCTAATAATGGTTTCCGAGGATTAGCCACAAATTTGTATTCTCAATAATCATTTCGTGATACCTATATTTTCGTTCCTTATTGCGACTAAAGGTATGTTAATCAGGGGCGGGAATTTGTCCCACCACCTGCTGTTGTTGCTCGATCTCATGGCTGGGGTTGAGATTACCCCTCTTCTGTCACTTTCCGGGAGGGCGAACGCTGTAAGCCTCATGAGGCAATCAATACAAGCTATACTATTAGAAAAAAATAGGTCTTGTATTTGTTATTAGAAAAGAATCGCGCGTAGGCGTAGCCCGTCGTAGACATCACTTGCTATACAAAAGCTCTAGATTTTAGAAAAGGCAAATGTTTTCGGAGAGTGACAGAAGAGGGTTACAGTACTTCCGGCGGCTATGAGGTACATCCTCAAAGCTGAAAGCTATGATAGGAGAGGGGCTAAAGGAAAAATGTATTGCATAATAGCCGGAAGCGCTGTAAAGGGGATGAAGCGATGATTGAAGCTCTGGCTCAGTTTTCCAAACGCAACGCATCTCACGTTAAAGGTATCCTTAATCTCACCATTCCCCTTGATGAATCGCCGATGTGGATTTTGGGGCAGTACCTTTGGCAATTGGGTTTGTCTAATGAGTCACGCCGACCACTTGAGGATGGGAAACGGGTTCGATATTACCGCTTGAATACTCTTGATGTTGTGTTTGCTCAAGACGTGTTGGAGTATCGGCAACGGCAACGAGAAGAGAGGGAACAAAAGCGTCAAGAGGAACAGCAGAGAAATGCAGCTTATGCCGCTAGAATGCAGATTCAGTACGGAATTAGCACTCCGTCCACACCCCCCCTTAATTAACCCAGTCTATACAAGGGTTTTCAAGCCTGCGTATATGTCTTCAATCAACGAAGCAATAAGGGTTTGATATAGTTGATGATAGTTTAGAGACAAAAAATAGGATTTTCAAATTTTTAACTTCAACAAGATTTATTATGCTGTAAAATACCAAAAACCTATATAAGGCAAGTTTTATAATGTATAAAAATAAAATTATATATCATATTTTTAGGCTAATTTAATTTCAGGATGGGTCTACTGTGCGGCGTAAATATACAGACCATTTTTAAGCCTTGTATTCCACCGAATTTTCATAGCTTTTAATGGTCTGCTTACTTCCGCCAAGCTGTACTAGTCTGGCGGAAGTGCTGTAATGTCGTTTGCACAGTCAGTAAAAGCACCCAAATTTCCCAGAGAAAAAATGAGCGCTTATAAAGAACACCATTACCAAGAGTATCTATCTGCCTTGATAGACCGAAGTAGCCATAACAGTAACAACTATTCAGTAAATGAACTGCAAGCAAAGTTACAAATGTTTTGTTAATAATACTACTACTTACTCAAGTGGAAGCTGCTACCCCAGAGTTATTAAGTATTTTTTGAAAGATTATGATTGGGGATTCCCTTGTTGACCACGCTCCGGAGCATTCTGACGGAATTGCTCTATTTTTTGGCGTTGTTCTGGGGTTAACACTGCTTGAATCTGTTGTTTCTCAGACTCCCGGATTTGTCGGATTTCGGTTTTCTGTGCAACAGTCAGATTTAAGTCACCAAAACCACCTTTTCGGCGACCATGATGCTGACCTGGTTGCCCAAGACCAAGACCTGTTTGCCCCTGAGCCTTACGCGCCTGCCACTCTGCCCGATGCGCAAGTTTTGCTGCCTCTAACTTGGCCTTTTGTTCTGGGGTGAAAACTGCCGACATCTTGGTGCGGCTATCCCGGCGAATTGCCTGAATTTGGCTTTTTTGGGCATCTGTTAGACCCAAGTTTTTCCAATCTCCTCTTTCTTTGTGTGGAGTTTGTGCAAGTAACATGGGTGAAGCAGACGCTGTTTGAGCATTAACAGCAAAGGAGGAAGAAGATAAAGTCAGAGCAAGCGCTCCCGCAACTAGCGATAATATTTTGAATTTCATTACAAGTCTTGTGGGTTTTTCCTGATTCGATGTCACTATCATAAGAACTTATCTAATTCAGTCACATGAGGATAAAGTCATGATTCTACCCATGACTCAAGTCATTAATGATCTGCCCATTCAAAAGTTGGAACGGAAGTTTCAATTGTTGAGCGAACATCCAGCAACACTGCTTTCAGAAGAATTCAACTATTCACCAACTAAGCAGAGGAGACGTTGACGTTGCTGCGGTCAGAAATCAGAGTTGATCAGGAATATAATATGATTGGTATATTGATTCATCAATTTTTCTCCTGATTCTTTAAGTATTGTGACCCAACTCTTGGAGAGGCTACGCCAACGACAAGCTCAGGGCATCGCTCCTATATTCTGACAAATTTCTGCTGACGGAATGGATTCAAAAAGTTATGGGACATCGCCGTTGTTTCTCTTTTGCTCAAAAGCGATTAATTTTACTGAGATCGGGATATTGTTGTGAGTTATGCGGTGTTAAATTAACAATAGAGAACTTCCACTGCGATCATAAAATTCCCTATTCGCGTGGAGGAGCGACAGCAGTCTACAACGGTCAAGCTCTATGTGCTACTTGTAACCGGAAAAAAAGTGATTCGGTGTAATGTTTGATTCACCCTTCTCGAAATCCGTCGGCTATTTCAATCACTACAGTCCAGTAGTGAGCGAAAGATTGATGTCAGGAAAAACGAAACTGTTTGGGCATCAAAAAGAAGCACTAGTGAAAATCTGGGAGCAAGCGGCGAATGGAGAACTAGAACCGAGGCGAAGGAGTCCCAACAGTGGAGCTTCATTATTAGTAATGGGTGTCGGAACCGGAAAAACAGCAGTACTTACTTCCTTGCCTTTTGTACTAGCGCCCTATATGCAGGGTCGCCAAACAATGATCGTGGTGGACAACTGTACCCTCAGAGGGCGAATTCTACAGGATTTTCCCACAGACTCCAGACATTGCCCAGTTTATGAACAATGGCCACTGTACAATTTAGGAATTCTGCCACCAGGAGTCCCGCCACCGCAAATCGCAGAACTACGTGCCGAAGATTGGAAATCTTACGGTTTTAACTTAGACAGTGCTGATTTACTGGTGGTAAACAGACAATTTCTGTTGCAATTAGTCAGCAGAGGAGATATTGATCCAGGAAACGTCGGGCTATTACTAATTGACGAAGCACATCACAGTCCAGCCAGTAGTTATCGGACGGTATTTGAGTATTTTTCGACATCAATGCTGGTATTTTTGACAGGTTCTAGATTCCGCTCGGACTCCAAGCCAATCCCATACATTCGCTACAACACTTTTGAGTCAGAATCAGAGACTGGCTCTAAACTCATGCGGTATTCACCGATGGCAGATTTTGAATTTAGCATTCAAGATGCCTGGAAATTAGACCCGCCGCCAATTAAAAAACTGATGTATAAAGAAGCAACATCAAGGGCACTGCTGGTGTTAGAGAATGGAGTCGAGGTGGAATATAGTAGAGAAGGTTTCTTTGCCAAAGCCGAATCAGACCGAGAATGGTTAAGGCAGATTCTGTTAGCAGACGCTTTCTGTATGCCAGTCTTACAACAAGCAGTGTCCATTCTCAAAAGCAAAAGGGCAACAGGACAACCCCACAAGATGATCGTCCGAGCATTGAACATAAATCATGCTCATCGCCTGTTTAAATTATTAGAGAGCTTTGATCTCCTAGCTGGGAAAGTCGGGTTAGTACATAGTGACAAAGACGGATTTGATTTAGCAGGGCGACCGACAGAAGTATACAAAAAGTTTTTTAGTGGCGAATATATCTGTCTAGTACATTGCAGCATGGTGGGAGAAGGTTTTTCTCACGAATGGGCTAGCGTCTGTGTGCCATTGTGTGTCATTCGGTCATTAACTGTCGCAGAGCAGGAATTTGGGCGGATAATTCGTCGAGTTCAAGGACGACCCCCAGGAAAATTCCCCGACTACAATCATGAAAACTGGGGGGTAGTGGTCACTCATGAAATGTTAGAGATTGGCCCACTATTCCAAAAGTTTATTGAAGGGATGCCCACGGCTCCCTTATCTGGCTACGGAGAAACACCATCCCTTAGTGTAGAGCCAATACTCGAAAAACCGCGACTGACCAGTGAATATGAAGCT
Source organism: Nostoc sp. (assembly GCF_036917465.1). Lineage (GTDB taxonomy): Bacteria > Cyanobacteriota > Cyanobacteriia > Cyanobacteriales > Nostocaceae > Nostoc. The sequence goes on from NZ_JBALDL010000013.1 coordinate 31,126, forward strand.
GGAGAAACCACCTTAACCTTAACCAATACCCAAACCCTAAAACCAGGGGATTTGATTCTTCTGAGTGCAACTATACAACCAGTGGCACAGCCTATACCCAAATTTGATCTAGTTGAGGAATTGCGTTCTACCGGGTCATTGTCAATAGACAATATCGAATGGCACTAAGAAAAGCCGAAACCCTTGCGGTTTAAGCAGTTTGCAATTGTAGACGTAATTCATGCCGGGGTTTGGTCATCAAGGGGTA